>NZ_JBIBRG010000001.1:772990-774925 GCF_043076215.1 Streptomyces sp. NPDC016640
ACGGCGCTTGCCTTGTTCGGGGGCACCGTGGCGGAGGACGGGAGCAAGGTACACGGACCGGCACAGGCACACCGGCACCGGGGGGTCGGGGGGGGGGGGGGGCGCCGGGGCCCCGCCCCCGCCGCCCGTACCCGCCGCCCGCGGGAGAGGAACGGAGCCGGGCGGCCGCGTGCCGGCCCGCCGCGACGACACCCCGGCCGCGTCGCCCCGCCGCATCCCCCACCGAATGCTGGAATGCTGGACCCCACGGCCGTCCCCCGCCACGAGGGCGGGGGACGGCGACAGGGGCATGGGGGCCGAGGGACGTGGACGTGGAGGACAGGGTGCGGGTGGTCATCGCCGAGGATTCGGTGCTGTTGCGGGAGGGCCTGACCCGGCTGCTGACCGACCGGGGGCACGAGGTCGTGGCCGGTGTCGGTGACGGCGACGCATTGATCAAGACCATCGCCGAGCTGGACGGGCAGGACCAGCTTCCGGACGTCGTGGTGGCCGACGTACGGATGCCGCCGACGCACACCGACGAGGGGGTGCGGGCCGCGGTGCAGCTGCGCAAGGCGCATCCGGGAGTCGGGGTGCTGGTGCTGTCGCAGTACGTGGAGGAGCGCTACGCCACGGAGCTGCTCGCCGGTTCCAGCCGTGGCGTCGGCTACCTGCTGAAGGACCGGGTGGCCGAGGTGCGCGAGTTCGTGGACGCGGTGGTGCGCGTGGCCCGGGGCGGCACGGCCCTGGACCCGGAGGTGGTCGCGCAGCTGCTGGGCCGCAGCCGCAAGCAGGACGTGCTCGCGAAACTCACCCCGCGCGAGCGGGAGGTCCTGGGGCTGATGGCCGAGGGACGGACGAACTCGGCCGTCGCCCGGCAGCTGGTCGTCTCCGACGGTGCCGTGGAGAAGCACGTCAGCAACATCTTCCTGAAGCTCGGGCTGTCCCCGAGCGACGGCGATCACCGGCGTGTACTGGCCGTTCTCACCTACCTCAACTCCTGACCGCCGGCCGCGACCGGGGTGCCGGAACGTCCTGAAGTCGTGTCCAACATGCGAATGACCCCAGGAAGGGCACCCTCACGGTCGTAGGGTTGATCCAGGGACGGCCTTCGGGAAGGCCGTCCCGGACAGCCGCCTCGAGGAGGTCCAGTTCAGTGACCAGCCAGGTCAGCAGCCCAGCGGAACAGGCCGACGAAGCAGTCATAGGAGAGCAGCGCAAAGCGGCGGGGGCGAAGGACGTCCGCCGGCTCGACCGGGTGATCATCAGGTTCGCGGGGGACTCGGGTGACGGGATGCAGCTCACCGGTGACCGTTTCACCTCGGAGACCGCCTCGTTCGGCAACGATCTCTCCACGCTGCCGAACTTCCCCGCCGAGATCCGCGCGCCCGCCGGCACCCTGCCCGGTGTGTCGTCCTTCCAGCTCCACTTCGCCGATCACGACATCCTCACCCCCGGTGACGCGCCGGACGTGCTGGTGGCGATGAACCCGGCCGCGCTGAAGGCCAACATCGCCGACCTGCCACGCGGCGCGGAGATCATCGTCAACACCGACGAGTTCACCCCACGCGCGCTGCGCAAGGTCGGCTACGCCGCCAGCCCCCTGCAGGACGGCTCGCTGGAGGGCTACCGCCTGCACCCGGTGGCGCTGACCACGCTGACCGTGGAGGCGCTCAAGGAGTTCGGCCTCACCCGCAAGGAGGCCGAGCGCAGCAAGAACATGTTCGCTCTGGGGCTGTTGAGCTGGATGTATCACCGGCCCACCGAGGGCACCGAGAAGTTCCTGGCCGCGAAGTTCGCCCGTAAGCCGCAGATCGCGGCGGCGAACATCGCCGCTTTCCGGGCGGGCTGGAACTTCGGCGAGACCACCGAGGACTTCGCCGTCTCCTACGAGGTGGCCCCGGCGGCGACGGCGTTCCCGCCCGGGGTCTACCGCAACATCTCCGGGAACCTGGC
>NZ_JBIBRG010000002.1:0-205658 GCF_043076215.1 Streptomyces sp. NPDC016640
GCGGTCAGCTTCGCCCGCGCGAAGGCGACGATGAAGTGCCGCCGCCCCCACAGCTGACGGACGTACTCGACGAGGGACGGGCGGGCGCCGCTGACCGTGAGGCCGTGGCGGGCGGCGAGGGCCGCGAGATCGTCCTCGCCGGGTGCGGGGGGTGCGGGGGGCGGTGTGTGGAGGACCTGACTCACATCCGCTGCTTTCGCTAGGGGGAGGGGGTGGCAACGGTTCTCCGCGCCGGAACGGGGGTTCCCCGCGCCGGAACGGTGTTTCACTACGTCGGAACGGGACCGTATCGTCGCAACGGGAGCGTAGGCGGAACGTACGTCGGAACGCAACCGTTTCGTCGTGACGACGGCGGCCTATGCTGTCCGCATGACGAACGCCGACGAGCCCCAGCCGCGTCCGCGCCGCCGGGCCCCCGCCGGGGCCGCCGTACTGCGGGAGGACGTGACGGAGGCCATCCGGGCGGCCGTCTTCGAGGAACTCGTCGCCGTCGGCTACGCGCGGATGTCGATCGAGGGGATCGCCCGCCGCGCGGGCGTCGGCAAGACCGCGGTGTACCGCCGCTGGCGCTCCAAACTGCACCTGGTCCTCGACCTGGTGTCCGTGATCGCCGTCCAGAACCTGCCCGCGCCGGACACCGGCTCGCTGGAGGGCGACCTGCGGCTGCTGTACGAGGTCACCTCCCGCGCCCTGCGCCATCCCGTCGCCTCGCAGATCCTCCCCGATCTGCAGGCCGAGGCCGCCCGTAACCCCGACATCGCCGAGGCGCTGCAGAAGGCCCTGCGCGAGGGCCAGGACGGGGTCGCCAAGGGCATCGTGACGGCGGCGGAGAACCGCGGTGAGATGCGCCCCGGCACCGACCACGCCCTGGCCCTGGACCTGATCTCGGGCCCCCTGTACTGGCGCTCGGTGGTCATCCGCCGCCCCAGGCTCCCCAAGGACTACCTGGCCGCCCTGGCCCGGGCGACGGCCCAGGCCCTGAAAGCGCTCTGAGGGCCGTCCGCGCAGGTCAGCCGCGTGCCGCCGCCGGGTGGAGGCGGAGCCAGCCCTGCCAGGCGGAGGTGATCATGTCGTCGATGCCGTGGCGGGCCTTCCAGCCGAGTTCGGCGGCTGCGCGGTCGGCGGAGGCCACGACCCGCGCCGGGTCGCCGGGACGGCGGGGGGTGGTCACGGGCGGGCGGGCGTGTCCGGTCAGGGCGTTGACGCGGTCGATCATCTCGCGGACCGAGACGCCCTCCCCGCGGCCGATGTTGAGGGTCAGGTGCCGGCCGGGCGAGGAGCGCAGCGCGCGGGCCGCCGCCACATGGGCCTCGGCCAGGTCGACGACGTGGATGTAGTCCCGGACGCAGGTGCCGTCGGGGGTCGGGTAGTCGTCGCCGAACACGCGCGGGGGCAGGTCCGCGGTCAGCTTCTCGAAGATCATGGGGACCAGGTTGGAGACGCCCGTGTCGGCGAGGTCCGGGCGGGCGGCGCCGGCCACGTTGAAGTAGCGCAGGCAGGCCGTGGACAGCCCGCCCGCCCGGCCCGCCGCGTGCACCAGCCACTCGCCGGCCAGCTTGGTCTCGCCGTAGGGCGACATGGGCGCGCAGGGGGTCTCCTCCGTCACGAGGTCCACGTCCGGCATGCCGTACACCGCCGCCGAGGACGAGAAGACGAAGGAGCGCACCCCGGCCGCCGTCACCGCGTCGAGCAGGACGCGCAGGCCCTCGACGTTCTCCCGGTAGTAGTGCAGGGGCCGTTCGACCGACTCGCCCACCTGCTTCTTCGCCGCCAGGTGGACCACTCCGGTGACCTGGTGGCCGGCGAGGGCGCGCGCCACCCGCTCCTCGTCCAGGGTCGAGCCCACCACCAGCGGCACCCCGTCCGGCACCCGGCCGGCGAGCCCGGTGGACAGGTCGTCGTACACCACCGTCCGTTCGCCCGCCTCGGTCATCGCCCGTACGACGTGCGCGCCGATGTAGCCGGCGCCGCCGGTGATCAACCAGGTCATGGAAGGCCGTCCCCTCGTCGTTGCCCCGCGTGTCCGCGCTCTCAGTGAAGCAGGCGCCACAGCCTTCCGCGCAGCACCGGGACGACACCGCGTACGCCGGTCGCCACGCGCAGGGCGAGCGAACCCGAGTGCGTGGCGTACGGCCGCACCAGCACCACGCCGTGCCGGGGGCTGGGCACCGCGCGGCGGCGCAGCAGGCCCGGACCGGTCGGCGCGTGGGCCGTGACCCGGCGGCTCGACCCGTCCCGGAAACGCACCCGCAGCCGCAGGTCCCAGGCGCCGGTGCCGAGCGTGGCCAGCCGGTCCGGCCGGACCGTCGTCTCCGCGGCCCAGGTGTCCGGGCCGGACGCCCGCAGCGGCACCGTGCGGCGCAGGGCCACGCCGTCCCGCTCCCGGTGCCGCCACTCCACCTCCACCGTCTCCGGTCCCGCCTGCGCCACCCGGCCGTACAGCTCGTGCAGGCGCAGCCGCAGCCGCAGACCGCGCGCGTGCGGGCGCGGCTCCGCGTCCACGGCGAGCGGCAGGAAGGGCACCGGACGGGTCAGCAGCGGCTCCAGGGTGATCCCGGGCAGGCCGGCCGACCAGCACGGCGTGCCGTCCCGCGCGCGGGCGTACGGCGGGCACAGCCGCGCCGGCCGGGCCGCCAGCTCCCGCAGGCGGGGCAGGTCGCACGGCTCGGGGGAGGCCAGCACGACCCGCCCGATCAGCCGGCCCGGCGCGAGCGGGTCGCGGGCCCAGTCGGCGGCGTCGTAGTCCGCGAGGAACGCCCGGGTGTGCGCCCACCAGCGGCGCCGGTAGTCCTCGTCGCGCAGCGGCAGCTCACGCGCGTACATGCGCAGCTCGTGGTCGAGGAACTTGGCCCGTGCCCTGCGCGCCAGCCGCTTCTGGCCGGCGCCCAGCAGGATGTCGTGGGCGGTGCGGCACGCGTGTGTGCGGGCGTGCCAGTTGTCGATGCCCGCGCGGTCCAGCGAGATCGACAGCCGCCGCGCGGACCGGCGCACGTGCCAGACGTACACCCGGTCCGGCACCAGGGCGACGCGCGGGGCGGCGGCCCACACGCGCGCGGTGAACACGAAGTCCTCGTAGGGGAACCGGCCGTCGGGGAAGCGGATGCCGTGCTCGCGCAGGAGGGCCGTGGCGTAGAGCTTGTTGACGCACAGGGTGTCGTGGACCAGGCGCGGGCGGTGCGCCGGGCGGTCGAGCACGGCGGGCGCGGCGTACAGACCCGGTTCCCAGGGCACCTCGCGCCCCGACGGCAGCTCGCGGCGCACACACAGGCCGGCGGCGACCTGCGCGTCCGCCCCGGTCGCGGCCGCGAGCAGGGCGTCCACCGCGCCGGGCGGCAGTACGTCGTCGCTGTCCAGGAACATCACGTACGGCGCGGTCACCGCGTCGAGCCCGGTGTTGCGCGGGGTACCGCAGCCGCCGCTGTTGACCGGGTGCCGGATCACCCGCACCCGCGGTTCGCCGGCGGCCAGCCGGTCCAGCAGGCCGGCGCTGCCGTCCGTCGAGCAGTCGTCGACGGCGACGACCTCGCGTACGGCGGGTCCCTGCCCGAGTGCCGAGCGCACCGCGTCGGTCACGTGGGCGGCGTCGTCGTGGCCGATGACGACGACGGCCACGGGGGAGTGGTGGGAGTGCATGGACGTCCTCGGGGCGCGGCACGGGCTGTCTTTACCCTTTGCCCGCATACAGGCGTTTTGTACACGTGATGCGCCCCGGGGTGTCGTCACGTCCCTTCCGCTGCCGCCGCCTTGTCCAGTGCCGTCGTCAGTTCCTGGAGCCGGGTGCTCAGGCCGCGGATCTCGCCGATCTCGAAGCCGGTCGCGGCCATGATCCGGCGCGGCACCTCCAGGGCCCGCCGCCGCAGCGCGACGCCCTCCTCGGTGGGCTGCACCTCCACCGACCGCTCGTCGCGCGCGCTGCGCTCCCGGCGCACCAGGCCGGCCGCCTCCAGCCGCTTGAGCAGCGGCGACAGTGTGCCGGAGTCCAGTCGCAGGTGTTCGCCGAGCTTCTTCACGGGCAGGGTGCCGTGCTCCCACAGCACCAGCATGACCAGGTACTGCGGGTAGGTGAGCCCGAGATCCCTGAGGACCACCCGGTAGACGCCGTTGAAGGCGCGGGAGGCGGCGTTCAGGGTGAAACAGATCTGCTGGTCGAGGCGGAGCCAGTCGTCCGCGGCGCCCGGCGGCGGGGCTGTCGCGGGGCTCGCCGGCGGTGGGGTGGGAGTCGCTGTCATGTCTCCAGGGTAGCTCTGGTGAACCATTAAGTTGTGGACAATTGAATTGTGTGCTCTAATCGTACTCGCACGGTGCCGGGGCCACCACGGGCCCGGCCAGGCCATGAATCGAGAGGGAAGGTCTTCCCATGGACGCGCTCTACACCGCTGTCGCCACCGCCACCCACGGCCGCGAGGGCCGCGCCGTCACCTCCGACGGCAAGCTGGACGTCGGCCTGAGCGCCCCGGCGGAGCTGGGCGGCGACGGCAAGGGCACCAACCCGGAGCAGCTCTTCGCCGCCGGTTACGCGGCCTGCTTCGGCAGCGCCCTCGGGCTGGTCGGCCGGGCGGCGAAGGTCGACGTCAGCGATGCCGCGGTGACCGCGGAGGTGGGCATCGGCAAGCAGGGCGAGGGCTTCGCACTCGCCGTGACGCTGCGCGTCGAGCTGCCCGACGGCGTGGACGAGGCGACCGGCCGCAAGCTGGTCGAGCAGGCCCACCAGGTCTGCCCCTACTCCAACGCCACCCGCGGTAACATCCCGGTCGACCTCGTCATCGAGTAGTCACGCGGGCCCACCCCCCCGATCCGCGCCAGCACCTCCCCCGTCCGCCGGCTCCACGCCACCACCACCGCCTCCTCGGGCACCTGCTGCCAGGGCGTCAGCAGCAGCCAGCGCGCGCGGTACCGGCGGACGATCGCGGACCGCTCGGCGCGGGTCGAACCCGGGTCGAGGTACGCGCGTACGTCGGCCCGCCGCCGCAGCCGCTCCCGTTCGTCCAGCGAGGCGTCCGGCCAGGCCGGCGCGGCGAGGTTCGGCCCGTACCCGGCGAGCGCGTGGACGGCGTGGTAGCCGTCGGTGATCACGACCTCGCCCGGGCCGATGTGCCGCGCGGCCCACGCGTACGTCGGCCAGTCGGGCGGCTGTTCGAAGCCGACCGGGTCCAGCGCCGGCGGCACCACCGCCCCGGCGTGCACGGTCAGAAACCCGGCGCAGGCGCCCGCCGCCGCGGCCCGGCCCAGCAGTCGCCGCCACACCGGCCACGGCCGGGGCGCCGCCAGTTCCACGGCCAGCGCGCACTGCAACGGCACCAGAGTGAGCCCGAGGATCCTGCCGTAGGTGTAGTGGCCGCTGATCCAGCCGTACGCCACCACCAGGCAGTCCAGCGTGAACATCAGCACGAGCGGATCGCGCCACGAGGTGCGCCGCGCCCGCAGCCACAGCGCCGGCAGCCCGAGCGACGCCAGCCCGAACTGTCCGGCGAGGTCCAGGTACAGCCGCCGGTGCATCGCGTCCACGCTGGCGTCCCCGGCCAGCGCGAACACGTCGAAGTACGGCCAGCACGCGGCCACCGTCAGCGCCACCGCCCCCGTCAGCGCCCACCGCCCGGCGACCGCCGGCCCCCAGCGCCGCTGCCACCCGGCGGCCAGGGCCACCGCCCCCAGCGCCGCCGCGACCGCGGTGATCGGGTGCACGAGCAGGACCAGCCCGTACAGCGCGCCCAGCGCCGCGTACCCGGCCGGCCGGCGCGGCCCGCCCGGCCCCGTGTCCCGCCGGGCCGCCCCCGTGTTCCGCCGGGCCGCCCCCGCGTCCCGGTCCCGTGCCCGCGCCCCCGTCAGTGCCCAGGCCCAGAAGGTGAGCCCGATCGCGCACGTCGAGGGGTAGGCCAGATTGCCCGTCAGCGACATCAGGTTGGTGTAGCCGCTCCACCAGGCCCGCTCCACGCCCCACAGCAACGCCGTCGCGGCGAGCGCCAGCACCGGCGCCCAGGGGCGCGGGGACAGCACGCGGACGAAGCGGCCGAGCCCGGTCAGCAGCACCAGCAGGTTCAGCGGCCCGCCGAGCCTCAGCACCTCCCAGCCGCCCAGCCCGGTCAGCCGGGCGACCGCGCCCTGCGCCACGGCGAACGGCGAGTAGTACGGGCTGCCCGCGCCCGGCAGGTCCGCCATCGGGTGCCGGGGCCGCAGCAGATCGTCCTCGAGGCGTTCGACGACCGCCGCGTGCTGTCCGGCGTCGCAGCACAGCGGCACCCTCCAGTACGCCAGGCACATCACGAGCCAGAACAGGAAGCCGAACAGCTGGTACGGGGTGGGACGCCAGGCCCCGCCGCCGCGCAGCGCGCCGGCACCGTCCACGGCCCGCCGGACGAGGACGCCGGCGCTCATCGGGCGGTGCGGAAGGGAAGCGTCTGAGGCATTTGCCGTATGTTCCCGGTGCCGTCTGTGCCATGGCCTCGCGTCACCTCATCGAGTGACTCACCGCGGCCCCCCGCGCCGGCACCGCCGTCCGCCGCACCACCGGTTCCAGCAGCAGCGGCACCCCCAGCACCGGCAGCAGCCAGGCCGACGTGATCAGCCGGTCGCCCCAGATGTTGATGTCCGGGTGCCCGGCCTGGTTGAGGATCCCCGTGAAGGCGGCGGCGACCAGGAACGCGCCGAACCCCGGCCGCCGCCGCGCCCCCAGCGCACCGGCGGCCAGGAACGCCGGGAACAGCGGCTCCCACAGCTGCCGCCGCAGCCACTCCGTCCAGAAGTTCCCCTGGAGCTGGAGGAACTCCTGCCACGGACGCTCCCGGTCGGGGCGGGCGAAGTGATCGGTGAGCAGGTCCTGCACGCTCTCCGACGCCGACGGGTAGTGCAGCAGCCGGGCCAGCAGCACCGTGCCGAGCGCGCCCGCGCACCCCGCCCCGGCGAGCGCCGCCACCCCGCGCACCCGCGGCAGGCCCCGCCACCGGCGCCGCAGGGCGACCACGGCGCCCGCGCCCGCCAGGCACACCCCGAGGAACAGCGCCTGCGCGTGCTTGACGGTGAACAGCGCGAGCAGTGCGGCGGCCACGACCGCCACGCCCTCCCGGGCGGGCCGTCCCCGAAGCACCAGCGCGCAGCCCCACAGGGCGGCCAGGGTGAGGGCCAGCAGCAGCCCTTCGGTCATCGGGCGCATCGCGGTCGTCCCGCACGGCAGGACGCAGAACAGCGCCTGCCCGGTGAGCGCGAGCGGCACGGACACCGACAGCGCGCGCAGCACCAGGAAGACGAGCACCCCGCCCGCGCAGGTGACCGCCACGCCCGCCGCCCACACGCCCCAGGTCACCCCGAGCACGCTCACGAACGGCACCAGGAACACCGGATAGCCGGGCCGCACCTCGAAGATCCGCATGAACCGCTCCGGCATGAACGGCACCGTGTGCCCGCCCCCTTGCCCGGCCGCCAGCCGCGCCTCCACCTGCCGCCACTCCCGCTCCCGGCACTCCCGCGCGACGGCCGGGGCGGGGTCCGGGGCGTGGAAGCGCACCACGTGCACGTTCTGCTCGCGGTGCGCGATCGCCGCCCGGCCCGCGCAGACGTAGTCGATCGTGGCGGCCGCCGCCTCCCGCTTGTCCGCGCCGCTCAGACTCAGGGCGTACGACAGGTAGTTCTTGCTGTCGGGGGTGTCCCGGCCGGTGACGTTGGCGAGTTGCAGCACCGCGAAGAGCACGGCCAGGAGCAGGACCCGGGTGCGCGGCCTCACGAGGGGATCAGCGCGTCACGGCTCACGGCCTGGGACGGCACCCCGGCCGGTCCGGCCGCCGGCTCGCGGTTCCCCTCGCCCAGCATCAGCGCGCGCACCACCCGCTCGGCGGCGCGGCCGTCGTCGAACTCGCAGTACCGCTCCCGGAAGGCGGACCGCAGCCGCGCCGCCTCCGCGTCCCGCCACGTCCCGGAGTCGAACAGCCACGCCAGTTCGAGGGGGGAGCGCGACACGTGACCGGGCGCCTCGGCCGTGATGTCGACGTAGGTGCCCCGGCTCGCCCGGTAGGCGTCCCAGTCGTCGGCGTGGATCACGATCGGCCGGTCCAGGAGGGCGTAGTCGAACATCAGGGACGAGTAGTCGGTGACCAGGGCGTCGGAGGCGAGCAGCAGGTCCTGCACGTCCGGCTCGTCGGTGGCGTCGACCAGCACGCCCCGCCGGTGCAGCTCCGACAGGCCGAGCCCGCGCGCGGGTCCGGTGGCCAGGGAGGGGTGCAGACGGACGACGAGGGTGCGGCCGGGGCCCAGGTCGGCGGCGAACCGGGCCAGGTCGATCCGCTCCACCAGCCCGTCCCTGCGGTAGTCGCGGCGGGTCGGCGCGTACAGCACCACCGTGTCGCCGTCCGGGATGCCGAGCCGCGCGCGGACCGCGCGGCCGCTGTCCGGGCCGGCGCCGACCAGGACGTCGTTGCGGGGGCTGCCGGTGCGCAGGGAGGTGAAGTGGCAGGGGAAGGCCCGCTCCCACACCAGCTCGGAGTGCCGGCTGGCGACCAGGCTGTAGTCCCAGCGGTCGGCCCTGCGCAGCATCCGCGGTACGTCGAGGCCGTGCCGGGCGCCGGGCCTGTCCAGCAGATCGGCGCCCGTGTACTTCAGCGGGGTGCCCCGGTGGGTGTGGATGTGCACGCTGCCGGGGCGTTTGACCAGTGCCCCGGGCCAGTTGACGTTGTTGACGAAGTACGTGGCCCGCTCGGTCACCCTGCGGTAGCCGGGCGAGTCCAGGAGCACGTACTCGGTGTCCGGCGGCAGCCCGGCGGCCCGGTCCTCACCGGCCAGCACCCATACGCCCCGGATGTGCGGGGCGAGCGCGCGGGCCGCGCGGTGGATCGCCGCGGGGTCGCCGAGCACGCCCCGGTGCGAGAACGCCGAGTACACGGCGAGGCCGGGATCCAGCGGCCGGCGCAGGTTCAGCGCGGACCGGCTCCGGGCCGCCCGCGCGGCCGTCGCGGTCCGTGCCTGCCGGGCCCGCCGGCCCAGCTCCCGGCCCGCCCGCCCGGCCCCCCGGCGCAGGACGTACCCGGCGTAGCCGCCCTCCAGCACCCGCAGTCCGGCCGGGACCGGGACGCCCTCGGGCCGGTGCGCCCGGAACATCTCGGCCGTGCGGCGGAAGAACTCGCCCCGGTCGGACGGGGGCAGACGGTCCGGCTTGGCGAGGACGTCGAGACAGTGCTCGCCCATCTTGGCGTGCAGGAAGGGACGCCAGTGCGCCAGCGCCGGGCGGGCGTCGACGAACCGGAACACCCGCGCGTACTGCTCGTGGATGTCGAAGTGCTTGCGGCTGGTGGTGGACAGGATGCTGCCCCGGCGGCGCTGCCGGTAGTACAGGCAGATCCGGTCCAGGGTGGCGATGCGCTCCGCGGCGAGCAGCACCGGGAAGGTCCAGGGCGTGTCCTCGTAGTAGCCCGGCGGGAAGGTGAAGCCCTCCCGCTCGACGAAGTCGCGGCGGTAGACCTTGTTCCACACCACCATCAGCAGGTCGAGGATCCCGGGCCGCTCGGCGGCCGTGAAGGCGGCGTCGGTCTCCGCCAGCAGCGGGGCCAGCGCGTTGCGGCGGGTGCCGCCCCACCAGTGGGTGCGGGCGTAGTCGAAGACCAGCACGTCCGGGTCGCCGGCCTCGTCGAGGCGGTCGGCGATCGCGCGCAGCGCGCCCGGGGTGAGGGTGTCGTCGCTGTCGAGGAAGAACAGGTAGTCGCCCCTCGCGTGCGGCATCCCGGCGTTGCGGGCCCGGCCCAGGCCCACGTTCTCCGGCAGGTGCAGCACCCGGAGGCGCTCGTCGCGGGCCGCGTACGCGTCGAGGATCGCCCCGCAGCCGTCGGGCGAGCGGTCGTCGACGGCGATCACCTCGATGTCGCGGTAGGACTGCCCGAGCACCGAGTCGAGGCAGGCGTGCAGGTAGGCCTGCACCTTGTGGACGGGGACGATGATGCTGAAGCGGGGCACTGCTTCGTCAGCTCCTCACCAGGGTGGCGGCGGCCGCGGGGGCGGGGACGCGCTCCGCGAGCGGGATCACGGGCGGCAGCGCCTCGGGGGGCTCGCCGAGCAGCACCCGGCGTACGACCCGTTCGGCGGCCCGGCCGTCGTCGAAGGCGCAGAACCGCTCCCGGAACCGGGCCCGCAGCGCGGCCGACCCGGCGTCCGCGTACGAGCCGTCGCGGAACACCCGGGCCAGTTCCCCGGGGGTGCGGGCCACCGGCCCCGGCGGCTGCGCCATCAGGTCGAAGCAGACGCCCCGGATCTCCCGGTAGACGTCCCAGTCGTCGGCGTACACGACGATCGGGCGGTCCAGGTTGGCGTAGTCGAACATGATCGACGAGTAGTCGGTGATCAGCGCGTCGGCGGCCAGGCACACGTCCTCCGAGGAGTGGTGCGCGGTGACGTCGATGACCCGGCCGCCCGCGCGCGGACCGCCCCGGTCGTAGAAGTAGTGGGCGCGCAGCAGGACCACGACGTCCTCGCCGGCCGCCGCGCAGAACGCCTCCAGGTCGAGGCCGGGCTCGAAACCGGTGTGGTGGTCGCGGTGGGTGGGGGCGTACAGCACGGCGGTCGCGCCCTCCGGTACGCCCAGCTCCGCGCGGATCCGCAGCACGTCGCCGGCACCGGCCGTGCAGTAGACGTCGTTGCGCGGATACCCGTACTCCAGCTGCTCGTAGGAACCGGGGAAGGCGCGCTCCCACACCCGGGTGGAGTGGGGATTGGAGGACAGGTTGTAGTCCCAGCGGTCGACCCGGCCCAGCAGCTTGGCGAAGCTGCCGGTCGCCGCGGCGACCACCGGGTACGTCGACTGGTCGACGCCCATGGTCTTCAGCGGGGTGCCGTGCTGCGTCTGGAGGTGGACGCTGCCGGGGCGTTTGACCACGCCCTCCGCGAAGTTGGCGTTGTTGACGAGGTACTTCGCGCGGGCCAGGACCTCCCAGTACCGGCGGCTGCCGATGACCGCGTGGTCGACGCCGTCCGGCACCGTGTGCGCCCGGTCGGCCTCCACCAGGAACACCGAGCGGATGTGCGGGGCGAGTTCGCGGGCCTTGGCGTGGATCGCGGCCGGGTTGCAGGCGTAGCCGCGGCCCCAGTACGCGCAGTACACGGCGAGGTGCGGATCCAGCGGGCGGCACAGGTGCGTCCGGTACAGCAGGCGGGTGCGCAGACCCCGGGGCCGCGGCACTGCCGCCACCGCCCGGGTCACCGCGCGGCGGGCGCCGCGCAGGGCGGCGAAGGCCGGGTAGGAGCCGGCCGCCAGCAGCCGGTGCTGCACACCGAGGCTGCCGCCCGGGGCGCGGTAACCGGCGGGGCGGTGACGGCGGTAGAGGACGCCCGCCCGGCGGAAGAACGCGCGGCGGCCCGACGGCAGCCGCCGGGGATGGGCGGCCGTCCTCAGGACGGCGGCGAAGAGCTGCTCGAACAGCGGCCCCGACCGTTCGGCGGACAGGCCCAGTTCGGCGGCCCGGACGAGCACCAGCTCGACCTGGTCCAGCAGTTCGGCGTGATGCTCCCCGGGCAGGTTCAGCCGGCTGCCCTGCCGGCGCGCCCGGTGCCGTACGACGACCGAGCGCAGCACCGCCACGCGCTCCGCGGCCGCCATCGCCGGTCCGCCCCAGCCGACGTCCGTGAAGTGGCCGGCGGGGAAGGCCAGGTGCCGCTCGGCGACGAAGGCGCGGCGCCAGGCCGCGCTCCACGCCGGGAGCAGTACGCCGGTGAGGTGCGGGGCGCGGTCGGGGGCGAAGGCGCCGTCCGGGGTCCGCGCCAGCAGGGCGGCGGCCGGGTTGGCGGGCTCGCCCTCCCACCAGGGGGCGCGCTCGTGCTCGAAGTGCAGCACGTCCACCGGGCCGGTCTCCGTCAGACGGGCGTCCAGGGCCGCCAGGGCGCCCGGCACCAGGACGTCGTCGCCGTCGAGGAACAGCAGGTACGTCCCCGTCGCCGCCCGCATCCCCGCGTTGCGTGCCCCGGCCAGCCCGTCCGACGGCGGCGCGTGCACCGGCGTCACCCGGGAGTCCCGTTCGGCGTGCCGGGCGGCGACGTCGGCCGCCGGGACCCCGGGCGCGTCGCAGACCGGGATCAGCTCGAATTCACCGAAGGACTGGGCGAGGACCGAGTCCAGCGCCCGGCCCAGCCGGCCGGCGACCCCGTGGGACGGGACGATGATGCTGAAGCGGGGCATTCTGCTCTTTCCGTGGAGGTGTCGTGGCGCCGGGCGGGGCGCCGGCCGGGTCGAGGCGGGAGGACAGGGGGACTCCCGAAGGGGAAACGGCGGTCAGACGGGGTCGGTGACGGTCGGATCGGTGACGGCCGGGAGGGGGCGGCCGGGCTGCTGCGCGGGCACCGTCGCGAGCGTCGACGGGGTGATCCCGGCGGCCGACGGCACCGGCCGGCGGTCGGCCGGCGGGATCGCCGGGGCAGGGGAGGTCTCCCCGAGCACGACGCGGCGGACGACCCGCTCGGCGGCACGCCCGTCGTCGTACGGGCAGAAGCGGGCCCGGAAGTCCGCCCGCAGCCGGGCGGAGCGGGCGTCGCACCAGTGACCGGTGGCGAAGAGGTCGATCAGTTCGTCCTCGCTGCCCGCGACCGCGCCCGGCGGGAAGACCCGCGGGTCGAAGTAGAGGCCGCGGGCCGCCTCGTAGGCCTCGAAGTCGTCGGCGTGCAGGACGACCGGCCGGTCCAGGGCCGCGTAGTCGAACATCAGCGGCGAGTAGTCGGTGACCAGGGCGTCCGAGGCCAGGCACAGCGACACGGCGTCCGGGTGGCCGGTGACGTCCACGACCCGGTCGGAGGCGGCCTCCGGCGGCCCGTCGTGCGGGGGGTGGGCGCGTGCCAGCACGACGAACCGGGGGCCGAGCCGGCGCGCCACGCGCTCCAGGTCGAGCGGGCGCCGCTGGGTGCGCCGGTAGTCGCGGTGGGCCGGGGCGTAGAGGATCGCCACCGACCCCTCGGGGACGCCCAGCGACTCCCGCAGCCGGGCCACGTCCGCCCCGGTCGCCGTGTGGAACCGGTCGGTGCGCGGCCGGCCGTACTCCAGGGTGGTGTAGCGGCCGGGGAACACCCGCTCCCAGGTCAGGGTGGAGTGACGGTTGCCGGAGACGACGTAGTCCCACCGGTCGACGCCCCCGAGGAGCCGCGCGAAATCGGTGTCCCGGGCGGCCGCCGGGCGCTCCAGCAGGTCCAGCCCGGTGTGCCCGAGGGGGGTGCCGCGCAGCGTCTGGACGACGGTCTGGCCCGTTCGCTTGACCAGCCCGGGAACGTCCTCGGCGTCGGTCACCAGGTACGCGGACCGGGCGAGCGCGGTCCAGTGGGCGGCCGTGCCCGGGGTGAGCCGGCGGATGCCCGGCGGGACGGTGTGCTGGTGCTCGGGCCGGGCCACCCAGGCGGTGCGGATGTGCGGGGCGAGGGCGCGCGTCGCCGCCTCCAGGGCGCCCGGGTCGCCGCCGTACCCGCGGTCCGCGTGCGCCGCGAAGACGGCGCGGTCGGTGCGCAGCGGAAGCAGCCGCTGGAGGCGGTAGTGCGCCCGCAGGGCGGCGTGGCGCAGGACCCGGGGCAGCCTCCCGGCGTGCCGGACAGTCCTGCGGCGCAGGCCCGCCGCCAGCCTCAGGGCCCGGTAGGTGCGGTGCAGGCCGAAGCGGACCAGCGTGTGGTGGACCCGGGCGCGCGCGGGGAGGGACGCGCCGGGCGTCCGGTGGCGCCGGTAGTGGGCGCGGGCCCGGCGCAGGAAGGCGGCGCGCGTACCGCGCGGCAGCCGGTCCCGCCGCGCGTACACCGTCACCAGGTGGTCGACCATGCGGCGGAACAGCACCGGACGCCAGTGCTCCAGTCCGGGCCGCCCGTCGAGGAACGCGAAGACCCGGTCGTACTGGTCGAAGATCTCGAAGTGGCGCTCACTGGTGGTGCGCAGGATGCCGCCGGCCCGGCGCTGCCGGTAGTGCACGCACACCCGGTCCAGGGTGGCGATCGTCTCCGCCGTCATCAGGACCGGGTACGTCCACGGGGTGTCCTCGTAGTAGCCGGGCGGGAAGGCGAAGCCCGCCCGCTCCACGAACTCCCGCCGGTACGCCTTGTTCCAGGCCACCATCAGCAGGTTCAGCAGCCCCGGCCGGTCCTCCAGGCGGAACGGCGCGGGACCGTCCTCGGTGAGTTCGGCGGCGGCCCGGTTGCGCACGGCCTCGCCCGACCAGTAGGTGCGCGCGTAGTCGTGGACCAGGACGTCCGGGTCGCCCGTCTCCTTCAGCCGGTCGGCGATCGCGAGCAGCGCGTCGGGGGTGAGGGTGTCGTCGCCGTCCAGGAAGACCAGGTAGTCGCCCCCCGCCCGCTCCATCCCGGCGTTGCGGGCCGGTCCGAGGCCGGTGTTCACCGGCAGGTGCACGGCCCGCACGCGCGGGTCGCGGGCCGCGAACTCGTCGATCACCGCACCGCAGGCGTCCGGCGAGCCGTCGTCGACGGCGATCAGTTCGAGATCGGGGTACGACTGGGACAGCACCGATTCCAGGCACTCGTGGAGATACGCCTGGACCTGGTACGCGGGGACAATGACACTGAACCTGGGCAAGGGGCATCCAACGGTCGGTGCGGGCGTTCGGCCCGGCAACGGCCGCTGGGCCGACTTGGTTACGCCGCCTGCGGCATCCGGGGGAACCCGGTCGCACGAGGGGGCGGACCCGGCCCGCCCCCTCGAACCCGTGCCCCGCGGGGCTCACTTCACCGCGCCCGCCATCACACCGGAGACGAACTGCCGCTGGAACGCGAAGAACACGACCAGCGGGATCACCATCGAGATGAACGCGCCGGGCGCCAGTACGTCGATGTTGTTGCCGAACTGCCGTACCTGCGTCTGCAGGGCGACCGTGATCGGCTGGTTCCCGGAGTCGGTGAAGATCAGCGCGACCAGCATGTCGTTCCACACCCACAGGAACTGGAAGATGCCCAGAGCCGCGACCGCCGGCCCGGCGAGCGGCATCACCACCCGCACGAACAGCCGCAGCTCGCCGGCACCGTCCAGCCGGGCCGCCTCCAGCAGCTCCTTGGGGATCTCCGCGAAGAAGTTCCGCAGCAGGAACACCGCGAACGGCAGACCGAAACCGACGTGGAAGAGGACCACCCCGGTCAGCGAGCCGAAGACGCCCAGCCTGCCGAAGAGTTCGGCGATCGGGATCAGCGCCACCTGCACCGGCACCACCAGCAGCCCCACCACGGCCAGGAACCACCAGTCGCGGCCCGGGAACTCCATCCAGGCGAAGGCGTAACCGGCCAGCGAGCCGATCACCACCACCAGCACGGTCGCCGGGACGGTGATGTACACCGTGTTCAGCAGGGAGCCCGTGATGTCGTCGTTCCCCAGCAGTGTCCGGTAGGCGCCGAAGGTGAGCTGCGACGGCTCGGTGAACACCGTCCACCAGCCGTCGGCGGCCATGTCCCGCGGGGTGCGCAGGCTGGCCAGCAGCAGGCCGATCGTCGGGACCAGCCAGAACAGGCCGACGACGACCAGGAAGACGCGCACCAGGCCGCCGCTCACCCAGCCGCCGAGCCGCGCGCCGAGCGACTGCTCCGCCCTGGCGGTGACGGGGGGCGCCGTGCCGCCCTTCGTGCCGACGCCGTCGACGTCCGTGCTCATCGCCGCACCTCCCGCCTCAAGCGACGCACGTTGAACCACATCACCGGGATCACCAGCAGCAGCAGGAACACCGCGATCGCGCTGGCGATGCCCGGCTGGTCCTCGGAGAAGCCCTTTCGGTACAGCTCCAGCGCGAGGACGTTCGCGTCGTCCTGGGTCGAGCCCGGGGCGATGATGAAGACCAGGTCGAACACCTTCAGCACGTTGATCATCAGGGTGACGGTGACGACCGCGAGGACGGGGGCCAGCAGGGGCACCGTGACCCGTCTGAACACCTGCCACTCGTTGGCGCCGTCCACCCGGGCGGCCTCCAGCAGCTCCCGGGGCATGCCCGCGAGCCCGGCCGCGATCAGCACCATCGCGAACCCCGCCCACATCCAGATGTACGAGCCGATGATCGCGGGCGTGACCAGCGACGGGCCGAGCCAGTCCAGGCCGTTGTACGGCTCCTTGAAGTTGTCCGCCGGGAGCCGCAGGTGCGCGCCGTCGGCCTTCGCCGACAGGGAGAAGGTGCCGTCGTCACCCGCCGTGGCCGTCTCCACCACCGTGCCGTCCCTGACGGCCTCGATCTTCATCCCGGGATAGCCCAGCTCGGCGGCGTCGACGCCGTTCAGCGTGCCGACGCCCCTGCCGCGGGTGAAGTCCTGCCAGGTGGTGCCGGTGATCCGGTCGCCCTCCGGCCTCGGTGCCGCCGCCGGTTCCGCCTCGTCCGGCATCAGGCCGGGGGCGACACCGACCAGCGGCAGCACGACCGTGTCACCGGCGCTCACCGTCGCCCTGGTGACGAAGGCGCCCCCGCCGGCCGGCTCCAGCGGCGACTCGCGGCCCGGGTGGGCCTTCGGGAACGCCGAGGACCGGGCGAAGGTGTCGTGCACGCCCACCCACACCGCGTTCGCCACGCCCTTGTCCGGGTCCTGGTCGTACACCAGGCGGAAGATGATGCCGGCCGCCAGCATCGAGATCGCCATCGGCATGAAGACGACCAGCTTGAACGCCGTACCCCAGCGCACCCGTTCGGTCAGCACCGCGAAGACCAGACCGAGCGCGGTCGCGACCGTGGGCGCGAACACCACCCAGATGATGTTGTTCTTCAGGGCGGTGCGGATGCCGTCGTCGGTGAACAGGGCCCGGTAGTTGTCGAATCCGGCGAAGCCGTCACCGGACTGGTCGTAGAAGCTGCGGACGACGGAGTACCCGATCGGGTAGACCACGAGCGCACCGAGCAGGACGAGCGCGGGCAGCAGGAACAGCGCCGCCACCGTCCCGCGCGTGCCGGTGACGCCCTTGCGCGACTTGGGAGGGGCAGGGGCCGTGTGCGGGGCCCCCGCCGCGGTGTCCGACGCCATCGCCGGCTCAGTCCCCGTACGCCGCGGCCGCGTCGGCCTCCAGCCTCGCCTGAGTACCGGCGATGTCCTGCGGGTTCTTCAGGAAGTCCTGGAGCGCCTTCCACTCGCCCTTGCCGGGCGTGCCGCCGAAGGCCTGCGGGGCCTGGTCGGACATGTCGAAGCGGAAGTCGTCCCCGGCGTCGACGAGCGCCTTGGCCATCTTCCGCTGGACCTCGTTGGGATAGGCGGAGTTCGGCACGTTCCTGTTCGGCGAGAGGTAGCCGCCCAGCTTCGCCTGGACGCCCGCCGCGTCCGGGGAGGCGAGGAAGGTCGCCAGCGCCTGCGCCGCCTCGGAGTCCTCGAGGATCACCGCCGCGTCGCCGCCGGACACCACGGGCGGGGCGTCACCGACCGCCGGGAACGGGAACACCTTCGCGTCCGTGCCCACCTCCGCGTCGGTCTCGCCGATGTTGACCTGCACGAAGTCGCCCTCGTAGACCATGCCGGCCTTGGGCTGGTCGCCGCCGGTGAAGGTCTGCGTCACGGACGCCGGGAACTCGGTCTGCAGCGCGCCGGACGCGCCGCCCGCGACGTAGTCCTTCGTGCCCCAGATCTCGGCCAGCGTGGTCAGCGCCTCCTTGACCGACGGATCCGTCCACTTGATCTCGTGCCGGGCCAGCTGGTCGTACTTCTCCGCACCCGCCTGGGACAGATAGACGTTCTCGAACCAGTCGGTCAGCGTCCAGCCGTCGGCGCCGCCGATCGAGAACGGGGTGACACCGGAGTCGTAGACCGTCCGCGCGGCGGTGAGCAGCTCGTCCCACGTCGTGGGCTCGGTCACGCCGGCGTTCTCGAAGACCTTGGTGTTGTACCAGATCAGCGACTTGTTGGCGGCCTTGTAGTAGACGCCGTACGGCTTGCCGTCGACCGTGCCGATGTCCTGCCAGCCCTGCGAGTAGTTCTCGGCGAGCTCCGCCCGCGCCTCGGCGCCCAGCGGCTTCGCCCACTTCCTGTTCACGGCCTGCTCGATGGCGCCCGGCTGCGGCAGCAGCGCCACGTCCGGCGGGGCGCCGCCCGCGATCTTCGAGCCGAGGAAGTTGATGATCGGGTCCTGGGCGGGGACGAAGGTCACCTCGGCGCCGGTGCGCTTCTCGAACTCCGCGAGGACCTTCTTGAAGTTGGCCTGTTCGGCGCCGGTCCACACGGCGGCGACCTCCAGGCTCGCGCCGTCCAGCCGGGGAAGGGTGACGGTGGTGCCGGTGCCGCCGGTCCCGCCGCCCTTGTCCTCGTCGCCGCCGCTGTCGTCGTCGCCCCCGCACGCGGTGAGCGAGACCGCGAGCACCCCCGCGGCGAGCGCCGCGGCGGCCCGTACGGCCGTGCGGGAGCGGGGAACCGTCATGTGGTGGTCGGGCGACCTGCGTGTCCGGATGGTCCTGATCGTCCTGCGCATCACTGCCCCGTTCTTCGTACCTCGTCGAACGTCGAGCACTGTCCCGTGCGCTCTGGTCTACGCCCGGGGGGTGGGGGTGGCAAGACCGCGTCCCGCGTCAACTCCGGTATTGTGACCGCGTCGTGACCATGCGTCACCGGCCGGGGTGATCGTGTCCACGGCGTGGCCGGCGCGGGCGGGGCCGGGCGGCGGCCGTCCCGCACCCCCGCTCCCCGTCCGGGGTGCGCGCGGTCCGCCGGGCTGCCCGGGGGCGTGCCCTCCTCATCCGCTCCGGGCACGTCCGGCCCGCCCTGGGAGCGGAACGGGGAACCGGACCCGGTGCCGGGGAGGCCGCTGACCGGGCCGCCTCCCCGGGGACACGTCAGAGCAGGGACGGCACCTCGGCCGCCGAGACCTGCCGCGCCGCCCGCTCCAGGGCGCTGGCGAGCAGGGCCAGGTCGGTGGGGCCGTTGCCGAGCTCGCGGACCTGGCGGCGGGCCGGGGGATCGCCCATGCGGTGCCATTCCAGCGGGACGACCGTGGGCCGCAGGGTCGCCGTCCGGGGGATGCGGCCGGTGACCCGGCCGCCCTGGAACGCCGTCACCCGGCCGTCCGGGCGGGTCAGCCGGCCCCGCCCCGGCGCCGGTTCGTCCGGGCCGCCGCCCGGCGCGGGTGCGTCGAGGGTGACGCGCAGGCCGGCCTGCCGTGCCGGTTCGGTCCGGGCCGTCCGGGCACAGGGGCCGGTGGCCGCCACCAGATGCACGCCCAGCCGCTCGCCGTCCCGTGCCACGGCCTCCAGCGCTCGCATCACCGACCCGGCGGCGGGCCGCCCCGGCGAGCCGAGCGCCGGGGAGACCAGCGCGTCCAGGTCGTCCACGACCACCACCAGCCGGGGCAGCGGCGGCGGCGCCCCCGTCTTGCGGCGGTCCGCTCCCGGCCGCAGCCGCAGCGTCGAGCCGGACAGGGTGTCGAGGTCGCCGTCGTGCTCCGGGCCGGTCGCCGCCGGCGCGCGTGACGCGGCCGTGCGCTGGGCGACCATGCGGTCCGACAGCTCGCGCCCGGTGTGCCACTCCGTGAAGTCCGAGCGGCCCAGCAGCTCCGCCCGCCGCTTCAGCTCGGCGCTCAGGGACTGGGCGAACTCCCGCATCCGCACCGGGTCGTTGGCGGACAGGTGCGTGGTGACATGCGGTACGTCCGTACACACCAGCAGGCCCTCGCCGTGCCCGGCGCCCGTCGTGGGCGTGCCCCGGCCGTCGACCAGCACGATGCCGAGCCGGTCGGGACGCTCGGCGGCGGCCAGCGAGGCGACGACCGCCCGCAGCAGTTCCGTACGCCCGCTGCCGGGCGGTCCCTCGGCCAGCAGGTGGGGGCCGTCGGCGGCGAGGTCGGCGGTGACCGGGCCGCGCGGTCCGGCGCCCAGTATGGCGGTGACGCGTCCGCCCAGCGCCTCCGTGTCGTCGGCCGCGTCCGCCCAGCGGGCCATCAGGGAGGCCGGGGTGGCCCGGGCCAGGCCCAGTTCGTCCAGGAGCCGCGCCGACTGGGGCAGCGGCGCCGACACGCGCGCGTGCCGTTCGGCGCCGCCGCCGTCCGTGCGCAGCGGTGCCAGGGCCCGTGCGAACCGCTCGGCCCAGGCGGGGGAGACCGCGTCGACGGTGGCGAGGGTGCCGTGTCCGACGGGGCCCGGGTGCGTCCCGGACCCGGTCGCGGCCACCCGCAGCAGCCGCAGGGCGGTCGCCACGTCCCCGCTGAGCAGGGCGACCGCCCCGCACCGGCGGAACGCCGGCGCCACCGCGCAGGCCGCCGCGTACGTCTCCGTCACCGGGGAGGCGGGGGAGGCGGCGGCCGTCTCGGCGAGGCACAGCAGGTGGATCCCGGCCCGCGGGCCCTCCAGGGCCAGCCGCGCCAGCGCCTCGTGCAGTTCGTCGCCCCCGGGATCGCCGTCCACGACGACCACGGTGTACGGCCCTTCGGCCGGCCCGGCGTCCGGTACCCGGGCGGCCGGCCCGGCCGGGTCCGGGTGGCCGTGCTCGTCCAGCCGGCGCAGCAGTTCCTCGGCGCGGGCCGTGGCCTGCTCCCGGTCGTGGGCGAGGAGCAGGCGGCAGTCCTGGGCGTGCCCGGGACGCACGTGCGGCAGCCAGCCCAGCCAGGACCACTCGGCGGTGCGCTCGGCCAGGGGGCGGGAGGGGTCCGCGGAGATCAGGACGATCTCCAGGCAGTCCGGCGAGTGCAGCGTGGCGAGCTGGGCCAGCACCGCGCGGGCCAGCCCGGCGAGCCGCTCGCGCGGCCCGGCCAGACCCAGTGCGCCCACCTCGCGCAGCCCCGCGGTCACCGGTACGGCGGGCAGCAGGGCGGAGCCGTCGGGGGTGGGCCGGTCCGCCGTGCCGAGCCGTACCGCGAGCGCCTCCGGGTGATCCGGACCGCGCTCCCACAGCCGGGGCCCGGGCCCCAGCGCGGTCAGCAGCAGCGTGGCGGGATCCGGCCAGGTCTCGGGCGCGACGGGGCCGGTCGCGCCCGCCGCGGACGGGATCCCGGGGCCCGCCGCGCCGTGGGCGGTGTGCGCGGCCTCCGGTTCCTGCCGCCCGCCGGTCAGCCGCCGTGCCCAGGCGGTGAGTCCGCCGCGCCTGCGGCCCGACGGGGGCTGAGGGAGATCGGTGCCGCGCAGGGGGGTGCCCTTGCGGGTGCCGGGGGGCGGGGCGGCGGGTGCGCCGGCGGGCATGTGGCCGGTGGCGGGGCCCGTGGTGGGGCCGGTGGGACGGCCGGGTGCGGTGCCGGGGACCCCCTCGGACGCCGGAACGGCCGTCCCGCCGGCCGCCGCTTCCCGGACCTCCTCGGGAGCCGGCGCGGCGGGGTGGTCGGCGGCGGGCTGTGCGCGGCGCGGGCCGGCTCCGGAGCGGCCCCCGTGCGTGTCGGCGCCGGAGGACGGCGGCTGCGGCGCGCGGTGGCTCCGGGGGAGGTGCGGCACGTCTCCCCGGGCGACCGTGTGCAGCGCGCGCCCTGCGGGACCGGCGCCGCGGCGCTCGCCCTCCGGCGCACCGGCCTGCCCGGTCACCCGCGGCGACGTCCGCGCGTGGCCGCCCCGCGTGTCCTGGGTGTCGCGGGCGCCCTGCGCGGCGTGCGCGTCCGCTGCGCCCTGGGCGGCCCGCGCACCCTGCGTGTCCGGTGTGCCCTGCGCGTCCCGCGCGGGGCCGGTGTCGTGGCCGGTCCGGGTGGTGTGCGTGTCCCGGACGGGCCCGGCGCCTCGGGTGTCCGGCGCGGCTCGTGCGTCCCGTGCGGGCCCGCCGCTCCCCGTGCCCTGCGCGTCCGGTGCGTCCGGTGCGCTCGGCGCGGGCCACGCGTCCCGTGGCTCCCGTGCCTCCCATGCGGGCGTGACCCAGTCGGCCGAACCGTAGGTGTGGTGGGTGGGCGCCAGCGGCGCCGGCCCGCGCGCGGGGGTGTTGTCGTCGGCGGCCGGCCCGCGCCGCGGCCCCGGCACCCGGACGTGCCCCTCGCCGTCCGGTGTCGTGGCCGCCCGCGCGTGCGGTCCCGCCGCCGGAGTCAGGCGCAGCGCCGACTCGCCGATGCGCAGCAGGGCGCCCGGGGCCAGCCGGACCGGGCGGGGGCCCACCCGCCGGCCGTCCAGCGTCGTGCCGTTGGTGGAGCCGAGGTCGGCGACCGAGACCCGGCCGTCGGAACCGACCGTCACCGCGCAGTGCAGCCGGGAGACGTCCGGGTCGTCGAGCGGCACGTCGGCGTCGGCGGAGCGGCCTATGCGGATCTCGCCGCCGTGCAGCAGGTGCACCCCGCCCGCGTCGGGACCGGCGACGACATGCAGCCGGGTCGGGGCCTCGTCCAGCTCGGGATGCGGCTCGGGCTCGCCCGGGGCGCCCACGGCCAGCACCGCGCCGTCGATCAGCGGCGGCTCGCCGAGCGTGCACCGCTGGGCGTCCAGCCGCTGGTCACCGGCGTACAGCACCGGCGTGCCCGAGGAGCCGGAGGCGGCGTCGCCGCCGGGGACCGCCGAGGCGAGCGCGGAGGCGACCGCTGCCAGGGCGGTGCCCGCGGGCGCCGTGACCAGCACGTCGCAGCTCGCGGCCCGCTCCCGTGCGGGGGAGGAGGGGCCGAGCGGGTCTACGACGGTCAGCCGGATCTGCATCGCCGTCAGCGGTCCCTTCTGCACGGGCGCCCGCGAGACGGGGGACGAAGCCGACCCGCGGTCCCCCACCGCGGACTTCCCCCACCGCCACACGCGCACGTACGGCCAGTACTGGGAGGCATCCTTGCACCTGCCGCTGACAACGCGCCCGCCTCCGGGCAGCAAATGATCTTGATTGGTCGGCTCTGCCCGCAAAAGTGCCTGACCGGTGATTGGCCGATGATCGTTCCGGTTCCACTTGAGATCGGTCACGTCCGTCATGCGGCAACCAACGGACCGGGTCGGGCGTCTTTCCCCCAAACCTCCGAACAGGGGCGGGAGCCGGTACGCGGGACCGGGGGAGGGACGACGCCGAAGTCGACCGGCCGGTATCCCGCGCGGCGGCACTACAGTGGGTCGGAACATCCGTAGCACGGTGGACCACGGTGTACGCCAAGCAATCAGCAGGGAGCGCATGACGTGCGGCCGGTAGGCAGCAAGTACCTGCTCGAGGAGCCGCTCGGACGCGGCGCCACGGGCACCGTCTGGCGAGCCCGCCAGCGCGAGACCGCGGGCGCCGAGGCGGCCGTGCCGGGACAGCCCGGCGAGACCGTCGCGATCAAGGTCCTCAAGGAGGAGCTCGCGAACGACGGCGACGTCGTGATGCGGTTCCTGCGCGAGCGCTCCGTCCTGCTGCGGCTCACCCACCCCAACATCGTCCGGGTGCGCGACCTGGTGGTCGAGGGCGATCTGCTGGCCCTGGTCATGGACCTCGTCGACGGCCCCGACCTGCACCGTCACCTGCGCGAGAACGGTCCCTTCACCCCCGTGGCCGCCGCGCTGCTGACCGCCCAGATCGCCGACGCGCTGGCCGCGAGCCACGCGGACGGCGTGGTGCACCGTGATCTGAAACCGGCCAACGTCCTGCTCAAGCAGGAGCACGGCGAGATGCACCCGATGCTGACCGACTTCGGCATCGCCCGCCTCGCCGACTCCCCGGGCCTGACCCGCACCCACGAGTTCGTCGGCACGCCCGCGTACATCGCCCCCGAGTCCGCCGAGGGCCGCCCGCAGACTTCCGCCGTCGACGTCTACGGCGCCGGCATCCTGCTGTACGAGCTGGTCACCGGTCGTCCGCCGTTCTCCGGGGAGTCCGCCCTCGAGGTGCTGCACCAGCACCTGAGCGCCGAACCGCGCCGCCCCTCCACGGTCCCCGACCCGCTGTGGACGGTCATCGAGCGCTGCCTGCGCAAGAACCCGGACGAGCGGCCCGGCGCCGGGAACCTCGCGCACGGCCTGCGCGTCGTCGCCGAGGGCATCGGCGTGCACGCGAACTCGGGGCAGATCGCCGCCGCCGAGAACGTCGGCGCGCTCCTCGCCCCCGACCCGGCGCCCGCGCCGGTGCCCGGCGCGACCGGCGACGCCGACCCGACGCAGGTGCTGCCGCACGGCGCGGGCGCCTACGACCCCAACGGCGCGACCAGTGTCCTGCCGCACACCGGCGGGCCGGCCGGCGCCGCCGACCCCACCGCCGTACTGCCGTCCGTCCCGCCGGGACAGCCCGGCGGGCCCGGGCCCGAGGACCCGCACCCCTGGCAGAACCAGCTGCGCGCGGCCCGCGACCGCAACGAGCAGACCCAGGTCCAGTACCTCGACCCGAGCCAGGACCCGCTGCGCCGCCGCCCCCAGCGACAGGTCGCGCGCCCGCAGCAGCAGCCGCAGCAGCGGCGCCCGCGGCCCCAGCCCCAGCCGCAGCCCGGCCAGGGGTACGGCCGTCCGCAGCAGCAGCCCCAGCCGTACGCCCCGCCCCCGCCGCAGCCCCAGCGGCCCCGGCAGCCGCAGCCCCAGCGCTACGCGCCGCCGCCGGAGCCGCAGCGTCCGGCCCGTGAGCCGAGGCAGCGGCAGCGCAGCGCCAACCCGATGCGGATCCCGGGTCTGGGCTGCCTGAAGGGGTGCCTGTTCACGATCCTGATCCTCTTCGTCGCGGGGTGGCTGATCTGGGAGCTGAGCCCGCTCCAGAGCTGGATCGGAACCGGCAAGGGCTACTGGGAGCAGCTCACCGACTGGTTCGGCGCGGCGACCGGCTGGATCGAGGACCTGGGCGGCTCCGGGGACTCCTCGGGGACCTCCGGTTCGAACTGAGCGGCTTGTTTGCCGCTTTGTCGACATCTGAGGGCTGATTTCCCCGTCCGCTGTGAAGCCCGGCTCCCGGGACGCGTAGCTTTGGCGACAACACGCGTCGGTAGGAGCAGCCTTGGCACGGAGAATCGGCAGCCGGTACACCGCCCATCAGATCCTCGGGCGGGGAAGCGCCGGCACGGTGTGGCTGGGCGACGGCCCCGAGGGGCCCGTCGCCATCAAGCTGCTGCGTGAGGATCTCTCCTCGGACCAGGAACTGGTCGGCCGCTTCGTGCAGGAGCGGACGGCACTGCTCGGTCTGGAGCACCCGCACGTCGTCTCCGTACGCGATCTCGTGGTCGACGGCAACGATCTCGCGCTGGTCATGGACCTCGTGCGCGGTACGGATCTGCGCACCCGCCTCGACCGGGAGCGCAGGCTGGCGCCGGAGGCCGCGGTGGCGATCGTCGCCGATGTCGCGGACGGGCTGGCGGCGGCGCACGCGGCGGGCGTCGTGCACCGGGACGTGAAGCCGGAGAACGTCCTGCTGGACATGCAGGGCCCGCTCGGCCCCGGCGGTTCGCACCGGGCCCTGCTCACGGACTTCGGTGTGGCGAAACTCATCGACGCCCCGCGCCGGACCCGGGCCACGAAGATCATCGGGACGCCGGACTACCTGGCCCCCGAGATCGTGGAGGGCCTGCCGCCGCGCGCGTCGGTCGACATCTACGCGCTGGCCACGGTGCTGTACGAGCTGCTGGCCGGCTTCACTCCGTTCGGCGGCGGCCACCCCGGCGCGGTCCTGCGCCGCCACGTCACCGAGAGCGTCGTCCCCCTCCCCGGCATCCCCGACGAGCTGTGGCAGCTCCTCGTCCAGTGCCTCGCCAAGGCCCCGGCGTCGCGGCTGCGCGCCTCCGAGCTGGGCGCGCGGCTGCGGGAGCTGCTGCCGATGCTGGCGGGGATGCCGCCGCTGGACGTGGACGAGCCGGACACCGGGCCGGCGGAGGACGCGGGGGAGGACCTCCCGCCCAGCGCGCCGCTCCCGGCCGGCGGGCGGCAGGTGCGGCGGCGCGGCGCGGTCCCGCTGGTGCCGGGCGCGAAACCGGCCGACTCCAACCGCGACACGCACACGTCGATGAGGGTGCCCACCCCCGACGAGCTCGCCGGCGGTGCCCGCGGCACGGCCCGCGCGCCCCGTGCGGCGGGCGCCCCCCGCCCCGGCTCCGCCCGCAACCGCGCGGTCACCCGTCGCCGCCGTCTGACCCTCGCCGTGGCGGCGGCGGTGCTGGCGGCGGCGGGCGTGGGCACCTGGCTCGCCGCCGCGGCGGACGACGACACCGCGCCCCCGCGGGACACGAACGACTCCGCCCCGGCCACCCCCTGACGCCCGGCCCCACCCCCTGCCCCCGCCCCTGCCCCGCCACCCCCGCCCGGAGCGCCGCCGTGTGCCGCGCCCGGTCCACGCCCTGCGTGGGCCGGGCGGCGGAGCCGTTACGCTGGAGGCGTGGCAGTCGTCGATGTATCCGAAGAGCTCAAGTCCCTCTCCTCGACCATGGAGTCGATCGAGGCCGTTCTGGACCTCGACAAGCTGAGGGCAGACATCGCCGTGCTCGAGGAGCAGGCGGCCGCGCCGTCCCTGTGGGACGACCCGGACGAGGCGCAGAAGATCACCAGCAAGCTCTCCCACCTCCAGGCCGAGGTGCGGAAGGCCGAGACGTTGCGCGGCCGGATCGACGATCTCGCCGTGCTCTTCGAGATGGCCGAGGAGGAGGACGACCCGGACACCCGCGCGGAGGCCGAGTCCGAGCTCACCGCGGTCCGCAAGGCGCTGGACGAGATGGAGGTCCGGACGCTGCTCAGCGGCGAGTACGACGCGCGTGAGGCGCTGGTCAACATCCGCGCCGAGGCCGGTGGCGTCGACGCCGCCGACTTCGCCGAGAAGCTCCAGCGCATGTACCTGCGCTGGGCCGAGCAGCACGGCTACAGGACCGAGCTGATCGAGACGTCGTACGCCGAGGAGGCCGGCATCAAGTCGACCACCTTCGCCGTCCAGGTGCCCTACGCCTACGGCACCCTCTCCGTCGAGCAGGGCACCCACCGCCTCGTGCGCATCTCGCCCTTCGACAACCAGGGCCGCCGTCAGACCTCCTTCGCGGGCGTCGAGGTGCTGCCCGTCGTCGAGCAGTCCGACCACGTCGAGATCGACGAGTCCGAGTTGCGCATCGACGTCTACCGCTCCTCCGGCCCCGGCGGCCAGGGCGTGAACACCACCGACTCCGCGGTGCGCATCACACACCTCCCCACCGGCATCGTGGTCTCCTGCCAGAACGAGCGCTCGCAGATCCAGAACAAGGCCACCGCGATGAACGTCCTCCAGGCCAAGCTGCTGGAGCGGCGCCGCCAGGAGGAGCGGGCCAAGATGGACGCCCTCAAGGGCGACGGCGGCAACTCCTGGGGCAACCAGATGCGTTCGTACGTGCTGCACCCGTACCAGATGGTCAAGGACCTGCGCACGGAGCACGAAGTGGGAAATCCCGAATCCGTGTTCAACGGTGAGATCGACGGCTTCCTGGAGGCCGGAATTCGCTGGCGCAAGCAGCAGGAGAAGTAACTCCCGGATCCGGACAGCGTTTTATCGACAAGGCAACCACCGCCCATGAGGCGGCGGTTGCCTTTTCGCGCCGGGGATGTCTGGGTTCTACATCACACTCACGTCTTCCATTTTCCGCAAAGCATGCGCAGTCGGACATCGCGCGCGCAACGGCCTTGACGTCCCTTTGAAAAATGGGAAGGGTGAAGGATGGCATGCGTATCTCCGGGGCGCATGTGAACCGGGGGGCTTCGCATCGCAGTTACCTCCGTTGATCACGGCTCCGGGCGCCGCCTCATTGACGATGAGCTACTGGGGGTAGCAACCACATGACCAAGAAGACGCGGATCCGTGTCGCTCGGATCGCGGCCGGCGCCGTGATCGCGGCCGGTGCCTCGCTGACGGCAGCCGGCGCGGCCTCCGCCCTCGACCTCACCGGAAGCGCCTCGGCGGGCGAAGGGGGTCTCGGCCTCGGTATCAGCGCGGAACTCGGTGACGACGAGCCCACCGACCCGCCGACCGAGATCCCCGAGGAGCCGGAGGAGCCGGAGGAGCCGACCGACCCGGAGCTCCCGACCGACCCGGAGCTCCCGACCGACCCGGAGCTTCCGACCGAGCCGGAGGAGCCCACCGAGCCGGAGGAGCCGGAGGAGCCCACCGAGCCGGAGGAGCCCACCGAGGAGCCCTCCGAGGAGCCGACCACCCCGGGCAACGGTGGCGGCAACGGCAACGGCAACGGCAACGGTGGCGGTGGCGGTAACGGCGGCGGCAACGCCGCCGACCCCGACGGTGGCGCCTCGATCCAGGAGCAGGGCTCCTCGGCCCTCACCGACACCGGTGAGGAGGTGCCCGCCACCTCGGCCCAGGGCAGCGGCGAGGAGCTCGCCGAGACCGGTGCCGCCGAGACCACCTTCCTGGTGATCGGCGCCGCCACGATGATCGCCGGCGGTATCGGCTTCCGGGTGCTGCCGCGCCTGATGGCCGGTCGCGGCGCCGCCGCCTGACGGTGGCGGTGCGTGTACGCACCGTACGCGTGACATAGGGTGCAGGGCCCGGAGCGCAACCGCGCTCCGGGCCCTGCGTCACGTCCTCGTGCCCGCCGTCAGGCGGTCTGGTGGGCGAGCAGCGCCAGCGCCGCGACCAGTACCGCCAGCAGGGCGATCAGCGCCATGGGGTTCAGCCCCGAGAAGAAGTTCTCCTGCTGCAGCCGCTCGCGGTTCGCACGGCACACCGGGCACCGGCCCTCGCTCACGGGCGCGGCGCAGTTCGCGCACACCAGCCGGTCGTACGTCATGCGCTCGCCCTCCTCGCACCGATTCCAGATGAAACAACGCCCGCGAGCCCGCGAACGTTCCCCTCCACTGTGCCAGGTTCGGCGGCGATCGGCGCGGCCCCCCGTACACTGCCCCCGGACCCTGCCCCGGCGGCGGGCCGGACCGGCCCGCCGAGGCGCCGTACATCCGTCACATAGGGCGCAACTGCCGCGCAACCCCGGACGGTGACTGCGGGCGTCCTCCCGCTTCGCGTATGGTCACGCTCATCTACCCCCGGCTACCCGTGGTGCATCCGTGATCCGATTCGACAACGTGTCCAAGGTCTACCCCAAGCAGACCCGCCCCGCACTCAGGGACGTCTCCCTGGAGGTCGAGAAGGGCGAGTTCGTGTTCCTCGTGGGGTCCTCCGGCTCCGGAAAGTCCACCTTCCTGCGGCTGGTCCTCCGCGAGGAGCGGGCCAGCCACGGGCAGGTGCACATCCTGGGCAAGGACCTCGCCCGCGTCTCCAACTGGAAGGTGCCGCAGATCCGGCGCCAGCTGGGGACGGTCTTCCAGGACTTCCGCCTGCTGCCGAACAAGACGGTCGCCGAGAACGTCGCCTTCGCGCAGGAGGTGATCGGCAAGTCGCGCGGCGAGATCCGCAAGTCCGTGCCGCAGGTGCTCGACCTCGTCGGGCTCGGCGGCAAGGAGGACCGGATGCCCGGTGAGCTCTCCGGCGGTGAGCAGCAGCGCGTCGCCATCGCGCGGGCTTTCGTCAACCGGCCCAAGCTGCTCATCTGCGACGAGCCCACCGGCAACCTCGACCCGCAGACCTCCGTCGGCATCATGAAACTGCTCGACCGCATCAACCGGACGGGCACCACCGTGGTGATGGCGACGCACGACCAGAACATCGTGGACCAGATGCGCAAGCGCGTCATCGAGCTGGAGCAGGGCCGTCTCGTCCGCGACCAGGCACGCGGCGTCTACGGCTACCAGCACTGACGCTCCACGGAAAGGCTTGATCAGACGCCATGCGCGCCCAGTTCGTCCTGTCGGAGATCGGCGTCGGTCTCCGCCGCAACCTGACGATGACCTTCGCGGTCGTCGTCTCCGTCGCCCTGTCGCTCGCCCTGTTCGGCGGGTCGCTCCTGATGAGCGACCAGGTCAGCAGCATGAAGGGCTACTGGTACGACAAGGTCAACGTCTCCATCTTCCTGTGCAACAAGAGTGACGCCGAGTCCGACCCCCACTGCGCCAAGGGCGCGGTGACCGACGACCAGAAGAGCCGGATCAAGACCGACCTGGAGAAGATGTCGGTCGTCGACACGGTGTCGTACGAGTCGCAGGACCAGGCGTACAAGCACTACAAGGAGCAGTTCGGCGACTCCCCGCTGGCCAGCTCCCTCACGCCGGACCAGATGCAGGAGTCGTACCGCATCAAGCTGAAGGACCCGGAGAAGTACCAGGTCATCGCGACCGCCTTCGACGGCCGGGACGGTGTGCAGTCGGTGCAGGACCAGAAGGGCGTCCTGGACAACCTCTTCGAACTGCTGAACGGCATGAACTGGGCCGCCCGCGCGGTGATGGCGCTGATGCTCGTGGTCGCCCTGATGCTGATCGTCAACACGGTGCGCGTCTCCGCGTTCAGCCGCCGGCGCGAAACCGGGATCATGCGGCTGGTCGGCGCCTCCGGCTTCTACATCCAGGCGCCGTTCATCATGGAGGCCGCGGTCGCCGGACTCATCGGCGGCACGCTCGCGTGCGGATTCCTGCTGATCGGGCGGTACTTCATCATCGACCACGGACTGGCCCTGTCCGAGAAGCTGAACCTCATCAACTTCATCGGCTGGGACGCCGTGCTGACGAAGCTGCCGCTCATCCTCGCGACCAGTCTGCTGATGCCCGCGTTGGCCGCTTTCTTCGCGTTGCGCAAGTATCTGAAGGTGTGACTCTTGCCAAGAGAGGCGTACGGCCAACCCGCCGTGCGCCCCTTCGCGTTGTCCTAGACTCACCGGCATGTCAGGTCGTGACCCGTTCTGTCAGCCCCGCCGCACCGGCCGCGGGGCCGCCCTGGCCCTGGTGTTCGCGAGCGTGCTCGTCGCCGGTGCCGCCACGGGCGGCCTCCCCGGGGCGGGCCGCGGGACCACGCCGGACGCCGCCCGTCCGGCCGCACCCGTCGGCCACGACGCGGACGTCGCCAGGGCGGCCGAGGAGGCCGCCGCCGACGGAGCGTCCCCCCTGGAGGCCGCCCGACGCGCCGTCAGCCGCAGCGGCGACCGCTGGGACGCCGTCTACTCCCCGGGCGAGTACCAGGAGTTCGAGGACGCCCTGGACGGCCGGTACACCGGCGTCGGCCTGTGGGCCCGCGAGCGGGACGGGCGGATCGAGGTGACCAGGGTGGGCGGCGGCACCCCCGCGGCCGGTGCCGGGATCCGGGCGGGCGACCGGCTGCGCAGCGTCGACGGCGAGCGGGTCGACGGGCGGCCCGTCACCGAGGTCGTCGCCCTGCTGCGCGGCGAGACCACCGGCGAGTCCGCCGGCACCACCGTCCGCCTCGGTCTGGAGCGCGGCACGCGCGCCTGGAGCGAGACCCTGCGCCGGGCCCGGCTGTCCCGGGACACGGTGACCGTCCGCGCCCTCGGCTCCCGTGTCTCCGTCATCAGGGTCGGTGCCTTCACCAAGGGCTCCGGCGAAGAGGTCCGCACCGCCGTCCGGCGGACCCCGGCCGGCTCCGGAATCGTCCTCGACCTGCGGGGCAACCCCGGGGGACTGGTCGCCGAGGCGGTCACCGCGGCCTCCGCCTTCCTGGACGGCGGCCTGGTCGCCACCTACGACGTCGACGGCGAACAGCGCGCCCTGCACGCCGAGCCCGGCGGCGACACCGCCAGACCCCTGGTCGCGCTGGTCGACGGCGGCACGATGAGCGCGGCCGAGCTGCTCACCGGGGCCCTGCGGGACCGGGGGCGGGCGGTCGTCGTGGGCTCCCGCACCTTCGGCAAGGGCTCGGTCCAGATGCCGACCCCGCTGCCCGACGGCTCCGTCGCCGAACTGACCGTCGGCCATTACCGCACCCCCTCCGGCCGGGGTGTCGACGGCCGCGGCCTCACCCCCGACCTCGAGGCCGGCGAACAGGCCCTGCAGCGGGCCGGGACGGTCCTGAGCGGACTGGGACGGTCCTGAGCGGACTGGGCCCGCGGACGCCCCGACCCGTGCCCGGCCGCCCCGCCCGGTCGAAAACGGCTTCCCGCGGACCCCTCGTGCAGTGCGAAAATGGGCGGCACTATGGCTAAGGAAAAAGGGCGCAAGCTGATCGCGCAGAACAAGAAGGCGCGGCACGACTACCTCATCATCGACACCTACGAGGCGGGTCTGGTCCTCACCGGCACCGAGGTGAAGTCCCTGCGCCAGGGCCGGGCGTCGCTGGCGGACGGCTTCGTCCAGCTGGACGACCACGAGGCGTGGCTGCACAACGTGCACGTCCCCGAGTACAGCCAGGGCACCTGGACCAACCACAGCGCCCGGCGCAAGCGCAAGCTGCTGCTGCACCGCGCGGAGATCGACAAGCTGGAGTCCAAGTCCCAGGAGACGGGGCACACCATCGTGCCGCTCGCCCTGTACTTCAAGGACGGCCGCGCGAAGGTCGAGATCGCGCTGGCCAAGGGCAAGAAGGAGTACGACAAGCGCCAGACGCTGCGGGAGAAGCAGGACCGGCGCGAGACCGAGCGGGCGGTCTCGGCGGTGCGCAGGAAGCAGCGGGCGTAGGTCCCCTCGGGACCGCGGGAATACGCTGGCACCGACCCGCGTTGGTCACGTACGATGGCGGCAGCACCTCACAGCGGGTGCGTGCCCTCCTCCGGGGGGTTGAAAAAACAACATGGGGATGATCGGTTTCGACAGCGGCTGTCGAAGCAGGGGAAGCGTGTCGAGGAAGCGGCCATGATCTCGTAAACCACAGGCCGAAAAAATAATCGCCAATTCCAAGCGATCCATCTCCCAGGGCGAGCTCGCCCTCGCTGCCTGATCTTCAGGTAGCGAGCAGCGGCTCCCCTACTTAAGGGAGTGTCAGCCCGGGGGTGTTCCCGACCCGGATCCTGGCATCATCTAGGGAACTAAACCTTGATCCTGGTCACGGGGTGAAGAGGGAAAACACACAGTGACTGAGCCCGTCGGAGACTTGTCGGCGTGATCTCCGGGGCCGAGAAAAGCACAGCCGACTGCACACGGAGAAGCCCTGATTCCGCACCGTTGGACGCGGGTTCGATTCCCGCCATCTCCACTCACCCCATGTGGGCACAGGCCCCGTCGCCTCGAGCGTCGGGGCCTTTGTCATGCCGGACCACACTTTCGGGTGGCGCGATGTGGTGGCCGCACCCCTGTCGAGGGGTGGTGCACGCTCCTGCCTTCCCTCCCCCCGCCACGGACCCGGGCCGCGACCCCGCTCACCGTCCTCGCGGCACTGCTCGCCCCGGCCCCGGCCGCCGGGGCCGGCGACACGGTCGCCGGGCATCCGCGCCGGGTCTTCCCGGGGGCCGGGCGGGGCGGCGGGTGCGTCCTTCCCGGACGTGAACCCGCGCGCCGCGTACCGGCCGGGCAGGCCCGGGGACCGGGGAACCGGGACCGGTCGTCACACCCCGCGCGGTGCCGTGCTGGCCCGTTCCGTCAGCCGGGGCGGCAGCAGGGTGGCCCCCGGTACGGCGGCCCCCGACAGCTTCCGCAGCAGCAGGTGCACCGCGCGGGTGCCCAGTTCCGCCGACGGCACGGCGACCGAGGTGACCGGGACGCGGGCCGACGCGGCCACCGGGGCCGGACAGACGGCGGTGAGGGACAGATCGCCGGGGATGCGCAGCCCGAGGTGCTCGAAGGCGTCGATCAGCGGGTCGAGGAGCGGCTCGTTGTGCACGACCACCCCGGTCAGCGCGGGCAGCTCGCGCACCAGCCGCTCGGCGACCGTGCGGGCGGCGCCGGGGCCGGTCCCGCACGGGTGCACGGTGGAGGCGAGCCCGTGCCGGGCGGCGGCCGCCGTGAAACCCTCGACGAGCCGCCGCGCGAACGCGGTCCGCCGCACGTACACCTCCGGCGGGGAGCCGACCAGCGCGACCACCCGGTGCCCGAGCCGCGCCAGATGGTCCACGCACAGCTCACCGGCCGCCCGGAAGTCCAGATCGACGCAGGTCAGCCCGTCCGGCTCGGCGGGCAGGCCGATCAGCACGGACGGTAAGGAGCGGCTGCGCAGCAACGGCAGCCGGGGGTCCTCCAGCTGCACGTCCATCACGATCACCGCGTCCGCCAGCCCCGTGTCCGCGACCCGCCCGATCCCCTCCTCGCCCTCCCCCTGGGTGAGCAGCAGCACGTCGTGGTCGTGGGCGCGGGCGGCGGCGACCACCGACACCGCGAACTGCGTCACCACCGGCACGTGGATGCCGGAGCGGATCGGGACCGCCAGGGCCAGCACCTTCGATCTGCGGCCCGCCGCCGCCCGGCCGGCGGCGTCCGGGAGGTAGCCGAGCTCGCGCACGGCCGCCTGCACCCGGCGCCGGGTCGCGTCGGAGATCGGGCGCTTGCCGCTGAGCGCGTACGAGACCGTGCTGGGGGAGACCCCGGCACGCCGGGCCACGTCCGTGATCTTCACCATCGGGGTCCTCGTCCGGCACTGTCCGCGGGAAGTGGAAAGCGGTTTCGAAGCGCTTCGACGGGTGAAGGTATGCGCGGGGCGTGGGGCCGTCAATGGGGTGCGCGGGAATCGGTGGGGCGGTTCGACGACCCGAACGGCGCGAGGGTGATCAGCGCGACGAGGAGGGCGGTCGCGGCCGCCGCCACGGGGACGCCGAACCCGGCCGCCGCCGAGACGTGCTCCACCGTCCAGCCGCCGGCCGCGCTGCCGCAGGCGATCCCGCCGAGCAGGCCGGTCACCGCGAGCGTCATGCCCTCGTTCAGCCGGCCCCCGGGAGTGCGGTGCTGGACCAGCGTCATGGTGGTGACCATGGTGGGGGCGGTCGCCATCCCGGCGACCAGCAACGCTCCCGCCAGCATCGGGAGCGAGCCGGTGAGCCCGGCCGCGAGCAGCGGCAGGGTCATCAGCGCGGCCATCGCGGCCAGGCACCACGGCAGCCGGGAGCGCGCGGACCCCGCCGGGCGCATCGCCCCGTACAGCAGCCCCGCCGCGCAGGAACCGGCCGCCTGCAGCGCGAGCACCGCGCCGGCCGCCGAGCGGTGCCCCCGCGCGTCCGCGAACGCGATGGTCACCACCTCCAGTGAGCCGAATACCGCTCCCGTCGCCAGACAGACGGCCAGCAGCGGGCGCATGCCGGGCGCCCGGAAGGGGGCCCGTGCGGAGGAACGCCGCTCGACCGGCGGCTCGGTGGACCGCTGGGCGGTGAACAGCAGCACCCCCGTCAGCAGCAGCACGGCCGCCACGAGGGTGCCCGCCTCCGGGAAGAACGCCGTGCACAGGAAGGCCGCGAGTACCGGGCCGAGCATGAAGCACAGCTCGTCCGCGGCCTGTTCGAAGGAGTTGGCGGTGTGCAGGGCCCCGGCGTCCCCCTTCAGCAGGTGCGCCCAGCGGGCCCGGGACATCCCGCCGGTGTTGGGGGTCGTGGCGGTGGCGGCGTAGGAGGCGAACAGGGTCCAGGCGGGGGCGCCGTGACGTACGCAGAGCAGCAGCGCCAGGGAGCCGAGCACGGCGATCACCGTGGCCGGCAGGGCGACGCGGGCCTGCCCGTACCGGTCCACCAGGCGCGCGGTCCACGGGGCGACCACCGCGGTCGCCGCCAGGCCCGTCGCGGTGACGGCGCCGGCGAGGGCGTACGACCCCCGGGTCCCGGCGATCATCACGACCGCGCTCACGCCGAACATGCCCATCGGCAGCCGGGCGACGAGGTTCCCGGCGGTGAACGCGCGGGCGCCGGGCAGCGCGAGGAGACGGCGGTAGGGGCCCTTCGCGCGGGGCTCGCCCCGCGTGCGCGGGCCGAAGTCGACGGCGACCAGGGTGTCGGCGGTGACCGTGAACAGGGGAGTGTCCCGGGAGCGGGGGGTCGGCTGAGGCATGGCCCCACCGTCGCCCGGGGCCGCCCGGCCGGTCCAACACCTTCCCGGTGCGGATTCACGCACCGGCGTTGTAGGTTCGCGGGATGCCCACCCCAGCCCACCTCGAACCCCGGCTGCTGCGCGCCTTCGTGACCGTCGCCGAGGAACTGCACTTCACCCGTGCCGCCGTGCGCCTCTACGTCGCCCAGCAGGCGCTCAGCCGGGACGTACGGCGGCTGGAACGGGAGTTGGGCAGCGAGCTGTTCGTCCGCACCACCCGGCAGGTGACGCTCACCGCCGACGGCGAGCGCCTGCTGCCGTACGCGCGCGCGGTGCTCCAGGCGCAGGACGACCTGCTCGCCGCCGCCGGGCGGACGCGGCCCCTGCTGGTGGACCTCAACTCCCCGGGCCTGGAGACCCCGCGCCGGGTGCTGCACCGGGCCCGCGAGCTCGCTCCCGGCCAGGAGCTGATGGCCCGCTACGAGAGCGGGCTGACCTGGGCGGCGGGGGAGGTGCTCGCGGGCCGGCTCGACGCGTCGTTCGGACGGTTCGCGGGGCTCGCCCCCGCGCTGCGGGCCGGGCTCGACCAGCAGCCCGTGCGGTACGAACCGATGGCGGTCGTGCTGCCCGGGGACCACCGGCTGGCCTCCCTGGCCGAGGTGCCGCTGGCCGCGCTGGCCGGCGAGACGGTCTACGCCGGGGCCGGGAATCCCCGCACGCCGGAGTGGACGGACCTCGCCCGGCTGCTGTTCGCGGACCGGGGGATCACGCTCGCGCCGCCCGCGCCACTGGCCGTCGGCGAGGAGGAGTTCCAGCGGGTGATGGCCCGGACGCGTCACCCGATCCTCGTCGTCGTCGACTTCCCGCCGCTGCCCTCGACGGTGCTGCGGCCCCTCGTGGAGCCGGTTCCGCTGTCGCCGGTGTCACTGGTGTGGCGAAGGGGCCTGATCCACCCCGCCCTGGACGCGCTCAGGAGGGCCGCGGCGGCCGTCGCGGCCGATGAGGGCTGGCTGCGGGCACCGGAGGAGGGGTGGATTCCAGCCAGTGATTCCGTGGTGATGGCATCCCGGTGATGTCCCACGACGGGAACAGACGGGCACACAGCCGACACCGAACCTCCTCATGCGCTACATTCGACGCTCGAGTACGGCGTGATAGACGGGGTGCTCGGAGCGGGTGGGGGCCTGGTCCGGCGGCGAGTGCTCGGATCGAACGCGCACCCGAAACCGTTCCGTGGGGGGGAAGAGCGTGCGCGTGGGGAAATGGCGAGAAGACGCCCAACCGGAACGGCCCTCGGCCGTGGGGGCGATCGATCCGCTCGCGGAGGACGACGAGGACCGGGGCCTGCCCTCCACGCGCGTCCTTCCGCTGAGCGCGAGGTCCGCCGGGTCCGGCGCGCGGGACGGGGCGGAACCGCGCGGGACGTCGTCCGGTGACGGCCGCCGCGCCCGCTCGGCGCCGGGCCGGGCGGACGCCGCCCGGGACGCCGGCTGGGACGCCGAGCGCACCGCGGCTCTGCGGATCCCCCGTCCGCCGGCCGGTACCCCGAGTGCCCGGGGCGCCGGCCCCGTCGCCGGCGCGGTTGGGGCGCGTCCGCCGAGGGACCGCTTCCCGGCAGTCGGTCCCCCGAGGGACACGGCCCGGGTGGCGGGTTCCTCCCCGGCCGCCCCCGGTGAAGCCCGCGCGGAGGCGACGCGGTCCCGCACCCCCGTCCGTGACCCCTGGCAGGAGGAGGCCGGCGGGCCCGTCGCGGCCACCCACGACCCGCACGAGGTGACGGTCCAGCTCGACGCCGTGCGGATAGGGGACGGCGGCCTCCTGCACCGGTCTCCGGCCCGGGCGGGCGGTGCGCACGACGCCTCCGGCGGGCCCGTGTTCGTCGACGAGTCGGGGCGGCGCAGCCGGCTCTACCGCCGTATCGGCCTGGCTGTCGGCCTCGCCTGCGCGGGGTACGCCGTCGTGATGGCCGCCACCCTGCTGTCCGGCAACTCCGACGCTCCCTGGATGCCCGTCCCCGGCCAGGAGCAGAAGCCCGCGGGGAAGGTCGGGACCACCCGGCAGCCCGCGGACACGGACGGCACCCCCGCCTCCGGCACCACCCCCGCCCCCGCCGGCACCCCGACCACCGGCGCCCCCACGCCGCCCGCCCCCGGGGCCACCGCCCCGGCGACCGGCGCCACCGGCACCGCGGACCAGCCGGTCCTCACCGACCCGGCGCCGACGCCGACCGGGGACGGCACGGCGCCGGCCACCGGCGACGACGGGACCACCCCCGCCGTCCCGGACGAGACCCTCGGCACGCCGCTCCCCGACCCCGAGGTCACCGGCAGCCCGGACCCCGTGACCACCGCCCCCACGGACGGCGGTGACGTCGTGGACACCGACGACGTCGCCGGTGCTCCCGCCGGCCCGGCGGTGCTCGCCGAGGACTCCGGCGAGCAGCCGGAGCCGTCCACCACCCCCGCCGCACAGCCCCCGGAGAACGTCGTCTGATGGCATCCCGCACCCACCGCCGGCGGGCCGCCCGGCCGGCCCGCGGCGGCTCCCCGCGCCGGCGCGTGCCCCTGCGCCTGCTGCTTCCGCTGCTCGTCCTCGTGGCCCTGGCGGCGATGCTCATGCTGCGCGGCTACGTGCACAGCGAGATCCTCGCCGACCACCGCGTCCAGAAGCCCGCCCCCACCACCCGGGTGCCCGAGGAGATCCTCGAGGGCGGCCCGGTCATCGACGCCCGCGCCGGGAACGCCAAGAGCCTGCGGGTGCCCGACCACCGGCTGGTCCTCACCTTCGACGACGGCCCGGACCCCGTCTGGACGCCGAAGGTGCTCGACGTGCTGAAGAGGCACGACGCGCACGCCGTCTTCTTCGTCACCGGCACCATGGCCTCCCGCTACCCGGACCTCGTCCGGCGCATGGTCGACGAGGGCCACGAGATCGGCCTGCACACCTTCAACCACCCCGACCTCGCCCTCCAGTCCACCGAGCGCATCGACTGGGAGCTGTCGCAGAACCAGTTGGCGATCACCGGCGCGGCGGGCATCCGCACCTCGCTCTTCCGCCCGCCCTACTCCTCCTTCGCCGACGCGATGGACAACGAGACGTGGCCGGTCACCCGGTACATCGGCAGCCGCGGCTACCTCACCGTCGTCAACGACACCGACAGCGAGGACTGGAAGCGGCCCGGCGCCGACGAGATCATCCGCCGGGCCACGCCGGAGGGCGGCGAGGGCGCCATCGTCCTGATGCACGACTCCGGCGGCGACCGCAGCCAGACCGTCGCGGCACTGGACAGGTTCCTGCCCGGCCTGAAGGAGAAGGGCTACGCGTTCGACAACCTCACCGAGGCCCTGGACGCGCCCGGCGCGCACAGCCGGGTCACCGGTGTCGACCTGTGGAAGGGCAAGGCGTGGATCTTCCTGGTCCAGGCCGCGGAGAAGATCACCGACGTCCTGGTGGTGGGCCTGGCGGTCATCGGCACCCTGGTCATCGGCCGCTTCCTGCTGATGCTCCTCCTCTCCGGCGCCCACGCCCGGCGCGTCCGCCGCACGGGGTTCCGCTGGGGCCCGCCGGTCACCGGACCGGTGACGGTGCTGGTGCCGGCGTACAACGAGGCCAAGTGCATCGAGAACACCGTCCGTTCCCTGATGGCGAGCGACCACCCGATCGAGATCCTCGTCATCGACGACGGCTCCACCGACGGCACCGCCCGTATCGTCGAGGCGATGGGCCTGCCCAACGTGCGGGTGATCCGCCAGCTCAACGCCGGCAAGCCGGCCGCGCTCAACCGGGGCCTGGCGAACGCCCGGTACGACATCGTCGTGATGATGGACGGCGACACGGTCTTCGAACCCTCCACCGTCCGTGAGCTCGTCCAGCCCTTCGGCGACCCGAGGGTCGGCGCCGTGGCGGGCAACGCCAAGGTCGGCAACAAGGACAGCCTCATCGGCGCCTGGCAGCACATCGAGTACGTGATGGGCTTCAACCTGGACCGCCGGATGTACGACGTCCTCGGCTGCATGCCGACCATCCCGGGCGCGGTCGGCGCGTTCCGCCGCTCCGCCCTGGAGCCCATCGGCGGCATGAGCGACGACACGCTCGCCGAGGACACCGACGTCACCATGGCGCTGCACCGCGCCGGCTGGCGCGTGGTCTACGCCGAGAACGCCCGCGCCTGGACCGAGGCCCCGGAGACCGTCCAGCAGCTGTGGTCCCAGCGCTACCGCTGGTCGTACGGCACCATGCAGGCCATCTGGAAGCACCGCCGTGCCGTGATCGAGAAGGGCCCCTCGGGCCGCTTCGGCCGCGTGGGCCTGCCCTTCGTCTCCCTGTTCATGGTCCTGGCCCCGCTGCTGGCCCCGCTGATCGACCTCTTCCTGCTCTACGGCATCGTCTTCGGCCCGACCGGGAAGACGATCGTGGCGTGGCTGGGCGTGCTGGCCATCCAGGCGGTCTGCGCGGCGTACGCCTTCCGCCTCGACCGCGAACGCATGACCCACCTCATCTCGCTGCCGCTGCAGCAGATCCTCTACCGCCAGCTCATGTACGTCGTGCTGCTCCAGTCCTGGATCACCGCCCTCACCGGCGGCCGCCTGCGCTGGCAGAAACTGCGGCGCACCGGCGTCGTCGAAGCACCCGTCGGCGGCTCGGTGCCGCCTCGGCGCGCGCGGCGCGGCGAGGACCGGAGGCCCGTGGCATGACCCACGGACACACGACCGGTGCGGGGACGAGCCCGGAGCCGGCCGGCCCGTACGGAACGCCGTACCCGGGCAACGCCGGCGGGGTTCCGGAGACGCCGTACCCGGTCTCCCGGCAGCGCACGACCGGGCTCGCGTTCGGGCCCGGCTTCGAGCCCGTACCCGAGGCCGCGCCCGCTCCGGCGCCCAAGGAGGCGGGGCGCGACCGGTACCTGGACCTGCTGCGCTCCATCGCCCTGGTCCGCGTCGTGGCCTACCACCTCTTCGGCTGGGCCTGGCTGTCGGTGCTGTTCCCGTCGATGGGCGTGATGTTCGCGCTGGCGGGCTCGCTGATGGCGCGTTCGCTGAAGCGTCCGGCGCCGAGCGTGATCCGCGGGCGGGTCCGCCGGCTCCTGCCGCCCCTGTGGGTGTTCGCGGCAGTGGTGCTGACGCTGCTGTTCGCGGGCGGCTGGGATCCGTCGGAGGACCCGGACCACGGCGGCACCTGGGGCTGGATCGAGCTGGTCGGCTACATCGTCCCGATCGGGGCGCCGCCCTACCCCCAGGACACCGGCGCCCCGCTCGGCTGGCTGGAGGGGTCCTGGGCGGAACAGGCAGCGGGACCGCTCTGGTACCTGCGCGCCTACCTGTGGTTCGTCCTCGCCTCCCCGCTGCTGCTCCGGCTGTTCCGCCGGGCGCCCTGGCCGACGCTGCTGGCCCCGCTGGGCCTGACGGCGATCGTCGGCACGGGGCTGGTGACCGTCCCCGGTGAGACGGGCAACGCGCTCACCGACTTCGCGGTCTACGGTTCCTGCTGGGTGCTGGGCTTCGCGCATCACGAGGGCCTGCTGAAGCAGATCCCGCGCTATGTCTCCGTCTCCTGGGCGTCCCTGGTGATGGCCTTCGGCCTGTGGTGGGCCTCGGGCCACCCGGGCCCCTCGGGCTGGGATCTGAACGACATTCCGCTGGCCCAGGCCACCTGGTCGTTCGGGTACGTGGTGATCCTGCTCCAGTACTCCCCGTCCTGGCGGGAACTCCCCGGCCGCCTGGCGAAGTGGGACCGGCTGGTCACGCTCTCCAACAACCGTGCGGTCACCATCTACCTGTGGCACAACCTGCTCATCATGGCGACGGTGCCGATCTGCGACCTGCTGTACCGGCTCCCGTTCATGCAGAGCGACCGCGCGGTGAACGCTCTCGACAGCACGAGCATGTTCTGGTCGTTCGCCCTGGTCTGGCCGCTCATCGGGCTGGTGGTCCTCGCGGTCGGCTGGGTCGAGGACCTCGCGGCGAAGCGGAAGCCGCGCCTGTGGCCGGACGGAAGCAGGAGCAAGCGGCCCCAGCCGAGTGGCGGGGCGCACCGGGGCTGACGGGCGGGTGTCCGGCCCGTCTCCACGGGACACTTCGCGGCCCGCCGCTTTCCTGTTCCTGGGGGTGGTCACGGCCCTCGTGCCGGGAGGCGAACGGCTTGGCCGTCCGCGCCACGTCGTGGGGCGTGGCTCTTCGCCGCAGTGCCGGGAGGCATGTGGTGTTCTGAAAAGCGGGAGCATCTCAGCCTGCGGTGTTCACGATCCGCTCATATGAGTGCGTAAGGTGCATGTGTCCACCGGATGCTCACCGTTTTCGGCAAGGTGAGGGGACATGGGCCCCCGGAGAGATCGTGTCCTGCCGGGTGGTGCAGCCGGTTGCGTACGTGAAAGGTGCGGGTCACCGCCGCATCGGCGCGGTTCAGGGGCCGCCGGCAGCGCTGGCGGCAGGCCGGCCGCGCGCGATGCCGGGGGCGCTCACCCCCCGGAGCGGGACACGCTCCGGGGCGCAGCCACCCACTCGGCGCGCCCCGACCACCGACCGCTCGCCGCTGAGTTCTCCCGGCGTGCAGGCGGGGCGCGGACGCGCCGCGAACCCCGTCGGCCAGCGCGGCGTCGGGGCAGGCGCAGGCGTGTGCCATGGAGTGGATCCGGTCGGCGCCGACGGGCGTGCGGCCCGTCCCGATCATGCTGATGCGTGCCTGGTTGACGCCGAGCAGCTCACCGGCGCCGTTCAGCGGCGACGACTCCGTCCCGCTCGCTCCCGCCGATGCCGGCACCGCATCCGGGCGTGGGCTGCGTCTCGTCCAGGAGTACGCCGGTTCCTGGGGAGGGTGGGCCCTCGGCGACGGCATGCTGGGGCGAGGAGCCGGAGAGCTGCTGTGGTTCGACGTGGGCGGGCGTGCCACACTGCCCCTGTTGCGGAAGTGAACGGTGTGGCCAGGGGGGGCGGGGGCGGATGAGCAAGCGGCAGACGCGGAAGATGCTGCAACTGATGGCGAGCGGGGAGCCGGTCGAGCTCACCAGTGCGATGGCATCCGTGAAGAAGCTCGCCCGACTCGCCTTCGTCGCCCAGCAGTTCGGGTACGAGTACGCGGACGTACGGCAGGGCGGCGGGAACAACAGCCGGCTGAGGATGCTGATCGTGCCCGACCCGAGCCCGCACGCCCGCGCCCGCGCCGCGCAGAACTGGGCGCAGTACCCGAACGCCGGCGACGGGGTGTCCCTGCCGCCGCTCGTGCCGGACGCCTTCGAACTCCTCAAGGCCCGCATCAACTTCGACCTCACCGGCAAGAGCGCCGAGAAGCGGATGGGCTACGGGGCGATCGGCGTCTCCGTCGGCGCCGTGGTCATGGCCTACCAGGCCGGGGGCAGATCCTCCGACTTCGTCATCGCGGCCGTGGTGTGGCTGGCCCTCATGGCGGTCCTCGGCATCGGCTTCGTCGTCACCCGCAAGCGCAACGCCAAGTTCGCCGCCCGGTTGCGGGCGGCCGGTTTCGCCCCGGTGACGGACGGGACCGGCCGGGTCCGCTACCTGCCCCCGGGCGGGCAGATACCGGGCCACGGCAACCCCTTCGGCGGCGGCCCGTACGGGGCCCCGGGCGCGGCCCCCGGCTACGGTCACCAGCCGCAGCAGCCCCCGATGCCGTACTCCCCGCCGGCCCCCGGTCCGTACGTCCCCCAGGCCCCGGCCGGCTACGGCACCCCGCCCGGCCCCTACGGCACCCCGCCCCGGGCGCCCGGGGTCCACGCCCAGCCGCAGGCCCCGTACGGGCAGCCCGCCCAGCCGCCCCACCCCCAGCAGAACCCCCACTGGCAGCCCCCGCAGCGCTAGGGGCTCACGGCGTCGCGTCCGGCCGGTGCCGGACACCTCTCACCCCGGCCCGGCCGGAGGTGAGAGCAACGTTCCCTGGCGGTCACTGTGCGCCACAGACCGGAAACGCCCCCTCCCTACCTTCGGGACCAGCCCCTCGCGGCACCGTCCGCACCCCGGAGAACAGTGGAGGCGTCATGACAGCCAGCCCGGCCCCCGCACCGCCGACGACCAGGGGCGGCCGATGGATCCAGCACTGGGATCCGGAGGACGAGACCTTCTGGCAGCAGTCCGGCGAGAAGACCGCCCGCCGCAATCTCCTCTTCTCCGTGCTGTCCGAGCACATCGGCTTCTCGGTGTGGACCATGTGGTCCGTGCTGGTGCTGTTCATGGGCCCGGAGTACGGGCTCACCCCGGCCGACAAGTTCCTGCTGACCTCGATGGTGACGCTGGTCGGCGCCGTGGTCCGGGTCCCGTACACCTTCGCGGTCGCCCTCTTCGGCGGGCGGAACTGGACGATCGTCTCCGCCGGGCTGCTGCTCGTCCCCACCGTCGCCGCGTTCGCCGTGATGGAGCCGGGGACGTCCTTCTCCACCTTCCTGCTGGTCGGCCTGCTGGCCGGCATCGGCGGCGGCAACTTCGCCTCCTCCATGACCAACATCAACGCCTTCTTCCCGCTCCGCAAGAAGGGCTGGGCGCTCGGTCTGAACGCCGGCGGCGGCAACATCGGCGTCCCGGTGATCCAGCTCGCCGCCCTCGCGATCATCGGCGCGGGCGGCGGACCGCGGGTGCTGCTCGGCATCTACATCCCGCTGATCGTCGTCGCCGCCGTGCTCGCCGCGCTGTACATGGACAACCTGGCCTCGGTGAAGAACGACACCGGCGCCGCCCGGGACGCCGCCCGCGACGCGCACACCTGGATCATGTCGTTCCTCTACATCGGCACCTTCGGCTCGTTCATCGGCTACAGCTTCGCCTTCGGGCAGGTGCTGCAGAACCAGTTCGACCGCACCCCGCTGGAGGCCGCGTACGTCACCTTCGTCGGCCCGCTGCTCGGCTCCCTGATCCGCCCGGTGGGCGGCCGGCTCGCCGACCACTACGGCGGCTCGCTGATCACGCTGTGGAACTTCGTCGGCATGGGCGCGGCGACCGCGGTGCTGATCGCCGCCTCCATGGCGGAGTCGCTGGCGCTGTTCACCGTGGCCTTCGTGGTGCTGTTCGTGCTGACCGGGCTCGGCAACGGCTCGACGTACAAGATGATCCCCGGCATCTTCCAGGCGAAGGCGCTGGCCAAGGGGTTCGAGGGCGAGGAGGCGGCCGCGTACGGGCGGCGGCTGTCCGGTGCCTCGATGGGGCTGATCGGCGCGGTGGGCGCGCTCGGCGGGGTCGGCATCAACCTGGCCTTCCGCCAGTCCTTCCTCTCCCACGGCTCCGGCACCGGGGCGTTCGTCGCCTTCCTCGCCTGCTACGCCGTCTGTTTCGCGGTCACCTGGGCGGTATACCTTCGCCGTCCCGCGGCCGGGCGGGCGGACACCGCCGCGGCCCCGGAGGAGAAGCCGCAGCTCAGCTACGCCAGGGTGTGACGTAACACTGGTGACATGAAGCCGAACCGAGCCTGTCACGGATCGTTGACAGGCTCGATCGGCATGAAGGCGGAGCCGCGCCTTCGTGCAGGACGCCGACTCGAGTGCGGGACGAGAGCCATGGACGACGAACGACAGCTACCCGACCACGGGCCACTCGCCGGTTTCACCGTGGGGGTGACCGCGGCGCGCCGTGCCGACGAGCTGGGCGCGCTGCTGGAGCGGCGCGGAGCCGTCGTGCAGCACGCCCCGGCCCTGCGGATCGTGCCGCTCGCCGACGACAGCGAGCTGCTGGCCGCCACCGAGGACATCATCGGGCAGGCCCCGGACATCGCGGTCGCCACCACCGCCATCGGTTTCCGCGGCTGGGTGGAGGCCGCCGACGGCTGGGGGCTGGGCGAGGACCTGCTGGCGAAGCTGCGCGGGGTGCGGATCCTGGCGCGCGGGCCCAAGGTGAAGGGCGCGATCCGGGCCGCCGGGCTGACGGAGGAGTGGTCGCCGGCCTCCGAATCGCTGGCCGAGGTGCTCGACCGGCTCCTCGAGGAGGGCGTCGACGGGCTGCGCATCGCCGTACAGCTGCACGGCGAGCCGCTGCCCGGGTTCGTCGAGTCGCTCCGGGCCGCCGGAGCGGAGGTGGTGGGGGTGCCGGTCTACCGGTGGCTGCCGCCGGAGGACATCGGCCCCGTCGACCGCCTCCTCGACGCGACCGTCGCCCGGACGCTGGACGCGGTCACCTTCACCAGCGCGCCCGCCGCCGCGTCCCTGCTGTCGCGCGCCGAGGAACGCGGACTGCTCGACGACGTGCTCGCCGCCCTGGGCCACGACGTGCTGTCCGCCTGCGTCGGCCCGGTCACCGCGCTGCCGCTGCAGGCCCGCGGCATCGGCACGGTGCAGCCGGAGCGCTTCCGGCTCGGCCCGCTCGTCCAGCTGCTCTGCCGGGAACTGCCCGCCCGCGCCCGCTCGTTGCCGGTCGCCGGGCACCGGGTGGAGATCCGGGGACACGCGGTCCTGGTGGACGGCGCGCTCCGGCCCGTACCGCCGGCCGGGATGTCCCTGCTGCGGGCGCTGTCCCGGCGGCCCGGCTGGGTCGTCGCCCGCGCCGAACTGCTGCGCGCCCTGCCGGGGGCGGGACGCGACGAGCACGCGGTGGAGACCGCCATGGCCCGCCTCCGCTCCGCCCTCGGCGCCCCCAAACTGATCCAGACCGTCGTCAAACGCGGCTACCGCCTCGCCCTCGACCCGGTGGCCGAGTCGAAGTACGCCGCCGACTGACCGGGGCGGCCGCGCGGCGGGCGGGCGCGGCGCGAGGGGTTCCGGGGGCCGTGACGGGCAGGCACTGTGGGAGGGCAACGGTTTCCCGGATCGCTCACCGGCCCCACCGCGGGGCCAACCTAGGCGGTGGCAGGAACATGGCACTGGGTACGGTCACGGCTTCCTGCGAGCTGCGGTTCGACACCGGGCGGGTCTGCCTGGACCTGCTCGCGACCACCCATCCCGAGGAACGGCTCGACTCCGTGGCGGTGCTGCGCGCCTGGATCACCGGCTCCGGGCTCGTGCCCGCGGACACCGCGCTGGCCCACGCCGGCACCTCCTGGCTGGTGGCCTTCCGCGAACTGCGCGGGCAGCTCGTCCCGTTGGTGCGCGGCAGGCCGTCGCCCGGCGTCCCCGCCTACGACCGCGCGCTCGCCCGGGTCAACGAACTCGCCCGTGCCGCGCCCCCCGCGCCCCGCGCGGTCCCCGGGAAGGACGGCGCGCTGGTGCGGCGGCTGGACGGCCCGCCCGGCGGGGCCGCGCTGCTCGCGGTGGTCGCCCGGGACGCGGTGGACCTGCTCACCGACCCCGTCGCGCGGGCGGGCCTGAGGCAGTGCGCGGGGCACAACTGCCCGATCGTGTACGTCGACACCTCCCGGGGGCGCCGGCGGCGCTGGTGCTCCAGCGAGGTCTGCGGCAACCGCGAACGCGTGGCCCGCCACCGCCGCCGCGCGGCCCTCGCCCGCGCCTGAGCGCGTGAAGTGACCTGCCTCGCAAGCCGTTTGCCGTTCGCCTCCCCGGGCGGCGCGACCGCTCCCGCCCCCGTGTCGGACACGTGAAGGAGTTGCGGTGGGAATGTGACCTCATGTCCCGGTCGTCACCTCACTCCGCAGAAAACTGCCACCTCGCTTTGAACACCCCGCCCCCTCCGTCCGTACCGGTTGTCGAGCGACCGACGGGGGGATCCCCCGGACACCGGAGGTGGGCGTGCGCAAGGATGCGGCCGTGGCCAATGAACGTGGGGCGAGGGCCCGACATCGCATGTCCTCACAGCCCTCGGGGCCCGACGAGGAGCTGATGCGCGCGCTGTACCGCGAGCACGCCGGCCCCCTGCTGGCCTACGTCCTGCGGCTGGTCGCCGGAGACCGGCAGCGCGCCGAGGACGTCGTGCAGGAGACGCTCATCCGTGCCTGGAAGAACGCCGGTCAGCTCAATCGGGCGACCGGTTCGGTACGCCCCTGGCTGGTGACGGTCGCCCGGCGCATCGTCATCGACGGCCATCGCAGCCGGCAGGCCCGGCCGCAGGAGGTCGATCCGTCGCCGCTGGAGGTCATCCCCGCGGAGGACGAGATCGACAAGGCGCTGTGGCTGATGACGCTGTCGGACGCGCTCGACGACCTGACCCCGGCCCACCGGGAGGTCCTCGTCGAGACGTACTTCAAGGGGCGTACCGTCAATGAGGCGGCGCAGACACTCGGCATACCCAGCGGCACCGTCCGCTCCCGGGTGTTCTACGCCCTGCGGTCGATGAAACTGGCTCTGGAGGAGCGGGGGGTGACGGCGTGATGAGTGTGTACGGGGGAAATCAGGGATTCGGTACGGGCGGTACGGGTATGTCTGGAGCCATGCAGGGATCACCGGTGCCGAACGAACACGAGACCGTCGGTGCCTACGCCCTCGGCATCCTCGACGACGCCGAGGCGACCGCCTTCGAGGCACACCTCGCCTCCTGCGAGTGGTGCGCCCAGCAACTCGACGAACTCGCCGGGATGGAACCGATGCTGGCCGCGCTCGCGGACCTGCCCGGCACCGGCACGCCCGCGCTGGGCGAGTCGCTGTCCGCCAGGCCCTCCCCGCGCGTGGTGGAGAAGCTGGTCGACGAGGTCGCCGAGCGCCGCGCGCGCAAGCGCCGCCGCAACTTCTACATGGTGGCCGCCGCGGGCGCGCTGATCGTCAGCGGTCCGTTCGTCGCCGTGGCGGCGAGCGGCGGGGGCGACGAGAGCGGGCGCGGGAGCGGCACCGGGCAGACGCTCGCCGCGAACCCGGCCAAGGAGGCCTTCGACGGGGCCTCCGACAAGATCTCGGCCACCGACCCCGGCACCGGGGTCACCGCGACCGTGGCGCTGGAGGAGAAGACCTGGGGCACCGGGACGGTCCTCGAACTGAAGAACGTCACGGGTCCGCAGAAGTGTTCGCTGGTCGCCGTCGGCAAGAACGGCGAGCGGGAGACCGTCACCTCCTGGTCCGTCCCGGACTGGGGCTACGGACTGCCGGACGCCAAGACGGACAAGGCCAGGCAGCCGCTGTACATTCAGGGCGGTGCCGCGTTCGAGCCGAACGACATCGACCATTTCCAGGTGATGACCTTCGACGGCGAGCTGCTCGTCGAGGTCGACGCGTAGCCGCCGTAGCTTTGCCGGGTCCCCTTCGCGTACGGTTGACGGCTGCCCAGCACGTCAGAAGGGGGCCCGGTGGCCGCTCAGGCTCAGCAAACCGCGGTCGACCCGGTTCACGACTCCGTTCGTGACCGGGAGATCAGCGTGGAACAGGAACACCTGGACCGGGTGTACCGGCGCCTCGAGGAGAAGATCCACGAGGCGGAGTTCCTCATGCGCGACGCCGCCCGGCGTGGCCAGGTCGGCACGCCCGGCGCCCTCGCCGAACGGGACGCGCAGGTCTTCCGGGCCGGCATCCACCTCAACCGGCTGCACCACGAGTACGAGGACTTCCTCTTCGGCCGCATCGACCTGCTGCCCGGCAAGGACGGCAAGAAGGGACCGGACGGCGCCTACACCGCCGTCGAGCCCGCCGAGGGGGCCGTCCGTCCCGACAACACCGCCGACATCGCCGAGACGCTGCACATCGGCCGGATGGGCGTCCTGGACGCGGACTACGCCCCGCTGGTCATCGACTGGCGGGCCCCGGCCGCCGCCCCCTTCTACCGCTCCACCCCGGTCGATCCCGGCCGGGTCGTGCGCCGTCGCGTCATCCGCTCCAAGGGCCGCCGGGTCCTCGGCGTCGAGGACGACCTGATGCGACCCGAGCTGACGGCGTCCCTGGACGGCCACGAGCTGCCGGTGATCGGCGACGGCGCCCTGATGGCCGCGCTCGGCCAGGCCCGTACGCACACCATGCGCGACATCGTCGCCTCCATCCAGGCCGAGCAGGACCTGGTGATCCGCGCCCCCGCCGCCTCCGTGACCTACGTGGAGGGCGGCCCCGGCACCGGCAAGACGGCCGTCGCCCTGCACCGCGCGGCCTACCTGCTCTACCAGGACCGGCGCCGGTACGCGGGCGGCATCCTGATCGTCTCGCCCACCCCGCTCCTCGTCGCCTACACCGAGGGCGTGCTGCCCTCCCTCGGCGAGGAGGGCCAGGTCGCCGTCCGCGCCATCGGCTCCCTGGTCGACGGCGCCGAGGCCACGCTCTACGACTCCCCGTCGGTGGCCCGCGCCAAGGGTTCGTACCGCATGCTCAAGGTGGTGCGGAAGGCCGCGCGCGGCGCGCTGGAGACGAACGGCTCACCGGCCCGGCTGCGGGTCGTCGCCTTCGGCCGGCGGCTGGAGCTGGAGGCAGGGGAGCTGGCGGAGATCCGCCGCACCGCCCTCGGCGGCACCGCCCCGGTCAACCTGCTGCGCCCCCGCGCCCGCAGGCTGCTGCTCGACGCGCTGTGGGAGCGCTCCGGCGCCGGCCGCCGCCACACCGACCCGGAACTCGCCGCGGAGCTGCGCTCCTCCTTCGACGAGGACATCACCGCCGAGGACGACTTCATCGCCTTCCTCGACGCCTGGTGGCCCGAGCTGACCCCGGCCGCCGTCCTGGACGCCATGGCCGACGAGAGGCGCCTGGGCCGCTGGGCCCGCCGCGTCCTCAACCCGGGCGAGATCCGCAAGGTCGCCCGCTCGCTGAAGCGGGACGGCCGCTCCGTGCACGACATCGCGCTCCTGGACGAACTCCAGGCGATCCTCGGCGTCCCGGCCCGTCCCCGCAGGCCGCGCGAGATCGACCCGCTGGACCAGCTCACCGGCCTGCAGGAGCTGATGCCGGTGCGCGAGGAGACGCAGCGCGAGCGGGCCGAGCGGCTCGCCCAGGAGCGCGTCGAGTACGCCCACGTCATCGTCGACGAGGCCCAGGACCTCACCCCGATGCAGTGGCGCATGGTCGGCCGGCGCGGGCGGCACGCCACCTGGACGGTCGTCGGCGACCCGGCCCAGTCCTCCTGGTCCGACCCCGACGAGGCGGCCCAGGCCCGTGACGAGGCCCTCGGCACCCGCCCCCGCCGGCGCTTCGAACTCACCGTGAACTACCGCAACCCGGCGGAGATCGCCGAGCTGGCGTCGAGGGTGCTCGCCCTCGCCATGCCCGGCTCGGAGTCGCCGAGGGCGGTGCGCTCCACCGGCGTGGAGCCGCGGTTCCCGGTCGTGACGGACTCGCTGGGCGGGACCGTACGCGCGGAGGCGGCACGGCTGCTGGACCGCGTGGACGGCACCGTCGGTGTGGTCGTCGCCATGCAGCGCCGTGAGGAGGCCCGGCGCTGGCTCGACGGGCTCGGCGACCGGGTGGTGGCGCTGGGCAGCCTGGAGGCCAAGGGCCTGGAGTACGACGCCACGGTCGTCGTCTCCCCGGCGGAGATCGCCGACGAGTCCCCGGCCGGCCTGCGGGTGCTGTACGTCGCGCTGACCCGGGCGACCCAGCAGCTGACCGTGGTCTCCCAGGAGCGCGACGAGCCGGACGCGGCGGGGGTGCCGGATCTGCTGAGGGACTGACGCGGCAGGGACCGCGCGGGGCGGAAAAGCAGGTGCGCCGCGGGAATGGCCTTACGCGATCCGTTTGTTAGCCTGGGTGACGGCACCGGCCCGATCCAAGCCCCCGGGCCCAACCTTAGTCGCTACGAGCGACCACTTGCCGCGAGGCGAGCATGGCGGGTCGGTGCCGCCACACCTCGGAGGGGCCCACGTCACGTGAAGTGACGTGGGCCCCTCCGTCATGGGTCCGCCGTGGGCCCCTGCCCGGGCCCGGCCGTCTCTCGTATGATGGAATTCCTATTCCGGAGATCATGTGGGCGCTCGTGCTTACCCGTCCTCGACGCGAACAAAACGTTCTCAATCCGGGGCGGCTACCGCGTACTCGGCGGTAGGTGCGACGATCGGACGGCACAGCGCTGTGACACACAGCGACGCAGCGACACGGTGAAAGCAGAGGAAGTCGGCCATGGCAACGGCGCCCAGCGTCTCCTACTCGATGACCATCCGGCTGGAGGTGCCCGCCGGTGGAACCGCGGTCTCCCAGCTCACCGGGGCCGTCGAGTCCCACGGCGGCTCGGTGACCGGCCTCGACGTCACGGCGTCCGGCCACGAGAAGCTCCGCATAGACGTCACCATCGCGGCCACCTCCACCGCCCACGCCGACGAGATCGTCGAGCAGCTGCGCGGCATCGAGGGCGTCACCCTGGGCAAGGTCTCCGACCGTACGTTCCTGATGCACCTCGGCGGCAAGATCGAGATGGCGTCGAAGCACCCCATCCGCAACCGTGACGACCTCTCCATGATCTACACGCCGGGTGTGGCCCGGGTCTGCATGGCGATCGCCGAGAACCCCGAGGACGCCCGCCGCCTCACCATCAAGCGCAACTCCGTCGCGGTCGTGACGGACGGCTCCGCCGTGCTGGGCCTGGGCAACATCGGCCCCAAGGCCGCGCTGCCGGTCATGGAGGGCAAGGCGGCCCTGTTCAAGCGGTTCGCCGGCATCGACGCCTGGCCGCTCTGCCTGGACACCCAGGACACCGACGCGATCGTCGACATCGTCAAGGCCATCGCCCCGGGCTTCGCCGGCATCAACCTGGAGGACATCTCCGCGCCGCGCTGCTTCGAGATCGAGGCCCGGCTGCGCGAGGCCCTCGACATCCCCGTCTTCCACGACGACCAGCACGGCACCGCCATCGTCGTCCTGGCGGCCCTCACCAACGCCCTGCGTGTCACCGGCAAGGCGATCGAGAACATCCGCGTCGTGATGTCCGGTGCCGGCGCGGCGGGTACGGCCATCCTGAAGCTGCTGATCGCCGCGGGCGTGAAGAACGCCGTGGTGGCCGACATCCAGGGCGTGGTGCACGCGGACCGCGAGGACCTGGTGAACGCCGCCCCCGGTTCCGCCCTGCGCTGGATCGCCGACAACACCAACCCCGAGGGACTGACCGGCACGCTGAAGGAGGCGGTGCGCGGCGCGGACGTCTTCATCGGCGTCTCCGCCCCCAACGTCCTCGACGGCGACGACGTCGCCGCCATGGCCGAGGGCGCGATCGTGTTCGCGCTCGCGAACCCCGACCCCGAGGTGGAGCCGGTGATCGCCCGGCAGACGGCGGCCGTCGTGGCCACCGGCCGCTCCGACTTCCCCAACCAGATCAACAACGTGCTGGTGTTCCCGGGCGTGTTCCGCGGTCTGCTGGACGCCCAGTCCCGCACCGTCGACACCGGGATGATGCTGGCCGCCGCGCAGGCCCTGGCCGACGTGGTGACCGAGGACGAGCTGAACCCGAACTACATCATCCCGAGCGTGTTCAACGACAAGGTCGCGGGCGCGGTCGCCGGAGCGGTGCGGGACGCGGCCAAGGCGGCGGGCGCGTCGGCCTCGTGACCGCCCGGACGCCACGGGGGCTGTGAGGATCGCCACGGGCGATTGGAACCGGCGCGTCGTGGAACCCGTACGTCCTGGCAGCCCTCTAGGGTGGCGGCCAGACCCGGGCTCGGGCCCCTGCTGTCTGCTGCCGGAAGCGGACGGAGCGTCACCGCGTCGGAGGCCGTGGCGCTCGTCGTGTGACTCCCTCGGGTGCTCTCACGGACTCCTGCGGGTTCCGGATTGGCTTTACCGCCGCAGGTAGAGGCAGGATGCGTCTCTGGGCGCGAGGGTCTGACGACGGACCCGGGTCCGGGGACTCACCGAGGAACCTGGCAGCATCGGCTTCGCCGTGCCCGACACGCGGCCTGGCCGCGTGGCACGCCGCAATGGCAAGAAGAACACGGGAGTAACAACATGAACCGCAGTGAGCTGGTGGCCGCGCTGGCCGACCGCGCCGAGGTGACCCGTAAGGACGCCGACGCCGTGCTGGCCGCGTTCGCCGATGTCGTCGGCGACATCGTCTCCAAGGGCGACGAGAAGGTCACCGTCCCCGGCTTCCTGACCTTCGAGCGCACGCACCGTGCCGCTCGCACCGCGCGCAACCCGCAGACCGGTGAGCCGATCCAGATCCCGGCCGGCTACAGCGTCAAGGTCTCCGCGGGCTCCAAGCTGAAGGAAGCCGCCAAGGGCAAGTGATCCTGCTCTTCGCGCACCCCGGGAGGGCGCGCGAGGCACGATGACAGCGAAAGGGGCGGCCACCCCGGTGGGGGTGGCCGCCCCTTTCGGCGCTTCCGGCACCCCGCGTCAGGCCAGGGCCCTGCCGGGGAGTTCCACCTTCGCGCCGAGCTTCATCAGCTTCTCCATGAAGTTCTCGTAGCCGCGGTTGATCAGGCCGATGCCGTGCACCCGGGACGTGCCCTGGGCGGCGAGGGCGGCGATGAGGTAGGAGAAGCCGCCGCGCAGGTCGGGGATGACCAGGTCGGCGCCCTGCAGCCGGGTGGGTCCGGAGACGACCGCCGAGTGGAGGAAGTTGCGCTGGCCGAAGCGGCAGTCGGAGCCGCCCAGGCACTCGCGGTACAGCTGGATGTGCGCGCCCATCTGGTTGAGCGCGGAGGTGAAGCCGAGACGGGACTCGTAGACCGTCTCGTGGATGATGGACAGGCCCGTCGCCTGGGTCAGCGCGACCACCAGCGGCTGCTGCCAGTCCGTCTGGAAGCCGGGGTGGACGTCCGTCTCCAGCGCGATGGACTTCAGCTGCCCGCCGGGGTGCCAGAAACGGATGCCCTCGTCGTCGATCTCGAACGCGCCGCCGACCTTGCGGTAGGTGTTCAGGAACGTCATCATCGAACGCTGCTGGGCGCCGTGGACGTAGATGTTGCCCTCGGTCGCCAGCGCCGCGGACGCCCAGGAGGCGGCCTCGAGGCGGTCCGGGAGGGCGCGGTGGGTGTAGCCGCCGAGCTTGTCCACACCGGTGATGCGGATGGTCCGGTCGGTGTCCATCGCGATGATCGCGCCCATTTTCTGCAGGACGCAGATCAGGTCCTCGATCTCCGGCTCCACCGCCGCGTTGGACAGCTCGGTGACGCCCTCCGCGAGCACCGCCGTCAGCAGCACCTGCTCGGTCGCGCCGACGGACGGGTACGGCAGCTGGATCTTGGTGCCGCGCAGCCGCTGCGGGGCCTCCAGGTACTGGCCGTCCGCCCGCTTCTCGATCGTCGCGCCGAACTGCCGCAGCACGTCGAAGTGGAAGTCGATGGGCCGCCCGCCGATGTCGCAGCCGCCCAGACCGGGGATGAACGCGTGCCCGAGCCGGTGCAGCAGCGGGCCGCAGAACAGGATCGGGATCCGCGAGGAACCCGCGTGGGCGTCGATGTCGGCGACGTTGGCGCTCTCCACGTACGTGGGGTCGAGCACCAGCTCGCCGGGCTCCTCGCCCGGCAGGACCGTCACACCGTGCAGTTGCAGCAGGCCCCGTACGACCCGGACGTCACGGATGTCCGGAACGTTGCGCAGACGGCTCGGAGCGCTGCCGAGCAGCGCGGCCACCATGGCCTTCGGTACGAGGTTCTTCGCACCGCGGACACGGATCTCGCCCTCCAGCGGGGTCCCGCCGTGGACAAGCAGTACGTCTTCAGCGCCGTTGACGGTCATGAATCTCGCGTTCCGTATGGGGAGTGGGGCAAGGGCCAGAAGGGAAAGGGTAATCGCCTCCGGCCCTCCTTCCGTAAGCCCGCGGCGGGCGTGGGGACGTCAGGGCTCCGTCACAACACGAACCGTTCCGCGGCGGCCACGGAAGGTCACCGCCGCCCCCGTGCGCCGGGCATGCTCTCGTCCGCCCTGAGCTGCATTCACTCCCGTACCCCCATTGCCTCCCCATGCGCGCGGGAGATGCGGGATCATGTCTGGCATGACCGAGGTGTCCTCGCTCACAGGGCGGCTGCTCGTGGCCACGCCCGCCCTGGCGGACCCGAACTTCGACCGCGCGGTGGTGCTCCTCCTCGACCACGACGAGGAGGGCTCCCTCGGTGTCGTCCTCAACCGTCCCACCCCGGTGGACGTCGGCGACATCCTGGAGGGCTGGGCGGACCTGGCCGGCGAACCCGGCGTCGTCTTCCAGGGCGGCCCGGTGTCGCTGGACTCGGCCCTCGGTGTCGCCGTCGTCCCGGGCGGGGCGGCGGAGAAGACCGCGCCCCTGGGCTGGCGCCGGGTGCACGGCGCGATCGGACTGGTCGACCTGGAGGCGCCGCCGGAGCTGCTCGCCTCCGTCCTCGGTTCCCTGCGGATCTTCGCCGGATACGCCGGCTGGGGCCCCGGCCAGCTGGAGGACGAGCTGGTGGACGGTGCCTGGTACGTCGTGGAGTCGGAGCCCGGCGACGTCTCCTCCCCGTCCCCCGAGCGGCTCTGGCGCGAGGTGCTGCGCCGGCAGCGCAACGAGCTGGCGATGGTGGCCACGTATCCGGACGACCCTTCGCTCAACTGATGGGCGTGAGCTTCAGTACCCTTGGCTGTTATGAGCACTCTTGAGCCCGAGCCCGAGCGCGGGACTGGTACGGGGACCCTCGTCGAGCCGACGCCGCAGACCTCCCACGGCGACGGCGACCACGAGCGCTTCGCCCACTACGTCCAGAAGGACAAGATCATGGCGAGCGCCCTCGACGGGACCCCCGTCGTGGCGCTGTGCGGCAAGGTGTGGGTGCCCGGCCGCGACCCGAAGAAGTACCCGGTGTGCCCCATGTGTAAGGAGATCTACGAGTCCATGGGCGCCGGTGACGACAAGGGCGGCAAGGACGGCAAGGGCGGCAAGTAGCCCCCTCCCCTCCGCCGGACCCGTGCGAAGGCCTCCGGGGTGCGTTTTGCGCACCCTGGGGGCCTTTTGTGTCGTCCGTGCGCCGTGCGGGCCGCGTCCGCCGGTCACAGAGTGGTTGAGACCTCTTGTGGCGCGGTTCACCCAGTCCTTAGCCTCCGGTGTGTTGTGCACAGCGAAACCGCCATTGCGTATGTTGCAACGCGCCTTCGGAGGAGCAACTCCATGAAGCTGTCCGCCCGCCTGGTCGCCGTCGCGGCCGTCCTCGCCACCGCCGCCTGCGCGCCCCAGACCTCCGGGACCTCCTCCTCCGACAAGGACGAGAAGACCGGAACCCTGCGCGTCTGGCTCTTCCAGGAGGTCGACAACGGGCCCAAGGAAAAGGTCGTCGACTCCGTCCTGGCCGCGTTCGAGAAGGCGCACGAGGGCACCGAGGTCACCGTCGAGTACATACCCGTCGAGACCCGCGCCCAGCGCATCAAGGCCGCCTTCAACGACCCCGGGTCGGCGCCCGACCTCGTCGAGTACGGCAACACCGACACCGCCGGCTATGTGAAGGACGGCGGACTCGCCGACGTCACCCGGGAGTTCGCGGCCTGGGACGAGGCCGAGGACACCGATCCGACCGCCAGGCAGTCGGTCACCGTCGACGGCAAGGTGTACGGCGTCCCGTACTTCGTCGGCGTCCGCGCCCTGTACTACCGCACCGACGTGTTCGAGGAACTCGGCCTCGACGCCCCGAAGACCCAGGCGGAGCTGATCTCCACGGCCAAGGAGATCCGCGCCGCGAAGCCGGGGATGTACGGCATCGCCGTCGGCGGCGCCTACACCTACGGCGCGATGCCGTTCATCTGGGCCCACGGCGGCGAACTCGCCACCGGAAAGGGCGGTTCGTACGCCTCCGCCATCGACGGCGCGGACGCGCGCGCGGGCATCGAGGCGTACACCTCGCTCTTCGGCGACGACAACTGCCCCGCCGCCAAGTGCGCCGGGATGGGCGGCAACGACACGGTGACCGCCTTCGCCTCGGGCAAGGCGGCGATGGCGATCGGCGGCGACTTCAGCCACGCCGCCGTGGAGGCCGGCACGGTCAAGGGCAAGTACGCCGTCGTGCCGCTGCCGGGCGTCGAGCCCGGCTCCGTCGCCCCCGCGTTCGCGGGCGGGAACAACCTCGGCGTGCTGAAGTCCACTTCGCACCGCACCCTCGCCGTCGACCTGATGAAGCGGCTCGCGTCGAAGAAGGCACAGGGTGAACTCTTCGCGGGCATGGGCTTCCTGCCCACCTTCTCGGACGTACGGCAGCAGGTGGCCGCCGAGGAGCCCTTCGTGAAGCCGTTCGTGGAGACGCTGGCCGCCGGCACGAAGTTCGTGCCGGCCTCGCCGGCGTGGGCGCGGATCGACTCCTCGCTGGTGCTGCCGACGATGTTCCAGGAGATCGTCAGCGGCAGGAAGGACGTGACGGCCGCCTCGCGGGACGCCGCGAGGAAGATGAACGAGGCGTTCGGCGCCGCCGGATGACGGCGCCCGTGACCCCGGGGGCCGTGGAGCGGCGGCGGGTGCGGATGGGCCGTGGTCTCCCGCGCCCGCGCGGCGGCAGCCGTGGATCCGACACCGCCCCGCGCCCCGCGGGACGGCCCTCCGGCACCCCCTGGTTGTACCTGGCGCCCGCGCTCGTCGTCCTCGGGGGACTGCTCGCCTACCCGATCTACCAGCTCGGGCTGATCTCGCTCTTCCACTACACCCAGGCGCAGGTCAGCGGCGGGGAGCCGACCACCTTCGAGGGGTTCGGCAACTACGCCGCGCTCTTCGCCGACGAACAGTTCTGGCAGGTGCTGCTGGCCACCGTGCTGTTCGCGGCGGCCTGCGTGGTCAGCACCCTGGCCGTGGGCTGCGCGCTCGCCGTGCTGCTCACGCGGGTGCGGGCCGTGCCCCGGCTCGCGCTGATGCTGGCCGCGCTCGGCGCCTGGGCGACCCCGGCGATCACCGGCTCCACGGTCTGGCTGTTCCTGTTCGACGCCGACTTCGGCCCCGTCAACCGGGTGCTGGGCCTCGGCGACCACTCCTGGACGTACGGGCGGCTCAGCGCCTTCTTCCTGGTACTGCTCGAAGTGGTCTGGTGCTCCTTCCCGTTCGTGATGGTGACGGTGTACGCCGGCATCCGCGCCGTACCCTCCGAGGTGCTGGAGGCCGCCGCCCTGGACGGCGCCTCGCAGTGGCGCATCTGGCGCTCGGTGCTCGCCCCGATGCTCCGGCCGATCCTGGTGGTGGTCACCATCCAGTCGGTCATCTGGGACTTCAAGGTCTTCACCCAGATCTACGTCATGACGAACGGCGGCGGCATCGCGGGCCAGAACCTGGTCCTGAACGTCTACGCCTACCAGCAGGCGTTCGCGTCCTCGCAGTACGGCCTCGGCGCGGCGGTCGGCGTGGTGATGCTGCTCGTCCTGCTCGCCGTGACGCTGGTGTATCTGCGGCTGCTGCGCCGCCAGGGGGAGGAACTGTGACGCTCGTGGGCCGGAACCGGGAACCCCGGGTGAATCCTGTGCGCCGGTTCGTCCGGCGGCCGGGACGGCTGGCGGCCGAGACGGCGGCACTGCTGACCGCCGCGGTGGTCGCCTTCCCGCTGTACTGGATGGTGCTGAGCGCCTTCAAGCCGGCCGGGGAGATCGAGTCGTCCGAGCCGCGTCCGTGGACGCTGGCGCCCACGCTGGACTCCTTCCGGCGGGTGTTCGGACAGCAGGAATTCGGCCGGTACTTCCTCAACAGCGTCGTCGTCGCGGTCGCCGTGGTGATGGCCTCGGCGCTGATCGCCTTTCTCGCCGCGACGGCCGTGACGCGATTCCGGTTCCGTATGCGGACTACCTTGATGATCATGTTTCTGGTGGCCCAGACGGTGCCCGTGGAAGCGCTGACGATCCCCTTGTTCTTCCTCATGCGGGACTTCGGTCAGCTGAACACGCTGTGGTCGCTGATCCTGCCCCACACCGCGTTCTCGCTGCCGTTCGCGATCTGGATGCTCAGGGGGTTCGTGAAGGCCGTTCCGGAGGCGCTGGAGGAGGCCGCGTACATCGACGGGGCGAGCCGCGCCCGCTTTCTGTGGCAGATCCTTTTCCCGCTCGTCCTGCCCGGTCTGGTGGCCACGAGCGTGTTTTCCTTCATCTCCGCCTGGAACGACTTCCTGTTCGCCAAGTCCTTCATCATCAGCGACATCTCGCAGTCGACCCTGCCGATGGCGCTGCTGGTCTTCTACAAACCCGACGAGCCGGACTGGGGCGGGGTCATGGCCGCGTCCACCGTGATGACGATTCCGGTACTGGTCTTCTTCGTACTCGTACAGCGGCGTCTGGTCTCCGGACTGGGCGGCGCGGTAAAGGACTGACGTGTCGGAAAGGACTGATGTGACCGAACTGATTCCAGCGCCCCGCAGCGTCGTCGCCGGCTCCGGTGAGGTGCGGCTGACGGCGGATTCCCGGCTCCACGCCGGTTCCGGGACGGAGGGCGTCGGCCACTGGCTGCGCACCGTCCTGCGGGAGGCGACCGGCCTGCCGCTGCGCGAGGGGCGGGAGCCCGGCGACGCGGACGGCGACGGCATCGTGCTCCGGCTCGGCCCCGGGCTCGGCCCCGAGGCGTACCGCCTCGTCAGCGACGGGAGGGGCGTCCTGGTCGAGGGCGGCGGCGCGGCCGGGGTGTTCCTGGGCGCCCAGACGCTCCGGCAGCTCCTCGGCCCCGACGCGTACCGCCGGGCCCCGCTCCGCCGCGACCGGGTCTGGACGGTGCCGCACGTCGCGATCGAGGACGCGCCCCGCTTCCGCTGGCGCGGACTGATGCTCGACGTCGCCCGGCACTTCATGCCCAAGGAAGGCGTGCTGCGCTATCTCGACCTGATGGCGGCGCACAAACTCAACGTCCTCCACCTCCACCTGACGGACGACCAGGGATGGCGGATCGAGATCCGCCGGTATCCGCGGCTGACCGAGGTCGGCTCCTGGCGCGCCCGGACGAAAATCGGCCACCGCGCCTCACCCCTGTGGGACGACAGGCCGCACGGCGGTCACTACACCCAGGACGACATCCGCGAGATCGTCGCCTACGCCGCCGAGCGCCATATCAGCGTCGTCCCGGAAATCGACGTGCCCGGCCACTCGCAGGCCGCCATCGCCGCGTATCCGGAACTCGGCAACACCGATGTCGTCGACACCGCGTCGCTGACCGTGTGGGACACCTGGGGGATCAATCCGAACGTACTCGCCCCCACGGACGGCACCCTGCGCTTCTACGAGGGGGTGCTCGAGGAAGTCCTGGAACTGTTCCCGGCGGACGCCGGCCCGTTCTCGCCGTTCGTGCACATCGGCGGCGACGAATGCCCCAAGGACCAGTGGCGCGCGTCGGACACCGCGCGGAAGCGGATCGAAGACCTCGGACTCGCGGACGAGGAGGCGCTCCAGGCCTGGTTCACCGGGCACTTCGAGAGCTGGCTCGCCGCGCGGGGGCGCCGGCTGATCGGCTGGGACGAGATCCTGCAGGGCGGCCTCGCGCCGGGCGCCGCGGTGTCCTCCTGGCGCGGCTACGCGGGCGGGGTCGCCGCCGCCCGGGCGGGGCACGACGTGGTCATGTGCCCCGAGCAGCAGGTGTACCTGGACCACCGGCAGGACGCGGGCCCCGACGAGCCGGTGCCGATCGGGTACGTGCGCACCCTGGAGGACGTCTACCGGTTCGAGCCCGTGCCGGCGGAGCTGACGCCCGGGGAGGCCGGGCGGATCCTCGGCACCCAGGCCAACGTGTGGACCGAGGTGATGGAGGACCAGGGGCGCGTGGACTACCAGACGTTCCCCCGCCTCGCCGCCCTCGCCGAGGTCGCCTGGAGCGCCCTGCCCGCCCCCGCCGAACGGGACTTCGCCGGCTTCGAACGGCGCATGAGCGCCCACTACCGGCGCCTGGACGCCCTCGGGGTCGCCTACCGGCCGCCCACCGGGCCCCTGCCCTGGCAGCGGCGTCCGGGCGTGCTGGGACGCCCGGTCGACGGCCCGCCGCCGAACCGGTAGCCCGCGCTCCCCTGGGTCCCGGCGCGGGTGACCCGCCGCCCGCCCGGGACCTCGAACGGGCCCCGCGCACCCGTTCGCCCGGAGCCGAACGGACCGTGCGACACGGGGACGGGGGTCAGCGAGGGGTGCCATGGTGAAAACGCGCCGGTGAAGACGGGTGAAACCGGTCACCTCCCGGGCGAGGCGGGCGAATGCCTCCTAGCGGACCCCCGTCTTCGGCGCCTGCCAAGATGTGCCAGAGTTGCCACGTCCGCCCTGTCAGCACGTACCGTACGGCAGCACAGGTGGGACCAGGTGGGGCAGCGGGAAGGGGCAGCCGGTTTTGAGCACGCACGCACCGCGGACGGCGCAGGCCGTGACGCTGCCCACGACCCTGGACGAGGCGGTGGCGGTCCTCACCGCCATGCCCGCCGCCGTGCCCGTCGCGGGCGGCACCGACCTGATGGCCGCCGTCAACTCCGGGCAGCTCAGACCCGCCGCGCTGGTCGGCCTCGGCCGGATCAGCGAGATCCGCGGCTGGCAGTACCTGGACGGGCACGCGCTGCTCGGCGCCGGTCTCACCCACGCGCGCATGGGCCGTCCCGACTTCGCCGCCCTCATCCCGGCGCTCGCCGCCTCCGCGCGGGCCGCCGGACCGCCGCACATCCGCAACGCCGGAACCCTGGGCGGCAACATCGCCTCCGCCGCCCCCACCGGGGACGCGCTGCCGGTGCTGGCCGCGCTGGAGGCGACGCTGATCGTCGCGGGCCCGGGCGGTGCCCGCCGCGAGGTCCCGGTGTCGCACCTGCTGGCCGGGATGGACCTGCTGCGCCCCGGTGAACTGATCGGCTTCGTGCGCGTGCCGCTGCTGCACGCCCCCCAGGTCTTCCTGAAGGCGACCGGCCGCACCGGTCCCGGCCGCGCGGTCGCCTCCGTCGCCCTGGTGCTCGACCCGGCCCGCCGCGGGGTGCGCTGCGCGGTGGGCGCCATCGCGCCGATGCCGCTGCGGCCCCTGGACGCCGAGCAGTGGGTCGCGCAGCTCATCGACTGGGACAACAACCGCGCGATCGTGCCCGACGCGCTGAACGCGTTCGGGGAGTACGTCGCCGCGGCCTGCATCCCCGACGCCGCACCCGGCGAGGACGGCACGGTCCCACCGCTTCCGCCCGGGGTACTGCACCTGCGGCGCACCGTCGCCGCGCTGGCCCGACGAGCACTGGGGAGGGCGCTGTCGTGACCGACGACCAGCACGGACAGGGAACGCCCCCGGGCGGCGGGCGCTGGGACCCGCTGCCGCAGGGCGAGTACGACGACGGCGCCACGGCCTTCGTGAATCTCCCCGAGGGGGGCATCGACGCCCTGCTGGACGCCATGGAGAGCCCGCTCGCCGCGCCCGGCCACGGCTATGTGCCGCCGCAGATAACGGTCACGCCCGCGACCGCCGCGGGCACCGACCCGGCGGCCCCCGGCACCTGGGCCGCGCCCGTCGACGGTGTCCAGTGGCACGATCCGCAGGCCGCCGAGGGGGGCGCGACGCCGGCGGACCGGTTCACGTACGACCCCGGTGCCGCCGGGCAGTGGGCCTACGAGGAGACCGCGGCGGAGAACCCCGCGCCGGGCCACGACGTCACCGGCCAGTGGTCGATCCCCGTCGCCGGCGGCGACCTGCCGGACGAATCGGGCGAGTTCACCACATCGGCCCTGGCCCAGCAGTGGGGCGGCACCCCTCCGGCCACCCTCCCGGGCGGCGCCCCGGCCCCCTGGGCCCCCCAGTCCATCGGCGAGCCGTGGGGTCCCGGCGTGCCGGGCGTCCCGCAGGAGCAGGACCGGCCGGACGATGGGTACGGCCTCGCGCACCAGCCGCCCGCCGGCCCGGACGGGTACGGCGTGCGGTCCGACGCGTCCGCCCCCGGGTGGCAGCTGGGCGGACACGCGCCCGAGCGGCCCGGCCCGGCGGACCACCTGCCGGACGCCGGTCCCGTGCCGGAGCCCTCCGGCTTCCCCGGTCACGCGCCGGAGCGGCCGGCGGACACCGCCGGAGCCGGGACCCACGGGGAACCCGACGGGGCCGGCGCCCCCGGTTCCCCGTCCGGCGCGGACCCGTACGGCGGGCAGCCGGCCGACGCGCCGGCGCCCGAGCCGCCGGCGGGCGAACACGCCCCCGGCGGGCCCGCGCACGACGGCCCCCGGTCCTCCGGCGCCCCCCAGCCGTACCCGGAGCCGCAGTGGCAGTCCGGCGCCGAGGCCGCGGACGGGGCCCCGGCCGGGCTCCGCGAGCACCCGCACCCCGGCGGCCAGGACGGCGCGGAGGCCGCTTTCGAGGCGGACGGGACCCCTGTGGCGCCGGAGGCCGCGGAAGCGGCTCCTGAGGCCGCCGAGGGCCCGGCGGAGCCCGCCGCCGCCCCCGCTCCCGGCGCGGAAGCCGGAACCGAAGCCCCCGAAACCGCCGAAGCCCCCGAAACCGCCGAGACCCCCGAAGTCACCGAAGCCCTCGAAGTCACCGAAACCGCCGAGGCCGCCACCGGCGACGACGCACCGGCGGCCGGCCCCGGGACCCCGGGCGCGGCCGACGGCCCGGACCCCGGGACGGAGTCCGGCGCTCCCGGCGAACCGGACACCTCGGGCGTGCCCGACGCCCCGCCCCACGACGACCACCCTCCGGCCACCTACGTGCTCCGCGTCAACGGCACCGAGCGGCCCGTCACCGACGCCTGGATCGGCGAGTCGCTGCTCTACGTGCTGCGCGAACGCCTCGGGCTGGCCGGCGCCAAGGACGGCTGCTCGCAGGGCGAGTGCGGCGCCTGCAACGTGCAGGTCGACGGGCGGCTCGTGGCGTCCTGCCTGGTCCCGGCCGCCACCGCGGCCGGCAGCGAGGTCCGTACCGTCGAGGGCCTGGCTCAGGACGGCCGGCCCTCCGACGTGCAGCGGGCGCTCGCCCGGTGCGGCGCCGTGCAGTGCGGCTTCTGCGTACCGGGCATGGCGATGACCGTGCACGACCTGCTGGAGGGCAACCCGGCCCCCACCGAGCTGGAGACCCGCCAGGCCCTGTGCGGCAACCTGTGCCGGTGCTCCGGGTACCGGGGAGTTTTGGACGCGGTCCAGGAGGTCGTCGCCGAACGCGAGGCGCACTCCGAGTCCCCCGGACCCGGCCAGGACGGCGAGGCGGACACGCCCCGCATCCCGCACCAGGCGGGGCCCGGCGCCGGCGGCGTCAACCTCTCGGCGTTCGGCGCCCCCGGTCACCGCGACCAGCCGCAGGGCCGGCCGCACGACCAGTCCCAGGACCAGTCCCATGACCAGTCCTACGACCAGCCCTACGACCAGTCCCATGACCAGTCCCACGGCCAGGACGGAGGCCAGGCGTGAGCAACGAAGCAGCCACCGCGCAGGCCGTGCAGGCCGCGGAGGCCGCCCCCGAGCCCGAACCGGTCCCGCACGGAATCGGCGCCTCCCTGCCGGCCGCCGACGCCCGCGCCAAGACCGAGGGCACCTTCCCGTACGCCGCCGACCTGTGGGCCGAGGGCCTGCTGTGGGCGGCCGTGCTGCGCTCACCGCACCCGCACGCGCGCATCGTCTCCATCGACACCACCCACGCGCGTGAGATGCCCGGCGTCCGCGCGGTGGTCACGCACGAGGACGTCCCCGGCACCCCGGTGCACGGCCGCGGCAGGACGGACCGCCCGGTCTTCGCCTCCGAGGTGGTGCGCCACCACGGCGAGCCCATCGCGGCCGTCGCCGCCGACCACCCGGACACCGCGCGGATGGCCGCCGCCGCCGTCATCGTCGAGTACGAGGTGCTCGATCCGGTGACCGACCCCGAACAGGCCTTCGAGGCCGAACCGCTGCACCCCGACGGCAACCTGATCCGGCACATCCCGCTGCGTCACGGCGACCCCGAGGCGGCCGGCGACGTCGTCGTCGAGGGCCTGTACCGCATCGGCCGCCAGGACCCCGCCCCGATCGGCGCCGAGGCCGGACTCGCCGTGCCCCGCCCCGACGGCGGCGTGGAGCTGTACCTGGCCTCCACCGACCCGCACGGCGACCGTGACACCGCCGCGGCGGCCTTCGGCCTGGCGCCCGAACGGGTGAAGGTCGTGGTCACCGGGGTCCCCGGCGCCACCGCCGACCGCGAGGACCAGAGCTTCCAGCTCCCGCTCGGCCTGCTGGCGCTGAAGACCGGCTGCCCGGTCAAACTCACCGCCACGCGCGAGGAGTCCTTCCTCGGCCACGCCCACCGCCATCCCACCCTGCTGCGCTACCGCCACCACGCCGACGCCGAGGGCAAGCTGGTCAAGGTCGAGGCGCAGGTCCTGCTCGACGCGGGCGCCTACGCCGACACCTCCTCGGAGGCCCTGGCCGCCGCCGTCGCCTTCGCCTGCGGCCCGTACGTCGTCCCGAACGCCTTCATCGAGGGCTGGGCCGTGCGCACCAACAACCCGCCCTCCGGCCATGTGCGCGGCGAGGGCGCGATGCAGGTGTGCGCCGCCTACGAGGCGCAGATGGACAAGCTGGCCAAGAAGCTCGGCGTCGACCCGGCGGAGGTGCGCCTGCGCAACGTCATGGCCACCGGTGACGTCCTGCCCACCGGCCAGACCGTGACCTGCCCGGCCCCCGTCGCCGAACTCCTCGAGGCGGTACGGGACTTCCCGCTGCCGCCGCTGCCCAAGGACACCCCGGAGGACGAGTGGCTGCTGCCCGGCGGCCCCGAGGGCGCGGGCGAACCGGGCGCGGTGCGCCGGGGCGTGGGCTACGGCCTGGGCATGGTCCACATGCTCGGCGCGGAGGGCGCGGACGAGGTGTCCACGGCCACCGTGCGGGTCCAGGGCGGCGTGGCGACGGTGCTGTGCGCGGCCGTGGAGACCGGCCAGGGGTTCTCCACCCTGGCCCGGCAGATCGTGCAGGAGACCCTCGGCGTCGACGAGGTCCACGTGGTGCCCGTCGACACCGACCAGCCCCCCGCCGGCCCGGGCTGCCGCGGCCGGCACACCTGGGTGTCGGGCGGCGCGGTGGAGCGCGCGGCGAAGATGGTCCGCACCCAGCTGCTCCAGCCGCTGGCCCACCAGTTCGGCATGTCCACCGAGCTGCTCCAGATCACCGACGGCAAGATCACCTCGTACGACGGCGTGCTGTCCACGACCGTCACCGAGGCCCTGGACGGCAAGGAACTGTGGGCCACCGCCCAGTGCCGTCCGCACCCGACGGAGCCGCTGGACGGGTCCGGCCAGGGCGACGCCTTCGTCGGCATGTCCTTCTGCGCGATCCGCGCGGTGGTCGACGTCGACATCGAGCTCGGCTCGGTGCGGGTCGTGGAGCTGGCGGTCGCCCAGGACGTGGGCCGGGTGCTGAACCCGGCGCAGCTGGCGGCCCGGATCGAGGCGGGCGTGACCCAGGGGGTGGGCGCCGCGCTCACCGAGAACCTGCGCACGCCGCGCGGCCTGGTCCGCCACCCGGACCTGACCGGATACGCCCTCCCGACCGCGCTGGACGCGCCGGACATCCACATCGTGAAGCTGGTCGAGGAGCGGGACGTGGTCGCCCCGTTCGGCGCGAAGGCGGTCAGCGCGGTGCCGGTGGTGACCTCGCCGGCGGCCATCGCCTCCGCCGTGCGGGCCGCCACCGGCCGCCCGGTGAACCGCCTGCCGATCCGTCCGCAGGCCGCGGTGGTGACCGGCGGCTGAGAGCCGTCGCGGACCATGGCCGTGACGGTTCCCGCGGCGGTCCCCGTGACGGTTCCCGCGACGATTGCCGTGGAGAGGCAACGCACGGGGGCCTCCGGGCGTCTTCGGTGGCAGGGGCGCCGGTCCCGCCGTCGCCGTTTCCGGCCAGGGGGCCGTTGTCAGTGACGGGGCGTAGTGTTCTGAGCGGTGGGGGACGGCTGCCGGGCCCGGAGGGGCAGGGGCCGTCCTGCCCGGGGCGGGGCGTTCGCGAGCCCGGGACCGAGCACACGTATCGCGGGGGAATCATGAGCACGACCGACACCGTCACCACGACGGCGATCACACTCACCGACGCCGGCCTCGACCCCTTCCTCTTGCACGCGTCCGCGCACCGCCGGCCGACCGGCACCGGACTGCCCGCGGACAGCGGCCCGTTCGGCTTCGCGGAGCCGGTGCGGCAGTGCGGCCCGCGCACCGTGGCCGACGCGACGGGCGGTCCCGGTGACCTGCTCCCCGCCGGGCTGCGGGGCCGGCCGGTCATCGGCGGACTGCTGGACCCCGTCGGTCCGGACACCGGGCCGGTGCTGCTCGACGGGGCGGCCGGCGAGGTCCAGGCGACGTGCTTCTTCCGTGACCGGCCCGACCTGATGGACCGCCGGCCGCTCGTCCCGTCCCTGTCCACGCTGGTGCGGTTCGCCGCGGCGACGGACGAACTGGCGGCCCTGCGCGGCCAGTTCGCCGACCACGCGGACCGCTACGGCACCGAGGCGGTCGCGGAGGCCTCCCGGCAACTGCTCGCGGTGTTCGAGGAGGGCGCGGACGGCGGGCCGGCGCCGTTCCGGAAGCTGGCCGCGCTGATCCGCCCCCTGGCCCTGGTGACGGGCCCCGGCACGGCCTCGGCGCCGGCCCTCGACCTGCCCCCGCGCCTGCTGGACGAGGAGTTCGGCCGGGGCGGCGTGGTCCGCTTCGAGGAGGTCGACTTCCCCGCGACGCTCACGCACGAGCCGACCCGCCGCTTCCTGCGGGGGACCGGCCTGCCGGAGCACGCCTTCCTGTTCCTCCTGGACACCGACCTGCCGCTGCGCACCCTCGCGGAGTACTACGGCGACGAACACGACGGCGCGTTCCCCGCCGGCCGCCTCCCCGCCCGGGCCGGACAGCTGATACGCCTCGGGTCGCTGGTGGAGGACACCGCCCTGGTCGTCGACGGAACCACGGGCGCGATCCTCAGCTGGAGCCCGCCGGAATCCGCCCTCCGCCCCCTCTGCACGGACATCTCCACGCTCGCCTTCACCCTCTGGCTGCTCCACCGCGAGCACGCCGTCGACGAGCGGTCGGGCCACGCGCTGACCTCCGACACCTACGACCAGCTGGCGCTGACGATGATCCGGGTGCTGTCGTCCATCGACCCGGCGGGCACCCCCACCGACACGGACTGGCACTACTGGACGGAGCTCCTCCAGGACGAGGCGGGCGGGGTGCTCTGACAGCACCCCTCCGCGGGAGCCGGTGCGGAAAGGGCGGCGCCCCCGGAGGAGCGCCGCCCACCGGTCGTTCCGATCGGGAAAAGCGGAGGCCGTGGCGGGATTCGAACCCGCGTACCTCGCTTTGCAGGCGAGTCCCTGGGCCACTCGGGCACACGGCCGTGTCGGGGGCGGAGCACCGTGCGGTGCTTCGGCTTTCCGGACCCGGTGCGCCGACCGTACGGCGCGGCGGCCGCGCCGCTCAAGGCAACGAGGAGTGCCGCAACGGGACTGCCACACGCCGTTCATGAAGCGGCGCGGCGGGACCCGGGACGGTCCTAGGACCGAGGTCCGGGGCCCGGTCCGCCCCCCGACAGGGGTCAAACCGCACCGTGGCCCTTACTCTGGCGGGCATGACCACCCCGAACCCGCGCGACACCGATGTCGCCGTGACCGCCGACGGCCCCGCCCCGGACGCCGCGTCCGCCGAGACCGTGCTGAGCCGCCCGTACCGGGCGCTGAGCATCGGGATCGTCTCCGTCGTGCTCCTGATCGCCTTCGAGGCGACCGCGGTCGGGACGGCGATGCCGGTGGCGGCGCGGGAACTGGACGGGGTGGCGCTGTACGCGTTCGCGTTCTCGGGCTACTTCACGACCAGCCTGTTCGGCATGGTGCTCGCCGGCCAGTGGTCGGACCGCAGCGGCCCGCTCGGGCCGCTGACCTCGGGCATCACCTCCTTCGCCGTCGGACTGCTGCTGGCCGGGACGGCGGGGTCGATGTGGCTGTTCGTCCTGGGCCGGGCCGTGCAGGGACTCGGCGGCGGGCTGGTGATCGTCGCGCTGTACGTCATCGTCGGACGGGCCTACCCGCAGCGGCTGCGGCCGGCGATCATGGCGGCGTTCGCGGCGAGCTGGGTCGTCCCGTCGATCGTCGGCCCGCTCGCCTCCGGCGCGGTGACCGAGCAGCTCGGCTGGCGCTGGGTGTTCCTCGGGATACCTGTGCTGGTGGTGTTCCCGCTGGCCCTCGCGCTGCCGCAGATCCGGCGCATGGCGTCCGGGCCGGTGGGTGACGGAGCGACCGCGCCCGCCTCCTCAGGCTCCCGCCGCATCCGGCTCGCCCTGGCGATCTCCCTCGGCGCGGGACTGCTCCAGTACGCCGCCCAGGACCTGCGCTGGATCTCCCTGCTGCCGGGCGCCGTGGGCCTGGCGCTGCTCGTCCCGGCCGTACGGGGACTGCTCCCGCGCGGCACCTACCGGGCGGCGCGCGGCCTGCCCTCGGTGGTGCTGCTGCGCGGCATCGCGGCGGGGTCCTTCATCGCCGCGGAGTCCTTCGTGCCGCTGATGCTGGTCACCCAGCGGGGGCTCAGCCCGACGCTCGCCGGGTTCTCGCTCGCGGCGGGCGGCGGGACGTGGGCGCTGGGTTCGTGGGTGCAGTCGCGGCCCCGGCTGGAGCCGTACCGGGATCGGCTGACGACACTCGGCATGGTGCTGGTGGCGGCGGCCATCGCGGCGGCCCCGAGCGTGCTGATCGACGCGGTGCCCGCCTGGACGGTCGCGGTCGCCTGGGCCTTCGGCTGCTTCGGGATGGGCCTGGTGATCTCCTCCACCAGCGTGCTGCTGCTCCAGCTCTCCGCCCCCGAGGAGGCGGGCACCAACTCCGCCGCGCTCCAGATATCCGACGGGCTGTCCAACGTCCTGCTGCTGTCCGCGGGCGGCGCGGCGTTCGCCGCCCTCGGCGGCGGCACGGTCACCCACGCGGCCACGCAGGCCACCGGCTCCCACCCGGCCGCCTTCGCGGCGGTGTTCCTGCCGATGGCGGCGGTGGCCCTGGCGGGGGCGTGGGTGACGACACGGCTGCGGGCCGCCTCCTGAGCGGTACCAGTCCGGCCCCACTCGGTGGGTGCCGATGAACGGTGTGGAACCGCGTCCGGACACCGACGCCGCGAACGCCTGGTGATCGCGGCGGCCACCGGGGCCGTGGACGAGGTCGAGGCCCTCCCCGAGGCCCTGCGGGAGCTGTCCGGACCGCCGGTGTGACGTCGGTCCCACCCTCGGAGGGCCCGGCACGGCCCGCGCGTCGGCGGATGCGGCCCGCCGGTAGGGTGGCCCGGTCGTCATACGTAGCCGAGCCGCTCGACCCCATCCGACGGAGACCGTGACTACCACCGCCAGCTCCAGCACCGCCTCCCACTCGCACCACCTGTCGCCCGCCTTCCCGGGCCGTGCCCCCTGGGGTACCGCCGGCAAGCTGCGCGCCTGGCAGCAGAGGGCGATGGAGAAGTACATCCAGGCGCAGCCCCGGGACTTCCTGGCGGTCGCCACGCCCGGTGCCGGTAAGACGACCTTCGCGCTGACGCTGGCCTCCTGGCTGCTGCACCACCACGTCGTGCAGCAGGTGACCGTCGTCGCGCCCACCGAGCACCTGAAGAAGCAGTGGGCGGAGGCCGCCGCCCGCATAGGCATCAAGCTCGACCCGGAGTACAGCGCGGGCCCGCTCGGCAGGGAGTACGACGGTGTCGCCGTCACGTACGCCGGTGTCGGGGTGCGCCCCATGCTGCACCGCAACCGTGTCGAGCAGCGCAAGACGCTCGTCATCCTCGACGAGATCCACCACGCCGGCGACAGCAAGTCCTGGGGCGAGGCGTGTCTGGAGGCGTTCGAGCCGGCCACCCGCAGGCTCGCGCTCACCGGTACGCCGTTCCGGTCCGACACCAACCCCATCCCCTTCGTCACCTACGAGGAGGGTGACGACGGGATCCGGCGGTCGTCGGCCGACTACACCTACGGGTACGGCTCCGCCCTCGCCGACGGCGTCGTCCGCCCCGTCATCTTCCTCTCCTACAGCGGCAACATGCGCTGGCGCACCAAGGCCGGCGACGAGATCGAGGCCCGCCTCGGCGAGCCCATGACCAAGGACGCGGTCAGCCAGGCCTGGCGCACCGCGCTCGATCCGCGCGGCGAGTGGATGCCGTCCGTGCTGCGCGCCGCCGACCAGCGGCTCTCCGAGGTCAGGAAGGCCATCCCGGACGCCGGTGCCCTCGTCATCGCCACCGACCAGGACTCCGCCCGCGCCTACGCCAAGCTCATCCGTGACATCACCGGACACCGGGCCACCCTCGTGCTGTCCGACGACACCGGCGCGTCCCAGCGGATCGACGACTTCAGCGGCGGCGACGACCGCTGGATGGTCGCCGTGCGCATGGTGTCCGAGGGCGTCGACGTACCGCGCCTCGCGGTCGGCGTGTACGCCACCACCATCTCCACCCCGCTGTTCTTCGCCCAGGCCGTCGGCCGTTTCGTCCGGTCCCGGCGGCGCGGCGAGACCGCGTCCGTGTTCCTGCCGACCGTCCCCGACCTGCTCGGCTTCGCGGGCGAGATGGAGCGCGAGCGCGACCACGTCCTCGACAAGCCCAAGAAGGGCGGCGAGGAGGACCCGTACGCCGAGTCCGAGAAGGAGATGGCGGAGGCGAACCGGGAGGAGGACGAGGACACCGGCGAGCAGGACATGCTCCCCTTCGAGGCGCTGGAGTCCGACGCCGTCTTCGACCGGGTGATGTACAACGGCGCCGAGTTCGGCATGCAGGCCCACCCGGGGAGCGAGGAGGAGCAGGACTACCTCGGCATCCCGGGGCTGCTGGAGCCCGACCAGGTGCAGCTGCTGCTGCAGAAGCGGCAGGCCCGGCAGATCGCGCACAGCCGCAAGAAGCCGGACGAGGAGGCCGACCTGCTCGAACTGCCCGCCGAGCGGCGGCCGGTGGTCTCCCACAAGGAGATGATGGAGCTGCGCAAGCAGCTCAACAACCTGGTCGGCGCGTACGTCCACCAGAGCGGCAAGCCGCACGGCGTGATCCACACCGAGCTGCGCCGGGTCTGCGGCGGGCCGCCCTCGGCGGAGGCCACGGCGGGCCAGCTGCGCCAGCGGATCGACAAGGTGCGGGAGTGGGCCACGCGCATGCGGTGATCCCGTCTGCCGAACACCATGCCGGCAAACCCGTGCACGTACCGGGACATACGGAACCACTTTGTCGCGACGGTGCCCGGATTCTGGACGGAGCCTTCCGCTGACCGAACCGGCTCGCTACTGTCCCGCTACGCACACGCCCCGTGGCAGCGCCGCCGCGGAGCGCAGCCGTGAAGCGACTGTGCCCGGGACACCGCCGGGCCGCCGGCCGATCGGCGGCCTCTGAAGCGCGTGACCGACGGGACTCGGTGACGCATCCGCCGCGAGGGACCGCCGACTTCACCACTAAGGAGTGGGCGTCGTGACCGCGGAGACCTCTCAGACGCTCGACCGGGGACTGCGGGTCCTCAAGCTGCTGGCCGATACGGACCACGGGCTGACCGTCACCGAGCTGTCCCAGAAACTGGGCGTCAACCGGACTGTTGTCTACCGGCTGCTTGCCACGCTGGAGCAGCACGCGCTGGTCCGCCGTGACCTCGGCGGACGGGCCCGGGTCGGGCTCGGGGTGCTGCGGCTGGGCCGGCAGGTGCATCCACTGGTGCGCGAGGCGGCGATGCCGGCGTTGCGGTCGCTGGCGGAGGACATCGGAGCGACCGCCCACCTGACGCTGGTCGACGGGTCGGAGGCGTTGGCCGTGGCCGTGGTGGAGCCGTCGTGGACGGACTACCACGTGGCGTACCGGGCCGGGTTCCGGCATCCGCTGGAGCGGGGGGCCGCGGGGAAGGCGATCCTCGCCGCCCGGCAGCAGCGGGCCGACGACCCCGGGTACACGCTGACGCACGGTGAGCTGGAGGCGGGGGCGTGCGGGGCGGCCGCGCCGTTGCTGGGGATCACCGGGGTGGAGGGGAGCGTCGGGGTCGTCATGCTGGCGGACGTCGTTCCGGAGCGGGTCGGTACGAGGGTGATGGACGCGGCACGGGAGGTGGCGGAGGCACTGCGGTGAGCCGGGGCGGACCGTTCCGCCGGCGTTCGCCGGGTGCCCTGCCCGCACACATGTCGCGTTAGATTGACCCCGTGCTCTCTCGCCTCACGCGTCCCCAGGCCCTGGCCGTCTGCGCCGCCCCCGTCGTCGCCCTGCTGGCCACGGCCGTGTTCGCGCCCCTGCCGTTCTCGGTCGCGCAGCCCGGGATGACGGCCGACGTGCTCGGCGAGAACAAGGGGACGCAGGTCATCACGGTCTCCGGCGCCCCCGTGCGGGAGACCACCGGGCAGCTGCGGATGACCACCATCGAGGCGACCTCCCCGGACACCCGCGTCGACCTCCCGGACGTGATCGACGGCTGGCTGCGCACCGACCGGGCGGTCATGCCCCGTGACTCGGTCTACCCCAGTGGGGACGACGTCCGGGAGATCGAGCGCTACAACCGCAAGCAGATGAAGGAGTCCCAGGACGAGGCGACGCGGGCCGCGCTGGGACACCTGGACCTTCAGGACGAGGACATCGAGGTCACCCTGGAGCTCGCCGACGTCGGCGGCCCCAGCGCCGGGCTGCTGTTCTCCCTCGGCATCGTCGACAAGCTGAACGGCGACGGCGACGGCGGCGATCTCACCGGCGGCCGGGTCGTGGCCGGCACGGGCACGATCGACGAGGACGGCACCGTCGGCCCGGTCGGCGGCGTCCCCCTGAAGACGCAGGCGGCCCGGCGGGACGGCGCCACCGTCTTCCTCGTCCCCGAGGCCGAGTGCTCCGACGCCCGGACCGGACTGCCCGAGGGACTGCGCCTGATCCCGGTCACCACGCTCGAGGGCGCCGTCGACGCGCTGGTCGCGCTGGAGAAGGGCACCGGTGGGGTCCCCGCCTGCTGACGCCGGCCGCCTACCCCTCCTTGACGAACCCCTCCGCGACCATCCAGTCCAGCGCCACCTGGTGGGGGTCCTCCCCGTCGACGTCCACCTTGGCGTTGAGGGTCTGCGCCACGTCGTTGTCCAGCCTCGCCGTCACCGGGTCCAGGACCTCGGCGATGGCCGGCCACTTCTCGAAGGTGCCGGTGTTGACCGTCGGCGCCGCGGTGTAGTGGGGGAAGAACTTCCCGTCGTCCTCCATCACCACCAGGTTCATGGACCTGATGCGCCCGTCGGTGGTGAACACCTCGCCGTAGGTGCAGGCGCCCTTCGCCGTCTGGGTGTAGATGATGCCGGTGTCCATCTGCGTGACGTTGCGCGCCGGGAGGTTCATGCCGTACGCCTTCTCCATGCCCGGCAGCCCGTCCGCGCGGTTGGCGAACTCGCCCTCCACGCACAGCGTCACCGCGCCCGGGTCGGACGTCGCCAGCGCGGCCACGTCGGAGAGCGTCCGGGTGCGGTACCTCTCGAAGGAGGCCTGGTTCATGGCGAGGGCGTAGGTGTTGTTCAGGTCCGACGGCTCCAGCCAGGTCACGCCGTTCCTCGCGTCCGCGTCCCGCACCGCCTCCCACTGCCCGCGCGGATCCGGGATCGGCCCGCTGTTGCCCTGGTACGTGATCCACGCCGTGCCCGTGTACTCGAAGCCGGCGTCCGCCTCGCCCTTGACGACCGCCTCCCGGGAGCCGACGGACCCCTGGATGCCGGTCCGGTCGACGACCTCCGCGCCGGCCGCCTGGAAGGCGATGCCCATGATCGCGCCCAGAACGAGCTGCTCGGTGAACTCCTTGGAGGTGACGGTGAGCTTCGCGCCCTCCAGCGGCTCGCCCCCGCCGATCGAGCCCGGCTCCACGTCGTCGACCATGGGGGAGCCGCTGGTCAGCCCGCAGCCGGCGGCCGCCGCCAGCAGGGCCGCGGCGAGGAGCGCACCCCTGTGCCGTCCCGGACGTCTCACGGGTTCGCCTTCAGACCCCGCGGCCGCAGCAGCAGCTCCGCCAGTGAGGCCAGCCAGTCCACCAGCAGCGCGAGGGCGACGGTGAGGATCGAGCCCGCCATCAGCACCGGCATCCGCTGGCTGGTGATTCCCGTGGTGATCAGTACGCCCAGGCCGCCGCCCCCGCCGAAGGCCGCCAGGGTCGCCGTGCCGACGTTCAGGACGAGCGCGGTGCGCACACCGGCGAGGATGAGCGGGACCGCCAGCGGCAGCTCCACCCGGGTCAGCACGCCCAACGGGGACATGCCGATGCCGCGCGCCGCCTCCAGCAGCGTCGGGTCGTTGGCCTTCAGACCGGCGATGGTGTTGGCCAGCACCGGCAGGACGGCGTAGGCGACGATGCCGATCAGGGCGGCCCTGCGGCCGATGCCCAGCCAGATCACCAGCAGCGCCAGCAGGCCGATGGCGGGGGTGGCCTGGCCCGTGTTGGCGAACGCCATCGCCACCGGGCCGGCCCGGCGGAACACCCGGCGGGTCAGCAGGACGCCCAGCGGGATCGCGATGACCAGCACGAAGAACGTCGAGACGACGGTCAGCCGGAGGTGCTGCCACAACGCCTTGGACACCCGGCCGTCCGACAGCGCGTTCCGGGTCAGCGCGTCGAGGTCGGCCTGCTCGAACCAGAGCCAGGTGGCGAGCAGTACGGCGATCAGCACCGCCGGCAGGAACGTCAGCTTGCGCCAGGTCACCCGGGGCGGTCCCGACGGCGGCGGGGGAGCGGTGTCCCCCTCCTCCCCCGGCGCGCCTCCGTCCCGGAAGGCGAGGCCCTTCACCTCGTGCTCGCCCTCGGGCCGACGCCCGGACGCGGGCCTCACGCCTTCGCCTCCGCGCCGAAGCCCTCCTGCTCGGCGTGCGTCTGCGCGGCCCGCTGCTCCTCCAGATCGTGCCGGGCCTCCCGCGCCTCCAGCCGGTCGGCCTCCAGCAGTTCGTGCACGGAGTTCATCAGCGTCTCCACGTCCACGACACCCTCGTACGCGCCGCGCCGCCCGGTGACCGCGACCCGGCCCGTGTTGTCGGTGAGCACCGCCTCCAGCGCGTCCCGCAGCGTCGCGTCCCGGGTCACCGTGTCGTGGACCGGCGTGCCGGCCCGGGCCGGCGAGCCTTTGGCGCGCATCACGTCGCCGCGCCGCAGCCACTTGTAGGGGCGGCCCTGTTTGTCGAGCAGCAGGATCTCGTCGAAGCCGCTGGAGCGCAGCCGGTTGAAGATGTGCTGGAGCGGGTCGTCGACGGTCGCCGTCGGGTAGTCGGTGATCTCCACGTCCCGCACCCGGGTGAGGTTGAGCCGCTTCAGCGCCGCCCCGGCGCCCACGAAGCCCGAGACGAAGTCGTCGGCGGGGTTGGTGAGGATCGCCTCGGGGGTGTCGAACTGGGCGATGCGGGAGCGTTCGCGCAGCACCGCGATCCGGTCGCCGATCTTGATCGCCTCGTCGAAGTCGTGGGTGACGAAGACGATCGTCTTGTGCAGTTCGCGCTGTAGCCGGATCAGCTCGTCCTGGAGGTGGTCGCGGGTGATCGGGTCGACCGCGCCGAACGGCTCGTCCATCAGCAGCACCGGCGGATCCGCGGCGAGCGCCCGCGCCACCCCCACCCGCTGCTGCTGGCCGCCGGAGAGCTGACGCGGGTAGCGGCCGTGGAACTCGCCGGGGTCCAGGCCGACCAGGTCCAGCATCTCCTCGACCCGCGCCCGCACCCGGCTTGTCGGCCAGCGCAGCATCCTCGGCACCAGCGCGATGTTCTGCGCCACCGTCATGTGCGGGAACAGTCCGCCGGCCTGGATCGCGTAGCCGATCGTGCGGCGCAGCCGCACCGGGTCCATGTGGGTGACGTCCTCGCCGCCGATGCGGATGCGGCCGCCCGTCGGCTCGATCAGCCGGTTGATCATCTTCAGCGTGGTGGACTTCCCGCAGCCCGACGGGCCGACGAGGATCACCGTCTCGCCCGCCCTGATGTCCATGCTGACGTCGTCCACGGCCGGCAGGGCGCTGCCCGGGTAGCGCTTGGTCAGACCCTCCAGCTCGATGGCCGCCCCGGCCGACCGGGACGGCGTCCCGGGCGCCGTGGCGGCACCGGGGGCCGTGGTGGCACCGGGGGCCGCGGGTGTCCCGGGTGTCTCAGCCACGGATCCCCCTGGGAATGGTCAGCCGTCCGACCAGGACGTACGCGGCGTCGAACAGCAGGGCCAGCACGATGATCCCGAGCGTGCCCGCGAGGACCTGGTTGAGCGCGTTCCTGCTGCCCAGGGAGGCGATCCCGCGGAAGATCAGGTTGCCCAGGCCCGGACCGGAGGCGTAGGCGGCGATGGCGGCGATGCCCATCAGCATCTGCGTGGAGACCCTGATCCCGGTCAGGATCGGCGGCCAGGCCAGCGGCAGCTCCACCCGGGCCAGCCGGGCCACGCGCGACATGCCGATGCCCTTGGCCGCGTCCACCAGGGACGGATCGACCCCGCGCAGTCCCACGATCGAGTTCCGCACGATCGGCAGCAGACCGTACAGCGTCAGCGCGATCACCGTCGGCGGCACCCCGAGCCCCACGACGGGGATCAGCAGACCGATCATGGCCAGCGCCGGAACGGTCAGCAGGGTGGCGGTGACGGTCGTGGCGAGGTCGCCCGCCCACTCGCTGCGGTAGGTGGCCACCCCGATCAGCACGCCCAGCACGGTCGCCACCACCATGCACTGGAAGACGGCGCCGGCGTGCTGGAACGCGTCGGCGAGCAGTTGCTGACGGCGGCTGCCCAGGTACTCCCAGAAGTTCACATCCGCTCACCCCAGCTCGGCCAGGTCGGTTCGCTCGCCGAGCGACGCCTGCTCCACCAGCGGGATGATCCGCAGCGGAACGGGGTTCTCCATGACGATCGCCGTGGAGGCCCGGACGATGCCATCAAAGCCGACGACGCGGTCGATCACCCGCTGGAGATCGGCGTTGGACCGGGCCACCAGCCGGCACAGCATGTCCCCGGTGCCGGTGGTGGTGTGCAGCTCCAGCACCTCCGGCACGGTCGCCAAGTGGGCCCGCACGTCGGCTCCTTGCCCCTGCCGGATCTGCAGCGTGGCGAACGCCGTGACCGGGTAGCCGAGGGCCGCCGGGTCGACCTGGGGACCGAATCCGCGGATGACTCCGTTCGACTGAAGCCGGTCGAGGCGGGCCTGCGCGGTCCCGCGGGCCACCCCGAGCCGGCGGGACATCTCCAGCACTCCGATCCGTGGCTCCCGCGCCAGCAGCAGGATGATCCGCCCGTCCAGATGATCGATCGTCATGGCCGCCTCCCTGATGGTCATCCTGTACAGACAGCCCGGCACAATGGGCATGCGGCTGTACAGCCTGCCCAGTGATCGGGCCAACTATTGCGCATCTTGCAAAGCTGACTCACCCTGCACCTATGACGCAGACCACACACCACGCTCCCGCACCGACCGCCCGGCAGGCCGACCCCTTCCCGGTCAAGGGAATGGACGCGGTCGTCTTCGCCGTGGGCAACGCCAAGCAGGCGGCGCACTACTACTCCACCGCCTTCGGCATGAAGCTGGTCGCCTACTCCGGACCGGAGAACGGCAGCCGCGAGACCGCGAGCTACGTCCTGGAGAACGGCTCCGCCCGCTTCGTCCTCACCTCGGTGATCAAGCCGGCCACCGAGTGGGGCACCTTCCTCGCCGAGCACGTGGCCGCGCACGGCGACGGCGTCGTCGACCTCGCCATCGAGGTCCCGGACGCGCGCGCCGCGTACGCCTACGCCATCGAGCACGGCGCCCGCCCGGTCGCCGAGCCGTACGAGCTGAAGGACGAGCACGGCACCGTCGTCCTGGCCGCGATCGGCACCTACGGCAGGACGCGCCACACCCTGGTCGAGCGCGGCGGCTACGACGGCCCCTACCTGCCCGGCTACGTGACCGCCGACCCGCTGGTCGAGCCGCCGGCCCAGCGCACCTTCCAGGCCATCGACCACTGCGTCGGCAACGTCGAGCTCGGCCGGATGAACGAGTGGGTCGGGTTCTACAACAAGGTCATGGGCTTCACGAACATGAAGGAGTTCGTGGGCGACGACATCGCCACCGAGTACAGCGCGCTGATGTCGAAGGTGGTCGCCGACGGCACGCTCAAGGTCAAGTTCCCGATCAACGAGCCCGCCGTCGCCAAGAAGAAGTCCCAGATCGACGAGTACCTGGAGTTCTACGGCGGCGCCGGCGTCCAGCACATCGCGCTGAACACCAACGACATCGTGCAGACGGTCCGCCGGATGCGCGCCTCGGGCGTCCAGTTCCTGGACACCCCGGACTCCTACTACGACACCCTCGGCGAGTGGGCCGGCGAGACCCGGGTGCCGGTCGAGACCCTGCGCGAGCTGAAGATCCTCGTCGACCGCGACGAGGACGGCTATCTGCTGCAGATCTTCACCAAGCCGGTCCAGGACCGGCCGACCGTGTTCTTCGAACTCATCGAACGCCACGGCTCGATGGGCTTCGGCAAGGGCAACTTCAAGGCCCTCTTCGAGGCCATCGAACGCGAACAGGCCAAGCGCGGCAACCTGTGACGCCGGCCGCCGCCGGCTGCGGACAGCCGCACCGCGCCCACCGCGGGCGGTCGTGCCTCCCCCCGTGCCCGAACGGCCCGGGAGGCGCCCCGCAGGCACCGGGCCGCGCGACCGGCCCCCGGCCCGCACCGGCCCGGGGCACTCCTGCCGACGCGTTCAGGAAGGCCCCGGCCCCGCCTGGACGGACGGCTCCCCCAGGCGGGCCAGCGCCGCCTTCGCCCGCGGCACCCGGAGCGGACAGAAGTACGGATTGATCTGCAACGCCTCCCGCAGATGCCGCCGAGCCGCCCCGTACCGCCCCAGCTCCCGTTCGATCATCCCCCGGTGGAACACGTACGGCGCGCTGCGCACCCCACCGCCCCGCGTCCCCTCCGTCGCCCGCACCGCGAACGGCAGCGCCTCCCGCGACCGCCCCGCCCGGTGCAGCGCCCACCCCAGCGCATCCGCCACCGCCGTCGACGGCTGCCGCTCCCACTCCGCCCGCAGCCGCCGCACCGCCGCCCGCGCGTCCCCGTGGTCCGCCTCGTACCGGCCGAGCACCAGGTCCTCGTCGCCCCCGTGCGCGGCGGCCAGCCGCACCCGCTCCCGCAGCAGCCCGTACTGCACCCCGGCCGCCTGCCGCAGCCCCAGCGACTCGTACAGCTCGCCCAGTTCCAGCGCGTACTCGGGCCGGGGGTGCCTGGCCAGCGCCACCCGGTACGCGCTGAGCGCCTCCGTCATCCGGCCCAGCGACGCCAGCGCCCGCCCCTGACCGGCCTGCGCCGCCCGCTGGTCGGGGTCGGTCCGCACCGCCTCCCGGAAGTGCCGCAGCGCGTCCTCCCGGTCGCCGCGCTCCCAGGCCAGCTGCCCGGCCCGCTCCAGGTACGCCGCCCGCTCGGCCGGCTCCCCGGCGGCCGCCGCCGCGTCGGCCAGCGCGGCCGCCGCGTCCTCCCGCCAGCCCCGCTCCCGGTACACGGCCGCCGCCCGCGCCCGTACGGCCGGCCCGTCCCGCAGGTCGCCCAGCCGCTCCAGCAGCTTCCCGGTCTCCTCGTCGTCACCGAGCCCCATGGACGCCTCGATCAGCGGCGGATACGCCGTCCACCGCCCCGGCTCCAGCCTCCGCGCCGCCTCGCCCCACCGGCGCGCCCCGGCGAAGTCCCGGCGGGCGTTCGCCAGCGCCGCCAGCCCCCGCAGCGCCGGGGCGTTGTTTCCCGGCCGCACCTTCAGCGAGGTGCGCAGCGCCTTCTCCGCCCGCGAGTAGTACACCGGGTCCGCCAGCCGCAGCGCCTGCTCCACCCGGGCCGAGCCGAGCACCGCCCAGGCCCGGGCGTCCCCCGGCCGCTTCCTCAGATGCCGCTCGCGCTCCTCGGCCAGCGCCGCCAGATCGGGCAGCGCGGCCGGCACGCCGCCGGTGACCGCCGCCAGCGCCCGCGCCCCCGGACCCGGGGGCGGCACCGCCTGCCCCCAGGGCAGCACCAGCACCCCGCCCAGCACCGCGCACCCGGCGACCGAGGAGAGCAGCACCCGGTGCCTCACCCGCTTCCGGGGCTCACAAGGCTTGTCGTCCATGGCGCACACTGTGCGCCACACCCCGCGTCCATACGATGAACACACCCCGGGGTACGGCGGCTGCCGTACGCGGGGTTCACACCGATGGCCCCGGGTGCGACGCTGTGATCATGAGCCGTATCGAAGCGCGACGCGATGAAGACACGGTGACGGCCGGCTCCCTCGTCGACCGGCTGCTCGGCGGACTGCCCGCGGAGGCGGTCCTCACCGATCCCGACGTCACGGCCTCCTACGCCAACGACATGGCGAGCTTCTGCCCGGCCGGCAGCCCCGCGGTGGTCGTCCTGCCGCGCACGGTCGAACAGGTCCAGCACGTCATGCGCACCGCCACCGAGCTGCGGGTCCCCGTCGTCCCGCAGGGCGCCCGCACCGGCCTGTCCGGCGCCGCCAACGCCACCGACGGCTGCGTCGTGCTCTCCCTGATCCGGATGGACCGCATCCTGGAGATCAGCCCGGTCGACCGGATCGCCGTCGTCGAACCCGGCGTCCTCAACGCCGCCCTCTCCCGCGCCGCCGGCGAACACGGCCTCTCCTACCCGCCGGACCCCTCCAGCTGGGAGACGTGCACCATCGGCGGAAACATCGGCACCGCCTCGGGCGGACTGTGCTGCGTGAAGTACGGGGTGACCGCCGAGTACGTCCTCGGACTGGACGTCGTCCTCGCCGACGGCCGGCTGATGTCCACCGGCCGGCGCACCGCCAAGGGCGTCGCCGGCTACGATCTGACCCGCCTGTTCGTCGGCTCCGAGGGCTCGCTCGGCATCGTCGTCCGGGCGGTTCTCGCCCTGCGGCCCGAACCGCCCGGGCAGCTGGCGCTGGCCGCCGAGTTCGCCTCCTCCGCCGCCGCCTGCGACGCCGTGTGCCGCATCATGGCCGGCGGTCACGTCCCCTCGCTCCTGGAACTCATGGACCGTACGACGGTCAAGGCGGTCAACGACATGGCCCGCATGGGCCTGCCGGAGTCCACCGAGGCGCTGCTGCTGGCCGCCTTCGACACCACCGACCCGGCCGCCGACCTCGCCGCCGTCGGAGCGCTGTGCGAGGCCGCCGGCGCCACCCGGGTCGTGCCGGCCGAGGACACCGCCGAGTCCGAACTGCTGCTCCAGGCGCGGCGGATGTCCCTGGTCGCGCTGGAGGCGGTCAAGGGCACCACGATGATCGACGACGTGTGCGTGCCGCGCTCCCGGCTCGGCGAACTCGTCGAGGGCGTCGAGCGGATCGCGCGGAAGCACCGGCTCACCATCGGCGTCGTCGCCCACGCGGGCGACGGCAACACCCACCCGACGGTCTGCTTCGACGCGGCCGATCCCGGGGAGGCCCGGCGGGCCCGCGAGTCCTTCGACGAGATCATGGCGCTCGGCCTGGAACTCGGCGGCACCATCACCGGCGAGCACGGCGTGGGTGTGCTGAAGAAGGAGTGGCTGGCGCGCGAACTCGGCCCGGTGGGGCTGGAGATGCAGCGGGCCGTCAAACGGGTCTTCGACCCGCTGGGCATTCTGAACCCGGGCAAGCTCTTCTGAACGAGAAGGTGCCCGAAAGGAGTGGGGTACGGCCGGACGGACGGCCCGGCTCCCGCTCGTCTGGTAGATGTGGTTCCCCCCGACCCACCCCTCGAGCAGATACGGGACGACGGACATGAGCGCCCCAACCCCGGCCCCCGGTGACGACAGGCCCCGCGACGGGTACTACCCGGACCCGTCCATTCCTGGATATGTCCGCTACTGGAACGGTTCCTCCTGGGTGCCGGGCACGAGCCGTCCGGCGCCCAAGGACGGCGAGGTGCTCCCCCCGCCGCCCGGTGCAGGCCCGGCGGGGCCCTCCGTGGAGGAGACCGGCCCGCACTTCTTCGACGAGGACCCGGCCGGCGAACCGTCCCCGGACCCGTCGTCCGCGGCGGGCCCGTCCCCGGCCGAGTCGCAGCACGGCAGCCGGCCCGAACCCGCCTCGGCCTGGGTCGCCGACCGCTCCCGCCAGTCCGGCTTCGGCGGCGACCAGGACCGCAAGGTCTCCTGGGGCGCCGACCCGAGGGTGCCGCACGCGTCCGCACCGGCCGCCCCGGAGGCGGCCGCGGGCACGCCGGCCGCACGGACGGCGGACGCGGGGACGGCCGGTGCCGCCGGCGCGGGCGACACCTTCACGTTCCGCAGGCCGGCGGCGGAGCCCCGGCAGGCGGCCGACGCCTCCGGCGCGGCGCCCGCGGACGAGGGCACCATGACCTTCCGCGCCGTCAGGCGGGACACGGCGCGGGGCCCGGCGGGGCAGCCGGGCCCCGCGCCCTCCGGGCGGCCCGGGTTCGCGGCCGGGAAGGCCGCCGCCGCGCGTGCCGGCTCGGCGGCCACGGCGCCGTCCGGTCCGCAGCAGGCCGCCGCCCCGGCCGTGCCCCCGCGGACGGGCGCGCCGGTTCCCCCCGCCGCTTCCCCCGCCCCGGCGGCTTCTCCCGCTCCGGCCGCTCCCGCCGCTTCCCTCGCGCCGTTGACGAGCGGTTCCGGCGGCGGCCAGTCCTCGTGGGCGCAGCAGGTGCACCGGCTCGCCGACGGCGAGGAGCCGCCGGCCGCGCCGTGGAAGCCGCCGGTCGAGGACCCGTTCCAGGCCATGGCACGGCGACAGGCCGCGGCCCGCCCCGCCCCGCTCGGGAAGCGCCTGGCCGCCCGGCTGCTGGACACCGTCGTCCTGGGCGCCGTCACCGCCGTGGCCGGCGTACCGCTGGGCATCGAGGCCGTCGACCACATCGAGGCGAAGATCGAGGCGGCCAGGCTGTCCGGCGAGACCGTCACGGTCTGGCTGCTCGACGGCACGACCGCCGTCCACCTCGGCATCGTGCTCGCCGTCCTCCTGCTCGCGGGTGTCCTCTACGAGGTGCTGCCCACCGTCAAGTGGGGCCGCACACTGGGCAAGAGGCTGCTGGGGATCGAGGTGCGGGACATCGAGGGCCACGAGGCGCCGGAGTTCGGCGCGGCCCTGCGCCGCTGGCTGGTCTACAGCGTCCCCGGGCTGCTCCTCGTCGGTGTCGTCGGCGTCCTGTGGTGCCTGTTCGACAAGCCCTGGCGCCAGTGCTGGCACGACAAGGCGGCGCACACCTTCGTCGCCGGCTGATCCGCGGCGGCACTCCCGGCACCGGTACTCCGGACGGCGGCTCGCCGGATGCGGGGCCGGGGGCTTCGCGGTCGACTCGGGCCATGAGCACCGAACCGCCCTCCGGCCCCGGTCAGCAGCCGCCGGACGACGACCCGTTCAGGAAGCACCCCCCGCCGGGCGGTCCCGGCGCACCGGGGCCGGGCTCTCCGTACGACACCCCCGGCGGCCCCCACGGCGCCGACGGCGGTCGGCACGAGGGCGGCCCACAGGGCGGCGGCCCGTACGGCGGCGGGCCCCAGGGCGGCGGCCCGTACGGCGGCACCCCCGGCCCCGCCGATCCCCTCTCCGGCATGCCCCCGCTCGCCGACAGCGCCAGACGCACGCTCGCCCGCATCGTCGACATGCTCCTCGTCGGCATCGTCGTCTGGCTGCTCACCTGGCCGTTCGGGGTCAGCGAGTACAACGTCGACGGCGACCGGATCAACGTCGGCAACGGCTTCGGGCAGTCCGTCATCGCCGCCGTCCTCTACACGGCGTACGACACCTTCATGACCGCCCGCTCCGGTCAGACCCTGGGCAAGAAGTGGCTGGGCATGCGGGTGGCCGATCTCGCCGACGGCTCGAACCCCTCCGTGCAGACCGCGCTGACCCGCGCCGCCGTGCTGTGGCTGCCGTTCGCGTTCTGCTGCGCCTGCGTGTGGACCGCGATCTCGGGCGGCTGGAGCTTCTTCGACCGGCCCTACAAGCAGGGCCTGCACGACAAGGCGGCGAAGACCGTGGTGGTCAGCACCAGGTGACGCGCGGGCGGACGGACCGGCCGGGGTGTCAGGGCGCCGCCCGCTCCCGCGCCGGCTCGCGGGCCGGGGAGGGGAGGGGGGCCCGTACCGCCTCGGGCGGAGCGGGCTGTTCCACCGCGGCCGGGCGCCGGGGCCCGGGGACCGGGACCCTCGTGGCCACCAGCAGTCCGAGGGCGAGCGCCGAGACGGCGACGACCGCGATGCCCGCGCCCGAACTCGTCCCGGACAACAGCAGCATGGCGAGAGTCGCCAGGACCACGGTGCACGAACCGTAAGCGAGCTGGGCGGCAGTCGGACGGGGCATGGCCATCGTGTCCTCGGACGTCGGGGCTGTCGGCCTGGCTTTCCGCCGGTTCAGGGGCGTTCCGCCAGCCGGCTCTCACCGCGAGGGTGCCCGGGCGGAACAGACGGTAAGCGTGACCTGACCGACAGGGCCGGTGCACAGGGGGCGCACGGAGTCATGGCGTCCGCCCCGTGAACGATTGCGCGCGCCTGTCTCCGGTTCGCACCGATGTGTCCGGTAAGTGAACGTCGCCTTCGCATAGTGCAGTTGAACGGTGCAAGTCAAGGGCTGTTTTTTCCGTCGAACCTCTAGTCAAATGTCGTCACTTGACTACACGCGTTGATCACGTATGCGCGGGACCCTTCCAATCACGGAACCTCCCTTGTCCGCGCATGCGCACGCAAGAGGGGACCTCAAGTGAAGAGAAGACCCTGGACGTTCAGAGCGGCCGCGATAGGCGTCGCGCTCGCGGCGGCCACCGCCACCTGCTCTGCGTTCACCACGGCCCAGGCCGACACGGCGGACGGGGCCGATCGCCCCGGCGCGGTCGACCGGCACGACCCGGCGGACCGCCACCACGCCGACCACGACCTCGACGGCCCGCTCTCCAAGACGCAGGCGGCCCAGCGCGAGGAGGCGCTCAAGCAGGTCATATCCGGTGAGGCCACGGTCAAGAACCGGGACGGTTCGAAGGTCGTCCAGCTGAAGAGCAAGAAGGGCGACGGCAAGTACGTCGAGCTCGGCCGCGAGAAGACCGACAAGATCTTCACGATCCTGGTCGAGTTCGGGGACAAGGTCGACAGCCGCTACGGCGGCACCCCGGGCCCGCTGCACAACCAGATCGCCAAGCCGGACCGCAGGACGGACAACTCCACGGCCTGGCAGGAGGACTACGACCAGCAGCACTTCGAGGAGCTGTACTTCGGCTCCGGCCAGGGCGTCGACTCGGTCAAGACCTACTACGAGAAGCAGTCCTCCGGCCGCTACTCGGTCGACGGCGAGGTCTCCGACTGGGTCAAGGTCCCCTACAACGAGGCCCGGTACGGCTCCAACAAGTGCGAGCCCGACAACTGCGCCTGGTACGCGGTGCAGGACGGTGTCACCGCCTGGGTCGAGCAGCAGAAGGCGGCCGGCCGGACCGACGCCCAGATCACGTCGCAGCTCTCCCAGTACGACCTGTGGGACCGCTACGACTTCGACGGCGACGGCGACTTCAACGAGTCCGACGGCTACATCGACCACTTCCAGGTCGTGCACGCCGGTGAGGACGAGTCCGCGGGCGGCGGCGCCCAGGGCGAGGACGCGATCTGGGCCCACCGCTGGTACGCCTTCGGCACGGACGCCGGCGCCACCGGCCCCGAGCAGAACAAGCTCGGCGGCACCCAGATCGGCGACACCGGCATCTGGGTCGGCGACTACACCATCCAGCCGGAGAACGGCGGACTCGGCGTCTACGCCCACGAGTACGGCCACGACCTCGGTCTGCCGGACCACTACGACACCGCCGGCGGCGAGAACTCCACCGGCTTCTGGACGCTGATGTCGTCCGGTTCCTGGCTCGGTACCGGCAAGAACGAGATCGGCGACCTGCCCGGCGACATGACCGCCTGGGACAAGCTCCAGCTCGGCTGGCTGAACTACGACACGGCCAAGGCCGGCGTCGACTCCTGGCACAAGCTGGGCGTCGCCGAGTACAACACCAAGCACAAGCAGGCGCTGGTCGTCGAGCTGCCGGAGAAGGCCGTCTCCACCGAGATCGTCCAGCCGGCCGAGGGCGCCACCCAGTGGTGGAGCGGCAGCGGCAACGACCTCAGGAACACGCTGACGCGTCCGGTCGACCTCACGGGCACGTCGCGGGCCGAGCTGACCTTCGACGGCTGGTACGACATCGAGGCCGACTACGACTACCTCTACACCGAGGTGTCGACCGACGGCGGCGCCAACTGGACCGCCGTCGACGGCACGGTCGACGGCCGGCCGATCCCGCGCGACGGCAGCGGCAAGCCGGCCCTGCACGGCACCGTCGACGGTCACGAGAAGCTCGCGTACTCCCTGGACGCCTACGCCGGCCAGAAGATCGACCTGCGCTTCCGCTACCAGACGGACGGCGGCGTGGCCCAGAAGGGCTTCACGGCCGACGCGATCACGGTGACGGCCGACGGCAGGCCGCTGTTCTCCGACGACGCCGAGAGCGCGGACGCCGCCTGGAAGGCCACCGGCTTCTCCCGCGTCGGCGCGTCCTTCACCGAGGACTACGCGCAGTACTACATCGCCGAGAACCGCCAGTACGTGTCGTACGACAAGACGCTGAAGACGGGCCCGTACAACTTCGGCTTCGCGAACAGCCGCCCGGACTGGGTGGAGCACTACGCGTACCAGACCGGTCTGCTGATCTGGAAGTGGGACACCTCCCAGGCGGACAACAACACCAGCCAGCACCCGGGCACCGGCCTGCTCCTGCCGGTCGACTCGCACCCGGCCGCGCTGAAGTGGTCCGACGGCACGCTGATGCGCAACCGCGTCCAGTCCTACGACTCGCCGTTCAGCAAGTACCGCACCGAGGGCATGACGCTGCACAAGTCGGACGTGGCGACGTGGATCCCGTCGTCCAGGGGCGTGCCGGTCTTCAACGACCGCGCCAACGACTACTACGACGCGTCGAACCCGACCGCCGGTGTCAAGATCACTGACACCAACACGAAGATCAAGATCGCCAAGGAGGCCAAGGACGGCTCGACGATCGAGCTCGAGGTCGGCCCCGCGGGCAGGTAAATAGCATCTTCGCAGGTCAAGGCGTGATCGGCGGTGACCCCCTGGCGGGTCACCGCCGATCCGTGTTTAGGTGCCTCCTGTGGCTCTCTTATTGACACCGGCTGACACGGGGGTATGACCGCATGGCCGCAGGAGGTTTCTGCAAGCTGCCGAACGGCACGGTGGTGGTGGCACTGAACCTGCCCAGCCCCGCCGCCGACGCACCGGCCGGGGTCCGCGTCCTCGTCCACGCCCACAACCGGGCGCGCGCCCTGACCAGGCTGCGCAACCTGGGGATGCGCGCGGTCTACCTGCGGGGCAACGCCGCCCCGCCGACCCCCGACGAGATCACCGCGGTACTCCACCACCCCGACGGCCTGATATGGCGCACGACCGCTGACAGCGATGTCACGTTCACGGGGCTGTGGCGCCCGATCCGGGCACTGCTGCGGCAGCCCGCCGCGCCGGCCTGATGCGCGGACCCTCGCTCCCGCACCCGGATGCCGGTGGGACCGTCGGCCGGCGACACGACGGCCGCGGCCGTCGCCCGCGGTGACGCCTCACCGGGAAGCGGTCCGCAAGGGATCGGCGATCATGGAGGAGACATGGGAAAACTCATCGTGAGGATCATCGGCATCGTGGCGGTCTTCGTCCTGGTGCTGACGGCCTTCGGGGGACTCGTCGGTGAGGTGGAGCTGGCCGTCCTGACCGTTCTGCTGGTCGCGGCCCTCACCTACGTCGTGGTGGATCACCGAAGGTCCCCGCAGGACGGGTGACCCGGTGAAGCCCGGCCGGCGCCCCTTCCGGGACCGTGCCGGCCGGGCCGCCGGTGTGCGGCGTCCCGTCCGGGGCGGGAGGCGGATGCCGGACGGCCGGGGCGTCCTCAGACGACCGGTTTCCCGGAGAGCTCCACCCCCGCCTCCCGCAGCTCCTCGAGCGCCCGCTCGGTCGTCTCCCGGCTGACCCCCGCGGTGAGGGCGAGCAGCACCTGGGTGCGAAAGCCCTCCTTCGCCGCGTCCAGGGCGGTGGCCCGCACGCAGTGGTCCGTGGCGATGCCCACCACGTCCACCTCGTCGATCTCCCGCTCCCGCAGCCAGTCGGCCAGGCCCGTGCCGTTCTCGTCGGTTCCCTCGAACCCGCTGTACGCCGCCGAGTACGCCCCCTTGTCGAAGACGGCGTCGACCGCGCCGGAGGCGACCGCGGGGGCGAAGTTCGGGTGGAAGCCGACGCCCTCGGTCCCGGCCACGCAGTGCGCGGGCCAGGAGCGTACGTAGTCGGGCTGGTCGGCGAAGTGGCCGCCGGGGGCGATGTGGTGGTCCCGGGTGGCCACCACGTGCCGGTAGCCGGCCGGGGCCTGGCCGACCAGTTCGGTGATGGCGGCGGCCACGTCGGCACCGCCGGCCACGGCGAGGCTCCCCCCCTCGCAGAAGTCGTTCTGCACGTCAACGACGATCAGTGCGCGGCGCATGGTCGGTGTCCTTCGACTAAGTCGACTACGGGGGTCGAGGGCGGGATGGGGGGACGGGCCCGGCCTGGTGAACCTCCGAGCCTATGGAACAGCGGACGGCGCGGACAGGGGCACGGCACGGCGCCCGAGGGGTCCGGGCCCGCGTACCGGGGGCTCCGCCCCGCGTACGGGGGGCACGCGGGGGTCAGCTCCCCGACGGCAGGTGCGCGTACTCCGTCGGAATGACGGGTTCCCCACGGGAGAGCTGAGTAGCCGACAGCGGCAGACCCGCGCGGGCCGCCGCGTGCCGGTCGCGGACCACGTCCAGCGGCTCGCGGGCGACCACCTCGCCGCCCTTGACCAGCGGCACCAGCAGCTGCCGGTCGGCCAGCCCGGCGGGCACCGGACCGGTGCCGACCACCTCGGCCTCGGCGACGCCGTACTCGTCCGGCCGCCGCGCCGCCCACTTGCGGCCGCCGAGGGAGGTCTTGCCGCCGGCGGACCTCTTCGCCACCGGCACCAGCGGCGCCCTGGGGTCGGCGGACTCGGCGCGGGCGACCAGCTTGTAGACCATGGACGCCGTCGGATGCCCGGAGCCGGTCACCAGCTGGGTCCCGACCCCGTACGCGTCCACGGGCGCCGCGGCCAGCGAGGCGATGGCGTACTCGTCCAGGTCCGAGGTCACGATGATCCTCGTGCCGGTGGCGCCCAGCTCGTCCAGCTGCTGCCGCACCCGGTGCGCCACCAGCAGCAGGTCACCGGAGTCGATCCGCACGGCACCCAGGTCCGGTCCGGCGATCTCGACGGCCGTACGGACCGCCTCGGTCACGTCGTAGGTGTCCACGAGCAGGGTCGTACCGCCGCCCAGGGAGTCCACCTGGGCCCGGAAGGCGTCCCGCTCCCGGTCGTGGAGCAGGGTGAAGGCGTGGGCGGAGGTGCCCACGGTCGGGATGCCGTAGCGGAAACCGGCCGCCAGGTCGGAGGTGGAGGTGAAGCCGCCGACGTAGGCGGCCCGCGCGGCGGCCACCGCGGCCAGCTCGTGGGTGCGCCGGGCACCCATCTCGATCAGCGGGCGGTCCCCGGCGGCGGACGACATCCGGGAGGCCGCGGCGGCGATCGCCGAGTCGTGGTTGAGGATCGAGAGGATCACCGTCTCCAGCAGGACGCACTCCGCGAAGCTGCCCTCGACCCGCATGACCGGCGAGCCCGGGAAGTACACCTCGCCCTCGGGGTAGCCCCAGATGTCACCGGAGAAGCGGTAGTCGGCCAGCCAGTCCAGGGTCTCCCCGTCCACGATGTCCTTCTCCCGCAGGAACCCGAGGACGCCCGGGTCGAAACGGAAGTTCTCCACCGCGTCGAGGACCCGCCCGGTGCCGGCCACCACGCCGTAGCGGCGGCCGTCCGGCAGCCGCCGGGTGAAGACCTCGAACACGCTGCGCCGCCCGGCCGTACCGGCCTTCAGCGCGGCCCGCAGCATGGTCAGCTCGTACTGGTCCGTGAAGAGCGCCGTCGAGGGAACGTCCACCGGCAGCCCAAGGTCCGCTGTGTTCATGGCAGGAATGCTACCCCCATTTCGTCAGTTTGACGAAATGGGGTCCGCATGCCGGACGGCACCCCGGCCCGCCGGGCCGGTTTGTGCCAACACCCCCCTGCGGTGGCAGCATGGGTCGTGTGACGTCACCCGCACCCCTGGAGATCGAACGCACCGAGCCGGCGGAGGAGGTCTTCGCCGTACCCGAGCCCGACGTCCCGTGGGTCACCATCGTCCACAACGACCCGGTCAACCTCATGAGCTATGTGACGTACGTCTTCCAGACGTACTTCGGCTACTCCAAGGACAAGGCCACCAAGCTCATGCTCGACGTCCACCACAAGGGCCGGGCGGTCGTCTCCAGCGGCAGCCGCGAGGAGATGGAACGCGACGTCCAGGCCATGCACGGCTACGGACTGTGGGCCACCCTCCAGCAGGACCGCAAGTGACCGAGCCGTCCGTGACCCCACCCCGCCCGCAGGACCGGAAGTAGCGAATCGCCGCCATGCCAGGACACTTCGAACCGCTCCCCGGCGGCGGCGCGGCCGTCGCCCTCGACGACGTCGAGATCTCCATCATCCGGTCCCTGGCCGTGCAGCTGCTGGAGCTCATCGGTCCCGGCCCCGCCGAGGACACCTCCGGCGACCCGCTCGCCGAACTCTTCGCCGAGGGCCCGAGCGAACCGCCCTCCGACCCGGTGCTGCGCCGCCTCTTCCCGGACGCCTACGGCGACCCCGGGGCCGCCCCGGGGGCCGAGGAGGCCGAGGAGCGGCGCGCGCACTCCGCGGAGTTCCGCCGCTACACCGAGAACGACCTGCGGGCCGGCAAGCGCGACAACGCCCTGGCGGTGATCCGGTCCCTGGACGCCCTCGCCCCGGCCGGCGGGGGCGGGGCGGTGCTCGAACTGTCGCCGGAGGAGTCCCGCCGGTGGCTCGGCTCCCTGAACGACCTGCGCCTGGCGATCGGCTCCCGGCTGGAGATCGGCGACGAGGACGACAGCGACCTCCTCTTCCACCTCCCCGACGAGGACCCGCGCAAGCCGATGGTGATGGCGTACCTGTGGCTCGGCGGCCTCCAGGAGACCCTCGTCTCGACCCTCATGCCGTGAATCCGTGAGCCCCCGTGCCGTGCCCCGTGGGCCGTGGCCCCCACGCCGGGGGCCCGTGACCCCCATGCCGTGAATGCGGGCCGGATGTCCGGAAAAGTGCCCTGACGTGTTCGCTCAGAGGGTGCTCAAATCCGGATAACGATCGCGTCAAAGCGCCCATCCCCTATGGCCCCTTCGGGCGCCTTCTGTCTGCTTATCCGCGTGAGGCACGCCACAAATCGTCCGCGTGGTCAGGACGGCGGCCGTGGTAAATCTTCACGATCGCCCGGCGCGCACCACCTGTATGCCGCGCCGGGTGCGCCACCGAGCCGGTGACCGCCGGCCAGGCACGAGCGGGCTCCCCGAGTCCGCTCAGCTCCATCAGTCCGGGGGGATCGAGACCCGATCCGGGGCCGACAGCGGCCCGGGTCGGCATGGAGAAAGGCGCACCACACATGGCCTCACCGCAGGTCGACACGGAGTCCGTACCCGAGGAGGGGTACGAGCGCGGGCTCGGCAGCCGTCAGGTCCAGATGATCGCGATCGGCGGCGCCATCGGCGTCGGACTCTTCCTGGGAGCCGGGGCGAACATCGCCAAGGCCGGACCCAGCCTGATCGTCATGTACGCCCTCGCCGGCGTGATCATCTTCTTCATCATGCGGGCGCTCGGCGAGCTCCTGCTCTACCGTCCCGTCTCGGGCTCCTTCGCCGAGTACTCGCGCGAGTTCCTCGGCCCGTTCTTCGGCTACTTCACCGGCTGGACGTACTGGCTGATGTGGGTGGTCACCGGCATGGCCGAGCTGACCGCCGCGGCCATCTACATCAACTACTGGTTCCCGGCGATCCCGCAATGGGTCACGGCCCTGGTCTTCCTGGTCGTCCTCTTCGCGGCCAACCTGATCTCGGTGAAGCTGTTCGGCGAGATCGAGTTCTGGTTCTCGATGGTCAAGGTCACCGCCATCATCGGCATGATCCTGATCGGCCTGGGCGTGCTCACCTTCGGCTTCAGCGCCGCCGGTGACACCGCCGCCGTCTCCAACCTCTGGGCCTTCGACGGCTTCTTCCCCAAGGGCATCGGCTCGTCCCTGATGACCCTGCAGGGCGTCATGTTCGCCTACCTCGCCGTCGAGCTGGTCGGTGTCACGGCCGGCGAGTCGGAGAACCCGGAGAAGACCCTCCCCAAGGCGATCAACACCCTGCCCTGGCGCATCGCGCTGTTCTACGTCGGCGCGCTCACCGTCATCCTGTGCGTGGTGAAGTGGACCGAGTTCTCCGACGGGGCCAGCCCCTTCGTGAAGGCGTTCGCGGTCATCGGCATCCCGGCCGGCGCCGGCATCGTCAACTTCGTCGTGCTGACCGCCGCCCTGTCGTCCTGCAACTCCGGCATGTACTCCACGGGCCGCATGCTGCGCACCCTCGCCGACAACGGCGAGGCCCCGGGGGTCTTCCGGCGGCTGTCCTCCACCAAGACCCCGGCGCTCGGCATCGCCACCTCGGTGGTCTTCATGGGCATCGGCGTGGTCCTGAACTACGTCGTCCCCGAGAAGGCGTTCGGCTACGTCGTCTCCGTCGCCACCGCGGCCGGCATCTGGACCTGGCTGATGATCCTGATCAGCCATGTCCTCTACCGCCGCCAGGTCGTCGCGGGCCGGCTGCCCGCCTCGTCCTTCCCGGCGCCGGGCGGCTCGGTCTGCTCCTACGTCGCCATCGCTTTCCTGCTCTTCGTCACCGGCCTGATCGCCTACGACGCGGACTCCAGGATCTGTCTGTACGTGATGGCCGGCTGGGCCCTCGCCCTCGGCATCGGCTGGGCGGTCCTCAAGAACCGCAACCCGCAGGTCACCCGGCGCGACGAGACCGAGTTCGAGAAGGTCGGCGGCTAGCCCCGGCCCCCACCGCGGACGCCGGGCCGCCGGGAGCGCCCGCGGCGCCCCCCACGGCCCCTCGCGGCAGACGTCCGGCATACGGGCCGCTCCGTACCACCCCTCGGTACGGAGCGGCCCCTCTGCTTATCCTGACCCTCATGCTGACCATCACCCAGGCCCTGTACGACCGGATCGTCGCCCACGCGCGCGAGGACCACCCCGACGAGGCGTGCGGCGTGGTGGCGGGCCCGGCGGGCTCCGGCCGCCCCGAGCGCTTCATCCCCATGCTGAACGCGGCCCGCTCGCCCACCTTCTACGAGTTCGACTCCCAGGACCTGCTGAAGCTGTACCGGGAGATGGACGACAACGACGAGGAGCCGGTGGTCATCTACCACTCCCACACGGCCACCGAGGCCTACCCCTCGCGCACCGACATCTCCTACGCCAACGAACCCGGCGCCCACTACGTCCTGGTCTCCACCGCCGACACCGACGGCGCCGGCGCGTTCCAGTTCCGTTCGTTCCGCATCGTGGAGGGCCGGGTCACCGAGGAAGAGGTCGAGGTCGTCGAGGCCTACCGGCCCTGGTGATCCGGCGTTGGTCTCGCATGGCGGAAGAAAGGTGTCCGACGGGTGAGATCACACTCTGGAAGCCGGTCCGGGAATCGATACGATGACCCCATGGTTCTTCTCGACGTGAGCGAAAAGGCGCCGGGCTCGCTGCTCGTGGCGCGGCTGCACGTCGACCTGTGCAGGCTGAACAGCGCCATCTGTTGACCGTCCGCTGCCGCCGCGTGCCGTGAGCCGCGGCGGACTGCCGCGTGCCGCCGCGCGCCCTCTCGAACCCACGACAGACCCTTCCGACAGGAGCCCTCAGCCATGGCCATCGAGGTCCGCATCCCGACCATCCTCCGCCAGTACACCGACGGTCAGAAGGCGGTGGAGGGCACCGGGAACACCCTCGCCGAGCTCTTCGCCGACCTCGAGACCCGGCACACGGGCATCCGGGCCCGCATCGTGGACGGCGAGCAGCTGCGCCGCTTCGTCAACGTCTACCTCAACGACGAGGACGTCCGCTTCCTGGACGGCATCACCACCAAGCTGTCCGACGGCGACAGCGTCACGATCCTGCCGGCCGTCGCCGGCGGCATGGCCTGACCGGCGATGCGTTACGACTCCCCGCTGGCCGCGGTGGGCAACACACCCCTGGTGCGCCTGCCGCGGCTGTCGCCGTCCGCCGACGTCCGCCTCTGGGCCAAGCTGGAGGACCGCAACCCGACCGGCTCGGTCAAGGACCGCCCCGCCCTGTACATGATCGAGCAGGCGGAGAAGGACGGCCGCCTCACCCCGGGCTGCACGATCCTGGAGCCGACCTCCGGCAACACCGGCATCTCCCTCGCCATGGCGGCCAAACTCAAGGGCTACCGCATGGTGTGCGTGATGCCCGAGAACACCTCGCAGGAACGCCGGGACCTGCTCGGCATGTGGGGCGCGCAGATCATCTCCTCCCCGGCCGCGGGAGGCTCCAACACCGCCGTACGCGTCGCCAAGGAACTCTCCGCCGAGCACCCGGACTGGGTGATGCTGTACCAGTACGGCAACCCCGACAACGCCGGCGCGCACTACGCCACCACCGGCCCCGAGATCCTCGCCGACCTCCCGTCCCTCACCCACTTCGTGGCCGGACTCGGCACCACCGGCACCCTGATGGGCGTCGGCCGCTACCTGCGCGAGCACAAGCCCGACGTGAGGATCGTCGCCGCGGAACCCCGCTACGACGACCTGGTCTACGGCCTGCGCAACCTCGACGAGGGCTTCGTGCCCGAGCTGTACGACGCCTCCGTGCTCACCACCCGGTTCTCCGTCGGCTCGGCGGACGCCGTCACCCGCACCCGCGAACTCCTGCAGCAGGAGGGCATCTTCGCCGGCGTCTCCACCGGCGCCGCCCTGCACGCGGCGATCGGCGTGGCGAAGAAGGCGCAGAACGCGGGGGAGTCCGCCGACGTCGTCTTCGTCGTCGCCGACGGCGGCTGGAAGTACCTGTCGACCGGCGTCTACACCGCCGCGACGACGCAAGAGGCCATCGACACGCTCCAGGGCCAGCTCTGGGCGTAGCACCACCCGCGCGATCAGGGGCCGGAGCACCTCTCCGGCCCCTTCCGCGTTCCCGGGGGCCGTGCCCGGACACGGGACCACTCCCGCCCGTGGCCCCTCCCGGCCCTTCGCCGCCTCCGGTTCCGCTGCCCCCGGCCCCATCCGCCGACGAACGCGCCGACCGGCGCGAGCAGGGCCACCGCGGCGGAGGCGGGCCGCCAGGACGCGGCCATGCCCCGACCGTACCGGCGCGCGCCACCGCCGCACGCCCCGCCCGGCTCCCACGCGCGCCCCATCCCACCGAACCGGTGACAGCGCAGGTGAGTTCGCCCACAACCGCCCCTGGTGGAGGAGCGGCCCCAGGTTCCGCGCCTTACGCTCGACGGACCGCACGACCCCCGTCTCTCCACCCGCCAGCGGAGGTTTCTGCTTCATGAAGCTCACCGTCGTCGGCTGCTCGGGGTCGTTCCCGTCCGCGGAATCGGCCTGCTCGAGCTACCTCGTCGAGGCCGACGGCTTCCGGCTGCTCCTCGACATGGGCAACGGCGCCCTGGGCGAGCTGCAGCGCCACTGCGGTCTCTACGACCTCGACGCGATCTTCCTCAGCCACCTGCACGCCGACCACTGCATCGACATGTGCGCCTACTTCGTGGCGCGCTACTACCGGCACGACGGCGGCCGCTGCGCCCCGCTGCCGGTCCACGGACCCGAGGGCACCGAGCACCGGCTGACCACCGCCTACGCCGACACCCCCTCGGCCTCCTCCATGAGCGAGGTCTTCGACTTCCACACGGTCAAGCCGTCCACCTTCGAGATCGGCCCGTTCCTCGTGCACACCGAGCGCGTCGCGCACCCGGTGGAGGCGTACGGCATCCGCATCGAACACGGTGGGAAGACGCTGACCTACTCCGGCGACACCGGCGTGAGCCCCGCGCTCGACGACCTCGCCCGCGACGCCGACCTCTTCCTGTGCGAGGCCGCCTTCACGCACGGCAAGGAGGACATCCCCGACCTGCACCTCAACGGCCGCGAGGCGGGTGAGACCGCGGCCCGCGCCCACGCCCGCCGCCTGATCCTCACCCACATCCCGCCGTGGACCGACCCGCAGATCAACCTCACCGACGCCCGCGCGGTGTACGACGGCCCGGTGGGGCTGGCGGCAACCGGGGCGACGTACGAGATCTGACGCGGGACGACCGGGGCCCCGGAAGCCGTCACGGCTTCCGGGGCCCCGGTGTCATGTCGTACGAGGACGGCTCACGCCTTCGTGGTGTCCTCGAGCTCCTCCTCGGGCTCGCGGCCCGGGGTCGGCAGGTTGAACCTGGTGATCGCGAAGCGGAAGAGCACGTAGTAGACCGCCGCGAAGACCAGACCGATCGGGATGATCAGCCAGGGCTTGGTCGCCAGGTTCCAGTTGAGCCCGTAGTCGATGACGCCCGCGGAGAAGGTGAAGCCCGCGTGGACACCGAGTGCCCAGGTGATCGCCATGGACAGCGCGGTGAGCACCGCGTGGATCGCGTACAGCACCGGGGCGATGAACATGAACGAGAACTCGATCGGCTCGGTCACCCCGGTCACGAAGGAGGTCAGCGCGAGCGAGACCATCATGCCCATCACGGCCTTGCGGCGCTCCGGGCGGGCGGCGTGCGCGATGGCGATGGCGGCGGCCGGAAGACCGAACATCATGATCGGGAAGAAGCCCGACATGAACTGACCGGCGTCGGGGTCACCGGCGAAGAAGCGGTTCAGGTCGCCGTGCACGATCTCGCCCGCGGCGTTGGTGAAGTCGCCGATCTGGAACCAGGAGACGGTGTTCACGAACTGGTGCATGCCGATCGGGATCAACGCGCGGTTGATCAGACCGAAGAGACCGGCACCCGCGGCGCCGAGACCGGTGATCCACTCACCGGCGTCGGAGATGAGCTCGCCGATCGGCTCCCAGACCAGACCGAAGAAGACGCCCATGGCGGTGCCGACGAACGCCATGACGATCGGGACCAGTCGGCGCCCGTTGAAGAAGCCCAGCCAGTCCACCAGCCTCTTGCGGTGGTAGCGCTGCCAGAGGACCGCGGCCAGCAGACCCATCAGGATGCCGCCGAGGACGCCGGGGTTGTTGTAGGTCGCGGCTATGTCCGCGCCGTCCTGCACCTTCGCCTCGGTGACCGGGAAGGCCTTCAGGACGTTGCTGTAGACCAGGAAACCGACGAGGGCGGCGAGGGCCGTGGAGCCGTCGGCCTTCTTGGCGAAGCCGATCGCGACGCCGATGCAGAACAGCATCGGGAGGTTGTCGAAGATCGCCCCGCCCGCCGTGGCGAACACCGCGGTGACCTTGTCGGGCAGGTTCAGTTTGTCCTGGACGTCCGCCTGGCCCAGGCGCAGCAGGATACCGGCCGCCGGCAACACGGCGATGGGCAGCTGAAGGCTGCGGCCGATCTTCTGCAGGCCCTGGAACAGGCCGGATCCCCGCTTCTTCGCGGGGGCCGCCGAGGCGGTGGCGGTGCTCATGCTTCCTCCATCGGTGGTGGTCTACACCACTACTGGTGTAGACCTGTTCTAGCATGGTGAAGGCCGCATAAGGAACCCGCGAATCCTGCTACCGCCGGGCTACGCACCGTACTCGTCCTGGCCCCCGGCCGGAGCCGTCCCCGGACACACCGAAAAGTCCCCGGCCCCTGGAATCCGCCGGGATCCGGGGACTCCGGCAGCCGCCTCCACCTCAGGAGATCACGCCTTCGCCGTGTCCTCCACCTCCTCCTCCGGCTCCCGCCCCGGAGTCCTCGGGCCGAACCGCGCGATCGCGAACCGGAAGACCACGTGATACACCACCGCGAAGCACGCCCCCGGCCGGAACGGCCGCCCGCGGCCGGGGTGCCGGGTTCCCGCCGATGACGTGGCCGACCGGCCCCGCCGGGACGCTGAACCCGTCGCACACCCCCGGGGTCCGGTACGTGAAGGCGGCCACCGTCCCGTCCGCCGCCCGGCAGCGCGCCGCCCGCGCCCACCGTCACCTCGGAGGCGTTCGTCCGGCCCGGGCCCTCGTCCCCGAACACGTCCGGCTGCCCCGGCCGGTTCAGGGTGCCCGCCGCCGGCGGGACTCCCGGCACTCATCCGGTCCCCTTCGCCGAAGAGCGGCGAGGACGGGTTTGTCGGCAGTCCACCCGGTGGTGTAGACCAGTCGGGCAGGACGGTTCCGTCGTCGTGACGCCATCATCCGGCTCCCACGACAGGGCCGCTCGCAAAGATGGGCCAACTGTGGGTTACTGCGACAAAGCGGTTCGGATCAGGGAGAACGAACATGGCCACCAAGGCTGAGAAGATCGTTGCCGGGCTCGGCGGCATCGACAACATCGAAGAGGTCGAAGGCTGCATCACCCGCCTCCGCACCGAGGTCGTGGACCCCGCCAAGGTCGACGAAGCCGCCCTCAAGGCCGCCGGCGCCCACGGCGTCGTCAAGATGGGCAGCGCCATCCAGGTCGTCATCGGCACCGACGCCGACCCCATCGCGGCCGAGATCGAAGACATGATGTGAGCCGCTGAGCCACCGCCACCGAGCCACCGCCGCCGAGGCGCTGACCACGGTGCCGACGTGCCACGGTGCCGACGCGCCACGGCCACACCTTCGGGGCCCCTTCCCCCGCGGAAGGGGCCTTCGCCGTGCGTACCACTAGGCTCGACGCCATGTCTCGAATCGACGGCCGCACCCCCGAACAACTCCGCCCGGTCACCATCGAACGCGGCTGGAGCAAGCACGCCGAAGGCTCCGTCCTCGTCTCCTTCGGCGACACCAAGGTCCTCTGCACCGCCTCCGTCACCGAAGGCGTCCCCCGCTGGCGCAAGGGCAGCGGCGAGGGCTGGGTCACCGCCGAATACGCCATGCTCCCCCGCGCCACCAACACCCGCGGCGACCGCGAGTCCGTCCGCGGCCGCATCGGCGGCCGCACCCACGAGATCAGCCGCCTCATCGGCCGCTCCCTGCGCGCCGTCATCGACTACAAGGCCCTCGGCGAGAACACCGTCGTCCTCGACTGCGACGTCCTCCAGGCCGACGGCGGCACCCGCACCGCCGCCATCACCGGCTCCTACGTCGCCCTCGCCGACGCCATCGGCTGGGCCCGGTCCAAGAAGCTGATCCGCGCCGGCCGCCAGCCCCTCACCGGCACCGTCAGCGCCGTGTCCGTCGGCATCGTCGGCGGAGTCCCCCTCCTCGACCTCTGCTACGAGGAGGACGTCAAGGCCGACACCGACATGAACGTCGTCTGCACCGGCGACGGCCGCTTCGTCGAGGTCCAGGGCACCGCCGAGGCCGAGCCCTTCGCCCGCGACGAACTCGACGCCCTCCTCGACCTCGCCGTCGCCGGGTGCGGAGAACTCGCCGCCGCGCAGCGCGCCGCGCTTGATACCGTCCTCGAAAGGTAAAGGACACACCAAGGAAGGTGGCCGGCGCGGAGCAACCGCGCCGGCCGCCCCCGCGTCTGAACAAGTACGGGCGCACGGCTCATCCCCGGGCGTCCGGCCAACGACCCAGGGCCCCAGGGGCCCGACGAGGAGGGACCGTTCCATGGCCGCGAGCCGCCGACGCCGCACCACAGCCGTCGCCGCCATCCTGGCGGCCGTCGCGCTGACCGCCGGACTCACCACCGGCTGCGACGCCGTCGACAAGGCACTGGACTGCGTCCAGACCGCCGACGCCGTCGCCGACAGCGTCACCGACATGCAGCAGGCCGTCGAAGGCGCCTCCAGCGACGTCACCCAGCTCGAGGAGTCCCTCGACTCCATCGACAAGAACCTCGGCGACCTCGGCGACAAGACCGACAACGCCGACGTCGGCAAGGCCGTCGCCGACCTCGACAAGGCCGTCGACAACGTCCGCACCTCCATCGACAACGGCGACCCGACCCCCGACATCAGCCCCGTCACCGACGCGGCCGGCGAACTGACGAAGGTCTGCACCCCGTAAGGGCGCCGCGGGCGACGGCCGAGGGGGCCGGAATACTGGTCCCCATGACCCGCCTGATCCTCGCCACCCGCAACGCCGGAAAGATCACCGAACTCAGGTCGATCCTCGCCGACGCCGGCCTGCCCCACGAACTCGTCGGAGCCGACGCCTACCCCGACGTCCCCGACGTCAGGGAAACCGGCGTCACCTTCGCCGAGAACGCGCTCCTGAAGGCCCACGCCCTCGCCCGCGCCACCGGCCTCCCCGCCGTCGCCGACGACTCCGGCCTCTGCGTCGACGTCCTCGGCGGCGCCCCCGGCATCTTCTCCGCCCGCTGGTCCGGCACCCACGGCGACGACAGGGCCAACCTGGACCTCCTCCTGGCCCAGCTGTCCGACATCGCGGACGAACACCGGGGCGCCCACTTCGCCTGCGCGGCGGCACTCGCGCTGCCGGACGGCACGGAGCGCGTGGTCGAGGGCCGGCTGAGGGGCACCCTGCGCCACACCCCGGCAGGCACGAACGGCTTCGGCTACGACCCGATCCTCCAGCCGGAGGACGAGACGCGCACGTGCGCCGAACTGACGGCGGCCGAGAAGAACGCGATCAGCCACCGGGGGAAGGCGTTCCGCGCACTGGCACCGGTGGTCCGGGAACTGCTGGGCTGAGCAACGCTGAGGGGCCACCCGACATGGATCAACGGAGTCGGTCGGGCGGCCCCTTCGGACGGTGCGGCCGGTGGGACTCGAACCCACACGGGTGTTAACCCACTGGGACCTAAACCCAGCATGACTGCCAAATTCCATCACGGCCGCTCAAAACCGGTCATGACGCCTGACCGGCGACCTCAGTGTACGGGCGAACGGGTCACCCTGCGAGGGCCACCCTTCCCTTCTGGCGGCACCACGTCTCCGTCAGGGCATGGCAGTTGGGACACAGGTACCGCAGGTTCTCCCGGCGGTTGTCGCGCCAGTCTCCGCTGACGTGGTCGATCTGCAAGGTGATCGGCCGCCCCAGCCACTCCCCGGTGTTGCCGCAACTCGCGCAGGCGTAGGGCACCCCGAGTGCGGCCAGGGCCCGGTGGAGCTGGGCCCTGCCGGTACGCCCCGCGTGGTCGGGGAGAACGACCAGCACTCGGTGGGCGATGAGGGCAGGTGCGGGCCGCTCGGGCCGGCCCCAGCTCCGCCTCCTGAAATGGCTGGTGTCGAGGCCGAGGCGGGCTGCCGCACGTCGGACGCGCCGATGATTGGTGTCGGTCACGTTCAGCCCGAGACCACGCATCACGTCGGCGTAGCTCGTCGAGGTCCGCACGAGCTCGCGGAGTCTGCCCTCGGGGATCGCGATACGCCGGTAAGCGAAGTGCTCCACGCCGATCCCCCGGGCGCGCAGCATGCGACTCAGCGTCGCGCGTGACCGGCTGTCGTCCGACACGCCGAGGGCACGGGCCACTCCGCGGATGCTGGTCGCTGACGCCGCCGCTTCTCTCAGCTCCTCGGTGGTGAAAGGCAGATCCAGTTCGTCGCGATCGATACCTGGAAAGTGGCTGATGTCGATGCCCGCCGCGAGAATGCGACGCCGGATGTGGGAAAGGGTCCCGGTGGCAGGAGTGGCACCGAGTCGGAGGGCCACTTCGCGAAGCGATGACGACGATGCGGCGGCTGCGGCGATGGCTCCGTCCGGGTACTTGCGCCAGGGGCTGCGTTTGACGAAGTGGCTTGTGTCCAGTCCATGTGCGGCCACCTTCTCCTGCAGCGTGCGCCGTCGCCCCCCATTGGCCGGGAGACCGAGTCGCCGCATCAGGTCTGCCCAGTTACGGGCCTGAGGGACGACCAGGGCGAGTTGCTCCTCGCTGTACGGATCCGTCACCTGTCGCACGACCATGCGCCCCTCCGCTTCCTCGACCAGCCGTTCGCGGCCTCGCACGGAGTAACGAACCGGATACCGGACGGTCACGTACGAAAAGCGGAACGGCCCGTACCGGAGTTCCGGTGCGGGCCGTTCCCCGGGCGCGGCGGACTCAGATGCCCAGATCCTTGATGATCTTGGCCACGTGGCCCGTCGCCCGCACGTTGTAGAGGGCGTGTTCGACCTCGCCCCGCTCGTCGACGACGATCGTGGAGCGGATGACGCCCAGGTAGGTCCTGCCGTAGTTCTTCTTCTCGCCGAAGGCGCCGTACGCGTCCAGGACCTTCTTCTCCGGGTCGGCGAGGAGGGTGACCTTCAGGGACTCCTTCTCGCGGAACGCGGCGAGCTTCTCGGGCTTGTCGGGGCTGATCCCGATGACGTCGTAGCCCGCGCCCGCCAGCAGTTCCAGGTTGTCCGTGAAGTCGCAGGCCTGCTTGGTGCAGCCGGGGGTGAGCGCGGCCGGGTAGAAGTAGACGATGACCTTGCGGCCCCTGCGGTCGGCCAGGGACACCTCGTTGCCGTCGGCGTCGGGCAGGGTGAAGGCGGGGGCCTCGTCCCCGGGCTGGAGGCGTTGGCTCATCGGTCTGTTCTCCTCGTACGTACGCGCTGCGTGGATCGGGTGCCGGGATCGAGGGTAACCGGGGGTCCTGACGGCGAGTGGCGGACCGAAGCTGACAGACTGTCCGGCACAGGTACGGGTATCAGCGGATTTCGGAGGCGGCACGGTGGCGGACACGGCGGACACCAGAACACCGGCGCAGATCGAGGCGGACATCAGGAGCCGTCGTGCGGGGCTGGCCGAGACCCTGGACGAGATCGGTGTGCGGGTGCACCCGAAGACGATCGTGGGGGACGCGAAGGCCAGGGTCGTGTCCAACGTGGACCACACGCTCGGGCGGGCGTACGTCGGTGTCAACCGTGTGGTGAGCGACGTCAGGGCGCAGTTCGTGGACGAGGACGGCGCGCCCCGGCTGGAGCGGGTCATTCCGGTCGCGGTGCTGGTGGTGGGGGTCGTGGGGCTGCTGGCCGTGGGTGCCCGCCGGCGCCGGCGCTGACCCGCCCGTCCCCGTTCGCGGCGAATGCAGGTAGGTTTCAGGACGTGAGCGCCAAGAGACACGAGCACAGTTCCCAGGACGACAAGCTGCCCATCCGGATGCTGCACGACCGCGTACTCGTGCGGCAGGACACCAGTGAGGGCGAGCGGCGTTCCGGGGGCGGCATCCTGATTCCCGCGACGGCGGCGGTGGGCCGCCGGCTGGCCTGGGCCGCGGTCGTCGCGGTGGGACAGAACGTACGGACCGTGGAGCCGGGTGACCGGGTGCTGTTCGATCCGGAGGACCGGGCGGAGGTCGAGGTCCGGGGGACCGCGTACGTCCTCATGCGGGAGCGTGATCTGCACGCGGTGGCCGCGGACCGGTTCGAGGATGCCGAGGATTCGACCGGCTTGTACCTCTAGACCGGTGACGGGAAGGGCTGGTGACCATGGTCACCGGCCCCTTTTCCGGTGGTGGGCTACGGTGGGAGGACCCAAGGGACCCCGACGAGACGCGCCGTACCGGGGTGAAGGCAAAGACGACGCACCCCCGTTCCCGTTCGTGTCCCGGAGGTGCCTGTCATGGCCTGGGTCCTGCTCGTCGTCGCCGGTCTGCTGGAGGTGGGCTGGGCGGTCGGGATGAAGTACACCGATGGCTTCACCCGGCTGGTGCCCAGTGTGCTCACCGGTGCCGGCATCGTCGGCAGCATGCTGTTGCTGTCGTTTGCCGCGCGTACGCTGCCCATCGGTACGGCGTACGGCGTGTGGGTGGGGATCGGTGCGGCCGGGGCGGCGGTGCTGGGCATGGTGGTGCTGGGTGAGCCGGTGACCGCCGCGCGGATCTTCTTCGTGTCCTTGCTGGTGGTCGCCGTGGTGGGGTTGAAGGCGACCTCCGGGCACTGAGGGCCGGGGACGGTGGGGCCGGGGCCCGGGCGGGCCGGCCGGTCAGTCCCGGCGGGGGTGCCGGCTGATCGCGTCGGCCGGTCCGGTGCGGCCGGGGGCGTCGTCCCCGTTGGAGTCGCCGCGGGGGGTGTCGCCGTCGTCGGTCCTCCCGCCGCCGTCCGGGCCGCCGTCGGTGCCCTCGTCCCCGGTGCCGTCCCCGGTGACCCCGGTGTCTTCCGTGGTGCCGCCGCCGGTGGCGTCCCCGGTCCCGTCCGCGGTCCCGTCCGCGCCGTCCTCACCGCCTTCTCCGCCTTCTCCGCCCTCGTCGGTCCGGCTCTCCGCGGGCTGTTCCCCGGTGCCGCCGGGGGTCCGGCCGCCGGTGTCCTGGCCGGGGCCGTCGGAGGCCGGCCCGGTGCCGCCGGCGTCGGCGGGCGGCCGGGTGACCCAGGCGCCGGGCTGGAGCCGCAGGTCGAAGGCCCGGACCGGTTCTCCCGCGAGGGCCTCGCGGGTGTACTGGCCCCAGATCTCCGCCGGGGCGCCGCCGCCGTTGACGCGGGACAGGCCCATGGCGCCGTAGAGCGACTTGTGACCGGCGGTGACGGGGTCCTGGCCCATCACGGCGACGACGGTGGCGAGGTCGGGGGTGTAGCCGGCGAACCAGGCGGCCGTGTCCTCCTCGGCGGTGCCGGTCTTGCCGGCGGCGGGGCGGCCGGCGCTCTGGGCGGCGGTGGCGGTGCCGCTCTGGACGACGCTGCGCAGAATGGAGGTGGTGGTGTCGGCGGCCTGGCGGCTGACGGCCTGGCGGGTGCGGCGCTCGGGCAGTTCGACGGTCCTGGTGCCGCGGGTGACTTTCTCGATCATCGTGTAGGCGCCGTGCTCGCCGTGGTTGGCGAGGGTCGCGTACGCCTCGGCCATGTCCAGGACGCTGGCGGTGGCGACGCCGAGGGCGATGGAGGGCCCGGCGTCGTCGAGGCTGGGGGTGTGCTCGGACAGGCCCAGGTCGATGGCGGTCTCGCGGACCTCGTCGGGGCCGACGTCGACGGCCATCTGCGCGTACACGGCGTTGACGGACTTGTCGGTGGCCTCGCGGACGGTGATGTCGCCGTAGTCGCGGTGGTCCTCGTTCTCCGGGGCGTAGTGGCCGCTCCAGCCCTGGACGGGGCGTTCGCTGGTGCCGTCGTAGACGGTGTTCGGGGTGATGGGGCGGCCGTCCTGGGTGCGGGAGCCGTTCTCGACGGCCGAGGTGAACACGAACGGCTTGAAGGCGGAGCCGACCTGGAAGTCCCGGCGGGTGGCGTTCGGGGTGTACTGCTTGACGTAGTCGATGCCGTTGTACATCGCGACGACCTTGCCGGTCCCGGGGTCGATGGAGGCGCCGCCGGCGCGGACGTAGGTGTCGACCTTGCGGCTCCGTCCGTCGAGCCGGTCCATCAGGTGGTCGTCGACGGCGTCGACGAAGGCGTCCTGCTTGTCCTTGTGCAGGGTGGTGGTGATGCGGTAGCCGCCCGCGTCGAGGGAGGCCTCGTCGACGATGCCGTCCCGGATCAACTGGTCCTTGACGACGTTCACGATGTAACCGCGCTGGCCGGACAGGCCGGTGGGCAGGGTGGTCCGCTTGGGCATCGGGAACTTCATGCCGGCGCGCTCGGAGGGGTCGAGCCAGCCCTCGTCGACCATGCCGTCCAGGACGTAGTTCCAGCGGTCCTCGACGGCGTCGCGGTTCTCCGGGTGGGTGACGACGTCGTACTGGCTGGGGGCGTTGACGAGGGCGGCGAGGTAGGCGGCGCGGCCGGCGTCGAGTTCGGCGGCGTCCATGCCGTAGTAGGCGTGGGCGGCGGCCTGGATGCCGTAGGCGCCGCGGCCGAAGAAGCTGGTGTTGAGGTAGCCCTGGAGGATCTGGTCCTTGCTCTGTTCGCGGTCGAGCTTGATGGAGATGAAGAACTCCTTCACCTTGCGGGTGACGGTCTGCTCCTGACGGAGGTAGTAGTTCTTCACGTACTGCTGGGTGATCGTGGAGCCGGACTGCTTGCCCTTGCCGGTGGCGGTGTTCCAGGCGGCGCGGACCATGGCCTGCGGGTCGATGGCGGACTCGGTGTAGAAGTCGCGGTCCTCGGCGGCCAGTACGGCGTGCCGGGCGTCCTCGGAGATCCGGTCGAGGGTGACGTTCTCCCGGTTGACCTCGCCGTCGCGGGCGATGACGGTGCCGTCGGCGTAGAGGTAGACGTTGGCCTGCTGGGTGGCGAGGGCGTTGGCGGCGGGGATCCCTACGAGGTGGTAGCCGAGGAAGAAGCCGCCGACGGTGAGCAGGGCGACGACGAGGAAGGTCCCGAGGGTCGTCCGCCAGGTGGGGACCAGCCGGCGCCGGCCGGTGCGCCGGGGTGCGCCTCCCGCCTCGTCCCGGGGTGCGTCGGCCGCCCGGGGCCGTCTCGGTGCCCGGCCCCGGGCGGGCTGCTGCGGCTTCGGCTCGTCGCTCATGTCGTGCACGGACTCCTGTTCCGCCTCGTTCGCGCTGTTCGTGCCTTTACGTCGTGTCGCGCGCCCCCTGGGGGGTGCGCGCCTGTTGTCCAAGACTGTCCCATCCGGTGGTCCGTTCCCCGGCGGCGGCGCGCGTCGCGCACCCGTCCGGCTTCTCACACGCATGGTCCTGTGGCGGTGTTCCGGTGCCCCCGCGGCGGCGGAAAATGCGTGGCAGCGGGCCCGCCGCGCGCATTAGGCTCCTGCGCTTCGGTGCCGGGGTGCGGAGAGGAGGGGTGCGGCGTGGGCTGGGTACGGCTGTATGCGGCCGTCGCGGTGGGGGGTTTCCGGCGGTACGCGTCGTACCGGGCGGCCACCGCGGCCGGGGTGTTCACCAACACCGTGTTCGGGCTGATCCTGGTGTACACCTATCTGGCGCTGTGGGAGGAGAGGCCGGGGCTCGGGGGGTACGACCAGGCGCAGGCGGTGACGTACGTGTGGCTGGGGCAGTGCCTGTTCGCGACGCTGGCGATCCAGGGCGGCGGCGCGGAGAAGGAGCTGATGGACCGTATCCGCACGGGTGAGATCGCCGTCGACCTGTACCGGCCGGTCGATCTGCAGCTGTGGTGGCTGGCCGGTGATGTGGGGCGGGCGCTGTTCCAGCTGCTGGGGCGGGGCGTGGTGCCGTTCCTGGTCGGCTGGCTGTTCTTCCCGATGGCGCTGCCGACGGAGGCGGGCGTGTGGGCGGCGTTCGCGGTCGCGGTGCTGCTGGCGGCGGTCGTGAGTTTCGCGATCCGCTATCTGGCGGCGCTGAGCGTGTTCTGGCTGCTGGACGGCAAGGGCGTCGGTCAGATGGTGATGATCGCGGGGGTGTTCTTCTCGGGCATGGTGCTGCCGCTGAACGCCTTTCCTGGCGCGTTGGGCGAGGTGGTGCGGGTGCTGCCGTGGGCGGCGCAGCTGCAGATGCCGGCGGATGTGCTGATGGGGGAGACCGGTGCGCTCCGGGCGTTCGCGTTCCAGGCGGCGTGGGCGGTGGCGCTGCTGGCGGTGGGGCGGTTGGTGCAGTCGGCGGCGACGCGGCGGGTGGTGGTGCAGGGTGGGTGAGCGCAACGTCGCCGTCGAGGCGCTGCGGGCGTACTGGCTGATCGCGGGGATGTGGGTGCGGGCCGGTATGACCTACCGGGCCTCCTTCGTGGCCACGATGGTCGGCAACCTGGTGCTGACCGGTATGGACTTCGTCGGCATCCTGCTGATGTTCTCGCAGGTCGACTCGCTCGGCGGCTGGTCGCTGCCCGAGGTGGCCCTGCTGTACGGGCTGTCGGTGACGTCGTTCGGGCTGGCCGACCTGGCGCTGGGCTCGATGGACGTCCTGGGCGCGCGGATACGGGACGGTTCGTTCGACACGCTGCTGGTGCGTCCCGTGCCGGTGCTCGCGCAGGTCGGGGCGGACCAGTTCGCGGTGCGCCGCTTCGGCCGGATCGTCCAGGGGTCGGCGGTGCTGGGCTGGGCGCTGGTGTCGGTCGACGTCGACTGGAGCGCGTCGAAGGTGCTGCTGGTGCCGGTGATGGTGGTCAGCGGCGCGGTGATCTTCTCGGCGGTGTTCGTGGCGGGCGCGGCCTTCCAGATCTTCGCGCAGGATGCCGCCGAGGTGCAGAACGCGTTCACGTACGGCGGGACCACGCTGTTGCAGTATCCGCCGAGCGTGTTCGGGAAGGACCTGGTGCGCGGCGTGACCTTCGTGCTGCCGCTCGCCTTCGTCAACTGGGTGCCGGTCGCCCACGTGCTGGAGCGGCCGTACCCGGTCGGGCTGCCGGGGTGGGCGGCGTTCGCGTCGCCGCTGGTGGCGGTGGGGTGCTGTGTGCTGGCGGGTCTGGCATGGCGGACGGGTCTCAGGTCGTACCGGAGCACGGGGAGTTAGCGAGCAGACGATGGACGCGACGGACCCTTTCATTGAACTGGACGGTGTCGAGAAGGTCTTCGACGTGCGCAGGAAGACGGGCTTCCTGAGACGGGAGCGGCACCGGGTGCGGGCCGTCGACTCGGTCTCCTTCACGGTGGCGCGCGGTGAGATGGTCGGCTACATCGGCCCGAACGGCGCCGGGAAGTCGACGACGATCAAGATGCTGACCGGGATCCTCACGCCGAGCGGCGGCCGGCTGCGGGTCGCCGGGATCGACCCCTCCCGGGAGCGGATGCGGCTGGCGCACCGGATCGGGGTGGTGTTCGGGCAGCGCACGACGCTGTGGTGGGACCTGCCGCTGATCGACTCGTACAAGCTGATGCACCGCATGTACCGCATCCCGGACGCGCGGTACCGGGAGAACCTGGACCGGCTGGTCGAACTGCTGGGCCTGGAGGCGTTGCTGGACGTGCCGGTGCGTCAGCTGTCCCTCGGGCAGCGGATGCGCGGGGACATCGCGGCGGCGCTGCTGCACGACCCGGAGGTGCTGTACCTCGACGAGCCGACCATCGGTCTGGACGTCATCTCCAAGACCAGGGTGCGGGAGTTCCTGCGGCAGTTGAACGCCGAGCGGGCCACGACGGTGCTGCTGACCACCCACGACCTGCAGGACATCGAGCAGTTGTGTTCCCGGGTGATGGTCATCGACCACGGCCGGATGGTGTACGACGGTGCGCTCGCCGGGCTGCACGAGGCGGGCGGGAGCGAGCGGACGCTGGTGGTGGACTTCGAACGGGAGCTGTCGCCGATCGACGCGCCGCCGCCGGCGCGGGTGGTGCGGGTGGAGGGGCCCCGGCAGTGGCTGGCGTTCCCGGCGTCGGCGCCGGCGGCGGGGCTGGTGGCGCGGATCGCCGCGGAGTACCCGCTGGTCGACCTGTCGGTGCGGGAGCCGGACATCGAGGCGGTGATCGCGAAGATGCTGCACGGGCCGGGGGACACCTCCGGACCCCCGCCGGAGCGGACCGGCCGGGCGGTCCCGTAGGCGTGCGGCGGGGACAACTCGTAGGCTGCTGCGTATGACCGACGACGCATCCGCCCGGGATCTCCGCGCCTCCGACGCCGACCGTGAACGGGTCGCCGAGATCCTGCGGGACGCCCTCGCGGAGGGCCGCCTGGACATGGAGGAGTTCGAGGAGCGCCTGGACGCGACGTACCGGGCGCGCACGTACGGGGACCTCGCGCCGATCACCCGCGATCTGCCGGGCCACGGCACGGCGTCGGTGCCCGCCGTCTCGCTGGCGAAGGACCCGGAGCGGGGCGGCGACTGGGGGAGCCGGATCGTCCGCGGTGACGAGCCCGCGTCGACGTGGGCCGTGGCCGTGATGTCGGGCTTCCAGCGCAAGGGGCACTGGACGGTGCCGCGCCGGTTCAACTGCTTCGCCTTCTGGGGCGGCGGTGAGATCGATCTGCGGGAGGCGTACTTCGCCGACCGGGAGATCGTGATCAACGCGGTGGCGATCATGGGCGGGGTGGACGTCGTCGTCCCGCCCGGGGTCGAGGTCGTGGTGCGCGGCGTCGGCGTCATGGGCGGCTTCGACCACCGCGAGGAAGGCGTGCCGGGGGAGCCCGGCGCGCCTCGCGTGGTCGTCACGGGCCTGGCCTTCTGGGGCGGCGTGGGCGTCCAGCGCAAGCTCCCCCGCTCGGCGAAGCAGCGCCTGCGCGAGGAGCGCCGCCGTCAGAAACTGGAGCGCGGGGAGGAACGCCGCCGGGAAGTGGAGGGCTCTCGCCACGACCTCCACGACCTCCACGACCCGCTCGGCCTGAACCTCCACGACCGCCGGGACCGGCACCGCGGGGGGAGCGGCGGCCACGGCCGCGACAGCGACCGCTGAGCGGGTCTCCCCGCCCGCCGCCCGGTCCGGTCTCCCCGCCCGCCGGCCCGGTCCGGACCGGACCGTGCCCGCGGGCGGCCGCCGGGGCGCCCGTCGCGCGGTGCTGCCCGGCGGGGGCGCACCCGTGAGGCGTGAGACGCACCCGTGAGGCGCCGGACACACCCGTGAGGTGTCATGGGTGGCGGGGAGGACGCCGGGAACCCTTAGGTGATGTCCCTGGCCCAGCCCCTTCCGGACAGACGCCGGGAACTCCTGTCCCGTTCCGGGAGTCGGTCAGGAAGGAACAATAGGTGAGGGATCACCGGACGGGTGGAGCGGATGGAACGGACGAAAGCGGCGGAAACCGAAGACGGAGGCGCCGAAGGGCGGACTGCCCGCACCGGCGCCTTCTCGAACCGCGCGATGACGACCTTCAGCCCCGCGGACGAGGAGAAGCGGCGCGGGGTGCGCCGGATGAAGCTCACCGCCACCGGACTGCTGTTCTTCGTCGCCGTGGTCTACGTCCTCACCGAATGGGCCTCCCACCAGGGCGCCGGCCCCTGGGCCGGTTACGTCGCCGCGGCGGCCGAGGCCGGCATGGTCGGCGCGCTCGCCGACTGGTTCGCCGTCACCGCCCTCTTCCGCCGCCCCCTCGGCCTGCCCATCCCGCACACCGCGATCATCCCCACCAAGAAGGACCAGCTCGGCGTCTCCCTCGGCGAGTTCGTCGGTGAGAACTTCCTCTCCGAGGACGTCGTACGGCTGCGGCTGCGCGCCGTCGGGATCGGCGGCCGGCTCGGCGCCTGGCTCGCCGTCCCCGAACACGCCGACCGGGTCACCGCCGAACTGTCGGCGGCCCTGCGCGGCGCGCTGACCGTGCTGCGCGACTCCGACGTCCAGGCGGTGGTCGGCGAGGCCGTCACCCGCCGCGCCGAGGCCCAGGAGATCGCACCCGGCATGGGCAAGATGCTGGAGAAGGTCGTCGCCGACGGCGGGCACAGACGCGCCGTCGACCTCGTCGTCACCCGCGCGCACGACTGGCTGGTGCTGCACGGCGACTCCGTGATGGACGCCGTGCAGGGCGGCGCGCCCGGCTGGACCCCCCGATTCGTGGACCGCAAGGTCGGCGAGCGCGTCTACCGGGAACTGCTGCGCTTCGTCACCGAGATGCGCGACATGCCCGCCCACCCCGCGCGCGGCGCCCTCGACCGCTTCCTCACCGACTTCGCCTCCGACCTCCAGTCCGACACCGACACCCGCGCCCGGATCGAACGCCTCAAGGGCGACATCCTCGGCCGCGACGAGGTGCAGGACCTGATCGCCTCCGCCTGGACCGCCGTACGATCCATGATCGTCTCCGCGGCGGAGGACGAGCGCAGCGAACTGCGGCTGCGCCTGCGGGCCTCGCTGCTCTCGCTGGGCGCCCGGATGGCGGCCGACCCCAAGGTGCAGGGCAAGGTCGACGGCTGGCTGGAGGGCGCCGCCGTGTACGTCGTCACCACCTACCGCAAGGAGATCACCTCCCTGATCACGGACACGGTGGCGAGCTGGGACGCCGAGCACACCACCAGGAAGATCGAGGCCAACATCGGCCGCGACCTGCAGTTCATCCGCATCAACGGCACGGTGGTCGGTTCCCTGGCCGGTCTGCTGATCTACACGGTGTCCCGGGCGATGGGGGCCTAGCCGGCCGGCCGGGAGCGGCCGGGTGCGCGCGGCGCGGTGCGGGAGCGGCCGGGCGTGAAACCGCGTGTCCCGGGGCAGACGACGGGCGTTCGCTTCGCCGAGGGGGGAGCCCATGACCACCGCACAGTCCGCGACCGGACGCACCGTCACCAGCAGCATTCCCGCCCGCCTGGACCGGCTTCCGTGGTCCCGCTGGCACTGGACCATCGTGATCGGCCTCGGCACCGTGTGGATCCTCGACGGCCTGGAGGTCACGGTCGTCGGCAACATCGCCGGCCGGCTGTCCGAACCCGGCAGCGGACTGCCCATCACCTCCGGCCAGGTCACCGGCATCGCCGCCGCCCTCTACGTGGCCGGTGCCTGCGTCGGCGCCCTCTTCTGGGGCCGCCTGACCGACGTCTGGGGGCGCAAGAAACTCTTCATGATCACCCTCGCGGTCTACCTCGGCGCCACCGCCCTGACCGCGTTCTCCTTCGACACCTGGTGGTTCCTCCTCTTCCGCTTCCTCACCGGCTTCGGCGTCGGCGGCGAGTACGCGGCCATCAACTCCGCGATCGACGAGCTGATCCCGGCGCGGTACCGGGGCCGCGTCGACCTGATGATCAACGGCAGTTTCTGGCTCGGCGCGGTCGGCGGTTCCCTGCTGTCGATCCTCGCGCTGAACACCGAGATCTTCCCGGCGGACGTCGGCTGGCGCCTGACCTTCGCCCTCGGCGCCGTCCTCGCCCTGGTCATCCTCCTCGTACGGCGTCACGTCCCCGAGAGCCCGCGCTGGCTGCTGATCCACGGCCGCGAGGAGGAGGCGGAACGCATCGTCGGCGACATCGAGCGGCGGATCGAGGCCGAGACGAAGGAGCCGCTGCCCCGCGCCGAGAGCGAACTGACCATCCATCAGCGCGGGAGCGTCACCTTCGCCGAGATCGCCCGCACGCTCTTCGCCAAGTACCGCAAGCGTTCCGTCCTCGGCTTCTCCCTCTTCATCGGCCAGGCGTTCCTCTACAACGCCATCACCTTCGGCTTCGGCGCCATCCTGACGACGTTCTTCGACGTCCCGTCCGGCAGCACCGGCTACTACTTCGCCGTCATCGCGCTCGGCAACTTCATGGGCCCCCTGCTCCTCGGCAAACTGTTCGACACGGTCGGCCGGCGCGTGATGATCTCCGGCACCTATCTGGCCTCCGGCGTGCTGCTCTTCGGCACGGCCTGGCTGTTCGACCGGGGCTCGCTGAGCGCGAGCACGCTGACGGCCTGCTGGTGCGCGGTGCTGTTCTTCGCCTCGGCGGGCGCGAGCAGCGCCTACCTGACGGTCTCCGAGATCTTCCCCATGGAGACCCGCGCGATGTCCATCGCCTTCTTCTACGCCCTCGGCACCGCCGCGGGAGGCATCAGCGGGCCCCTGCTCTTCGCCGACCTCACGGGCACCGGCAAGGTCGGCGACACGGTCCTCGCCTTCCAGATCGGCGCCGGGCTGATGTGCGCGGCGGGCCTGGTGGCCGCGTTCCTCGCGGTGAAGGCGGAACGCCGCTCCCTGGAGGACATCGCCACACCGCTCACCGCCGCCGCGTCCCCCGCGAAGGGCGGCATCCGGGCGGGCGCGGGCGGGGGGACCGGCCCGGGCTCCGGGCCCGCGACGGCGTAGGGCGCCGCGCGTCCGGACGGAGACGGACGGTCCGGTGGGGCCGGCGCGGCTCAGCCGCGCCGGTCGGCCACCGCCCACGAGGCGAGCGCCACGGCCCCCGCCGCGCCGAACACGGCCGGCCAGGCGCCCACCTTCTTGGCCAGCGGGTGCGACCCCGCGAACGCGGCCACGTAGGCCACCGACAGCGCCCCCGCCGCCCCGCCCCCGGCCCGCTCCCGCCACTGCCGCGCGGCGGCGGCCCCGGCGACGGCGAGGACGACGCCGCCCAGCTGCCGCTTGCGGGTCCAGCGGGCGACGCCGTACCCCCCGACGAGTCCGCTCGCGGCCATCACCGAACCGGGAACCTTCGCCATGTCTGCCTGCCTTCTGCCACAGCGCCCATGAGGGCGTTCTCTCACCGGCTTCCGAGGCTAACCCGGGATCCGGGCACGACACCCGCGGGGTCGACTTGAGTCAGGGCTTGTCAAGTTTCCTCCTCCGCGCTATATAAGAAGACGAAGTGAGGGCATCGCACAGACAGACCCGAAGAGAGGAGTGGACTGTGATGCTCATGCGTACCGACCCCTTCCGCGAGTTCGACCGCCTCGCGCAGCAGGTGCTCGGCTCCACCTCGCGCCCCTCGGTGATGCCGATGGACGCGTACCGGGCGGGGGACGACTTCGTCGTCCACTTCGACCTCCCCGGCGTCGACCCGGAGACCATCGAACTGGACGTCGAGCGCAACGTCCTCAACGTGCGCGCCGAGCGGCGCTCCCCGGCCCCCGAGGACGCCGAGCCGGTGGTCGCCGAACGTCCCACGGGCACCTTCACCCGTCAGCTCTTCCTCGGCGAGACCCTGGACACGGAACGCATCGACGCCTCCTACGACGTCGGCGTCCTGACCCTGCGCATCCCGGTGGCGGAGCAGGCCAAGCCGCGCCGCATCCAGATCACGGGCGGCGACAGCCGCAAGCAGATCAACGTCTGACGACACCCACCCGGCGCGTCCCGCGGACACCGGCCGTCCCCCCCCCGGCCACCCGCGGGACGCGCCCCCGTGTCCCCGTGTCCCCGTCCAGGGGAGCGGGGCGCGGCGGGGCCCGGGAACGAGGTGTCCGGACGTCGCGACAGGGCACCGGAATGCGAGGGCCCGCAGGAGGAAGGGCCCCCGAGAGGAGAGGAACCGACATGACCACGCCGACCACGCTGACCACCCCGCGCAGGCCCGCGTCCCCGCGCCCGCAAGCGGTGATCCCGGCCCCGGACCGCGACCGGGGCCGCCGGGTTCCCCGTCCGGCCCGCCGCGACGGCTGGCCCGAGCTGATCGACGCGGTGAAGGAGTCGGGCCAGTACCCGACGAGGGCGGAGGCGGAGGACGTCACCCGCATCGTCCTGTCCGCCCTCGGCGGCCATGTCGTCGGTGACGAGCGCGTCGACCTGGCCCGCGCCCTGCCCGAGGAGGCGGCGAGAGCGGTCGCGTCCCAGATCCCGGCGGCCCGCAGACTCACGGCGGCGGAGTTCGTCGACTCGGTGGCGGCCCGCATCGACGGCGCGACCCCGGCCACGGCCCGCTGGGACGTCAGCTCGGTCCTGAGCGTCCTGCCCGCGCTGGTGGGCGACACCCTGGTGACCCGGGTCCTGGCCCAGCTGCCCCCGGGCTACGCCCTCCTCTTCGGCCGCGCGGAGCTGACACCGGCGGAGTGACCGCCCCGGGGACCTGACCGCCGGACCCGCCCGCCGCCCCCGGCCGGCCCTTGGCGGGCTCCTGGCCGTTCAGGTCCCCGGAAAACCGTTCGCCCCACCCCCTCCCCACCCGGCAAGCTTCCGGACCGGACCCTGAAACCGCGCCCCGGGAGGGCAGTTGACCACCCACCCCCTCATCCGCCACATCACCTTCGACTGCACCGGCGACCCCTACGACCTCGCCCTGTTCTGGAGCGAGATGCTCGGCAACCCGCTCGCCGACGACGACAAACCGGGCGACCCGGAGGCCCTGATCGCGGACCCGGACGGCGGCCCGGGCCTGCTGTTCGTCCGGGTGGAGGAGGGCAAGACCGCCAAGAACCGCCTCCACTTCGACCTGCGTCCCACCGGCCGCACCCGCGCGGAGGAAGTCGCCCGCGCCGTCGCCCTCGGCGCCCGCCTGCTGGCCGACCACACCCGCCCCGACGGCGGAGGCTGGGTCACCCTGGCCGACCCGGAGGGCAACGAGTTCTGCATAGAACGCGGCGAACTGGACTGACCCCGTCGCGCCGGCTCCGGAGCGTACGCCGCCACGCGCGCGCTCCGGAGCGTACGCTCGTACGCATGTCGACGACGGACTACTTCGCGAACGACCCGCGCACCCACCTCGAACGCATGCTGGCAGGCGACCTCTACATCGCCGACGACCCGGAGATCGCCCGCCGCCAGCGGCACGCCATGCGTCTGGCGGCCCGCTACCAGGCCGCGTACCTCGAGGACCCCGCCGAGGCCCGCACCGTCCTCACCGAGCTCCTCGCCGCCGCCGGGGAGGACATCGACGTACGCCCGCCCCTGTACGTCGACTACGGCAGCAACATCACCATCGGCGCCCGCACCTTCGTCAACTACAACCTGACCGCGCTGGACGTGGCGCGCATCACCATCGGCGAGGACTGCCAGATCGGCCCGAACGTCCAGCTCCTCACCCCCACCCACCCCGTGGAACCCCGGCCGCGCCGCGACAAACTCGAGGCCGCGCTCCCCATCACCATCGGCGACAACGTCTGGCTCGGCGGCGGGGTCATCGTGTGCCCCGGAGTGAGCATCGGCGACGACTCCGTCATCGGCGCCGGCGCGGTGGTCACCAAGGACGTCCCCGCCGGCGTCGTGGCCGTGGGCAACCCGGCCCGCCCGGTCCGCACGCTCTGACCCCGGGACCCCGCCATGGCCACCGGACACACCGATCCGCACCGCCGCCAACGCATCGTCGCCGCCACGCTCGACCTGATCGTCGACGAGGGCGTGGCCGGCGTCTCCCACCGCAAGATCGCCGCCCGGGCGCAGGTCCCCCTGGGCTCGATGACGTACCACTTCACCGGCATCGACGAACTGCTGCGTGAGGCGTTCACCGGCTTCGCCGACCACATCGTGACCGTCTTCGAGCGCCACCTCAGCGGGGCCACCACCCCCGACCGGGCCAGGGAAGCGGTCACCGACCTCATCCACACCCTGTCCGAGGGCCCCGGCCGCGACCTGATCCTCACCCAGGAGCTGTACATCCTGGCCGCCCGCCACGAGACGTACCGGAACATCTGCCGACGCTGGATGCGCCGCAGCCGCGACCTCCTGGAACTCCACTTCTCCCCGTCCACGGCCCGCCAACTGGACGCCCTGATCGAGGGCCTGACCCTCCACCGGGCCCTGGACGACTCCCCGCCCGACCGCGAACTGACCCGCGAGGCGGTGCTCCGCATCACGGGGGCGACGCCGTAGGACCGAGTAAGGGGTCGTACGGCGGACCACCCGGCGGGACCGGTCGGCAGACCACCCCGGGGCCGCTCACGCGACATGCTCACGTGCCCTCCGAACCCGGTGGGCCGCCCCTCCCGGCGAAGACCTCGTCAGGTGGTGAGCGGTCCGCCGGCGGCACGCCAGTCGATGAGGCCCCGGCTCATGTTGACGGCGTCGAAGCCGTTCTCCACGAGCAGGTTCGCCGCGCCGGCGGACCGGATGCCGCCGGTGCAGAAGGTGATGAGCAGGCGGTCGTCGGGCAGTTCCAGGCAGCGCTCGGGCAGCGCTTCGAGCGGTATGTGCACGGAGCCCGGAATGCGGGCCCGCTTCCACTCGAACTCGCGGCGGACGTCCACCACGAGCGCGCCGTCCGCGGCCAGCCGCACCGCCTCCGCCGCGCTGACGGCCGGTGGCCGGCGCAGATAGTGACGGAAGCTCATGCGCCGCCCGCCCCCTCTCCCGCGACCAGCGGGGCACCTGTCATGACACGGAGGGGCAGCACCAGGATCTCCATAACCTTCAGGCTACCTGAAGGTCAGTCGTCGGAGGACATCGCCCGCACCATGTGCGCACGCAGCGCCTCGGTCAGTTCGGGATGCCGCGCGGCGAACTCCGCGTCGAGGCGGGCCACCACCTCGGCGGCCCGGGCCAGCAGGGCCTCGCCGGCCGCCGTGATCCGCAGGGCCGACGCGGACCCGGCGTGCGCGGTCCCGTCGTCGACCAGCCCGGCCTCGACGAACGCCGCCATCGCGCCGTGCGCGCTCTGCACGGTGATGCGCGAGCGCCGGGCCAGCTCGCTGAAGGAGATGCCCGGAGTCCCCCGGACGTGCCCCAGCAGCCCGTACTTCCGGGTGGTCAGCCCGAGCGGTCTCAGCCCCTCGGCGAACGCGGCCTCCCACACCCGGCCCACCGTGAGCAGCGTGACGGTGGGACTGAAGGGCGGCGGCTCGGACATGGGGGCAGACTACCCATCGAGCCCCGCCCCGGTGTCACGGTGTCACGGTGCCGCCACGCACTTGCCCGGCGCCGGCGGTGGTTCACCGGTTCCACCGCCCGCGATCGCCACCTGCCCGACGACCACCACCCGCACAGCCGCGTCCACGTCACCGTCCTGCGCGCCGGTGCCACCGCGCGGGGCCCCGGGGCGCCGGCCGCCTCACTCGTGGCTGACCTGCGGCACGACAAGGAACTCGCCGAGCTGTGGAGCCGCCAAGGGGTGGGACTGCGGTGGAGCAGCGCCAAACGTCCCATGTGAAGCTGTGCCGACCCGGAAGGGGTGTGACGGAGGCCACGGGAACCCCGGCGGGGCTGCGGAGAGTACATGGTGTGAGAGACACGGATCGAGATGATGAGCTACGTGCGCGCATAAGAGCAGGGGACCGCGATGCGTTCGGCACCCTGTACGACGCACACGCGCGTGCGGTGTACAACCATGGGCTGCGGCTGACCGGGGACTGGTCACTGGCGGAGGACATCATGTCCGAGACGTTCCTCGCCGCGTGGCGGACCCGAGCCTCCCTGAACCCCGAGGGCGGGTCGCTCAGACCGTGGCTCCTGGGGATCGCCACTCATAAGGCGCACAACGCCACACGCCGCCTGCGCTGACAGCGCCTGTTCCTCTCACGCCAACCGGCTCCACCCGCAGTGACGGACTTCGCCGAGGAGAGCGCGGGCCGGATCGACGACGCTCGCCGGCTGGCCGTGGTCCACGGCGCCCTGAGCGGACTGCGCAGCCAGGACCGTGAAGTTCTCGTCCTGTGCGTGTGGTCCGGCCTCACCTACCAGGAATGCGCCGAGGCACTGGACATTCCCCTGGGCACCGTGCGCTCCCGGCTCGCGCGCGCCCGCCGACGGCTTGACCGGCTCAGTGCAAAGAACACGGAACCGCACGGCCCCCGCGGAGAGGTAAAGAAGCAGGCCGCATTCGTGGCCGCGCGCTCACAGGAGGAAAACCGATGACTGCCTCAAACCGCCATGACGGTTCCGGCGACGACGCCGCACATCTGCGCGAGCTGTTGCCGGACGCACCCGAATGGGACCTCTCGCCCGCCCGCCACTTCCACCACCGGAACGTGCTGCTGCGCGAGATCGACCAGGAGCAGACGGCCGCCCCCACCCCGGCAACGCCTGCGCTTCAGCGGCGGCGGCTGCTTCCGGCCTTCCTGCTGCCCGCCACGGCCCTCACCGGCGCTCTGATCTTCACACTTCCCGGCACGGAGCAGGAACCTGGCGCCAAGGCAGAGGCGACCGTCGCGGAACACGCTGCGGCGAACGACGTAGTGCTCACACTCGACCGCATCGCCGCCGCGTCCATGGAAGCCGACGTCAAGCCGGTCCGCGACGACCAGTTCGTCTACGTCCGAAGCCTGGTCCGCGGCAACGAAGGCACCTTCGACGGCCCGGTGAAGCTCGGCGCTCCACACCGCCGCGAGATCTGGGTGTCGCAGGACTCCGCACCGATCACTCGCATAGGGATGATCCGTGAGTCCGGAAAGGGCGCCCCTCTGTCCGGGCAGCGGGTTCCCATCGAGGCGGCCGCCCCTGACGGCAGTGCCGAGCAGGGAGTCCCAGCCGGGATCGAGCGTCCCACCTACCAGTGGCTGGCCAAGCTGCCCACTGACACCGATGCTCTGCGCAAACTGCTCTACGCCCAGACCCGGCCCTTGGAAAACGAATCGAAGGACGGGGCCGTCTTCAGGAAGATCGGCGACCTCCTGAACGAAACAGTCATGCCGCCGGCCAACGCCGCGGCCCTGTACAAGACCGTCGCCACGATCCCGGGCGTGAGCGTGACTCCCGACGCCACCGACGCCGCCGGGCGCCACGGGATCGGAATCACCCGCGAGGAGACCGGCACCATGAGCCGAGACGAGTGGATCTTCGACCGAAACAGCTTCACGCTTCTCGGCTCGCGCTCCTACCTCACGCGCACGGCCGGGTCCAAGCCCTCCACCCTCTACAACAGCAGCGCCATCATGGAAACCGGCGTCGTGGACCGGGACGACCGCGAACCCACGGACAAGCAGAAGACGGCCTGAACAACGGGACGGTGCGCACCTCGCCCCGACAGTGACCGAAGGCCCCTGCGAGATGCGGACCCGGCAAGTCGGTCCTCGTCGGTGATCGTCCCACCCGATGGCCCCGCCGACCCGCGGACCATGGATTCGGACGGGCGCATCCGTGTCGGCGCCCCTCTCGTCCGTCCGTGCGGCGGCGAGCTCGACCAGGACCTCCGGCAGCTCACGCGCCGGGCACCCGAGCACCGTCCCCTCCGCAGCGCCCGGCCGCGGCGGACCCGGCCCGGTGCCGGGTGCTGGACCTCCCTCCCCGGCCGGAGCGGAGCCCTGACACGGGAGGCTCCCGGCTCATGAGCCTCGTCAGGACGGGAAGGCGCCGAGCTGACGCAGCAGCGAGAGGACGTCCACGACACCCCGCACCTCGGCGATCCGCCCGCCCGCGAAGCGGAAGATGAAGATCTCGCTGTAGGTGACGGTCTTCCCGGTGGGCGGCACACCCTGGTACTCGCCCCGATGGGTCCCGGTCACCGTGTTCCTGACGACGATCCTGTCGCCCTCCGAGATCGTCTCCTCGACGGCGACGTGGATGTCGGGGAACGCCCGCAGAAGCACCTCCCACACCCGCTTCAGGGCCTCCGCACCCGTCAGGCCCATCGGCACCGGCGCGTGGAAGAGCAGATCCGGCGCGACGAGCTCGTCAATGGCCTTCGAGATGACCTCCGGGTCCCCGCTGTTCACGGCGGAGTGGAAACGGTGGAGCGTGGCTGTGTTGCTCGGTGTCCCGGCTGCCGACATGGCTCTCTCCTCTGCTCCGTACCAGACCGTGTCTCAGCAGTACGACGGCCCGGCCGCCGGGAATGTGACGTGATGCCCGGCCAGGGCGCTGCGACCGCCACCGTGAGGCGATGATGTGCGGGTGTTCCACGGGGATCCCAGCGAGTACGACCACCTGGACGACGACACCTTCACGGACCTGGAGCCGGGCGCCCACGGGCTGGGGCACCGCCCCGCGTACACCCGCCTGAACGTCGGCCGGCTGGAGGCCGGCAAGCCGTACTCGACAGGGCCGGTGCCCGCGGCGTCCACGGAGAAACTGAAGGCTGTCCAGCGGGTCCAGCGGATGAACGTCTGCCGGGGAGTGCACGAATGCGACCTGCGTCCGGCGGGGGACAGGCCTGCCCCGGAGGGCAACGCGGAGCTACGGATCCCGGGTGAGCCAGGCGCCGCCCGTGCCGCCCCGTCCCTCATCACGCACTACGTCACCCCCCCACGGCTACCGTCCGCCGCAGCCCTTCATCGACGCCGTCCTCGCCGTCCACGTCGACGCGTGGGCCTCCGTACGTCGGCCCGAGGGTCCGTTTCCCTGGGCTGCGGGGAACGCGGAGCGCTTGTTGAAGCAGGTGCTGGGGCGCCGGCCGGCAATCAGTGCGACCGAGGGCCGCCTTTGAGGGCTTGGACGAAGGAATTCCAGGCGTAGTGCTCCACCGAGACCACAGCGACTCCCGTGTCCTTGGAGTCACGTACGAGGGTGCGGTCCTGAGCGATCGCGCACTCGACGCACTCGCCTCCCGCGCCGTTGCTGTACGACGACGTGAACCACATCAGGGGAGCCCTCGTGGGCTCTGCGGCGTTCACCTTGAGTGCTCCTTGACGACGGATTTGATCAGCTGGGCGGAGCGCTGAGGACTCAGGGCCGCGGCGCGCAAGCCGTCGAACGCTCGCGTGTACTCCCGTACATGATGCTCGCCCTCCAGGTAGACCGCGTCCGTGATCCCGTCGCGGTACACCAGATCCGGGTCTTCCGGGGCGGGAAAGCCCAGCATGGTGAAGGAGCCCGTCACCGGGTAGGTGCCGGAGTCGAAGGTGAGGACTTGAAGGGTGACGCTCGGTAGTTCGGTCGTCTCCAGTATCCGTTCGAGCTGTTCACGCATGATCTCCCGGTCGCCGATGACGTTGCGCACAGCACCCTCGTGCACGATGAACCAGGCGTCGGGGGAGCCCGGTCGCGACAGCATCTCCTGGCGTTCCAGCCGCACGCGGACGGCCCGGTCGATGTCCTCGGCCGACATGTGCGCGCCCGTCGTGTGCAGCTCGCGGGCATACGCCTTGGTCTGCATGAGGCCCGGCAGCACCTCGCACTGGTACTGGCGGAGCGTGGAGGCGTCCTGCTCCAGGCCGATGTAGATGTTGAACCACTCGGGCACACCCGCACCGTGGACCTGCCACCACCCGCGCGTCTTCGCCTCCCGCGCCAGTGACTTGAGGAACTCGCGCAGTTCGTCGCTCGTGTCGTAGAACCGGCACAGCGCGTCGATGTCGGACGGCTGGACCCTGCCGCTGCCCGTCTCCATACGGTTGACCTTGGAGCCGCTCCAGTCCAGCGCCTCGCCTACCTGGGCGCAGGTCAGTGCGCTCTTCTCCCGGAGCTTCTTCAGCTCGATCGACAGACGCCGTCGGCGTGCCGTCGGTGAACCGGCCATTTCGATCCTCTCAAACCCCGGGCTCGTAACGAGTGTTCAGTCTCGTGCCAAGGGGACGGCTTGCCAATCACACGGAAGCGGGAATCCCGTCGTGCACATTGCACAACGGGATGTGCCAGCCCCATGCTGAACACCGACGGGCGACGCAGAGTGATGACTCGTGACGCTCCGCTGGTGAACGGCAGGTGTGAACACCGATGGGAGAACCCTCTTGATCCAGGAAGCGTGCCTGACGCGAAAGCCGTGGAACGTGGAGTTCACCGCCCACCCCGAGGAGGTGGCCCCACTGAGGCGCGTCGTACGCCTCTGTCTGAAGGCCTGGAATCTGCACGGGCTCGTCGACGCGGCCCAACTGTGCGTCAGCGAGCTCGTGTCCAACGTCGTCACCCATGTCGGCCTCGGCACGCCGGGCTCACTCGCGCTTTCCGTGAACGGTGCGTACCTGCGCATCGAGGTCCACGACCCCGACACCCGGGCGCTGCCCACCCTCGTCACCGCCGACGTCGAGGCCGAGGGCGGGCGGGGCATGGCACTCGTCGAGGCCCTCACCGACCGCTGGGGCGTCCAGCTCCACGAGAACCGCAAGGTGACGTGGTGCGAGCTGGCCACCGGGCTTACGTCACCGGCCGGCCTCACGGTGGATCCGTCGGTGACGCGTGCCGAGGCGTTGCTGGACATGTACGCGACGCTGAGGCCGCCGACCTGCCGTTACGAACCCGGGCTCGGCAGGGTGGGCCGGACGATGGCGGAGGAGTCCGTGATCGACATCGTCACGGACTTCCTCCGCTGGCTCCGGGTCCACGGTTGCGACGCGGACGAGGCGCTCGACCGTGCGCAGAGCCGCTACGAGGCGACCCTGTCGAGCAGTCGGCGGTGACGATCGCTTCAGCCCGCCAGTATCTGCTGGAAGAACCCCACGGAGGGCTCGTCCGGAGTGCCGACCAGCAGTGCGCGGTCCAACAGAATGTTGTTGTGCTCGCAGCTCGTCTCCGGGAGCATCACGCAGGCGTGACAGGCAGCGAGGTTGGTACCGATCGAGCCGGCCGCCTCGGCCTCCATGCACAGCGGGTCGGAGGAACACCATTCGGCCCGACGGATCGCCGAACGCACAGCGCGGTCGAGGGGCTCCGGTTCGCCCTGAGCGACGAGACCGCCGAGGCTGCCCGCCGAGTCGCTCGTCGCCGTGTAGACGAGCACCCCGGCCATGTCGTCCGCGGCGTACAGGCGCTCACGCAAGGAGGCGGACGGGTAGCCCGCCTCCAGGCTCCACTCGTTGATGAGGATGTGGGCCAAGGTGTGCAACAGCACCATGCGAGGCGTCGCCGGGGACGACACGGCCCGGCTCGGGTCGTCGGCCCGCTGCTCGAGCACCCGCTGGTGAGCGGTACGCATGCGCTCGACCCGGGCCGCCACGGCCGGCGCCTTCTCCCAGGCGTCCAGTCGGCTCTCGTCCAGGCGCAGGAAGACGCCTTCCCCCTGGACCTCCATGGCCGGCAGCCAGCGCAGCGGGTTCCGGGAGAGCGGCATCTCCTTCGGGTCGGTCGTCGACTCGGCGTCCACGAGGCGGGTGAACGCTTTCAGGGCCCGCACCTCGCGGAGCTTCTTCACCAGCATCGGGCCGGTGATACCGAGCGGCTGGAGCACGCTCGGGTCACCGAGCGGCGTCTCGCAGACGAACTGCTCCCCACGGGACTGCTCGCTCTCGTCGTTGCCCGAGCGCAGACGCTCGTACTCCTTGTTGCGGAGGGCACGGTAGCGGTGGTCGAAGCTGGGTGCTCTGTCGTGCTCCGGGTCCTCCTCGCGTTCCGCGTCGAGCAGGGTCATGACCTCGTCCAGCGGGACCGGGCAATTCCCCTGGAAGGCGCCTTGGAGGTAGATCCTGATGTGCTCGCGTTCGTCGAACTGGCGCAACGCGGCCCAGTGCTCGGCGAGCGGATCCGCACGGCCGCTGCTCCATGGCGGGATGGAGAGCGCCGACTTCAGCACCGGCTGCCACACCGACGAGGAACCGCGTTGCAGGGTACGCAAGGAGAGTCCGCACCCTGCTGGGTCCGTGGCGGAGGTACCGAGCCAGGGGCGGGCACCTCGGCAGGTGAGACGCAGGTCTTTCAGCGCGTTCCTGCGGAAGGAACCCTCCATCGAGACCTCGGGCGCCTGGCCACAGGTGCAGGAGATGACGATGGAGCGGAGCGAGGAGGTGCGTCCGTTCGTGCGCATCCTGAGTTTGCCGCCGCACGTGCCGATCCTCGTGGAATCACGGTCGGACGAGCGGTGCACCCACTGCCAGTAGGGGAACTCGTCAAGGTGCCCGGCCTCGCAGGCGACGACGAAACGGGAGGGGACGAGGTCCACCTCGCACGTGCCGCAGACGCTTCGCCCTGCCGGCGGAGAGAAGTCGCGGTGCGGCTGCAGGTCGTTGCACTCGGGGCATGAGTGCATCAAGGGGAAGCGGCGCACCCGAAGGCCGTCCTTGCTGGTGTCGTCGGACGCCGGCGGCAGCCGGAAGTAGTCGACATCGAGCAGTCGGGCCAGGCGCCGCTCGTGGACGACGGGCGACTCGTCCCTGCGCCAGCTGCGGTCAGCCTCGTCCAGGCCCGAGACGACGAAGGACTCGTGGTCGACGGCGATGAGCGACCCGACGCCGTACGTGCTGATCGCCTGGGCCCGGCGAACCGTTCCGCGGCGGGGGAGGTTGTGGGCCGGGGTGGTGCCGTTCGCCGCGGTCCGACGGCGGCGGGCGGGAGGCGGGGTCATCGGTTTCCCTCCATGAACAGGGCGGACTCGGCGTCGACGTCGCGCAGGCTCCACAAGGTGGGCCACGCCTCGCGGTCCTCGGAGTCGTCGTGGTACGACTTCAGGATCGAAGGGGCACGACTGCCCCGCTTCGGTTCGAAGAGCAACTCGTTGTGGATGTCGGCCTCCCGGCACCACCAGTCGACGAACTCGTCGAAGCCCTGCTCCACGGCCTCGGCCTCCGAGGGGGTGACCGCGTGGACGCGGTCCAGGAGCAGGGACCTGATGCGGCCCCGAAGAACGTGCTCGTAGGACTCGACCTGACCGGCGCCCTCGTTCGGGCGGGCGGCCGGGATCAGGACGCGGGCGAGAGCGACGATCACCGCGTGCAGTCCTCGTTCACGTGCGCGGGCGGAGAACGGGGTCACGGAGGTGGACTCGACCTCACGGTAGAGGGCCGAGTGGTAGTGCAGGAAGTTTTCGTAGTGCGAACGGTCCCGGGCACGGGCCGCGTTGAGCATCACCGCGACCAGTCCGGGGTGGGCACGGCCGACGCGGCTCGTGGCCTGGATGTACTCGGCGGTCGTCTGCGGTTGGCCCATCACGGCCATCAACCCGAGTCGGTCCACGTCCACGCCCACCGCGATCATGTTGGTGGCGAGCAGGACGTCCACCGTGTCCTCGTCGGGGAGCCGCTTCTCGATGCCTTTGAGACGCGTGGGGATCTCGCTGGCGTCGATCCGGCTGGTCAGCTCCGAGTAGTTGGCCACCGGGCGCACCGCCACGCCCTCACGGTCGGCGAGAAGCTCGAGATAGGCCACCACGTCGTCGTGGACCTGGAGCTCGGCCGCGGAGAGCAGCCGCAGGCTGTTGAAGTAACCGATGAGGCTCCAGTACGCGTCGCGCACCTTGTCGTCGGTGTCCGCGTGCATGGCCCGGTGCAGCAACGTGGCGTACGTACGGATCAACAGCGTGGACTGACTGGTGCCGGGAGCCAGGAGGCCGACATAGCGGCGGCTCGCTTTCTCCTCGCGCGGTGTCTCCACCGCGAACCACGAGTCGCGGGAGTCCAGACCGGCCGGTGGGAACTGCCGCACCTTGCGGGCGAAGAGGTGCAGGCCCTGATCGGCGGCGCGGCGGATGGTCGCGGTGGAGGCGATCACCTTGGGCCGCTTGGCCAGCGCGTCCACGGCGGTCTCGTAAAGGCCGGTGAGGGTGCCCAAGGGGCCGGAGATTAGATGGAGCTCGTCCTGGACGATCAGCTCCGGGGGAGGAGTGTCGTCGTGCGGATCGTCGAGGTTGAAGAGCGCGGAGGTCGCCGGGCGCCACGGCATCGAGGCGAACTTGTCGACGGTAGCGATCACCAGCGTCGGACGCGCGTCGTACACCGCCTCGTCGATCAGGTGGACGGGAAGACCGCCGGAGAAGTCGCAGTCCGCGCCGGGGCAACGGATGTACATCCGCTTGGCGTCCTCGTCGGCTTCGTAGTCCCGGGCATCGAGCCGGGTGCCGCACCAGGGGCAGGCGTGCAACTGGACGGGGTTCTCGGTGGCGAGCCGCTTGTCGAGGTCGGCGCGCAACTCGTCGAGCCTGGCAGCAGCTTCGGCCAGCGTGTTGGGGGTGGCCGAGCGTCCCACCCACATGCCGACGGAGAACGGCTCGGCGCCCAGCTCGGGCGTGTGGGGCCGCATATGTTCCATGGCACAGAGCAGGATCGCCGCACGTTCGAACTGCTGCAGAGTGAGCAGCCGGAGCGTGTAGCGCATGAGGACGGTGACACCACCGCCGTCCGCGCCCTTGCGGATGCGGCGCAGGAAGGACGTCAGGGCGATCAGCCCGAGGTAGGCCTCCGTCTTGCCGCCACCGGTCGGGAACCAGAGCAGGTCGGAGATCTTTCGATCGTCGTGCTCGGGGTCGTCGATCCCGGCCATGCAGAGCAGCAGGAAGGCGATCTGGAAGGGACGCCAGCGGCCGGCGGACGGATCGGGGTTGCCGATGCGTCCGCCCTTCACCCAGGCGCTGCGGGCGCGCTGGTCGGCCATGGCACGGTTGGCGAGCCGGAAAGCCCGCATCAGGTCGGGCTTGGTCCGCAGCAGCCCGATGCCCTCGCGGATCCGGCCGAGCGCATCGCGGCAGGCGTCCACCTGGGCCCGCGCGGGCTGTTCGTGGGGACTGTCCGCCAGGGAGCCGGCTTCAGCAGACTTACGGGCGATCCAGCCCTCGTACCCCGTCGCCAGTGCCTCCAAGGCGGCCAGAACCTCGGTGTCGGGCTTCTCGGCCAGCCCCAGCATCGACAAAGACGAGCTGTCGATCTCCGGATTGGAGTCGGTCAGCAGCACCTCCACGCTGGGTACGAACTCGCTGCGCACCTCGGGGACGGCGGCCGGGATGCTGTCGGTCACGCCGATCGGCGACGGAACCCAGTCCCAGGCGGCGGCGCAGCCGTGGCCGACGGCGAAGGTCGGGGCATGGCGGTGCAGCAGGCGACTGGTGGCGATCTCCGGGTCGTGTGCGGCGTCCGGGGCGGGGCGCTCGACGAAGGCGCTGGAGCCGTCGGCGGCCCAGACCGTCAGGCCGCACTGGAACAGGGCGAAGGCGTCCTGGAGGTCCCGCTCACCGACCTTCTGCCTGTTGATCAGCGTGACCGTGACCGTGACGGTACCGGTGACCGGATCGGGGCGCCGGACGATGACGTGCAGGGCGACCTTGTCCGGCACGAGGTCGATCAGCTCACCCGGGGTGGGGACGGTCACGTCGATGGTCTTCTCAGGAAGCTGGAGTTCCTTGCGCCGCCACCGCTCCCGCTGCTCCGCGACGGTCCGGGCCTCGGCGCGGCGGGCCGGGACCGGGTTGCCGTCCGCGTCGGTGGGCTCGTACACCGCCGCGTTCGTCGAGACCACGATCGTGTCGCTTATGGCCGGGGCGACCGCGAAGGTCAGACCCATGGAGGACGGGCGCTTGTCGCCCGAGACACCGGCTTCCTGCGCGGCGCCGGCCTCCTCGGCGTCCTCCCGGACGAGTACGGGCGCGGCGTCCAGGCCGTCCTGCTCGGCGGCGTTCTCGGCCCTCCGCTCCCGTGAGGCGCGAGGGTAGAGCACCCCGGTCAGGTAACGGTCGATCGGCGCGTCGTGAGGGAGCACCTCGGCTCGGTCCTCCGGGCCTGACTCCTCGGTGGGACCGAAGAGTTCCCTGCGCAACCCCGCGAGAAGCTCTTCGTCCCGCACCCGATAGTGCTCGGAGTGCCGACCTACCGCGTGCGTCATGCGCTCTGCTCCTCTTCATTGTCAGCCCGTCGAAACATGCCGATGCCGGTGATCCGCGGCGCGATCCACACACCTCGGTCGCCCAGGCCGGTGTTGGCACCGGCCGCGATGCTGCCCGTCACCGTCTCCAAGGTGTCGACCCGCAGGCCGTGGATCTCGTCGGGCCACCACGGGTCCCAGGTCCGGCTCACCTTCTGCACCCGGAACAATTCCTGCCGGAACCGCTCCGACGCCTCGCCTATCTCCCGTCCCCGGTGCAGCAGGGCGTAGGGCGGGCTCTGAGCCTCGCCCGCCGGCAGATCGTGGCGCTTGCGCAGCAGCACCTCCTGGCCGGGTCCGACCTCTTGTAGGAGGTAGGTCTGGGTCGCCACGGCGTCGGTCGTGTGACCGGGCGGGTTGTCCCGGCAGACGTCGCCAGCCTCGGCCACCACGCCGAACCTGTCGTACGACCGCCACCCGCCGACGAACCGCCGACCGCTCTTGCGGTTCCCCGCCCTCTTGATGATCGGCAAGTCGGGGGAATGGACGTGGTAGAGGTCCTGTCGGGCGCGAGTCATCGCCACGTACAGGGCGCGGGCCTCCGCGGGGAGGTCCGCCTCGGTGCCGTACTGCTTGTGGAGTTCGGCGACGGTCGGTGGAGTCAGGACGATCACCCGGTCGAACTCCAGTCCCTTGGCCCGGTGCACGGTGGAGACGACGATCCGCGCCGTCTCCGGGTCGGCCGCCTCGTCGGGGAAACGGCCGTCGGCGACCAGGCGGCGCAGCCGGTCCAGATCGAGCGCGGTGCGCCCGGGCGAGCGGGTAGCGCGTCGCAGCACCGTCCACAGGGCGCCCGCGTTCGGTTCGTGGGGCAGCGGGATCTGTTCCAGCAGGGAACGGAACCGCTCTTCGGACAGGCCGGTCGCCTCGGTACGGCGTAGCAGCTCGGCCACCCAGTAGGGCACCGGCCGTTCCTCGAGAGGGCGGCGCAGTCGGTGTTCGATGCCGTTCTCGTGCAGCAGCCGGGAGACCACCAGGGCCTGCCGGTTGTCGCGGGTGAGGAGGGCACAGGTGTCGTCGAGGTCTCGCAGACCCTGCAGCGTGTACTCGTCGGTGAGGTCGCCCAGCGCGTTCACCGGGTCCAGGAGGAGGTCGCGCAGTTCCTCGTAGAGCGTGGAGGCTTCGTCGGCGTCCCGAACTTGCTGAAGCCGAGGGCCGTGCGACAGTGCGATCCGTGCCTCCGGGGTGGTGGCCCGGAAGTTCTCGGTGAGACGCAGCTCCACCAGGTCGTCGGGGTACGAGCTGCGCAGCCAATCGAAGAACCGGCCGGTCTCGTCGTTGCGCTCGGCCGGGTCCTCGATCTGGAAGCCGTACACCGACTGGGCGGCGTCACCGACCACGGTGAAACCGCAGGTTTCCTGGTAGCGGTCGAGCAGGGCCTCCACCAGTTCCCGGCGGTCACCCAGCAGGTCCTGCACCTCGTCGATCACCACATGGGAGGGCGGGACCGAGTCGCCGGCCTCCAGCGCGCCCTTCTCGACGGCTTCGGCCGCGGCCCGGATCCGCTCGTCGAAGGAGGTCGTGGCCCAGTCCCGGTCCGGGTACGCCTGGAGGAGCACCCCGTACGCCCAGGCGTCGAAGGTCTGAGCGCGCACCCGGCGAGCCCGGTCCCCGTGCCGGGTGATGCGCTCGCGCAACTCCCGGGCGGCTGCCCGGGAGAAGGTGAGCACCAGGATGTCGGTGGCCTCCAGTGACTCCTCCGGCTCCTCGTGCCCGCACAGGGCGTCGAGCCGACGCACCAGGGTGTGGGTCTTTCCCGCGCCAGCACCTGCGGTGACCAAGACGCGTGCGTGCCAGGGCTGTTCGACGACGACCAGTTGCTCGTCGGTGAGCGGAGGGCTGTCCTGGTAGACGTCGGTCACTTCCGGCTCCAGAGGTGCTCGAACTGGGTGAAGGCGAGGCGGGTGTCGAAGTTTGCGACGTTGTCGCTGACGTTGAGGATCAGGCAGCTTTCCTTGCCGCCGTTCAGCGGTCCGCGCAGTCCGCGACCGATCATCTGCTGGTACACGTTGGTGCTGTAGACAGGCCGGGCCACGACCACGGCGCGAGTGGCAGGCGCGTCGAACCCCTGGGTGAGCACACCGTAGTTGGTGAGGACCCGAATACTTCCGTTCCGGAAGTTCTCGATGCGGGTGCGACGGTCCTGTGTGCTGGTCGTCGAGTCCACGGCGGCGGAGGGGACTCCCCGATCGTTGAGCAGGGCCGCCAGGTACTTGGCATGGTCGACGGAGGTGGCGAAAAGCAACGTCGGCCAGTCGTCCGGCAGCGCGGTCACCGAGTCGACGATGCGCCTGCTGCGCGCGTGGTCGTCGGCGAGTCGCTGTTCGGCGGAGCGGGAGAGCATGGCCATGCGATCGGCGTGTGTCTTCTCGTCCTGCGTGAGTTCGATGCGACCGCCCTCAAGGGTGCGGTGCTCGACCTGGGCGAGCATGCCCCAGTCCTGGAGGTCACGGTACGGGTCACCCGACGGGAAGACCCCTTGGTCGAGTCGCTTGTTGCCGAAGCGGGTGGCCAGGCGGCGGGTCTCGTCCTCGTTGGTGTTCCGGAACGGGGTGGCGGTCAGGCCGAGCAGATGCCGAGCCGTCTCGTACTGGGTGAGTCCCAACTGTCCCAGGATGTCGGTGTATCGCTTGGAGATGGCGGTGTGCGCCTCGTCCACGATCACCAGGGCGGCCTCGCGCAGCCAGGCGTACTGGTCGGTGCTCAGGCACTTCTCCAACTTGGCGTCGATGGCGACCACCAGGTGCGGATGGTCCGCGACGTTCCCGACCTCGTTGGTGCTCCACAGCCGGCTGATGGTGAGCGGACGTTCGGCGCCGACCTTGCTCCAGACGAACTTCCAGCTCTGAACCGCCTGTTCGCACAACTCCTCGGTCTGTGCGATCCACAGGAGCGGTCCCTTGAGGTCGCCGACCCGCTTCACCCAGCGGATCACGGCCTCGGCGGTGACCCGGGTTTTTCCGGCACCCGTGGGCAGGGAGAGCATGCCGCGTTGGGGGGCGAGACGGTCGAGCATCCGGGAGATGTTCTGGACCAGATCTTCCTGGTAGGAGTGAAGGCCAGGGAAGTCCCGAGGGCCCTCGACGGTCTCGAACGGGGGCGGGGCCGGAGTCCGTGAACCGGCGAACGCGACGGGTAGCCTCAGCTCCGAGACGAACGCGATGGCTGCCGATGAACCTCCGTAAGAGACAGGTGCGTTGGGGAAGCGTGCCTGGATGTCCCGGGCGTGCTCTTTGAGCACCCCGTCACCGTGTGCGTTGAACGCCATCTGCGCGATCCGGTGCTCGGACGGCTCGGCCCCGCCAGTCGCCTGCAGTTCGGCCTCCATCAATCCTTCGGGGAGGCCGGCCCGGAGCGCGTCCGCACCGATCAACAGCTCGATCTTGGTCACCACGTCGTCGGCCTCGCGCACCGCCCTCTGCGCCGCCTTCAAGGCGCTGTCCCGGGCCATGCGGTCCTGGAGCTCCAGCACGGCACGGCAGCCGGCGGCACCGAGACCCAGGCCTAGTTCGCGGTCGATCAGGCGCAGCATCGGTTCGGGCTCCAGGGGCACGAGGACCTTGACGGTGCTGTCCTGGCGCACGGCGTCCAAGGGAGAGACGTGCATGCCCTTGGGCGTACGGGTGACCTCCTCGAGTTCGCTGCATCGCTGCACCATGCTGTGCCGGTTCCCGCTGTTCAGCCGCTGCCGCAGGGCGGGGAACAGCTCGACCAGGGGGACGGGTTCACCCGCCGGTACTTCGCGGGTTTCCATGCTGATCACATCGGTGTAGCGGAGCATGCCCCACTTCTCGATCATCAGCTCGGCGTCTTCGACGGTCGGCACGAGCAGCGCCGGGAGCTGCTCGGCGCGCAGTGCCTGGTACTGAGCGGCGCCGACGGCGACGGTGATCTCGTCGTCGGGACGGGTGCTCCAGGCGTCACCGATCCGGCAACGCGTCAGGGAGCCCTCGGGAAAGTCCGCACCGAACCGGGTCAGCATCACATAGGTGGCGCCGACGAAGGAGTCGTCCTCGCTGCGGGTCACCTCGTCGAGGAGCACGTCCCAGCGGTCGGCGGGAACCTCCTCGACGGTGGTCGGGAGTCGGAGCCTGCGGGCCTTCTCGGGCGAGATGTCGGCGACCGGTAGTACGTCCCGATAGGCGGCGAGCTGCGGGCCGACGGCCTCCCGCAGCGGCTTGATGCCCTGGGAGGTGGCGATCGTGCCGAACTTCATCAGCATCCACCGGATCGGCGAGATCACCGCCTGCCGGGTGCTGCTCTGCGCGCCGATCTGGCGTGTCCAGTTGTCCACCACTGCGTCGTCGGGCAGCACCTTTAGAAAGGCGGCGCGGGATTCCTCGGACAGGGCACGGAAGAGGTGGAGCGAACCACCGACAGGGGCGCCGTCGACCTTGATCCGGTTCAGCGTGGGTCGTGGGGCGCGACTGTCCAGGCCGCGCAGGTAGGCGGCGTGGACAGCTTCGCGGTACTCCTCGAACCACGGCTCACCCTCCTGGGGCCGCACCGCGCTGGAGGGGCGTTCCCGCAGACCGATCTGGGGAAAGATGGGGGTGTCGTCGGAGTGGAACGCCGTGTCGACGGCGACGCTGGGGTCGCGTTTGGCGTCAACGACGGCACCAGGCAGCATGCAGTCCTCGATCGGCCGGAACCGACCGTCGGCGGTCCGCATCCGGAGCGTGGAGCGAGCGTCGGGCACCCGCTCCAGAACTCTGTGGGCCAGTCGGCGGACCCCCGCCTGACGGAACAACTCCCAGAACCGCTCCCAGTCCGAGTCGCTGTAGTGGTCGAACCCTTGATCGAGGACGCTGACGAAACGGCCCTCGGCATCGGCTTCCCGAATGCCCAGGCTGTTGAGCGCGTGATGCAGTGACGGATCCTGGGCGAGCTCGTCGACCACGTACACCAGGGCCTCGCGCAGACCGCCCTGGTCGGCACGACGGAACACCTTGCCGTGTACGGGGGCGACAAGGCCGTGCTCCTCGGTGAGCACGATGCGGGCCCGGCGGGCCTCCTCGGCGTAAGGGGAGCGGGTATCGATCATGTCGGCGAGGATGCGAACGGCCACTGCCGACGCCTCGGGAGTACCGCTCTCGACCAAGGCCTCCAGCCACTCCTTGACATCGGTCCGCCGGTGTCCGGCTGCGCCGATGATGTGCTCGACCTTTCCGGAGCGCAGGGCGTCTGCCTCTGCGCTGGGGTGCAGCCAGTCCGAAGGGCGTCCAGGGCATTCGTGCCACATACGCAGCCAACCGGACAGCTTCTTCAGGTCCTTGTCGAACCGTGGGTGGATCCGCAGCCGCGTGGGGACGCGCAGGACACCGTCCTGATCGGGCAGTGACGGGCGGTCCGCAGTGCGGGTCCAGATCTCCCGGGTCAGGAACTCGTCAGCCCAGCTGATCGCCTCCTTGACACGGCCGGGCAGCAGAGGCAGATAGGCGGCCGGGTCCTCGGCGGGCGCGAGGGCGGGCAGAGTGTCGACGACAAGCTTCGCCGACACCCGGATCATCTCCTGGTTGAACGGGGAGGAGTCCAGGAGGTTCTGCCGGTCCTCGTTGGTCTTCCAAGCGCCGTTGAGAATGCCGCTCAGCGACATCTCGTACTTGGTCGGGAAGAAGGACCAGAACTTGCCGCGTCCGCGTGACCGCGGGCTGATGTACAGGCCGCTCTCCGGGTCCTTCTCCTGGGCGGGGACTGCCCAGGAGAGGTCGAGGGAGAGCCGGTCGTGCAGCTCTCCGGCGTCATCGCGGGCCGCCGTACCGGGCTCGTAGGTGGTGGTGAACACGCGCCACCGCTCGGTTGCCAGGGGCTTCCCGGTCCTTTCCTCGACCACGGTGTGCAGGTCACCGGCCTGCCGGCTGGTCAGCGTCCGACGGGCCATGGCGCGTGGCCGACGGTCCTCCAGGACGACCGTCGCGACGTGCGGCGAGAAGAGCTGGAAGCCGACCGGGAATTCCTCGCGCGGTTCTCCGTGATCCTTGGTGCGACCACCGTGCATGTCCCGACCCAGCCGGTCGTCGGCCTTCGGGAGCAGGGGCAGGCGGACGACGGTCGTGGCCCAGCTCAGCAGCTCGTCCAGGACGTGATCGGAAGCGCGCTCGGCCTGCGCGTCGAGAGGCCGGGCCATTCGCAGCACTGGGGCGTCGAATTCCGAACCGTAGCGCGCTGCCACGCCGGGCACGGCCTTGATCTGTTCGTACGACCAGGCGCGGTCGAACCCGAAACTTCCGGTGCTGCTGAAGAATTCCGGTGCGTCGGTCACCACGAGGACGGATTTCACGCCGACACCGAATCGACCGATCTGGCCTCCACGCTTCTTCGACATGCTCATCCGGAGAATTGTCTCCGCGCCTTCCGGGGTGACAGGGTTTCCCTCGTTGGCGCAGTACAGATGGGTCTGCGTGAGGACCACGTGCACTCTTCCGCCGGGTTCTCCGGCGATCTCGTCCGCTGCGTTCTGTACCAGTTCGAAGAGCTGTCGGTCGCCGTATCCGCCTTGCGTGATTCGACGTTCGCCATTGGCGTGCTCGGCGATGAGGCCGGGATCGACCGAATAGGTCTGCAGGACACGAGTGGATTGTTCGAGAATGGTGCGAATAACAGAGGAGGGGGACGGCGTCGACATTGCTCCTGCACTCCTGTTGATGTCAAGTTCCGGAATGATGAGTGGGAGCGCGGGCCGGCGGATCGATTCAACGATTCGCCGGCCCAGTCGCTTCCGCCGTGCCACGGCGCCGGACGACCACCGACCCGGGTCCCGAACAAATTCAGGGGAGGGGTGGACGACACTCCGAGCGACGTGTTGTGTGGGGGGACTTCACTCAGCGGTGGGGGCAGGCTTCGGGCAGGCCAGCAACACGCTTGGCCAGGTCGGGGAAGTTGTCGGAGAAGTACTCCATCGATGTCTCGAATAAACTGATGATGCTCGCCACCTCAGCCTTGCAGCACGCCGTCATGATGAGCATTGTAAAATCACTTAGGTCGCGGTCCGATATCATGCAGTCGTCGTCGCTCTGTCCGTCCATGATGGCAAATGCCCCTGTCGTGTCGAATCCAATGATGATTTTCAAGTCCGGGGCATTGAAATTAGGCATGGAAGGGCCCCGTGGCTGAGCTGCTTTTCTCGGTCGAGATGCTTCCTCGGAAACCACGGTAGCGGGTCCGTCTGACGTTCCGCCAGCGCTTTGGGTGGGCATCGGCGGACGAGTTTTTGTTCGAATTGCGGGACCGGATGAAATCTGTTGATGGACACACTTCTGGCCCGGCCGATCGACCCCTTCTTTTGTGGAGGCTGAACGGGGCGGAGTGACCGCCACTAAGGACCTTAGTAGGTGTGGCGGGTGATTGTCAACCCTTGATCGCTGCGGCTCGGAACGGCACTGCTCGGTCGAATTGAAATAGGGCGGAACGGGATAATTCTGTACGTATGTGTCATTTCAATGGGCTGTAGGGGTGGCCGGGGTAATCAACCATCAGTTGACAGGCTTCCTCGTGTCAAATTAACCTCCTGTTCGCCCCAGGCGACCAGCCTGCGGCTCCATGGAAGGAGCAGGTGGCACGTGGAGACAGGTGAGGAGTTCGGGCCCTGGCTGTCCCGGCAGCTCAGACTCGCAGGCAGGACGCAGGCCGAACTGGCCGAAGAACTACAACTGACACGGGCCGCCGTCTCCGCGTGGATCACCGGCAGGTCGACCCCGCGCCCCACGGTCATGGCCGACATCGCCAAGGCGCTGGGCACGGACCTCGGCACGGTGCACACCCGTACCACCGACACCCAGGCCGGCCTCCCGGTCACCTGGTACCACCGCCCCGGCTACCCCGACGGCGGCCGTGACCTGGGTAACGCCGCCGCCTTCGCCTTCGACGCCGACGTACAAGTGCTTGCCCGGGAGACCTGTCAGAACAGCCTCGACGAGCGGCTTACGGATAATGGACGACCGGTCAAAGTACGCTACACCCTGCACGAGCTGACCGGGGAGAAGCTCGAAGCCTTCCGTGAGGCGATCCTGTGGAACGACCTCTTCCCTCATTACTCCGCTGTCTCCGAAAGCGCGGGCGGCCAGAAGGTCGGCCGGGTCGTGGACGCCGGGGTGCGCGACATGTACGAGAAGGGCCGCCTGGTCCTGCTGCGCGTCGACGACTACAACGCGTCCGGGCTCACCGGCGACGATTACGATGACGGCAAGTTCGCCGCCGTGGTCAGACGCCAACTGGAGAGTCTCAAGTCCGGGCACAGCGCGGGCGGTTCGTACGGTCTGGGCAAGGCGACACTGTGGGCCACCAGCGCCCTCGGCCTCGTACTCATCAACTCCACTCTGTCCGTGCCGCACGAGGGACGTACCGAGCGACGGGTCATCGGCCGTCTCGAACTGCCCTGGCGTGAGGTCGACGGTGAGTCGTACGCGGGCCCCGCCTGGTTCGGGCGTCCTGATCCCGACTCGCCCGGAGCCATGGTCGCCCGTTCCTGGTGGGCGGACGAGGAGACCGTGGAGAAGCTGTATCTGAGCCGGGAGAACGACGAACCCGGTACGTCCTTCCTCATCGTCGGCGCACACGACGTGGGTGGCCTTGTGGAGAACTCGTCCGATGCCGACGACGGATCCGTGGGCGACGAGAAGGGCGATGAGGACACACGTGACATCACCAGGATGCACAAGCGCCTCGTAGAGGCACTGGGCCGCGACTTCTGGGCCGCGATGATTGGTGGGGGCAGCAGGCTTCCTCTTCTGGAGGTCTCCGTTCGTGCTCTGCGGAACGGCGAAGAGGTCGTGCCGGAGAAGCAGGTCGACCCGTCCGTCGAGCAGCCCTCCCGGACCCGAGCCCTGAGAGCGCACTACGAGGGCACCACCGTGGATCGCCTCACCGAGGCCGGGCAGGTCGCGGCGCGGAGCGTTCCGCTGAAGCTGCCACTCTCCGGCGGCACCCGGGGAACGCTCGGTACGCATCAAGCGGTCCTGCTCGTCACCGAGTCCGAAAAGGACGCGGACGGCGCGAAGAACTCACTGCACTCGCTCCGTGGCAACCGCATGACCGTCAAGAGGGCCACGGTCCCGAGGCTGCCGATCGGCACCAACCCCTTCCAGGCGGTTCTGTTGGTGGGCGAGGCGGCAGGGCAAACGGCACCCTTCGCAGAGGAGGCCGAGGAGTTCCTGCGTGCGGCGGAACCACCCGAGCACGACCGCTGGGGACAGACGGAGGAGCTGACCCTGCGCTGGTCGCCGTCCGCCTACCGGCGGATCAACGCATTGACCACCGAGGCCAACAACGCGGTGAGGGAACTCGTCGCGCGGCCGAAGCGGAGCAGCCGCGAAGGCGGTGAGGCCCTGCGCAAGGCGTTGACCGTGAAGAAGAAGACCAAGGCCAAGGTGCCCACCGGGCCGGTGGTTCCGGTACTGGACGTACTCGACGCGACCGTCGGCGACAGCGGGGAGTGGCAGATCGTTGCCGAAGTGACCATCCCACGTGGCGACGAGATCGCCCCGATGGTGCCGGTTGCCCAACTGGACGTGCGCTCAGGAGGCCGCCCGAAGCTGGACTGGGCGGAACTCGTGGGCATCGAGGGCTGCGAAGTGGAGGACGGGATCCTGCGCTTCACCTCCGGTGCGCGACGTGCGAAGTTCCGAGGAACCACCGATGTCACCAGCCACCCGGTCAGGACCACGCTCACCCGCCTCGTTCTCGAACTCCGTGCCGGCAGGGGGGAATGACGCGTGAAGATCTACCCGTACAAGCGGCTCAACCGATCGATCGCGCTCAGGGTGACCTCAGTCTCCCTCAAGCTCTCCGACGGCACCCGCGACCGACTGGAGACCAGCGCCTACTCGACCCATCAGCAGGCCGTGGCCCTCGGTATCGCGGGCCACACGGACTGGGTGAGCGCCACGATCGGCCTCTCGGCGACGCTGCCGCCCGGGGCGAATGCGTCGGATGTGCCCTGGTCCGAGCTGTGCGTCCTCGCCGTACTGACGGACGGCGAGACCAACGTCCGCACCTCCGTGAACCTCACACTCGACACGGAGGGCGGCCATGACTGGTCGGGGTCGCTGGAGGTGCTCCGTGACGATCATCGGGGCCGGGCCTCCCTCGCCGTGTACGCCGTCGGAACGGTGGACGGAGTTCGCGGCCGTTCGATCGCCGAGACCGACCGGAGCTGGATCATCGACACGGTGTCCGACGAACCGGTCCGCGACCTCCAACTAGAAGTCAGACAAGCGTCGTTCAAGAGAAGCTCCCGGGAATGGCTCCACGCCTATGCCGACGCACCCTGGATAGTGGACACCTCTGCCAGAGTTCCCACCGTGCTCGTGAACACCGACGTCGAGGGTGTCATGGGCCTGCTGGACAGCAACAACTCGGGCGTGGAGAGCAAGGTGCGTGATCTCCTGGTCGCCCAGATGGCCACCGATGCCTGGACCGCGGTGTTCCACGGAGCCATCGGCGATCTGGAGGTGGAACCCGGCGGCGGGCCGGTCTTCCCGACCGACTGGCAGGGTGAGGTACTGCGGGAGATGCTCCCCGACGTGATCCCCGGCGTTCACGTCGAAGAGGCGCTGCGACAGGTCCATCGCCGACGCACCGGCGAATCCGGCTGGGTGGAACTGCAGACGCGTATCCACTACGCGGCGGTCAGACGCGCTGAGGCCGGCAGGGCCCTCGCCTACGCCATCCGCAGTCTCGAACAGAAGAACCGCGAGAGTGAGACGTGATCACCCAACCGAACCACGTGCCGGAACGCCTGGCCCTGCTCGACACCTCGGCTGTCGACCCGTTCCTCACCGATGAACTCCTCAGGGGTGAACAGGTCCATGGCGGCATCGATCTGGCCAAGGTCGTCGAGCCGCTTCCCGAGGACGACGCCAGATGGTGGGCCGAGCCGATCCGGAGCCTGGTGGAAGATGCCATGTTCGAGTTCCGGGAGGACCGCACCCGAGCGGACGCGTGGCTCGCGCCACGACTCCATGCCACGCTGCGCCTGACACGACGGGAAGCGGCGGACAAGCGCCTGTGGAACCACATCGCCCTGGCGGTGGCTCCTGACTACATCGTCTGGCGACACCTGCCGGAGGCGACGGCGAAGCAGCCGGAACCGCGTGTCGCCGCAGAGCGTTTCCGCGGTCCTGCCGATCGTCAGTGCTTCTCCCGACTGTGGTGGGCGGCTGAGCTCTTCCGGAACGGGCCGGACTACGGGCCGGTCGAGATCGCCTGCGGGAACCAGGACCTCATCCACACCGTTCTTCGGATGGATCTGATCGACCACCGGCCTACCGCCCAGGCTCTGGTTCGGCTCCTGCAAAGCGGGCAGGTGACCACCGGGCGAGAGGTCAACGGGCTCAGCACCGCGATCAACACGGCCGGCGCGACCTTGATCTACGACATCCTCGCGCCGGACGAGCCTTGCGATCCCACCCATCTGCGGGACTGGATCGCGGGGGCCGAATCAGCACAACCAGTTGATCGGCGTGACCTCCCGGACGGACCTGACGAGGACCCCGTCCTGGAGGAATCCGTGGCCGCGCTCACCGGCTACTTCGCGGAGCTGTTCGAGACGGCGCCGATCAGGGGCAAGAAGAGCGGCGGCTGACCACATGCTGTGAGGGCCGCCGCAGAGCCCTCCGACGTTCCGCTCGTACTATTTCGCGGCTGTCTTCTTGCTCTTGCGCGGGCGTACGGAAGAGGGCGGCGTCACCTGATCCTTGGGCTGCGGGCACCTGTCGGTGCAGGCGTCGGCGTCTCCGCAGCCGTTGTCGCGCAGCTTGGCCCGCTGTTCCTCGGTGGCCGGCTGCCACGGCTTCCGCAGGCTCTCCGGGTCAGGCTGGGGAAGCCCGAGCGCGGAACTCAGCAGGTGCGCACCGAACAGGGGCGGTACGGCGTTGCCCACCTGCTGGGCCTGCGCCGTGCCGCGCCACGGATAGTCCGGTGGGAAGCTCTGCAGCATCCCTGCCTCGTTCATGCTGAACCGCGGGCCTTCGTAGACGATGTTTTCGTCGAGGTGCTCGAAGACGACGAAGCGGGAGATGCGGCCTGTGACGGTGGTGGCGGGCTGTTGATCGGTCCGCACTCCACGCCTCCCGGGGTGCCCGGAACTGCCGTAGTTCGACCGGACCAGGAAGGGAGTGACTCTTCCTCGATGCAAGCCCACCTGATCCGCGAGGGCGTCACGCATCGACCTCCAGGGCCGAAGGTCCGCGTCGGGCCTCGACGCGGTGGTGTCCTCGTCGAGAGTCGGCTGGCGGACCTGGTCCGTGGCCTGGTCGGGTTCGCCCGTTCCGCCGTTCCTCCGGCTCCATTCCTTCGCCTGGTAGGCCCGGTGGGTCGGGGCGGGAAGCGAGGGCTCACCGAGTCCTTCACGGCGAGCGATCAGCACCGCACGGGATCGCGTCTGCGGTACCCCATAGGTTTCGGTGGCGAGGACATCGACGACCACCTTGTAACGGGTCCCGTCGGGGAGCCCCGTCTCCTCCAGGACCTTGGCGTAGTGCTTCCAGAGAGGGGCCACCGCGGGGACCTGCTCCAGGACGATCACGTCGTAGGGGCGGTTCTCCCGGTTCAGGCTTCGGGTGGCCTGGATCGCGTAGCGGAGAGGTTCGAGGACCAACGCGGTGCGTGGGTCGGTGAGGGTCTTCAGGTCCTCGTCGATCTTCTGGTCGGAGTCGCCCGCCATCAGCCGCTCGATGTACTCCTTGACCCGCTCCAGGGCTTGGCGCCCGGCGCCGTGCCCGGCCACCGAGTACGTCTGGCACGGAGGGCCGCCGGCGAGCACGTTGATCTCCGGCGGCAGTGACTCGAAGGCATCCCTGCGCACCGCGCTCACGTCGGCGTGGAGAGTGTCCAGCCCGGCGGCGTACCGGGTCAGGCAGGCGCTTTTGTCCCACTCGATGCCGAGGCTCGGGATGTCCAGCGAGTGGGCAGCGACGTCCAGCCCTCCGGGACCCGCGAAGAGGTCGAGGACGAAGGGCTGGTCCAGGATGTGCCTGTGAGACGCCGTGCTGGTCATGTGGCGAAATTCTAGCCGGCCGGGGAGACCGATGGATCCCGAACGAGCGCCGCGGCCACAGCCCGTCCCAGAGCCTTCCCCACGGGCGGAGGCGTCGCGTGGCCGATCTGGCGGTAGCGGGGGGTCTTGCGCCCGGCGACCTCCCATGTCTCGGGAAAACCTTGCAACAGTGCTGCCTGCCCGGTCGTGATTTTCACCATGTGATCCCTGCCGAGTTCGGGATCCCAGACGAAGTCCGCGTCGGGAACCTCGTTGCCCACGGTATGACCGTTGACCCCCATGGTCGCCCAGGTGTTCTTGGCTCCCGTCGGTCCCAGGTCCGCACCGCCCCGGTTCTTCGAGCCGCCGACCAGGGTCGGAGCCGGCCGATCGGCTTGTGCGGCCCAACGGACAGCCTCCCGCCAACCACGTGATGCCATGGACGGCTCCAGAACCGCACCGACCGTCGTCGGCTGCCGCGCAGTCGGTGCCGGCGGCCGGAACGCCGCAGCACACTGTTGCTCGATGGCGACCAGGACGCCCTGCTTGCGGTTCTGGGGAACGCCGAAGTCGACTGCGTTCACGACGAACCAGCTCAACTCGTACCCCAGGTGGGCCAGTTCGGCTCGTGCGAAATCACGCAAGTGCTGGTAGGCGTCCGAGTTCGCGAGCCCGGGAACGTTCTCGATGAGTACAGCGCGGGGCCTGATCGCGTGGACGAGGTAGATCGTGGCCGTCAGCAACCGCTCCTCCGCATCCGAATCAGGGCGTCCGACGGTCGCGCTCGACTTCACTCGTGGCAGGCCTGCCGACAGGAGGTCCACGTCGTGGCTCACGGGATGCTCGGCCGGGTCGAAGTCCATCAGGTCGGTGTGAAGTACGTTCCAGTGCGGTCGGTTGGCCCGCAGCGTGTTGACGGCGAGTTCGTCATCGTCCAGCAACAGGCGCGGCTCGAATCCGGCCTGCTCCAGTCCGAGAGCGAGTCCGCCCGCCCCGGAACAGACGTCAACGAAGGTCAGACCACTCATCCTTCTTTTCTCCCCCTCGTTCGATCTGGCTCTGGACGGCGCTGTGTCACAGTGGCCGCCACCCGTGCGGCCACTTCCTCAGGGGCCTCGTGCTCCCAGAAACGCAGCACTGTCCACCCCTGCGCGACCAGGTGCTCGGTCGTCTCCCGATCGCGGGCCATGTTCCGGTCCAGCTTCTTGCGCCACCACTCCGCGTTGGCCTTCGGCTGCGTCGCGTGCATCGGGCACCCGTGCCAGAAGCACCCGTCGATCAGGACGGCCACCTTCACCCGAGGGAAGGCCACGTCGAGCCGGCGCCGGGCCATGCCGGGCACCGGATACTCCACCCGATAACGCAGCCCGGCCGCGTGCAGCAGCCGCCGTACGGCCAGCTCGACCCCCGTGTCCTTGCTCGCCTGCCTGCTCATGCGGGCCGAGACGCCGGAAGAGGAAGGCGTCATGCTGTTGACTGTCATCAGAACCTCACGCACGTACGTCGTCACGGTCGATGATCGCAGCTTCCGCCCTGGTCGAGTCGATCGCACGGAACCGCACCAAGGCACGGTCACCCCGCGCCGTCAACGGCGGGGCGACGAAAGCGAAGACCATGACCAGGTCGCGCGGATCCACCGAACCGTCGGACAGGATCCGGGGCTCGGATTCCACCACGGGACAGAGCACCAGCGCACCCCGACGCGGACGGACGTACTGCTCGACGGTCGCGTTTCCGATCAGGTCCGTGGCTCCTGCCGGACGCCTCGCCGCCGCGACGTGCTTGGGGTCCCGGATGGCACCGAAGAGGGGCCCGCGTCGACGCGTACCTCGAGCGAGGGAGAAGGGGCCGTGCCCCAGGATGCGCGCCTCGTTCCGGCGGGCGGACATCTGCATCGGAGCGATCACGCACCAGTCGTCGATCGAGCCCTCTTCCCGTCCGACGTCCAGCAGGAACTCCAGGTGGGGCGAGAACTGCGCGGGCACGGACCAGCGCAGGTCGCATTGCTGTGAACCTACGCTCAGGAGGTCACCGACGCCCTGCCCGCCTTCTTGGCCGACCGCACGGGAGAGACGTCGGACGCGGCCGCTGGTGCCGGGCCGGCGTCCACCGGCCCCGCGAGCACGGCTTACCCCGCCCCGTGGCACTCCCCGTACGTCCGGTCCGAGCCGCACCAGCATGCCGCCGACCGCTCCGGTGGCCACGGCACCGCGCGGCCGCGGGCAGCCAGGGTCGTCGCGTACTGGGGGAGCAGGGCGGTGTCGGTGGGGGAGGAGCCCTCCGAGGCGGCGAAGGCCTCGTAGGAGGGGACCGTGCCGGGCACGATGCCCAGGTTCGGGGTGCCGGAGGACGCGAGTTCGCGCAGGGCCGCCTCTATCGTCGCCAGGTGGGTCTCGTAGGACGGGTACTCCTCCGTCAGGGACGGGTACGCCGCCGTGAGTTCCGCCAGCTCGGCGGCGGTCCAGTGCAGGACGGCCACCGGGTAGGGGCGGGACAGCGCCTCCCGGTACGCGCCGACCTCCGCGCGCAGGCGGAGGATCTCCGCCTGCAGTTCCGCCGGGTTCTCCGAGCCCAGGGACCACACGCGCTTGGGGTCGTGGAGTTCGTCCAGGGTGATCGGGAGGGTGTGGACGGTGTCCGCCAGGGCGTCCCACTCGTCGTGGGACGCGCCCAGCATCCTGCGGACGCGGTGGCGGCCGAAGAGGAGGGGGTGGGTGGAGCGCGGGGGTGCGGGAACGTCGGTCAGGAGGAGGCGTACGGCCTCGGTGAACGTCTCGTGCGCCTGTTCCAGTTCGTCGTGGGACTCCAGGGACTCCGCGACGATCACCCAGGCGGCGGGGTCGCGCGGGGACGCCGTGCGGATGCCGTCGATGATGGCGCGGGCCTCGGCCTCGTGGCCGTACTCCCAGAGGTTGGAGGCCTTCAGGGCGCGGATCAGGTACGGGTCGTCCAGGCTCGCGCCGGAGGTCAGCAGGCGGTCGTAGAGGGCCGTCGCGGCGGGGCGGTCGCCGGAGAGTTCGCGGTGGGCGGCGGCCCGCAGCAGCAGGGCCTCGGCGTCCTCGGGATACAGGCCGGCGCTCCGCTCCAGGCGGGCGGCTTCGGCGGTGTGGTCGACGTTTTCGGCAGGCGTGTCGGGGCGCATGGGAGACACCGTACTGCCGGTGGGCGACAAAAGTGAGACAGCCGCAGGTCAGGGGCCGCCCCGCGGCCGGAGGAGGGCGCCGGGCCGGCGTTCCGCCGGAATCGGGGAACGGACGGGGCCGGTATCGCCTCGGCGGGCCTACGCTTCGGGGAGGGGCGGCGGGAGACCGAGGGGGCGGGGTGTGCGCAGGGGCGTGGACATCGGGTGTCTGGTGCTGCTGATGATTCCCGTCGTGCTGGTGGCCTGCTTCTGGTACACGTTCCGGCAGGCGGAGCGCGAGAACGACCGGCGGGAGAAGGCCGCGTTCGAGGCGCTCCTGCGCCAGGCCCACGACGCGGCGGACCGGACCGCCGACGCGCTGACCGGGAGCGGTGACGGCGGCACCGACGCGGTGCTGGGCGTGATCTGGGAGCACACCGGAAGTCCCGTCATCACCCACGACGCGGACCGGCGCGCGTTCACCGCGGTGGCCGCGCGGTCGGCGGTCGTCGACCGGGAGCCCGTGCCGCCGGTCGGCGGTCCGGTGACGGTCAGGCGCTGCTTCACCTACACCTACGTGCGCCGTACCGGCCCGGCGTGGACCTCGGAGGTCACCGAGCGGGACCTCGGAGCCTGCCGGGGGAGCGGGCGGATCGGTGACTCGGTGTTCTTCGCGCGGGTGCGGTTGGCGGGCCTGGAGCCGGCGCGACTGACGCGTGCCGGTGTGCGGAGCGCACTCGAACCCGGTGACCCTCCGGACGACGAGGGCCGGTTCGCCGTACGGAGCGTCGTGCGGACGGGGCGGACCGTGGTCGCCGTCGTTCTCGTCCGGTACGTGGACCGGTACTACCCGGTCCCGGCCGGTGGGCCGGCGGTGGCCGAGCAGTGCTACCGCCTCACCCGGATCCTCGATCCCGACGGTGGCGCCGGGAGGACGGTCACCGCCGTTCCCGTGGCGGAAGCCGCTTGCTGAGCCGCCGTACCGTACTGCGCGCGCCGGCCGATCCTGTATAACGGCGTCAGGGACTCAGGGACAAGGAGAGGAGGGCGAGTGACGACCAGCCGGGCGACCGCGCGTTCCGCCCTCGCCGTGCTCCTCCCGCTGTTCCAGGTGGTCCTGCTCGTCCTGCTGAACGCCGGCGGCCTGTCCGTCGCCCATGTCGCGACCGTCGCGACCGCCGCGGCCGGTGCCGCGCTCGCCGTCTGCGCGCTGGTCGCCGCGCGCTGCGCCCCCGCCGTGCCGCCCACCCGGGTGCGTACGGCCATCCGCGACCGCGACCGGCGTACCGCCTTCCTGCCCCAGTGCGACCCCGACGCCAGGGGACGCACCCGGCCCCGGGCACCCGGGCACGCCCTCCCGGCGACCGCCGCGTAGGGCGAACACCTCCTCGTCCGTCCACCACGCCCTGCGTGGGTCGTCATGCCGCCATCCCGTACTCCCGTCCCGGTGTTCCCGGGACTTCCGGCACGACGAGACCCCCGGAGGGCTCACCCATGTCCGTCTTCGCCAGCCTGGTCGAGCGCCTGGCCGACCTGCTCCAGCCGCTGTTCGGCGTCTCCGCGGCGGCCGCCGCGATCGTCCTGTTCACCGCGTTCGTACGACTTCTCGTCCACCCCTTGTCCCGGGCCGCCGCGCGCGGCCAGAAGGCGCGGGCCGCGCTCCAGCCGCGCATCGCCGAGCTGCGCCGCAGGCACGGCCGCAACCCCGAGAAGCTGCAGAAGGCCGTACTGGAACTGCACGCCCGGGAGAAGGTGTCGCCGCTGTCCGGATGCCTGCCGAGCCTGCTCCAGCTGCCCGCGTTCTTCCTGCTGTACCACCTGTTCTCCAGCGAGACGATCGGCGGGCGGGCCAACGAACTGCTCGGGCACCGGCTGTTCGCGGCGCCGCTCGGCGGGCGATGGGCCGACGCGCTCGGGGACGGCGGGGCGTTCGGCGGGGCCGGGCTCGTCTACGTCGGGCTGTTCGCGGTCGTCGCCGTGGTCGCCTTCTTCGGGTACCGGCTGTCCCGGCGGATGATGGCCGCCAGCCCCGTGCTGCCCGCCACCGGTGAGGGCGAACAGGTGCCGGGGATGGCCGCGGTGACCAAGGTGATGCCGTTCATGTCCTTCTTCACGCTCGTCACCGTCGCGGTGATGCCGCTGGCCGCCGCGCTGTACATGGTCACCAGCACGACGTGGAGCGTGGTGGAGCGGACGGTGCTGTACCGGTGAGGATCGTGGGGCGTGGTCCAGTACGTGAACCGGGTATTGCCGAGTGGACCATTGCCTTGGAGGATCGACCAGTCCTCCGATGACCGTGCTCGCCGCATCCGGGTCGCACACGTCGGTCGGGCCCGCGATCGAGGGAGACGTGTTCATGAAGCTGCTGCGAGTCGGTACGGCGGGACGGGAGCGGCCCGCGCTGCTCGACGCCGGGGGGACGCTGCGGGACCTGTCGGGTCTCGTCGCGGACGTCGACGGGGCGCTGCTCGCCGACGAGGCGGCGCTCGGCCGGGTCCGGGCCGCCGCGGACAGCGGTGAGCTGCCGGCGCTGGACGGGGCGGAGCCGGATGGGGCGGGACTGCGGATCGGGCCGCCGTTGGCGCGGATCGGCAAGATCGTCTGCATCGGGCTCAACTACCACGACCACGCCCGTGAGACGGGGGCCGAGCCGCCCGCCGAGCCGGTGGTCTTCTTCAAGGCGGCGGACACCGTCGTCGGGCCGAACGACACCGTGCTGGTGCCGCGCGGGTCGGTGAAGACCGACTGGGAGGTCGAGCTGGCGGTCGTCATCGGGCGTACGGCCCGCTACCTGGAGTCGGCGGAGGACGGGCTCGCGCATGTCGCCGGGTACGCCGTCGCACACGACGTCTCCGAGCGGGAGTTCCAGATCGAGCGGGGCGGGACCTGGGACAAGGGGAAGAACTGCGAGACGTTCAATCCGCTCGGGCCGTGGCTGGTGACGGCCGACGAGATCGCCGACCCGCAGGACCTGCGGCTGCGGTTGTGGGTGAACGGGGAGCTGAAGCAGGACGGGACGACCGCCGAGCAGATCTTCCCGGTGGGTGAGGTCGTGCGGTACGTCAGCCGGTTCATGACGTTGTATCCGGGCGACGTCATCAATACGGGGACGCCGGCGGGGGTCGCGCTGGGGCAGCCGGAGCCGAAGCCGTACCTGCGGGCGGGGGATGTGGTGGAGCTGGAGATCGAGGGGCTGGGGCGGCAGCGGCAGGTGTTCGGCGGGGCGTAGCGCTCCGCGGGGGCGGGGTGGGGTGTGGGAGGGGAGCTGCCGTGCGTCGGCGGGTGCGGGTGCGTGGTGGCTTGGCGCGCGGTTCCCCGCACCCCTCAAGAAGATGCGCGGTTCCCCGCGCCCCTGGAAGAGATGCGCGGTTCCCCGCGCCCTCGTCCCCCCGCGCGCCTGTGTTCCTAGGGGCGTGCCAGGAACCGTTCCAGGGCCGCCACCACCATCTGGTGGTCCTGGAGTTGGGGGAGGCCCGAGACCGTGACCGCGCCGATGACGCCCACGCCCTCGACGGTGATCGGGAACGAGCCGCCGTGCGCCGCGTAGACGCCGGGGTCGAGGCGGGAGGACTCCTCGAACGTCGTGCCCTTGGCGCGATGGCGGGCGCCCACCAGGTAGGACGCGCAGCCGTAGCGCTCCACCACCCGGCGTTTGCGGGCGATCCAGGCGTCGTTGTCCGGGGCCGAGCCGGGCAGCGCGGCGTGGAAGAGCTGCTGTCCGGCGCGGTGGATGTCGATGGCGACGGGGGCGTGGCGCTTGCGCGCCATCTCCACCAGCAGGGAGCCGAGCGCCCACGCGTCGTCGTGGGTGAACCGGCGGAAGACCAGGCGGCGTTCCTGCTCCTCCAGCTCCGCCACGCTCGGGGTGGGTTTCGCGGACTCGTTCCGGCTGGTCACAGGATCACCGTCACCTTCTCCTGCGCGGACCGGCGGGCCGCCTCCAGGACGTCCAGGGCGGCCGCGGCCTCCGGCGCGGTCACCGGGTTGGGGGCCTCCTCCAGCAGGGCCTTCGCCACGGCCGCGTAGTAGGCGGGGTAGTCGCCCGGGAGGGTGGGTACGGGCTGGCCGCCGCCGGTCACCGGGGACTCCCCGGCGCCGAGGCGGCCCCACAGCTCCTCCGGCTCCCTGCCCCAGTCGGCGGTGGTGCCGGGGCGCAGGCCGTCGCGCAGGGCGGCCTCCTGCGGGTCGAGGCCGTGCTTGACGTAGCCGGCCTTCGAGCCCAGGACGCGGAAGCGCGGGCCGAGCTGGGCCGTGGTCGCGGAGACGTAGAGGTGGGAGCGGACGCCGCTCGCGTGGGTGAGCGCGATGAACGTGTCGTCGTCCGCCTGCGCGCCGTCGCGGCGGACGTCCGCCTCGGCGTGGACGGAGGCCACCGGGCCGAAGAGGACCAGCGCCTGGTCGACGACATGGCTGCCGAGGTCGTACAGCAGACCTCCGATCTCCGCGGGGTCGCCGGACTCGCGCCAGCCGCCCTTGAGCTGCGGCCGCCAGCGCTCGAAGCGGGACTCGAAGCGGTACACGTCGCCGAGCGCGCCCTCGGCCAGGAGACCGCGGAGGGTGAGGAAGTCGTTGTCCCAGCGGCGGTTCTGGAAGACGGAGAGGAGCAGACCGCGCTCCTCGGCGAGCGCCGCCAGCGCGCGGGCCTCGGCCGCCGTGCCGGCGACCGGCTTGTCGACGACGGCCGGCAGACCGGCCTCCAGGGCGGCGGTGGCGAGCGGGACGTGGGTCCTGTTCGGCGAGGCGATGACGATCAGGTCCAGTTCGCCGGCGCGGTCGAACAGCTCGTCCGGGGTCGCGGCGAGGCGTACGTCCGGGAACTCGGCGCGGGCCTGCCGCTGCCGCTCGGGGTTGGAGGTGACCACCGTGTCGAGCGCGAGGCCCTCGGTCGCGGCGATCAGCGGGGCGTGGAACACGGAGCCCGCGAGGCCGTAGCCGACGAGGCCGACGCGGAGGGGAGTGCCAGTCATGCCCCTACTTTCGCAACGCTGTTGCCAAAGTGCAAGCAGAAGAGAGAATGGCCGGGTGAACAGGACGAACGACGGCACCGGCGGGACCCAGCTGGGGGTGAACCTGCTCGCCCTGCGCAGCCACAACACCGCGCTCGTGCTCGACCTGCTGCGGACGGCGGGAGCGGAGGGCATCAGCCGGCTGGAACTCGCCGAGCGGACCGGGCTCACCCCGCAGGCGGTCAGCAAGATCACGGCCCGGCTGCGGGAGGACGGGCTCGCGGCGGAGGCGGGGCGCCGGGCGTCCACGGGCGGCAAGCCGCGCACGGTGCTGCGCCTGGTGCCGGAGGCGGGGCACGCGGTGGGCGTGCACCTGGACCGCGACGAGCTGCGGGCGGTGCTGGTCGACCTCGACGGGACGGTGGTGGCCGAGCGGCGGACCCCGCTGGACCTGGGCGCGGGGGCGGAGGCGGTACTGGCCCGGGTGTCCGGGGCGGTCGCGGCGCTGCGACCGCGGTCGGCCGGGACCCGGTCCCCGCTCGGCGTGGGGGTCGCGCTGCCCGGACCGCTCGATCACGGGCGGGGCGTACTGCATCGGGTGACCGGGTTCCCCGAGTGGGACGGCTTCCCGCTGCGGGACGCGCTGGCGGGGCGGCTCGGGGTGCCGGTGGCCGTCGACAAGGACACCAACGCGGCGGCGCTGGGCCTGGCGGTCGGCGGCGAGGGCGGCTCCTTCGCCTATGTGCACCTCGGTACGGGACTCGGGGCGGGGCTGGTGATCGGGGGGAGCGTGCACCGGGGGCCGCGGACCGGGGCGGGGGAGTTCGGGCACCAGGTGGTGCAGCTGGACGGGCCCCCGTGCGGGTGCGGCGACCGCGGCTGTGTCGAGGCGCTCTGCCTGGGCGCGGTGACGCGCGGCGAGACGGACGAGGCGGCACGGGTGCTGGGCACCGGGGCCGCGAACCTCGTGGGGCTGCTGGACATCGACCGCGTCCTGCTCGGCGGCCGCACGATCGAGGCCGCTCCGGAGGCCTTCCTGCGCGGGGTGCGGGGCGTACTGGACGCCCGGGCCCGGCGCACGGGCGACACGGCGGTACCCGTGCGCGTCGCCTCCGGCGGCGCCCTCCGCGTCGCGGAGGGCGCGGCCCACCTGGTGCTGGCGCCGCTGTTCGGACGGGGGGACGGTTAGGGACCGCCGTCCGGACCCGGACGCGGGGGGCGGGCGGGGCCTCGTCGTACCCCGGCCGCGGCGTGATCCGGACGACGGCCCCGGAGGGCCGAACGGGCGGACCCGTGCCCCGGACGGGCGGGGCACGCCCGGTGCCGGGAGGCGGGAGGGGCGGGCGTGCGGCACGGTCCTGTGTTCATGCGACTCTGCACGCGCGCGTCCCTCTGTCTGGCCGCGGCGGTGGCCGTCCTCGCCGGTGCGGCCCCGGCGCACGCGGCGGCCCCGCTGCCCGCCTGTGCGTCCGAGGAGGACCACAGCTTCCCCCTCACCGCCCGCATCCACGACGGCCCCGCCTCCTACACGGCCGGCGGCGGCTTCGGCATCTGGTGGCTGGAGCTGACCAACACCACCCGGCACCCCTGCACCGGCGTCCACCCCGTCGTCGTACTCGTCGACGCGAAGCGGGCGCTGAGGCCCTCGCAGCCGCGGCTGGAGTTCTACGACGGGCGGCGGCCCCACCCCGTCCGCTTCGAGGCCACCGACCGGGACGAACTCGTCGGCGCCTTCGCCGACGAGGACGCCGGCTTCGCCGGGTTCACCATCGCCCCCGGCCGGACCCTCGGCGTGAAGGTCCGCCTCGCGCTCACCTCGGACGCCGTGCCCAACGAGGTCACCGCCAACGCGGCCGTCGTGCAGCGCCGCGACGACGACGGCGACTGGGTCGGCCAGTCCGACGACTACCGCTTCCGCATCGAGGCCGGCGCGCCCACCACCGCGCCCACCACCGCGCCGAGCCCCGGGCCCGCCACCCCGTCCGCCCTCACCCCGTCCGCCGCCACTCCGTCCGCTCCCACCTCGTCCGCTCCCACCTCGTCCGCTCCCACCTCGTCCGCGGCCATCCCGTCCGCCGGCACCACCCCCGGCGCCGTCCCCGCCGATCCGGGCGGCGGGCTCCCGCCCGCCTTCGCCGGTGAACTCGCCGGCACCGGACGGGACCGGGTGGCCGCGGCCCTGGCCGGCGCGGCCGCGCTGCTCGTCACCGGCGGCACGGCCGTCGCCCTGGCCCGCACCCGCGGACGCCGCTGAGCGCTGCCCGGCCGCCCGGCCGCCCGACGTCCAGGCGCCCGGACGTCCGGAACGCCCGGGCTCCGGTGGGGCTCAGACGAGGTCCACCAGGTCCGCGATCGAGTCGACGACACTGGTCGGCCGGTACGGGTACTGGTCGATGTCGTCCTTCGTGGTCAGTCCGGTGAGGACGAGGAAGGTCTGCATCCCGGCTTCGAGCCCGGCCAGCACGTCCGTGTCCATCCGGTCGCCGATCATGGCGCTGCTCTCGGAGTGCGCTCCGATGACGTTCAGACCGGTCCGCATCATCAGCGGGTTCGGCTTGCCGACGAAGTACGGCTCCTTGCCGGTGGCCTTGGTGATCAGCGCGGCCACGGAGCCCGTCGCGGGCAGCGCGCCCTCGGGAGAGGGCCCGGTGTTGTCCGGGTTGGTGGCGATGAACCTGGCCCCGGCGTTGATCAGCCGGATGGCCTTCGTCAGCGCCTCGAACGAGTACGTACGCGTCTCGCCGAGGATCACGAAATCGGGGTCGGCGTCGGTCATCACGTAGCCCGCGTCGTGCAGGGCCGTCGTCAGGCCGGCCTCGCCGATGACGTAGGCGGTGCCGCCGGGGTGCTGCGCGTCCAGGAACTTCGCCGTGGCCAGGGCGGAGGTCCAGATGTTCTCGACCGGGACTTCGAGCCCGATCCGGTTGAGGCGCGCGTGCAGGTCCCGGGCCGTGTAGATCGAGTTGTTGGTGAGGACCAGGAAGGGCCGGCCCGAGTCGCGCAGCTTCTTGATGAAGGCGTCCGCGCCGGGTACCGGGACCCCTTCGTGCATCAGTACCCCATCCATGTCGGTGAGCCATGATTCGATGGGCTTGCGCTCAGTCATGGGTGCGGACTCCTGCCGTGCGTGGGCCATGGGACGCCTCATGCTATGCAGTCGCCGCGACCACCGGTCACCCGCACGGAGCAGTCCCCGCGGCGCCTCGGCATCCCCGGCCGGGATGCCCCGGCCGGGGTCGGTGGGCCCGGCTCCAGAGGGGAAGACGGAGCGGGCCCAGGGCTGACTGACGCCACGTCCCCGCCCGGTCGCGATCCGTGATCACCGCAGGTGGTCCGGTCCGCCGGCGTTCCCGTCGCCCGGGGTGCCGGCCCGCGGCACCGGGCTGTGACGGCTGACGGACAAGGCGCGTCCGGCCTCGTGGGCGTCCCGGGACCTATGTCAGGATTGGGACTCGGAACACTTGGAACAAGTACACCCAAGGGGGGTTGGATGTACGGCAGCAGGGGGGTCGGGGCGTTCGCCGGGGGGCGGGCGTCCGCAGCGGTGCTGGGGGCGGCACTGCTGATCACGGGCTGTTCCTCCGCCGGCGACGGCAAGGGGGAGGACCGGGGGGACACGGCCGGCGCGGCGATCACGCAGCAGCCGAAGGAGACCGACCCGTTCTGGGTCAACCCCGACGGCATCGCCGCGCGGAAGGCCGCCGAACTGCAGGAGGACGGCAAGAGGACGGAGGCCCGGCAGATCCGCAGGATCGCCGAGCAGCCCGTCGGCGAGTGGATCACCCCGGAGAACCCGGAGGAGCAGGCCCGCGGCTTCACCGAGGCCGCCGGCAAGGCGGACCGCACCGCGCTGCTGGTCCTCTACAACATCCCGCACCGCGACTGCGGCCAGTACTCGCAGGGCGGCGCGGCCGACGGCAACGCCTACCGCGCGTTCGTCGACGGGGTGGCCAAGGGCATCGGGGACCGTCCGGCGACGGTGATACTCGAACCCGACGCGGTGCTGCACCTGGTGGACGGCTGCACCCCGGAGCAGTTCCACGAGGAGCGCTACGACCTCCTCAAGGGCGCCGTCACCCAGCTGAAGGCGCTGAAGAACACCAAGGTCTACCTGGACGCCGGCAACGCCGGCTGGGGCAACCCCGACCAGATCTTCGACCCGCTGGAGCGGGCCGGCATCGACCGGGCCGACGGCTTCTCGGTGAACGTCTCCAACTTCTACTCCACCGAGGACTCCATCGCCTACGGCAGACAGCTCTCCGCGAAGGTCGGCGGCAAGCCCTTCGTCATCGACACCAGCCGCAACGGCAACGGCCCCTACACCGGGGGCGCCGCGGACGAGCGCTGGTGCAACCCGCCCGGCCGCGCGCTGGGCGAGACCCCGACGGTGAAGACCGCGGACCCGCTGGTCGACGCCTATCTGTGGGTCAAGCGCCCCGGGGAGTCGGACGGCGAGTGCAAGGGCGGCCCCAAGGCGGGCGCCTGGTGGCCGGAGTACGCCCTGGAACTGGCCCGGGCGTCGACGCCCTGAGAGCGCGGGGCCGTACCGTCCGCGGCCGGCGCCGCGCGTGCGCGACGAGCCGCGGACGGTACGGCCCCGCGCCCCTGAGCGCCAGCCGCGGGAGCGCTACGGCACCTTCACCCACTGCGCCTTGCTGGGTGTCCCGTCACCGTCGTTGACGAACAGCATGTACCAGCCCGACTGCACCAGGTTCCTGTTCTCCGGCACCGTCACCGTGAGCCTGTCGCCGTCGGCCTCGAAGTCCAGCGCGATCGACCGCTGGTCCACGTCGGTGACATGGGTCGAGGCACTCGGCCGGATCAGCCGGACGCTCCTGACCGAGGCGGCGTCCCGCGACGTGAACGTGCCGGACTCGCCGCGCGCGATGGTCTTCGGCCCGCCCGACAGGCCGGGCTGCCCGTTGTCGCCGTACAGATAGGGCGGGGTGTAGATCTCGATGCGCTGCTCGAACTCGCCGGGCTTGGTGTTGGCCTCGTCGGCGTAGAGCGAGTCGGAGCCGAAGAACATCAGACGGCCGTCGGGCAGCAGGATCGAGCCCGAGTGGTAGTTGCGGCCCACCAGCGGGTCGGCGACCCGCTGGAACTCGTTCTTCTGCGTGTCGTAGATCCGCGCCTCGAGGATGTCGGAGTCGCCGCGCCCGCGGTAGTCCTCCGAGCCCCCGGAGACCAGCACGTCGTCGTTGGGCAGGATCGACGCCTGCGGGTAGCGGGTGCCCTTGTCCAGCGAGGGGCCGTCCACGAACTCCGGGTCGTCCGCCTTGAGATCGACGATCCGGGTCTTCTCGCTGGAGAGCCGGGACTCGCCGACGCCGCCGCCGCCGATCACCATGTACTTCTCGTCCTGCGCCGGCGGCAGCAGCACCGTGCCGGAGGTCTCCATCATGTTCGGGTCGCTCAGTCCGGGAACCCCGGTGAACTCGTTGGTCTCCACGTCCCAGACGCCCGGCTCACGGCCCACGTCGTCAGGTCCGTAGCCCGCGTTCGAACCCGAGTAGAAGACCTTGCCGTTCTGCATCAGGAACAGCGCGGGATACGTCGGGAACTGGCGGACCTCGTCCGTGTAGGTCCACTCCCTGGTCTGCGGGTCGTAGATCTCGTTCTTGCCCGGAACCAGCTGGCCGATGTCGTCGAGGCCGGAGACGCTGAGGATCTTCCCGTCGCCCAGGGTGGTGAGCGTCGGGTACCAGCGGGCCTCCTTCATCGGGTCGACCTTGATGTACTTCTCGGCGACCGGATCGAACTCGTAGGCGTCGCGGATGCCCTGGAAGTCCTTCTTGTCCAGGGCGAGCTTCTCGGCGATGCCGTACGTGTTGCGCGCGTCGGCGCCGGTGAGGCCCCGCACGCGGTAGTTGTCCTGCGTGCCGGTCTCGTACGCGGCGCCCTCCTTCTGCGCCTCGACGTAGATACGGCCGTACCCCGGGGTGTTGCCCAGGAACTCGCCGGTCTCCGGGTCGAAGTTCTTCTCGGCGCGCGGGACGAGCACCGGGTCCTTCGAGACGAAGGTCTTGCCGTTCTCCTTGCCGGTGAACCGCGTTCCCGCGGGCAGGGTGATCGGCTTGTCCGGGTTCTCGTTGTGGACGATCATCAGGCCGCCGGCCTTCTTCACGTCGCCCTTGAGCTTCTCGTACCGCTTGGTGCCGCCCGCGATCAGCAGATTGCCGTTGGCCAGCTGGGTGTGGCCGGTGCAGAACAGGTCGGTGGGCGTCGGCACCTTCTTGATCGTCTTGTTGACCGGGTCCCAGATCCGGGTGTCGTACCTCTTCGCGTCGAAGTTGTCCTGGTCGTTCCCCGACCCCGCGACGAGCAGCACCTTGCCGGTGCGCAGCAGCGCGGCGTGAATGGTGTTCTGCCGGTACTCCTCGGGGAACTCGACGATCTCCCACTTGCCGTTGGCGGCTTTGTACCCGGGCTGGTCGATCTTGTACTGGTGGTATTTCTCGGTGCCGAAGCGGTACAGCCACGGCCCGTTCATTCCGGCCAGCGCGAGTGCCACCGCCGTGCCTATCGCGATCCGACGGGCGCGACGGCGGCCTGCACGGTCCTTCATTCCTTACGTCCCCCAAGTCCACCAAGGGCGATCTGCATGGTCTGGTCGTCCCCGGGGACGCCGCCCCCGGGGTTCGCGGGCCGGTCCTGCGGGGCGGCCCAGGCGGGCCGGTCCTGCGGGGCGTGCTGCTGCGGCATCCGCGGCTGCTGCGGCTGCCGCGGCGTCCAGGGCTCCGCCGCGGGTTCCGGCTGCCGGCCCCCGGCGTGGGCGCCGGGCTTCTTCCGGCCCCGCCGCATGCCGTGGCGCCAGGCGAACATCGGCGCGGCGGTGATCAGCAGGGCGAAGGTCGCCCAGATCACCATCGCCGGGTGCGCGTGTCCGTGGACGACGCCCGCGGTGATGGAGCCGGCGAAGACCGCGATGAAGTACCAGTGGTAGCGGAAGGTCCCGAACCAGGTGTCCGGGCTGGCCGAGTCGCCCTTGGGGGTGACCACGAACTTGCTCTTCCTGCGCAGGACCGAGTCGATCAGCGCCTTCGCGTAGAGCGGCGCCGACAGCGCGGACATCACCATGCCGGCCACACCGCCGGAGCCCTCCGGCTCGTGCGGCGAGACGTTGTGGCGGCGGTTCCAGACGTACAGGCCGATCTGCAGGGCGGAGGCGTTGCCGTAGAGCATCAGCCACACGGCGGGGTCGATGTTCACACCCGAGGCGCCCAGGCCCAGGAACAGCGCACAGCTCAGCGCCGCCAGGATCCAGTTCAGGGCCGACATCGGGTAGAAGATGATCATCATGGTGTAGTTGAAGAGCTTGCTCGGCGGCAGCGAGTACCAGCCCTTCCAGTACTGCTTGAGAATCGTCTCGTACGTACCGCGCGACCAGCGCATCTGCTGGGTGAAGAAGTCGGTCCAGGCGTTGGGGCCCTCGCCGACCGCGAGCACGTCCGGGGTGTAGACCGAGCGCCACTTGCGGCCGGTCGCCGGGTTCTCGGCGCGGTGCATCTCGAAGCCGGTCGCCATGTCCTCGGTGATCGAGTCGTACAGACCGCCGATCTGCTTCAGCGCCTTGATGCGCACGGCGTTGGAGGTGCCCACGAACATGGGCGAGCCGTAGCGGTTGCCGGCGCGCTGGATCAGCGCGTGGAAGAGGAACTGCTGGGACTCGGCGGCCTTGGTGACGAAGTTGTCGTAGTTGCCGTACACCTGGGGGCCGATGACGAAGCCGACGTCCGGGTCGCGGAAGAAGCCGAGCATCCGCTCCAGGTAGTTCGGCAGCGGCACGTGGTCGGTGTCGACGGAGGCGAAGAACTCGTAGTCGTCGCCGTGCGCGTCCAGCCAGGCGTTGTAGTTGCCGTGCTTGGTCCTGGCGCGGTGCGGGCCCTTCTTCCGGTTCCACTTCGCGACGCCCTTGCGGGAGAAGTGGTGCACGCCGAGGCGCGCGCAGACCTCCTTCACCTCGGGGTCGTCGCCCTCGTCGAGCAGCCAGACGTGCATCAGGCCCCGGTGCCGGATCCTGACGGCCGCCTCCAGGGTCTTCGTCACCATCTCCAGCGGTTCCTTGCCGGGCACGAAGGAGGTGAGGAAGGCCACCCGGGTGCCGGTCTCGGGCACCACCGGGATCGGGTCGCGGGCGACCAGCGTGGCGTGCGCGTTCGACAGCACGTTCATACAGCGGAAGAACTCGATCAGACCGATCGAGACCAGCATGACGACGTCGAGGGCGGGCAGCCACTCGAACTCCACGTGGTCCCGCTCGGTCCAGTGCGAGGGCTGGAGCAGCCACACCAGCAGCACCAGCGACAGCACGGGGGCGGCGGCCAGCATCAGGGCGATGCGGATGCGGTGCGGCTCCTGCGAGATCAGCGAGCGGTACTGCACCTTGTACGGCTTGTTCGGATCGGGCTGGGTGAGGGGACCCGCGAGCCGGCTGTAGTGCTCGTAGTCGTATCTCGGCAGCGTCTTCTTTATCCGGCGGAAGGTGCCCGTGTTCCAGTTCCGGTGCGAGGGCACCCTGAGCTGGGTGGTCTGGGACGGGTCGTCGTCCCTCCGGGCGCCCGTCGGTGTCGACGTCATGAGTCATCCCCCCGCACGCGGTGACCACCGCGTGTTTCGTCGCTTCCTTCGCCCGGGGCCGGTTCCCCTCGGCCTTCACGGACGTGTCAATGGCTTACCGCTGTCACCACAGCACCCACACCATATAGACACGGTGCGGCGCCCTTCCGGTTGCATGACGCCCCCTCGGCGCCGCCGCGCGGACAGGACCCCTCAAGGCGTCCCGCACCGTGGCAACCGGTTCCCTGCCCCCCAACAGCCGCGAATCCGCAGCTTCTCGAATAATCCAGGTTCTACGGTGTTCATCATGATCGCAAGATGCGAAACACGGTGTTCACCGGTCATACGTGCTCATTGTGCCCCCTGAGGGTGACCGGAGGGGCCGCTGTTCCTTACGTGCGGCGAGGGGGCCGCGCTCAATGGGCGCGAGGGGGAATCCGGCCAAAAAGCGACGGGCCCCTCGTGTGCACGAGGAGCCCGTCCTGTCGGTGCGCCGCCAGGGACTCGAACCCCGGACCCGCTGATTAAGAGTCAGCTGCTCTAACCAACTGAGCTAGCGGCGCCTGCTGACGCGCCAACTCTACAGGACCCCGGACGGTGCCGGTGACCACGGCGGTCCGCCGTGCGCCACGGGCCCGGACCGCCCCCGCCGCCTTACATCATTCGGACCGTCAGCATGCGCTCCGGGAAGACAGTTGCGAAACTGACCGTCGTGCACTGGCGCGGAGGAATGGACCGGAAATGTGAGGGGCGTCGCATGGATTCTCCGGTGTTCGAGGAATTCGATCCGGCGGACGACTGCGACTGCCCCGGCTGCGCGCACTGGCGGCGCCTGCCGGCGCACGCCCGGGCCGGCCGCTTCCCGGGCCACCCGGCGGCGCGCCGGACCGCCCTCGCCGTGGCCGCCGTGACGTCCGCCGCGATCGGCGCCCGCGTGGCCCCCGCGGTCGCGGTCCCGCACGCCCAGCAGCCCGCCGGTCCGGGCGTTCCCGCAGGTGAAGGGCCCGGTACCACCCAGGGTCCGAAGGCCCCGCTGCACGGTCCCGACGGTCGGGCGGCCCCGCCCGCGAGCACCGCGCGGGCGCCCTCGGCCAGCCGCGCGGACATCATCGGGCGGGCCCGGAGCCGGGTCGTCCAGGGGGTCCCGTACGGCGTGACGTCGTACGGGCGGGACGGATACCGGCAGGACTGTTCGGGCCATGTGCCGACGGCCTGGAATCCGTCCGGGACCGAATGGACCGGCATTCTCGGAAAGCACGCCGAGCGCATCACCGAGGACGAACTCCGACCGGGTGACATGCCGCTGTTCCACCGTGCGGCCGACCTCCGGAACGGATCCCACGTCGTTCTTTTCGGCGGCCGGACGAACTCCGCCCGCTCGCACTGCGCGGCCTGTGAGCGGACCCGCCCGCGCATTCGCCGGGCCACCACTGCGTACGCCTGCCGGGACGACTCCGCGCGCTGTGTGCCGTACCGCCTCCCGGGAGCGGGCGACGGCAGGGCGGACACCGCGGGCGGGCCTGCCGTACCGGTCCGTACGCCGTTCCCCGGAGTGGCGTGTTTCGGCCCCGGCGCGCACAACGGGTACGTCGCCGAACTCGGCGCCCTGCTCGTCCGCCGGGGTGCCGAGCGCTTCTGCGCCTCCCCGCCCGGCCCGCGCCGGACGGCGGCGGCCCGCGGGGCGACGCGGGCGTTCCAGGAGGCGCGGGGGTGGCGGGGGGCCGCCGCGGACGGGCTGCCGGGACCGCCGGCCTGGGAGCTGCTGGTGACGGGGGAGGGCCGCGAGATCCATATCGGAGCTTCCGGTTCCGCTTTTTCGGTCCCGTCCGGCGCCCGGTCCGGGGCCTCGTCCGGTACCTCTTCGGCGGCCCCGCCCGGGGTCTCGCCGGGCGCCCCTGCCGGTCCCGCGTCCGCGCCCTCCTCGCACGGGGTGCCGGGCTGCCCGGGGCGGGCGCTGTTCCGCCCCGGCGCCGGCGACGACCACGTCACCCGGCCGGGCGGGCGGCTGGTGAGGAAGGGGTTCGGCCGGCACCGCACCAGGGGGCCGGGTCCGCGCTGGAGCGAGGCGGACCGCCGCAACGTGGAGGCCTTCCAGCGTGCCCGGGGCCGGCGCGGCGGCGCGGCGGCCGGACATCCGGGCCCGGAGACCTGGCGCCGGCTCTTCTCATGACCCACCCCGGGCGCGGGACGTCCCCCGCCGCCCATGTCCCCCGACGTGACGCATCTGGCGCGGAGGCTGGAGGCACGCATGACCACGACGACGTCCCACGTCCCCGAACACGTCCCCGACCCCGGGGGGCCCGCCGGCGGTGCGGCGGGACCCCGGCCGGTCCGGCTCATCCACACCGAGTCCACCACCGAGATCCCCCTCCACCTGCTGTTCCGGGACGCCCCCGGGCCGGCGCCGGTGCGGCTGCCTCCGGCCGTCGTCGCCCGCCGTCCGGGCGCGGGGCGACCGGCCGGCGGAGAGCGGCCCCGCCCCGCCGCCGTCCGTGTCGACCCCGGGCCGGCGGAGCGGCCCGCCCGGGTGCTGCCCGGAGCGGCGGGCGTCTTCGCGGGGGTGTGCGGGGCGGCCGGCTGCCTGGCCACCTCGTGGTGGGCGGGCGTGCTGCCGCCGCTCGCGGCGGAGGCGCTCGGCGTCCCGGCGCGCGCCGGCGCCGGCGGGCCCGGCCCCGCGCAGTGGGCGGCGTACGCGGGCGCCGGGGCCCTCGGGCTGTTCGGGTTCGGGGGGCTGGCCCGCGGACGGACCGGACGGGCCTGGGTGCTCGGCCTGTTCGGCCGCTACCGGGGGACCGTCCGGCGGACCGGGCTGCTGTGGGTCAACCCGCTGCTGCTGCGCCGCCGGGTCGATGTGCGGCTGCGGCACTGGCGCGGCGAGCCGGTGCCGGCGGCCGACCGGAGCGGGGTGGCGCTGCGGGTGACCGTGCTGGTGGTGTGGCGGGTGCGGGACACCGCGCGGGCGACGCTGGGCGTGGAGGACCACGAGGGGTATCTGCGCGCGTGCGTGGAGGCGGCGCTGCTGCGGGTGCCGATGGCGGGGCCGGGCGCGGGGCGGGAGGCGGCCGAGGCGGCGCAGGACGCGCTGACCCGGCTGGTGGCGGCGGACACCGAGGCGGTGGGGGTGGAGGTGTTCGCGGTGCGGCCGGTCCGGGTGGAGTACGCGCCCGAGGTGGCCGCCGCGATGCACCGGCGCCGGATCGCCGCGCTGGACGCCCAGCACCGGGCCAGCGTGCTGGGCTCGGTCGTGGACTCGGTGGAGGACACGGTGACCCGGCTGACCATGCGCGGGCTGGTGGAGCTGGACGACTACGAACGCAAGGCGCTCGTGAAGGACCTCACGGTGGCCTTCTGCGCCGGGCGGGGTGAGGCGGGGCCTTGAGGACGGGCCGGCGCGCGGTGGTGGACGGCCGGGGAACAGGTTCCGCGGTTGGTATGGACATGTTCAATCCGCGGTAATAATCTCGGAGTTGGTCTAGACCTACCTGCACGGCTCACTGAATCTCCCCCACGTTCTCCAGGAGCGGCAGCATGCGCACACGGACCCGGATGTACGCAGCCGCGGTGGGACTGGCCACGACCGGAGCACTCGTGCTCTCCTCCGGTGGTGCCAGCGGCCACGGCTACACCGATCTGCCCATCAGCCGGCAGAAGCTCTGCCAGAACGGCACGGTGACCAACTGCGGTTCCATCCAGTGGGAACCGCAGAGCGTCGAGGGACCGAAGGGCTTCCCCGCCTCGGGCCCCGCCGACGGGCGGATCTGCTCGGGCAACAACACGCCCTTCGCCCAGCTCGACAGCCCGAAGACCCCCTCGGGCGGCGCCTGGCCCACCACCAGGGTGAGCGGCGGCCAGGACTACACCTTCCGGTGGCAGTTCACGGCCATGCACGCCACCACCGACTTCAAGTACTACGTCACCAAGCCGGGCTGGAACCAGGACCACAACCTGGCCCGGTCCGACCTCAACCTCACGCCGTTCCTCACGGTGCCCTACAACGGCCAGCGGCCGCCGCAGACGCTCTCGCACACCGGCCGGCTGCCGTCCGGGCTGAGCGGGCACCACGTGATCCTCGCGGTGTGGACCGTCCACGACACGGCCAACGCGTTCTACGCCTGCTCCGACGTCACGTTCTGAGGGCCTGCGGGAGGCACGGCCCGGCCTCCCGCACGTCAAAGGGCCTCTCGCTCCCACGAGAGGCCCTTTCAGGTGCGCCGCCAGGGACTCGAACCCCGGACCCGCTGATTAAGAGTCAGCTGCTCTAACCAACTGAGCTAGCGGCGCGTGACTCCCGCCGTCCGCTTTCGCGGGCGGCAACGGAGAAAATAATACCTGGTGTCCGGGGGTGCTCCCGACCCCGTCCGCGGGCCCGGGCTCCTCTAGATCGCCAGCGAGAGGAGCACCGGGGCCGCGTTGCGGTTGAGGGTGTCCGCGGCCCGGCGCAGCCGGTGGGCGTGTGCGACCGGCAGGGACAGGGCCAGACAGCCCACCGAGGCGCCGACCGTGATCGGGACGGCCGCGCAGACCGTGCCGATCGCGTACTCCTGGAGGTCCAGCACCGGCACGGTGGGCGGCTGCGACGCCAGCCGGGAGAGCAGCAGCTTGGCGCTGGTGATGGTGCGCGAGGTGAGCCGGGCCGGCCGGTGCCGGGCGAGATGGTCGCGCCGGCCCGCGTGGTCGAGCTGGGTGAGCAGGCTCTTGCCCACCGCGGTGGCGTGCGCCGAGTACCGGAAGTCCACCCACTCGTTCACCTTCGGGGCGGCGGGACCGTCGGCGTACTGGGTGACCTCGACCTCGCCGTCGACGTACCGGCTGATGTAGACGGCGGCCCCGACGGAGTCGCGGAGCCGGTCCAGGGTGTGCTGGAGCTTCTCGCGCAGTGCCTCCTCGTGCCCGTCGGCCGAGCCGAGGCGGCCGAAGGCCGCTCCGGTGACGTACGCGCCGTCGGCGGTCTGCTCGACGTAGGCCTCGCGACGCAGCATCCGCAGGAGCGTGGTCAGCCGCTCCGGGCGAAGGCCGCTCTCGCGGGCGAGTTCGGTGTCGGTGACTCCTGTGGTGTGCCGTGCCACCGCCTCCAGGACGCGCAGGGCGTCCTGGACCGAGTGGTACGACACGGTCGGCTCGTGCCTCAGCGCCACGGTTTCCCCCTGCGCTCGCTCATGGGGCCGCAATCCGGTCAGCGAATCCCCTCCACGATAGCCGTCGAACGGCTCCCGGAAGCGGGTGTCGACGAGATCGCGGCCCCGCACCTGCGGCGCCGCTCCCTGCTGTATGCAGAGGCATGCCCCATGGCGTGGACCTCGGGCGAACCCCGCCTTCTTCTCGACGACGTCCCGGTGGTCGCGCAGGCCCATCGGGTCGCCCTCGCGCACGATGAGGGAATCGAGCATCTGGCGACGCCCAGGCGGACGACGCCCGCCGCCTTGAGCCGGTCCGGCAGGTCGCCGCCGTCCGTGGTGGAGGCGGTGGGCACGCACGAACAGCCCGCCGCGCCCAGCCCGCCGAGCGCCGCGACCCCCGCGAGCAGCGACCGGCGGGTGGGCCCGGATGTGCCTCGGAAGCGTCCGAGTGGTCGTAGTGGTCGTAGTGGTGGAGCCATGGCGGCGCAGCCACCCGAAGCGATGCGAGGTATTCCGGCCGGATTCCGCGGTCCGTACCGGCCCGCCGGCGTACGACGTCATCCTCCGGATCCTCCGGCCGGAGGCGGAACCGCGCATACCGGTGATCTCGGCCAACCAGGTGACCAGGTGGACGGCGCTGCGCCGAACTGGGTACCCGGGCAGTGGGACCGCATCGCGCGCCGATCGACGTGCCGGCGCGCTCCGGGACCGCACTGCCGGGCCGGGCGTCCGGCTCCGTACTGCCGGAAGCGCCGGAAGAGAAACAGCAGGAAGGCTGGACATGACCGCACTGGGATTCCTCTACCCGGGCCACTCCGCCGAGGACGACTATCCGCGCATCGAGCAGTTGCTGGGCAGCGACATCCGGGTGGAACTCGTGCACACCGGCATAGGCGAGGACACGCACCGGGTGGACGTGCTGCGGGAGATGGGATCGCCCGAGCGGCTGGCGGCCGGCCTGCGGGACCTGCGGCTCTCGGGTGCCGAGGCGGTGGTGTGGGCCTGCACCAGCGGCAGCTTCGTGCACGGCTGGGACGGTGCCCACGAGCAGGTGCGCAACCTGGCCCGGGCGGCGGGCCTGCCCGCCTCGTCCACGTCCTTCGCCTTCGTGCACGCGCTGCGGGAGATCGCGGCGCGGCGGGTCGCCGTCGGCGCGACCTACCCGGACGACGTGGCCGCGCTCTTCGCCGGGTTCCTGCGGGCCGGCGGGACGGAGGTGACCGGCGTCCGCGGCTCCGGCGTCAGCACGGCGGCGGAGGTCGGCGCCTGGGGCGAGGAGGAGCTGTTCGCGCTGGCCCGCGCGGCCGACACGCCGGACGCCGAGGCGTTGCTCCTGCCGGACACCGCCCTGCACACGATCGCCCACCTCCCCGCCCTGGAGAAGGAACTGGGCAAGCCGGTGCTCACCGCCAACCAGGTCACGGTCTGGGAGTGCCTGCGCCTGGCCGACCGGCGGGTCAACGCCCCGGAACTGGGCGCGCTGTTCACCCGGGAGCCGATCGTCCAGGTCTGACCGCCCGGCGCCGCGCGGGGCGCACACGGAAGAACCCCCGGCCCGCTGAAGCGGGCCGGGGGTTCTCGTCGAGCGCCGGGCAGGCCTTGCACCTGCATCTCCCCGCAGGAAGCGGGACGTCTTTCCTTGGACCACCAACGCATCGCCGCCGTCGGGGGCGACCCCGTGGCGAGCAAGATGATCGTATCGCAGGTTCGCCGGGCGCGCGAACGGCTCACCCGCGGGGCGAGGGGGTTCCAGGCGGACACGGGACCGGCCGGGTCCGTCCGGGGAGCGGCCGGCGCGGTGCGGCCGCCGCGGAGCGGGGCTTGGTTCGGGGAACGTCCCGAGCCGCGTGGCCGCCGGGGAGCAAGGCGGAGTACGGGCCGGGGAATAAGCGGGGACCCTCTCCTGTTACGTGCCGCAGCGATCGTCACACCCCACAGGAGGCACCACACCATGGCCGCAGACGCCGCAGAGGAGATCCGGGGCACCGCCCACGGCACCGCACCGGTCCCGCTCTCCGTGCTGGACCTGGTGACCGTCGGCGCGGGCCGGACCGCGAGCGACGCCCTGCGCACCAGCGTGGACCTCTCCCGCCTCGCGGAAGCCCGCGGTTTCCACCGCTACTGGGTCGCCGAGCACCACTCCATGCCGGGCGTGGCCTCCTCCTCCCCGGCGGTGATCCTGGCCCACCTCGCCGCCCACACCGAGCGCATCCGCCTCGGCTCCGGCGGGGTGATGCTCCCCAACCACGCGCCGCTGGTCATCGCCGAGCAGTTCGGCACCCTGGAGGCCATGGCCCCGGGCCGGATCGACCTCGGCCTCGGCCGCGCCCCCGGCACCGACGGAGCCACCGCGGCGGCCCTGCGCCGCACCGACGGGCTGACCGAGGGCGCCGACGACTTCCCCCAGCAGCTCGCCGAACTCACCCGCTTCCTGGACGACGACTTCCCCGACGGTCACCCCTACCGCCGCATCCACGCCGTGCCCGGACCGGTACAGGCCACCTCGCCCGGCGGCGTGCAGTCACCGCACCGCCCGCCCCTCTGGCTGCTCGGCTCCTCCGGCTTCAGCGCCCGGCTGGCCGGCGTGCTCGGCCTGCCCTTCGCCTTCGCCCACCACTTCTCGGCCCGGAACACGATCCCCGCGCTGGACCTCTACCGCGAGACCTTCCGGCCGAGCGGGGTCCTGGACGCGCCCTACGCCCTGATCGGTGTCTCGGCGCTCGCGGCCGAGGACGAGAAGGAGGCCCGCCGGCAGGTGCTGGCCGCCGCGCTGAGCATGATCCGGCTGCGCACCGGCCGCCCCGGCCTGGTGCCCACACCCGAGGAGGCGGAGGCGCACCCCTTCTCGCCGATGGAGCGGGAGTTCGTCGACTCCTGGAACGCCGACGTCATCCACGGCACCCCGGACGAGGTCCGCGCCGGCCTGGACGACCTGCACAAGCGCACCGGCGCCGACGAGCTGATGCTCACCGCCAACGCGCACGGCGGTGACGTACGCCTGCGCTCCTACGAACTCATCGCCGACGCCTACGGGTTGCCGACGCCCGCCTGAAGGCCGGGGGTGCCCAGCAGTTCGGAGATGCGGTCCGGCGGCACCGGGCGGGAGTACAGCCATCCCTGACCGGTGTCGCAGCCGATCCGGCGCAGCCGGGTGGCCTGCGCCGAGGTCTCCACGCACTCTGCGGTGACCGTGAGGCCGAGCCGGTGGGCGAGCTGCACCATGGCCTCGACGATGACCTCGTCCGCCGGGTTCGCGGAGGCGGCGGAGTGCTCCTCGTACTGGAAGCCCCGCACGAAGGAGCCGTCCAGCTTCAGCACCGACACCGGAAGCCGGCTGAGGTAGGCCAGGTTCGAGTAGCCGGTGCCGAAGTCGTCGATGGCGATGCGCACGCCCATGTCGCTGAGCGCCTTCAGGGCCTCCAGCGGCCGCCCGGAGGAGCCCATCACCGCCGACTCGGTCAGCTCCAGCTGGAGCAGACGCGGCGGCAGACCGGTCTCCGCGAGGGTTTCGGCGACGTCCGCCACCAGGTCGGAGTCCCACACCTGACGGACCGCCACGTTCACGCTGACGAAGATCGGCGGCTCGTGCGGGTGCGCCACCTGCCAGTCGCGGGCCTGCCGGCAGGCGGTGCGCAGCACCCAGAGGCCGAGCGGCACGATCGAGCCGTCCTCCTCCGCGAGCGGGATGAACCGATTCGGCGTCAGGGTGCCGAAGCGGGGATGGTGCCAGCGGACCAGGGCCTCCACGCCGTGCACCCGGTCGTCGTCCATGCCCACCAGCGGCTGGTACTCCAGCGCGAACTCGCCCCGGTCGATGGCCGGGCGGAGCGTGGAGGCCAGGGCCTGGCGGGTCACCCGGTGGGCGTTGCGCTCCGGGTCGAACAGCGTCCAGCGGGCCTTGCCGTCGGCCTTCGCCCAGTACAGCGTGGTGTCGGCGGCCTGCATCAGGGCGGTGGGCGTGGTCCCGGCGGCGTGCCGCTCGACCACCCCGATCGACGCGGAGACCGACAGCCGCCGGCCGGAGAGGTCGAAGGGGGCCTGGACCGCGTCGAGCAGCGACTCGGCGAGGTCGGCGAGCTGTTCGGTGCCGGTGGAGTCCTCGACCAGCAGGGCGAACTCGTCCCCGCCGAGCCGGGCGACCAGCGGGGCGCCGGCCCTGGTCAGGCCGGACTCCTCGGCGCAGCGCGTCAGCCGCTCGGCGACGGCGGCCAGCAACTGGTCGCCGATCCGGTGGCCGAGGGTGTCGTTGACCGCCTTGAACCCGTCCAGGTCGAGGTAGCACAGCCCGATCCGGCCGGTGCCGCCCTCCTCGTACGACTCCGCCTCCAGCGCCGCCGCCAGCCGCTCGAGGAACAGCGTGCGGTTGGGCAGCCGGGTCACCGGGTCGTGCATCCTCAAGTGCCGCAGCCGCGCCTGGAGTTCGCGGCGGTCGCCGATGTCGGCGACCGACAGCAGCACGCCCTCGTCCTCGCCGGGCAGCGGGGAGACCGTCACCCGCACCCACAGCGTGTGCCCCTCCGGATGCTTCAGCCGGCGGGTGCAGCGCAGCCCGTCCCCCCGTCCGCGCAGCGTCTCCCGGTAGGCGTGCCAGGTGCGGGCGTCGCGGGAGAGGTCCACCAGGTCGGCGGCGACGGCCCCGCGCAGGGTGTCCGGGTCGCGGCCCAGCAGGGCGGCGAGGGCGGGGTTGGCACCGGTCACCGTGCCGTCGCGGCCGACCACGGCCATCGCGAACGGCGCGGCCGTGAAGACGGAGCGGTACGCCTGGGACGGCGGGGGCGCGAGGGACGGTGGAGGCGGTGACTCGGTACCCGGAGACGTGGTGATCTCACTCTCCGTGACGACCCGTCGGTTGAGTTCCGCCGCGGGTGCCGGCCCTTCGGACATTCCGCTCACCGCTCGCTCCCGCAGTGCCCTCGATCGCTGTTCGTGCAGGGAAGTCTCAGGAAAGTGTGCCGATCATAGAGGCCCGCGTCAGGGCCTTCCAGCCACTGTCCAGTCTCCAGTACGGGGCCGCATCCCTGCCAGATCGTTTCTGCGCACGGGTGGACGGCTTCTGCGAGCCTCCGACCAGTTGTGACGTTCCGTGAGTGAACGAAGGAACTGCCTCGCCCGGTTCCGCTCGTATTCGCGCCTTTCTCACCCGTCCGGTGCAGCCGAACAGGGCGCGGTATGACAAGTCACCACAATCTGGGTTCGGTGTCCCGTGAACCGTCTCCCGGAGGTCCCCCGTGCCGCGTCAGCTCACCCCGGGTGGACCCGGCCGTGAGGCTCTTCGGGCACGGCTGAGCCGATCGGGTGTACGGCCCCGGCTGCGCAGGACGGCGGCGATGTGCACCACCATGTCGGCGCTCGCGGCGACCTCGATGGTGAGCGTCCCCTCCCTCACCGAACCCTTCTCCGCCGCGCCCTGCGCCCTCACCCGCACCGACGCCCACCACTCCGAGGGCCTGGACACCTGGAACGCCGCCTACCCCCGTCCGGTCCGCCGGCTGGACGCGGTGATGGTGTTCCTGTCCTTCCCCGACGCGCACCCGGCGATCACGCCCGCCGAACTCGCCGCCGACCACTTCCCGGCCACCAGCGGCTTCTTCCGGCGGGCCTCCTACGGCCGCTTCACCCTGAGCCCGCACGCCCTGCGGCAGTGGATCCGCATGCCGCGCCCCTCCACCGCGTACGCCATGCAGCGCGACTGGAGCGTCGCCCACCGCGCGGCCTACCTGCGCGACGCGCTCGCCGTGACCGACCGGCACGTCGACTTCTCCCGCTACGACGTCGTGTACTTCGTCGCCGACCCGGACGCGCCCGGCGTGGACTCCGACGCCACCAAGGTCGTCAACCTGGACACCCCGCTGCGCGCCGACGGCACCGACATCCGCCGGGTCGTCACCGTGTTCGAGAACCATCCCCCGGACCGGCTGGTCCTCGCCCATGAGACCGGACACGTCTTCGACCTGCCCGACCTCTACCACCGTCCCGTGGACGGCAAGGGCGACTGGGACACCCACGTGGGGGACTGGGACCTGATGGGCAGCCAGTTCGCCCTGGCGCCCGACCTCTTCGGCTGGCACAAGTGGAAGCTGGGCTGGCTGGAACCCCGCCAGGTGCGGTGCGTGCAGGACGCGGGGCCGGTGCGGCTGACCCTGGAGCCGCTGGGCGCCGGGCCGGGGACGCCGGTGACGGGCGCCGCCGGGGCGCCGTCCTTCGGGCTGGGGCGGGGCACCAAGCTCGCGGTGGTGCGCACCGGCCCGGACAGCGTGCTGGCCCTCGAGGCCCGCGGACCGGTCGGCAACGACGCGGCGGCCTGCCGGCAGGGGGTGCTGGTCTACCGGGTGAGCAGCGGCACCCGGTCCGGCCGCGGCCCCGTCGAGGTCGTCGACGCCCATCCGCACACCGAGGCCTGCGGGGAGGACTCGGTCTACCCGCCGCTCGCCGACGCCCCGGTCGCCCTCGGCGAGAGTTTCACGGTGCCGGGGGAGTCCGTACGGGTGGAGGTGGAGGGGCGTACGGCGGCGGGGGCCTGGACGGTGCGGATCACCACGCGGTGACCGCCGGGGCACGGGAGCCGGACGGCACGCGAAGAAGGCCCCCGGCTTTCACCGGGGGCCTTCTGCGTGTCGTGCGCCGCCAGGGACTCGAACCCCGGACCCGCTGATTAAGAGTCAGCTGCTCTAACCAACTGAGCTAGCGGCGCCTGCTGACGTCGTAGACATTAGCACCACGATCGGCGGGAGGAAAAATCGATATCCGCACGGCTTCGCGGGCCGCCCGCACGGCCGCCCAGAGCAGGACCTCGGGGCCCGGCAGCCAGGGGTGACGGGTGTCCGGGGCGGCGAGCCAGCGAGCGGCGGGGGCGCCGGGCGGGTGGGCGGCGGCGCGCGCGCCCGGCCCGGCGGGCGCGGGTACGGTCACCGCGTCACCGGTGCCGTGGCACAGCAGCGGCGGGACGCCGCCCGTCCGGCCGCTCCGCCCGGCGGTCCGGCCCTGCGCGGCCCACTCCTCCCACTCCATCAGGGCCGGGAGCCGCTGTGCCGTGCCCGGCGCGGCGAAGAGCAGCGTCCGGCCGCGGAACTCCGCCACCGGGCCCGAGCCGGGCCCCTCCTCCCACATCCGGTCCAGCATCCGGCGCCCGAAGACCGCGGGCGCGCTCACCACGTCGAAGACCGTGCCGCAGGGCAGGACGACCGGGGCGTCCGGGCGCTCCCCCCAGTGCGCGAGCGTGCTGCGCGGATACGTCCCGGCCGAGGCGAGCCAGGCGGCGCCGTCCGGGGTGACACCGCTGACGTCGGAGGCGTTCGGTGTGCTGCTCATGACGGACAGGTCTACCCGGCGTGAGGGAACGGTTCCGCAGAGTTGCGCGAACCGCTGACGCGGGACCGGGGAAGGGGGTATTGTGCCCGCCCGGCATATGCCGCGCCCCTGGGGGCGGGGGCCGGCCGGTTCACACCGGGTCGACGTGCCCCGGGCTCTCGCCGCCCCGCATCAGGTCCCGGCCGAACTCGACCATCTTCTTCGCGTAGTCCTCGGTCCACTCGGCGCGCTCGGCGATGTCCGCCGTCGTCAGCCGGTCGAAGCGCCGGGGATCGGCCAGCTGGGCCGCGGCCATCGCCTGGAACTCCACCGCCCGGTCCGCCGCGGCACGGAACGCGAGCGTCAGCTCCGTCGCCCGCTCCAGCAGCGCGCGGGGATCCTCGATCGACTCCAGGTCGAAGAAGTGCTCGGGATCCGACGCCGCCTCCGCGGGCTCGAACAGCAGGGGCGCGGGGCGTAGCCGCGGCTGGTCCTGGCGCGGCGTGTGCTCCGCCATGGCTTCTCCTTCACGTACGTCACGACCGGCCCGCAGGAAAGCGGGCCACCGTCCATTGTCCCGCGCCCCCGCAAGAGGGCCTCGCCCCGCCGCGTCCCGGGCCCGTCAGGGGCGCCACCGCACCCGGTGTTCCGCGAGGTGGGCGAGGACGGCGTGGTTGGCCTCCCAGCCGTCCGGGAACTTCACCAGCGTGCCGAGCCGGACGGGTTCCGTGGACGGGTAGTCGTCCAGCAGGTCGCCCACTCCGGCGCGGCAGACCACGACGCACGCGTGCCGGTGCCGGGAGGCCAGGACGCACAGGCGGCCCGTCTCCAGGTGGAAGGCGGTGGCGTCGGGCCGGCCGGAGAGCGGGTGCAGGACCACCGTGACGTCGTACTCCCGGCCCTGCAGCCGGTTCGCCGTGTCCACCGTCACGCCCGTCGTGCCCAGCTGCGCGAGCGCCGCCCGTACCGCCGCCGCCTGGTCGCGGTGCGCGGTGCCGACGGCGATGCGGCCGGCGGTCAGCGGGGTGGGGCCGGACGAGCGTTCGGAGACCGCCGCGCCGCCCCGGTCCAGCAGGCGGCGTACGACCAGCGCCACCGCGCGTACCGCCTCCGGGTCGGTGCGCGGGGTGTGCCGGGCGGGCAGTTCCAGCAGGCCCCAGCCGGACTCGGCCGCCTCGTCGATCACCCGGTCCGGGCCGGAACCGTCCGAGGGGACGGCGAGGGTGAGCCGCCGGTCGCCGTGGCCGGTGCCGCTGCGGAACGGCGTGTACGGGTAGAAGGCGTCCGACACCAGCGGCGCCGCCGAGGCCGGCAACCGCCACGACACCGGCAGCCGGTGCTGCGGCAGCCCCGGGTTGTGGGCGAGCAGCGTGGTCACCGCGGACGACGACGGGTCGTACGACAGCCCCGCCCACTGCTCGCCGCCCACGATCGAGAACGGGTCCAGCTGCCCCGGATCGCCCACGAACAGCGCCCGCTCGAACAGGTTGGCCACGGCGAGCAGCGCGTCCGAGCGCATCTGGTACGCCTCGTCCACGATCGCGTGCCGCCACGGCTCGACACCCTTGACGTGCGCCCACTTCGCGGCCGTCGAGACGACGACGTCGAGTCCGGCCAGATCGGCGGCCTTCGCCGACGTGCGGACGTTGTCCAGCGCGTCGAGCGCCTTGTCGTACGGGTCGGTGTCGCTGCTGTGCAGCCGGCCCACCGGCAGTCCGGGTTCCTTCTCGGCGAGCCGCAGCACCAGGTCGTCGACCTGCGCGTTGGTCTGCGCGACCACCATCAGCGGGCGCCCGGCCGCGGCCAGTTCCAGCGCCGCGCGCACCACCAGCGTGGACTTGCCGGCGCCGGGCGGGGAGTCGACGACGACGCCGCGCGCGGTGCCGTGCAGGGTGTCGCGCAGGATCGCGTCGGTGGCGCGGGCCGCGGCCGCACCCGGGTCGAACACGGCTGTCCGGACAGGCGCGGTCACAGTACGTCCTCCTCGGTCACCGGGTCGGCGGCCTCCGGCACGGCCTCCTCACCGGGCGGCCCGCCATGGGTCCACGGCGTCTCCTCCGGCTCGGGCAGCTTCGCCCCGCCGCGCGGCTCGTGCTCGAACAGCGTGAAGCACAGGCGGTCGCCCCTCTCCGGCACGGACCCCTCCTCGGGCTCCTTGCCGCGGCCCATCCTGTCCATGATCCGCAGCACGAGCAGGGCACCCCCGTCCCCGTCCGGCCCGTCCTCGCGGCCGGCGAACTCCGCCGTCTGCGGCTTGCCGCCCAGCGAGCGGTACACCCTGGTCCGTTCGCCCAGCTGCGGGCTGTCGTCCGTGCGCACGGTGACCAGCGGGCGGGGACCGGGCCGCTTGCTCTCGCTGTAGGCCATCACCACGTCGACGACCTCGCCCGCGAACGCCTCCCCGGCCAGCCGCCGGCCCGCCATCACCAGCGGGTCGTCCAGGGCCTCCTGCGCCTCCAGGCGGGCCTGCTCCCGCTCGCGCGTGGCGAGCTTGTTCGCCGCGGTGACCGCGTCGTCGCGGCGCGGCTGCGGCGGCTCGCCGGCCAGCACCCGGTCCCGGTGACCGGTGAACGACCAGCGGTCGCGCGTCCACCGCTCCTCGACCCGCGCCCCCCGCGGAAGCTCCCGCAGCAGGTCCAGGCCCCGCCACACCGCGTCCCAGGTGGGCCGGGTACGGCTCTGGACCAGCGCGCGGATCTCCCGCTCGGCGGCGGTCAGCGCGCCGAGGCGGTCGTCGGCCTGAAGGCCGTCCTCGGCGGCGGCGAGCGCGGTGCGGGCCCGGTCGTAGCGCTCGATGGCCGGGGCGAGCAGCTTGTTGTCGAACGCCGGGTCGGTCGCCGGACCCGCGGGCGGGCACACCAACTGGCCGTCGGCGTCCCGCGCGAGCTCCGCCTCCCGCGCCGCGTCGGCGCCGGAGCGTCCCCCGGGCGGGTCGATCCAGGCGAGCAGCGCCCCCAGGTGCTGGTCCTCCAGGGTGGACTGCCCGGTCGCCCAGTGCCGGCCCAGGACGTCGGTCATGGCGAGCAGCAGCGAGGAGCCGGGCACCCGGGCCCGCTCCCCGAAGTGCGTCAGCCACCGGCCCAGCAGCGGCACCCGGGGCGGCGCCGGGAACGGGGCCTCCGGGTCCTGCTCCGCCGTGCGCCGGAAACGCGTGGAGCGCCCGAGCAGCCGTACGAGGTCGATGCCGGCCCGGGACGGCACGATCAGCTGGGGCGCGTCCGCGCACAGCTCCACCTCGACCTTGACCCGCTTGCCGGTCTCCGGGTCGGTCTCGGCGCGCTCGGCGGCCTCCACGACGCCGGCGAACCCGTCGACGTACGGCAGGACCACGTCGGCCAGTTCGGCCAGGAACGCGAACCGCAGCTCCCGGTCGCGCGGCTGCGGGACGGCCAGCAGACGCGGCGCGTCCCGGTCGGTGCCCACCAGCGCGCCGAGCGGGGCGCCCGCCTCACCCGCGGTGGTGAGCGGCACGAACACCAGGGGACGCTCGGACAGGTGCCGGTGCCGGACGGTGGCGGCGGGCTGGGCACGGCCCGTGTCGACGGCCTCGAGGCGGGCGAGGGTGGTGATCAGCGACAAGGGGCCACCTCCCGCGCGGCGGCGGGAACGGGCGCGCCGGTGCCGGCCAGCGCCTCCGCGCGCAGGGCGGCCGCCCTGCGCAGCGCCGCCACCGCGGGGTCGTCCGGGTCACCAGCCTCTCCGCGCGCCGCCGCCAGCACGTCCTCGACCGTGGTCAGAGCGCCCAGTTCCGCGCGGACCGGACGGCCCAGGCGGGTCACCGCACCGGCCGCGCGGGAACGCTCCCGGCAGTGGAAGGCCAGTTCGCACGCGGACAGGCACTCCGGGGCGTAGGCCGCCGGGACGGACTCCACGGCCGCCGCCAGACGTTCGGCGGGCAGCTCGGGGGAGAAGCACGTGTCCTCGGGGAGCGCGTCGGCGATCTCCTCGATACGGGTGAGCCGGTCCAGCTGACGGGCGGTCACCGCGCGCTGCTTGCGCACGTCCACGGCGGACGCGGTGGGCAGGTTGGAGAAGTCCCTGGGGCACACCAGCAGGATCCGGTGCCGCACGCGCGAGGGCGGATCGAGGCGCGCGGCGACCTGCTCCAGCGCCAGCACGTACACCGCCGCCTGCCGCGCCGCCGCGCCGACCTTCGCCGGATCGGCCGCGCCGTCCAGCATCGGGAAGGACTTGATCTCCACGACCGTCCAACTGCCGTCCGGGTGCACCACCACCGCGTCCGGCTCCAGGAAGGCGGGGGAGCCCGCGACGTCGAGCGCGAGCATCGGGTGGTCGAGCAGCGTCCAGGCGCCCGGGGCGTCGGTGGACCGAGTGGCCCGCGCGGCCTCGGTGGCCTCGCGCAGCGCCAGTTCGGTGCGCGCGGTGCGGCCCTCGGGGCCCTGGGCGGTGAGGTCGGGCACGCTCGCGCCGGCGGGCGGTTCGGCCGCGCGGTCCAGCTTCTCGTGGGCCAGGCGCAGCAGCTCCGTACCGCCGTCCGCCTTGACCTTCGCCTCGAACGCGTTGCCCCGCACGAACGCGAACTGGGACTGGCCGAAGACCGACGGCGAGCCCAACGCGCTCGCCAGCGCCGCCTTGTTCACCCCGGCGCCGTCCAGGATCGCGCGCCGTCTGCAGCCCGGGTTGGCGGCGAGGGCGGCCAGGGCGCGCGCGTCCAGCGCCTTGGCCGGCACCTGCGGGCCGCGCAGCTCAGCGAGCCGGTGCCGGAGCGCCTTCTCCCGTGGCCGAGGGGGAGGCACCCGGTTCGGTTCCTGCTCCGTACCGCGACTCGGGGTGCCGCTGCCGTGGAATTCGCTCACCCGCGGAAGTCTGGCATCCGCCACTGACAATCGGTGAACGCGTGTCGGAACCGGCCGCCGCGACCGGTGCGGTGCGAGGCGGGAAGCGGCGCGGGAAACGGGACTTCACCCGGTCCGTGTACCGCATCACGACCGGCGCCAGCAGCAGTCCGGCGCCCATGACGGCCGCGCCCGCGACGGCGTCGAGGAAGTAGTGGTTGGCGGTGCCCATCACCACGATCGTGGTCACCAGCGGGTAGCCGACGGCGGCCGCCCTCGTCCAGGGCGTGCGCCCGTACCGCCACAGGATCACCCCGCACCACAGCGCCCAGCCGACGTGCAGGCTCGGCATCGCCGCGTACTGGTTGGTCATGCCGCTGAGCCCGCGCGGGGCGCTCGCCTCGCCGCCCCACCAGCCGTAGGAGCTGTAGTGGGCCATCGTGTCCACGAAGCCGTGGCCCGCGTCGAGCAGCCGGGGCGGGCAGGTGGGCAGCAGGGTGAAGCCGATCAGGCCGATGAAGGTGGACGTCATCAGCCAGGTGCGGGCGGCGCGGTAGTGCACCGCGCGGGACCGGAACAGCCAGACGAGGACCGCCGGGGTCACCAGGTAGTGCAGCGACGCGTACCAGAAGTCGGCCGGTACGCCCAGCCACGGCTCACGGGTGAACAGCCGGTTCAGCGGGTGCTCGGCGTTGAGGTACAGCGCCTTCTCGATGCGCAGGATCGCCAGCCCGTGGTCCACGGCGTCGGAGACGTCGCCCCGGACGACCAGCCGCCCCGCCGAGTAGCACGCGTACACCAGGAGGATGATCGGCAGTTCGGACCACCAGCGCAGCCGGGTCGCCGGGGCCGTCTCGGTGCCCGGTGTCTCGGTGTGCGGCATCCGGTCGTTCCTCCTTGGTCCTCGCGCGGCGCCCTGTCGGCGGCCAGTCACTCTACGGTGTGCGCGCGCCCCCCGTGAGACGCCCTCGGCCCTGAGAGACGTCGGGATCGACCCGTGGGTTGCCCGTGACCGGGGTGCGCGATGATGAAGGAGTTCCGCCTGCACGTTTCACCCGGAAGGTCTCCCATGGCACCGCGCATCCTGCTGGCCCGGCACGGACAGACACAGTGGTCGCTGGCCGGCAAGCACACCGGCAGGACCGATGTGCCGCTCCTGGCGGAGGGCCGGCGGGGCGCCGAGCTGCTGGGCGGGCGCCTGCACCGGGCACCGTACGACGGGCTGTCCGGTGCCGAGGTGCGCACCAGCCCGCTGTCCCGCGCGCGGGAGACCTGCGAACTCGCCGGTTTCGGCGACCGCGCGCAGACCTGGGACACGCTCATGGAGTGGGACTACGGGGCGTACGAGGGCATGACCCCGGCCGAGATACAGGCCGCCCGTCCCGGCTGGCTGATCTGGCGCGACGGCGTGCCCGGGGGCGAGACCCTGGCCGGGATGACCGCCCGCGCGGACGAGGTGGTGGCCTGGGCCCGCTCCGCCGACCGCGACGTGCTGGTCTTCGCGCACGGGCACATCCTGCGCTCGATCGGCGCCCGCTGGCTGGGCCTGCCCCTCGACTTCGCCGCCCGCATCCGCCTCAACCCGACCTCCCTGTCGGTCCTGGGCTGGGCCTACGGGGAACCGGCGATCGAGTCCTGGAACGACCTGGGCCACCTCACGCCCTGACCGCCGCCGCCGTTCACACCGTGCGGGGGAGGGCGGCGTGACGGTCCAGGAAGGCGGACACGTCCGAGGCGTGGCGGTGGGGGAGCAGGACCCGGCAGGTGCCCGCCAGCATGGTGCGGACCCGGGAGGACTGGACGTCCGAGAGCAGGTCCAGGACCCGCATACCGGCCCGGGCCGCCTCGTCGGGACGTCCGCCGCGGGCCAGGTCGTCCGCCAGCTCCGCCGTGTAGAGGGCGATGTTGCGGGTGAAGTGCGGGTCCTGCAGCTCCGCCGCCCGCCGCGCGTGCCGGGCCGCGCGCGGCCAGTCGCCCAGGGCCGACCAGCACTGCGCCTCCAGGCCCTCCAGCTCCCCCTCCCCGTAGAAGCTCATCCACTCCGGGTCCGCCTCGGCCCGCCCCCGCTCGAAGTAGGCCTGGGCGCGGGCCAGCGCCTGCGCGCAGCCCGTGCGGTCGGCGAGCCCGGCCCAGCCGCCCGCCTCGCGCAGCGCCAGCAGCGACATCAGCCGGGGCGACCCCAGCGGCCGCGCCGCCCGCTGGGCGGCCTGCGCCGCCCGCACCGCCTCCCGGGGCCGGCCCGTGTCCCGCGCCAGGAACGCCGTGTTGCAGAAGGCGTGCGCCTCCAGACCCGTGTCCCCGGTCACCCGCGCGGTCGCCAGCGCCTCCGCGTAGTGCGAGCGCGCGTCGTCGAAGCGGCCCGAGTCGTGCGCCAGCCAGCCCACCGAGATGGCCAGCTCGCCGGCGCCCGAATAGAGGCGGTCCGCCGTCCGCTGCCGGGTCGCTCCGGCGTCCAGCAGCGCGTAGGCGGCACGCAGCGGGTCCGCCGCGCGGCGGTAGAGCCCGTCCGCCCCGTGCCGGTCGTCCAGCAGCCGGATCCGGCGGACGGCCTCCTCCAGGGCGCCCGCCTCGCTCGCCCCCGGACGGCGCACCGCGCGCTGTGCCGCCGAGGCGTCCGGGGCGAACGCGTACGGACCCAGCGAGGCGGTGGCCACCGTGGCGCCCCCGCCGGTCATGAATGCGCGACGCAGCACGTCGCTCTCCTCGTGGTCGTGCGTGTCGTACGTGTCGTACCGGTCCTGCGTCTCATACGGCTCGTACGTCCCGCTGGTCTCACCCGTGGCGTCGGCCGGGTCCCCTGAGCGGGCCGGGGGGATGTCCCCGGCGGCCCGCGCCCGGCGCCCGCGGACCGACGAACGGGGCGCGAAACCCAGGTCGGTCAGCGTGCGGCCGGGGAACATGTGCAGGAACACCCGCTCGTAGGCGTAGTTGGGGCAGCGGATCTCACCGGCCTCCACCCGGTGCACGTACCGTGCGTCACAGCTGACCCGCTCGCCGATCTCGCGGGCGGCCCGCCGGACCGCCGCGGCGAACTCGGCCGGCGAGCGCGCTCCGCGCAGTCGCCGGAAGACGAGGTTCGGCCGCGGGGGCCGGCCGGGCCGGGAGGGGGGAACCGTTGACGACGCCATGGCCGGGTCCTCTCTGCGAACCGTCGAACCATGCCGGAATCGGGTCGGCTTGTCCGGGTGCTGACCTGTTTCCGGCGGGCAAGAACGTACCTGCTGTGACGGGGTCGCCACGCGGAGTTCGGCCACAAACCGGATATCTCGGCCGTGATCTGCCATGAACTGCCATCCTTTGCGGCGCACTTCCGCCGTAGCCGTTGACGGTCCGGCTCGTTGTGCTCGGTGTGCCGGGAGTCCCCCGACTCCCGACCCGCTCGTCAAGGCGGAACTGTGTGTGGTGGAGGCCGGGATGATGACCAGCCGGAGCAACGATCCTTTACCGCTGCCGCGTACGGACTGTGACGTGGTCACGGTTCCGGCCCGGCAGGGCCTGGAGGCGGTCGACATCCTGCGGCGCGGAGCCGGCGACGCGGTGGGGCCGGTCCTGCACGACGACGGTGGTGACACGCTCGGCTTCCTGGTGCCGCCGGGCACGGCCGCCGCCTGGGACCTGCCGGGCAGCGTCTGCACGAGGACCGACGGGCGTGGATGGAGACCGGCCCCCGCGTCGCCGGTGAAGGGCCCGGACTGGCTGGTGCCGCCCGGCGACGCGGACCGGGCGACGGATCCGGCGGTGCTGCGCGAGGCGCTCGGCGAGGCACAGCGGTTGATCGAGGCGGCGGACGCCCGCCGGTGACGGCCCCCGGGCGGGGCCCGCTTTCCGAGGCGGAATCCTCTCCCCGGAGTGGAACCCCCTTCCCGGGGGCGGCCGTCCCGGAGGGTGGACCCGGGGCGTGTGGACCCGGGACGTGTGTGCCCGGGACATGTGGACTTGGGACGTGTGTGCCCGGGACATGTGGACTTGGGACGTGTGGACCCGGCGGGCGGTGCCGGACGCCGCTTGCGACAATGCCCCCATGGGAAGGTCCAGGAACACCGGGCGCGGACAGGCCGCCGTGGAAGTCGTCGTCGAGAGCGTCGACGGCGGACTCGCCCAGCTCGTTCCGGACCGGGACCGGTCGCGCGCCTGGACCCTGCTGATCGACGGGGCCCCGCAGTCGCACGTCGACCTGGACGACCCGGCCCACCTCTCCTTCGAGTACCAGCGCCGGTTCGGCCACGTCGTCGATCTGGCCGCCCCGCCCGGCAGGCCCCTGCACGCCGTGCACCTCGGCGGCGGCGCGTTCACCCTCGCCCGGTACGTGGCGGCCACCCGCCCCCGCTCCACCCAGCAGGTCGTCGAGCGGGACGCGGCGCTGGTGCGACTGGTGCGGCGGGAACTGCCGTTGGACGCCAGGGCCCGGATCAGGGTGCGCTCGGCGGACGCCCGCGAAGGACTCGCCAAGGTGCCGGAGGGCTGGGCCGGCCTCGTGGTCGCCGACGTCTTCAGCGGGGCCCGCACCCCCGCCCACCTGACCTCGACCGAGTTCCTCGACGACGTCCGCAGGGCCCTCGCCCCCGGCGGGGTCTACGCCGCCAACCTCGCCGACGGGCCGCCGCTCGCGCACCTGCGCGGCCAGATCGCCACCGCCGCCGCCCGGTTCGCCGAACTCGCGCTGATCGCCGACCCGGCGGTGCTGCGCGGCAAGCGCTTCGGCAACGCCGTCCTGGTCGCCTCCGACGCGCCGCTGCCGATCGCCGAGCTGACCCGCCGGGCCGCCTCCGATCCGCACCCCGGCCGGGTCCAGCACGGCCGTGATCTCGTCGACTTCACCGGCGGAGCCGCCCCCGTGACGGATCGTGGGGCGGTCGCCTCACCGGCGCCGCCCGCCTCCGTCTTCCGGTGAGAGGGACAGCGGCGGTCCGGTCAGTACGTGCCGGTCTCCACCCGCGGCGGACCGTCGTGCCAGGTGCAGAACACCGACACCCGGTCCGCGCCCGAGGCGAACTCCACCCGGATCCAGGTCTGCGTCTTCCACACCTGCATCGACCAGCCGGCCCCCGGGGTCGCCGACACCAGTGACGCGGAGGTCTCGCCCAGGTCGAACACCGCCCGGCCGCCCTTGGTGTCGTACCCCTCGACCCGGCCGGACGCGGCCGGAGCGGTCGGGGTGGGGGAGGCGGCGGGCGAGGTGGTCCGGGACGGCCCGGGGGCGGGCTCGCGGGACGGATCGTCGGGCTTCGCCGACGGCTCCCGCGTCTCCCGGGCGTCCCCCGAAGGCTTCGCGCCCGACGGCCGCCGTGTCGACGACGACACCGGCCGCGACCGCTCACCGGCCTCGTCGTCCGCGCCGGCCGCGGCGACGGGCAGCGCGCGGGGCGGGTCGTAGGCGGTGCCCGTCATCACCGTGCTGACACCCCACCACGACAGCGTGACCGCCGCGCCCGTGGCGAGCAGCCAGGCGAGTGCATGTACGAGTCCTCTGCGCATCGTCGGCCCATACTGCCCCACCCACCCCGGGAGTGTCGCGCCCGCGGGGGGAACCGGAGTTGTCCACAGGCCCGCACCCGGTCCGCGGGCCATGGCGTACGGTGCGGCGCATGGCAAGTGTTCTCGTGGTCGAGGACGACCCGTTCGTACGCTCGGCGCTGATCCGGCAGTTGACCGATGCCTCGCACACCGTGCGCAGCGTGGGCACGGCCCTCGAAGCGCTGCGCGAGGTCGCCCATTTCCGCTTCGACGTGGTGGTCCTGGACCTCGGACTGCCCGATCTCGACGGCTCCGAGGCCCTGAAGATGCTGCGCGGCATCACCGACGTACCGGTGATCGTCGCCACCGCTCGGGACGACGAGGCGGAGGTCGTCCGGCTGCTCAACGCCGGTGCGGACGACTATCTGACCAAACCCTTCTCGGTGGAGCACCTGTCGGCCCGGATGGCGGCCGTGCTGCGCCGGGCCCGGTCCGGCGGCGGGGCGGCGCCCTCACCCGTGATCCGGGTCGGCGGCCTGACCGTCGACCCGCTGCGCCGGCAGGCCGAACTGGACGGCGTCCGGCTCGACCTGACCCGGCGCGAGTTCGACCTGCTCGCCTTCCTCGCCGGCCGGCCCGGCGTGGTCGTCCCGCGCAAGGAACTGCTCGCCGAGGTGTGGCAGCAGTCCTACGGCGACGACCAGACCATCGACGTCCACCTGTCCTGGCTGCGCCGCAAGCTGGGGGAGACGGCCGCGCGGCCGCGCTACCTGCACACCCTGCGGGGCGTCGGCGTGAAGCTGGAGCCGCCCGCCGGGCACACCCCCGCAGCGGAGCCGCCGCGATGAGGTGGGCCCTGGTGAAGGTGTCGCTGGCGGTGACGGCCATGGTCGTGGTCGCCTTCGCGGTGCCGCTCGGTCTGGTCGTCCGGGAGATGGCCCGCGACCGCGCCTTCTCCAACGCCGAGCGGGTGGCGGCGGCCGTCGCCCCCGCGCTGTCCATCACCACCGACCGCGACCAGCTCGAACGCGTGGTCGCCTCGGCCGGCTCCGACGCCGCGATGGCCGTGCACATCCCGGCGAGCGACGGCGGCGGAGCCCTCGACATAGGGCGGGGGCGGGCCGCCGGCGAGGACATCGCGGCGGTGCGGGGACTCGGGCGCGTCTCCACCTCCACCGTGTCCGGCGGTTCGGCGCTGCTCCAGCCGGTCGCGCTCAGCACCGGGGAGATCGCCGTGGTCGAGGTGTTCGTCCCCGAGTCCGAGGTCACCAACGGCGTCGGCACGGCCTGGGCGGTGCTCGCCGCCGTCGGGGCCGCGCTGGTCCTCGGCTCCGTCGCGGTCGCCGACCGGCTCGGCGTACGGATGGTGCGGCCCGCGCAGCGCCTGGTGGAGGGGGCGCACGAACTGGGGGAGGGCAAGCTGGGGGCCCGGGTGCCGGAGGAGGGCCCGACCGAACTGCGGCTGGCCGCGGTGGCGTTCAACTCCATGGCCGACCAGGTCGTCCAACTGCTCGCCAACGAGCGGGAGCTGGCCGCGGACCTGTCCCACCGGCTGCGCACCCCGCTGACCGTGCTGCGGCTCAACGCCGCCTCCCTCGGCGAGGGTCCGGCCGCCGAGCAGACCCGGACGGCGGTCGAGCAGCTGGAGCGCGAGGTGGACACCATCATCCGCACCGCCCGCGACGCCAAGCCGCAGACGGCTGCCGCCGGTCCCGGCGCCGGGTGCGACGCCGCCGAGGTGGTCCGCGAGCGGATGGCGTTCTGGTCGGCGCTCGCCGAGGACGAGGGCCGCAAGTGGCGGGTGGCCGGCGCCGACCGCCCGGTGCGCGTACCCGTGGCCCGCGCGGATCTGGCCGCCTCCCTCGACGCGCTGCTCGGCAACGTCTTCCGGCACACCGCCGAGGGCACCGCGTTCGCGGTCGACGTGCACAACGGCGACGACGCGGTGATCGTGCTGGTCTCCGACGCGGGCCCCGGCATACCCGACCCGGAGGCGGCGATGGCCCGCGGCCGCGGCTCGGGCAGCGACGGCTCGACCGGGCTCGGCCTGGACATCGTGCGCAGACTCGCGGAATCCACCGGAGGGGACGTGCGGATCGGTTCGTCGGTGCTCGGCGGGACCGAGGTACGGATCTGGATCCAGCTCGACGGACGCGAGCGGGCACCCCGGCGGCGCGGCCACCGGGGGACCGTGCGCCGGCGCGGCCCCGGCCGGCTGGCCGCCTCCTTCAACCGGCCCCGATCCCTTCCTTGAGCACACCCTGAGATCCCCGGCGTCCCGCCCGGACAGGCGCTTTGCCCGGTTCCCGGTCGCCGGTCGCCGGCGTGCTGCCCGGTACCCCCGAACGGCGACGAAGGCAGGCACGTGATGAGTACGCACCGGCGCAGGGTCCCCGGCAGGAACAAGGCGATCGGCACCGTGCCCCGCCCGCACGAGCGGGGCGCGGCACTCCCCCAGGGTGCCGCGCCCCGCCTCCGTGTCCCGTCCCGGTGCTCCGATTCGGTGTCCCGTCCCGGTGTTCCGTCCCGCGGCGGTCAGACCTGCTCGGGGGCCGGAAGGGCACCCGACCGGGCGGCCCGCGCGTACCACAGGGCGCTGGACTTCGGGGTCCGCTGCTGGGTGACGTAGTCGACGTACACCGCGCCGAAGCGCTTGTCGTATCCGTACGCCCACTCGAAGTTGTCCATCAGGGACCACAGGAAGTAGCCGCGCACGTCCGCGCCCTCGGTGATCGCCCGGCGCACCTCGGAGAGGTGCCCGTGCAGGTAGGCGACGCGCTCCGGGTCGTGCACCCTGCCGTCGGCGTCCGGCTTGTCGTCGTAGGCCGCGCCGTTCTCGGTGATGTAGAGCGGCAGCCCGGGCGCCTCACGGGTGTAGCGCATGATCAGCTCGTGCAGCCCCGTCGGGTCGACGGACCAGCCCATCGCGGTCTGCTCGCCCGGCGACTGGTGGAAGGCGACGTCCTCCGCGGCGGGCCACGGCGAGTGCTCGCTCGCCCCGTGGCCGTCCGCCCGCGGGCCCTTCGCGTCCGGGTCCGCCGCGGAGACCAGGGTGGGCGTGTAGTAGTTGAGGCCCAGCGCGTCCAGCGGCTGGTGGATCAGCTCCAGGTCGCCGTCGAGGACGAACGACCAGTCGGTGAGCGACGAGGTCGCCTCCAGCAGCGTCCGCGGGTAGGCGCCGTGCAGCATCGGGCCGTGGAAGATGCCGCTGGACAGGTCGTCGATCTTGCGCGCCGCCGCCCGGTCCGCCGGATCGCCCGGCGACAGCGGCCGCACCGTCCCGGAGTTGAGGCTGATCGCGATCTGGTTGCGGGCCGGCATCACCGAGCGCAGCGCCTTGGTGCCCAGGCCGTGCGCCAGGTTCAGGTGGTGGGCGGCCTTCAGCGAGGCCGCCGGGTCGGTACGGCCGGGCGCGTGCACCCCGGAGGCGTAGCCCAGGAAGGCGCTGCACCACGGCTCGTTGAGGGTGATCCACTGCTCCACCCGGTCGCCGAGCGCCTCGCCGACGATCCCCGCGTACTCCGCGAAGCGGTACGCGGTGTCGCGCTCCGGCCAGCCGCCCGCGTCCTCCAGCTCCTGCGGCAGGTCCCAGTGGTAGAGGGTGACGGCCGGCTTGATGTCGTGCGCCAGCAGCTCGTCGACCAGCCGGCGGTAGAAGTCCAGACCGCGCTGCACGGCGGGCCCGCGGCCGGTGGGCTGCACCCGCGACCAGGAGATGGAGAAGCGGTAGGCGCTCAGGCCCAGCTCCGCCATCAGCGCCACGTCCTCGCGGTAGCGGTGGTAGTGGTCGACGGCGACGTCGCCGGTCTCGCCGCCGGCCGTCTTGCCCGGCGTATGGCTGAAGGTGTCCCAGATGGACGGGGTGCGCCCGTCCTCCCGCACCGCCCCCTCGATCTGGTACGCGGAGGTCGCGGCGCCCCAGAGGAAGGCGGGAGGGAAGGTCACCGGGGACGCGGACGTTGCGGAGTCAGACATGGAAGCGCTCCCATAGCTGGTCGTGGAAGACCGACGAGTACGAAACGGGGTACGGAGAGGGGCGAAGAGGGGCCGGGACGCTGGTGACCCGGCCCCACGGGTACGTCGGACGGACGGGCGTCAGCCCTTGACGGCGCCCTGCATGATGCCGCCCACGATCTGCTTGCCGAAGATCGCGAAGACCAGGAGCAGGGGCAGCGTACCCAGCAGCGCACCCGCCATGATCAGGGACTGGTCCGGGGTGTACCCGCGGCCGAGGCCCGCGACCGCGACCTGCACCGTCGGGTTGCCGGTCTGGGTCAGCACCAGGAACGGCCACAGGAAGTCGTTCCAGGTCTGCACGAACATCAGCATGCCGAGCACGGCCATCGCCGGCCGCGCGGCCGGGAACACCACGTGCCACACCACGCGCCAGCTGCTCGCGCCGTCCACCCGGGCGGCCTCGATGATCTCGTCCGGCAGGGCCTGGATCAGGTACTGCCGCATGAAGAACACGCCGAACGCGCTCACCAGCGACGGGAAGATGACCGCCTGCAACTGGTCCGTCCAGTCCAGCTTCGCGACCATCATGTACAGCGGGATCACACTGAGCTGCGGCGGCACCATCATCGTGCCGATCACCACCAGCATCAGCGCGCCCCGGCCCTTGAAGCGCAGCTTGGCGAAGGCGAACCCGGCGATCGTCGACAGCACGACGATGGTCAGCGCCGAGATGCCCGCCACGATCGTGGTGTTGAGGAAGGCCTCGCCCAGGTTGGCGTCCGTCCAGGCGATCTCCAGGTTCTTGAACAGATTGGATCCGAACCAGAACGGCGGCGGGGTCTGCGCGAGGCGCTGGTTGTCCCGGGACGCGGCGATCGCGGTCCAGACCAGGGGGAACAGCGACACGATCGTGAACACGATCAGGATCGCGTACGCGATCGGACCGCCGTGCAGCGTTCCGCCGGCCCGGGCGGACTTCGGCAGACGCGAGCGCTTCTGCTCCTTGGCGGGCGGTGTCTCGGGGGGTGTCACAGTCGTCGCCACGGCCACAACTCCTTAACTGCTGGCGCGCAGCCGGCGCGAGATGACGTAGTTGATGATGCCGACGACGATCAGGATCAGGAACATCGTCCAGGCGATCGCCGAGGCACGGCCCAGGTGCTGGTTGATCCAGCCCTGCTCGTACAGGTACAGGCCGAGCGTCTGGAACTGGTGTTCCGCGCCGCCGGACGCGCTCTTGTTGGCGTCGAACAGCAGCGGCTCGCCGAAGACCTGGCTGGCGCCGATCGTCGAGACCACGACCGTGAACAGGATCGTCGGGCGCAGCGACGGCAGCGTCACGTTGATGAACTGCTGCCAGCGGCTGGCGCCGTCCAGCGCCGCCGACTCGTACAGGTCCTGCGGGATCGCCTGCATCGCGGCCAGGTAGATCAGCGCGTTGTAGCCGGTCCAGCGCCAGATGATGATCGTCGACACGGCGATCTGCGAGGGCCACTTGTCGTTCTGCCAGTCGACCGGGTCGAAGCCCACGGCGTCCAGCGCCCAGTTGATCATGCCGTAGTCACGCCCGAAGAGCAGCACGAACACCAGGGAGGCGGCGGCGATCGAGGTGGCGTACGGCGCGAGCATCGCGACCCGGTAGAAGGTCGAGGCGCGCAGCTTGTAGTTGAGGATGTGGGCGATGCCCATCGCCATCAGCAGCTGCGGAACGGTGGCGATGATGCCGATGGTCAGGGTGTTCTTCGCCGCGTTCCAGAAGAAGTCGTCGTCGAAGATCCGGGTGTAGTTGCGCAGCCCCACCCAGTTCATGTCGGTCGGGGCGGTCAGCTCCACCTGGTGCAGCGAGGCCCAGCCGGTGTAGATCAGCGGGAACAGGCCGAAGGCGAGGAACAGCAGGAAGAACGGCGCGACGAAGACGTACGGGCTCCAGCGGACGTCCCGCTGCCAGCGGCGCGACAGCTTGCGCCGGCGCCGCTCCTCCGTGTCCACGGGTGCGTCGCCGGGCGGGCGGCCCGGGGCCGCGCCCCCCTTGACGGGGGGCGCGGCGGTGTCGTGGCGGGTGGCCATGCGGGTCACTTGTCCAGGTTGTTGTCGATGGTCTTGGTGGCCGTCTCCCAGGCCTCCTCCGGCGACTTGCCCTTCGTCACCAGGATGACGCCGTTGTCCGCCAGGCCCTGGCCGATGATCTGGTCCTTCGGGCCGATGACCTGGACCGGGATCTGCTTGGCCGCCTCGGCGAAGATCGAGCCGATGGGCGTCTCACCCGTCATGTCGTTCTTGGCGTTCTTCACCTCGGGCAGGGTGTACGTGCTCGGCGAGCTGGGGAAGCTGCCCTGCACGCTGAACAGCTTGGCCTGCTGCGCGGGCGCGGTCAGCCAGGCGACGAGCTTCTTGGCCTCTTCGACGTTCTTGCCGCTCTTGGGCACGGAGAGGAACGAACCGCCCCAGTTGCCGGACTTGGGCGCCACGGCCACGTCCCACTTGCCGGCGGCGTCCGGCTGCGACTTGCCCTTGATGTAGCCGAGCATCCACGGCGGGCAGGAGATCGCGGCGAACTTGTTGTTGGCGATGGTCTGGTCCCAGGCGGGCTGGAACTGCGTCTGGGCGCCGACCAGGCCCTCCTCCGCGGCCTTCGCGGTCAGGTCGAAGGCCCGCTTGACGGCCGGGTTGCTCTTGTAGACGACCTCGCCGGAGGAGTCGTAGAACCGCTCCTCCTCGCTGCCCAGGATCGCGCTGATCAGGCCGCCGGGGGAGTCCATGAAGGTGGTGCCCTTGGGCGCCTTCTCCTTGTACCGCTCACCGACCTCGATCAGCTTGGCCCAGTCGCCGGCCCACAGCTCCGCGACCTCCTCGCGGTCGGTGGGCAGGCCCGCCTTCTCGAACAGGTCCTTGCGGTAGCAGATCGCCATCGGGCCGATGTCGGTGCCCAGGCCGATCGTCTGGCCCTCCTTGGTGGTGGCCTGCTCCCACTTCCAGTCCAGCCAGTCGCTCTTCTTCACACCGGGGGCCTTGGAGAGGTCCTCGAGCTTGGCGGACTGGGTGGCCACGATCTCGGCGATGTTGCCCACCTCGACGGCCTGGACGTCCTGCAGGCCGCTGTTGGTGGTGAGGTGGTTCAGGAGCGCCGGGTAGTAGTTCTCGTTGCGCTCGACGACGTTCTCGGCGATCTTGATGTCCGGGTTGAGCTTCTCGTACTCGGCGTAGAGGCCGGCTTCCTTGAAGCCCATGGTGCCGAACAGGCCCAGGGTGATCGTGGTCTTGCCCTCGCCGGACGAGGAACCGGTTTCGTCGTCTCCGCCGTCGTCGGCGCACCCGGCCAGCAGTCCGGTGCCCAGCGACACCACGGCCGCGATGGCCAGGGCCTTGCGGGCGAGGGGCTTCCTCCCGCCCGACCGCTGCCGGGAGAGGGGGAGGGTACGTGCTCGCATTGAGTCCTCCTGTTGCCCTGACGTACCGACCCCCGACAACGGCATTGTTGGTCCCGTGTGTTGCGCGCTGCGGCTCGGGTGGGGAACGTGCGGGTTGTGTATGTGTCAGGTACCGTGGGAGCGCTCCCACAAGTGATGTGTTGAAGAGTCGTCGGTCCGGGCGGGGGTGTCAAGGGAGCAGACACGGCAAAGTGCGTTCAGTTATCGGGCCGTTAACTGGACGCCCGGCACCCGCCGGCCGGCGGCTCCGGGCCCGCGGACGGCAGCCCCCCGGCGACGGTCTCCACCGCTCACCGGCTGTTAGATTCCAGGCCAGCGTGACATACGAAGGAAGGCGGGGCCCATGGCGAGCCACGGAGTGCGGGGCCGAAGGGGCGGCCGGCCCACCCTCGAGGAGGTGGCGGCGCGCGCCGGCGTGGGCCGTGGCACGGTCTCCCGGGTGATCAACGGCTCGCCCCGGGTGAGCGACGCGACCCGTGCCGCCGTGGAGGCCGCGGTCGCCGAGCTCGGCTACGTCCCGAACACGGCCGCCCGCGCCCTGGCCGCCAACCGCACGGACGCCATCGCCCTGGTGGTCCCCGAGCCGGAGACCCGGTTCTTCGCCGAACCGTACTTCTCGGACATGCTGCGGGGGGTCGGGGCGGCGCTGTCCGACACCGAGATGCAGCTGCTGCTGATCTTCGCGGGCAGTGACCGGGAGCGGCAGCGGCTCGCCCAGTACCTGGCCGCGCACCGCGTGGACGGCGTGCTGCTGGTCTCGGTGCACGCCGACGACCCGCTGCCCGACATGCTGGCCCAGCTGGAGATCCCCGCGGTGATCAGCGGGCCCCGCTCGGCCGCGGAGACGCTCACCTCGGTGGACTCCGACAACTACGGCGGCGCCCGCCAGGCCGTCGAGCACCTGATCGGGCGGGGCCGGCGCACCATAGCCCACATCACCGGCCGCCTCGACGTGTACGGCGCCCAGCGTCGTATCGACGGCTACCGGGACGCCCTGCGCGAGGCGGGCCACGGGACGGACGAGCTGCTGATCGAACCGGGCGACTTCTCCGAGGGCGGCGGCCGGCGGGCGATGGCGGCGCTGCTGGAGCGCCGGCCGGACCTGGACGCGGTCTTCGCCGCCTCGGACGTCACCGCCGCCGGCGCCCGGCACGCGCTGCGGGAGGCGGGCCGGCGCATCCCCGACGACGTGGCGCTGGTCGGGTACGACGACTCCGCGATCGCCCGCCACATGGACCCGCCGCTGACGAGCGTGCGCCAGCCGATCGAGGAGATGGGCCGCGCGATGATCGACCTGCTGCTCGCGGAGGTCGCCGACCGGCGGCCGTCCGCGTCGCGGGAGCTGGAGCGGCGGCGGATGGTGCTGGCGACGGAGCTGGTGGAGCGCACGTCGTCCTGACGCCGGTCGCCTGCCGGGCCCCGCCTGTCGCGCGGGGCGTGGGCGGTTCCCGGAACGAGTTCAGCCGGTGACCTCGATGAGGCCACCGGCTGACTGTGGAGGGTGAGTGACGGGACTCGAACCCGCGGCATCCTGGACCACAACCAGGTGCTCTACCAGCTGAGCTACACCCACCATGACCCTGTCGGTTGAGATCAGAGGATCTCTCCGACCGGCCGAGAAAAAGTGTACAGGGTCCGAAGGGGTGCTCGCGCACGGCTTTTCGCGCCGCCCCCGAGGCAGCCCCGGTCTCCCTACCGGTCCGGCAGGACGTGCTTGGCGGCGATCTTCCTGGCGGTGTCCGAGTCGGGCCCCGGCTGCGGTACGAAGACGGCCTCGCGGTAGTAGCGCAGCTCCGCGATGGACTCGCGGATGTCGGCGAGCGCGCGGTGGTTGCCGTTCTTCTCGGGGCTGTTGAAGTACGCCTTCGGGAACCAGCGCCGGGCCAGTTCCTTGATGCTGGACACGTCCACGATGCGGTAGTGCAGGTGGTTCTCCAGAGCCGGCATGTCCCGCAGCAGGAAGCCGCGGTCGGTGCCGACGGAGTTGCCGCACAGGGGCGCCTTGCCGGGTTCCTTGACGTGCTCGCGTACATACGCGAGGACGCGCCGCTCGGCGTCCTCGAGCGTCGTCCCGTCCGGCAGCTCGTCGAGCAGCCCGGACGCGGTGTGCATCTCCCGCACCACGTCCGGCATCGTCTCCAGGGCCCGCTCCGGCGGGCGGATGACGATGTCCACGCCCTCGCCGAGCACGTTCAGTTCGGAGTCGGTGACGAGGGCGGCCACTTCGATGAGCGCGTCGTCCGACAGCGAGAGGCCGGTCATCTCGCAGTCGATCCACACCATGCGATCGTTCATGTGTCTAACCTTACGGCGCGGGGCGCCGCGCCGACGCGGGGCGACGGGCCGGAGGTCGTGGGCCTCCGGCCCGTCGGGTGCCGGTGTCGCCTCAGGGGGCGCCGCGCTGGCCCGGGACGCCCGGGGCCGAGCCGGCCAGTGAGGGACCCAGGGCGCTCGCCGCGGTGCGGCGGGACTGGTGCGGCAGCGGGCTGTCCGGGTGCAGGGCGGGCGGGAGCGAGTGGCCCGCGTGGCCCGGCTGGCCGGACGGCAGGGCGCCGGACGTGCTCGGGGTGCCCTCCGTGTCCTGACTCCGGTCGGCCTGCGGGCGCCGCGCGCGGTACGCGGCCCGGTAGGCGGCCGGGGACGAACCCAGCTGGCGCCGGAAGTGGCCGCGCAGCGCGACCGGCGAGCGGAACCCGCAGCGGCCGGCGACCTCGTCCACCGAGTAGTCCGACGTCTCCAGCAGGCGCTGTGCCTGGAGCACCCGCTGCGTGATCAGCCACTGCAACGGCGCGCTGCCGGTCAGCGAGCGGAACCGGCGGTCGAACGTACGACGGCTCATGTACGCCCGTGCCGCCAGGGTCTCCACGTCGAACTGCTCGTGGAGGTGCTCCAGCGCCCAGGCGACGACCTCGGCCAGCGGGTCGGCGCCGATCTCCTCCGGTAAAGACCTGTCGAGGTAGCGCTCCTGGCCGCCGGTCCGGCGCGGTGGGACCACCAGCCGCCGGGCCAGCGCGCCCGCCGCCTCGTTGCCGTGGTCCGTGCGCACGATGTGCAGGCACAGGTCTATTCCGGCCGCGGTGCCCGCAGAGGTCAGCACGTCGCCGTCGTCCACGAAGAGTTCCCGCGGGTCCACGTGCACCGAGGGATAGCGCTTCGCGAGCGTCGGCGCGTACATCCAGTGGGTGGTCGCGGGCCGGCCGTCCAGCAGGCCCGCCGCCGCGAGCACGAAGGCTCCGGTGCACAGCCCGACGATGCGGGCGCCCTCCTCATGGGCGCGGCGCAGTGCGTCGAGCGCGTCCTCCGGCGGTGGCGAGGTGATCGAACGCCAGGCCGGCACCACGACGGTGCCCGCCCGGGATATCGCCTCCAGGCCGTGTGGCGCGGTGAGTTCGAGGCCTCCCGTCGTCCGCAGCGGGCCCTCCTCACCGCCGCACACCAGCAGTCGGTAGCGCGGTACGCCGGCGTCCTGGCGGTCAACCCCGAACACCGACAGCGGTATGGAACTCTCGAAGATGGGGCCGCCGCTGAACAGCAGCACCGCGACGATCTCCTTGCGGCGTCGCCCGGAGAGTTTCCGGGCCGCGGTTTCCGGCGCGGCAGTGGAGTCGTGGCTCATACTGCTAAGCCCCCCTCGGTGGTCGCGGCTCCTCGGTTGTGTCGCTCCTGCACGTTTCCCCTCGGTCCTGCACGAGTCCCCCGCCGTACGACAGTTCAAGATCGAATCTACTGTGTCCCGTCGCGCGCCGGTGGCCGGTTCAGCACCCGGCACATTGTCGACTTGGCAACTTGGCGTGAAGCATTCGATCACGAAGGGTTGCACTCGTGGGCCGTGCGGGGAAGTGCGCCTCGTCGCGGTGGCCAATCCCCGTAGGGTGCGCAGGGCCGGTGGGACCCTTTCCGTGCAGGTCGAACGGGGGTTGGGGGGTGGTCGCGGCAGGGGGTGCACACAATCCGGAAGTTGGCTGAAAAGATGCGGGCGCGGGCGCGAAAACCGGTCAGCCGACCGGTGTATCCCCGCCGCCGGACCGGGAGGCGCCGCATCGCCCGGCGGCCGCCGGGGCGAGCGGGCGGCCGGGCGTCAGGGCGGCGTCCGGCGGACCGCGGCGGCCGGCGTGTGCCCGGAAGCAGCGTGTACCCCGAAGCGTGAGGTCGAGTCGCCCGGGGGCGGATCCGGTCCGGAGTGCGGGGTGCCCCCTGTGGCGTGGCTCACGGGGCTCGGTGCACGGCGGGGGCGCCGGTCGCCGCGCGCCCCCCGGGGGGAGGCCCCGGAGGGCCACCACTCCGGCGGCCAGGTGAACGCCGCGCAAACCGCCTGTACGGGGCAGCAACCATTGCGTGACGGGCGGCCCCTCGTGCATGCTCCGGGGAACCCGCCAGCCACCGTGTGCGGGATCTGGGCGGAGGAGGCGTGCCGCCGTACCCTTGAGGGTATGGGGCCGGGAAGGTAATTCCCGGACACAGCTCCGCCGCACTCTGTCGTCCCCGTCAAAAGGATCACAACCCCGAGACAGCCATGGCCGGTCACGAATACTTCGAACCCGCGGACCGCAAGCGGCCGGTCGCCGATCCCACGGCGGCCGAACCCCTGGCGGCGGAGGAGTCACGCCACGCCTGCGACCCCGCGTTCCGGCACGGCGTGGTCGTCGGCTTCGACGGCTCCACCTCCAGTGAACGGGCCCTCGCGTACGCCATCGGCATGGCACGGCGCCTCGGTTCGGGCCTGATCATCGTCCACGTCGCCAACCGGCTGCCCACCACGGTGTGGGCGGGCTGCGAGCCGCCGGTCTTCGTGGACGTACCGGACCACCGCACGGAGGTGCTCGGACTCGAACTCGCCTGCGCGGAGTACCTCGCCGAGGTGCCCTGGATCCTGGTCGAGCGCGGCGGCGACATCTGCCACGAACTCGAAGAGGTGGGGCGGGAGTACGAGGCCGACGCGATCGTCGTGGGATGCACCCACGGGATCGTGGGGCGGATCTTCGGCTCCGTCGCCGGGAGGCTCGCGAAGCGGGCGCAGCGGCCCGTCGTCGTCATTCCGTAAGCCGTCACGGGCGCTCCGCGCGCGGGGTGGCGGCACGCGGGGCGCCCGTATGCGTTCGGCTCGGGCGCGGGGTGTCGGGGCTCGCGCGCCCGGATGGCGGGGCCGCATGCGGGTCACGCCGGTCATTCCGGTCGTGCGGATACGGCCCCGCGCGTTCGTGGCTGCTACTCCACCGTCACGGACTTGGCGAGGTTGCGCGGCTTGTCGATGTCCCGGCCCAGGGCCAACGCCGTGTGGTAGGCGAGCAGTTGCAGGGGGATGCCCATGAGGATCGGGTCCAGCTCGTCCTCGTTCTTGGGTACGACGACCGTGTGGTCGGCCTTCTCCTGCTCCTGGTGGGCGACCGCCACGATCCGGCCGCTGCGGGCCTTGATCTCCTCCATGGCGGCGCGGTTCTTCTCCAGCAGGTCGTCGTCCGGGACGATCGCCACCGTGGGCATGGCCGGCTCGATCAGCGCCAGCGGGCCGTGCTTGAGCTCGGAGGCCGGGTAGGCCTCCGCGTGGATGTAGGAGACCTCCTTGAGCTTCAGGGAGGCCTCGCGGGCCACCGGGTAGCCCCGGACGCGGCCGATGAAGAGCATCGAGCGGGCCTCGGCGTACTCCAGGGCCAGCTTCCTGATCTCCTCCTCCTGCTCCATGATCTCCGCGATCTGCCCCGGCAGCCGGCGCAGGCCCTCGATGATCCGCTTGCCGTCGCGCACCGACAGGTCGCGGGTGCGGCCCAGGTGCAGGGCGAGCAGCGCGAAGGCGACCGTGGTGTTGGTGAAGCACTTGGTGGACACCACGCACACCTCGGGACCGGCGTGCACGTAGACGCCGCCGTCCGCCTCGCGGGCGATCGCGGAGCCGACGACGTTGACCACGCCCAGCACCCGCGCGCCCTTGCGCTTCAGCTCCTGCACGGCGGCCAGCACGTCGTAGGTCTCACCGGACTGGGAGACCGCGATGTACAGGGTGTCGGGGTCCACGACCGCGTTGCGGTAGCGGAACTCCGAGGCCGGCTCGGCGTCGGCGGGGATGCGGGCCAGCTCCTCGATCATCTGCGCGCCGATCATGCCGGCGTGGTACGAGGTGCCGCAGCCGAGGATCTTCACGCGGCGGATCCGGCGCGCCTCGCGGGCGTCCAGGTTCAGGCCGCCCAGGTGCACGGTGGAGAAGCGGTCGTCGATCCGGCCGCGCAGCACGCGGTCCACGGCCTCGGCCTGCTCGTGGATCTCCTTGTGCATGTAGGTGTCGTGGCCGCCCATGTCGTAGGAGGCCGCCTCCCACTCCACGGTGGTCGGCTCGGCGGTGGTGCGGGTGCCCTCGGTGGTGTACGTGCGGAAGTCGTCGGCCTTGAGGGTGGCCATCTCGCCGTCGTCGAGGGTGACGATCTGCCGGGTGTGGGCGACCAGGGCGGCGATGTCGGAGGCGACGAACATCTCCTTCTCGCCGATGCCGAGCACGACCGGCGAGCCGTTGCGGGCCACCACGATGCGGTCCGGGAAGTCGGCGTGCAGCACGGCGATGCCGTAGGTGCCCTCGATGAGGCGCACGGTCTCGCGGACCTTGTCCTCCAGCTTCTCGGCCGCCGAGCGGGCGATGAGGTGGACGAGGACCTCGGTGTCCGTCTCGGAGAGGAACTCGACCCCGTCCGCCTCCAGCTTGCGGCGCAGGTCGGAGGCGTTGTCGATGATCCCGTTGTGGACGACGGCGACCTTGCCCCCGGCGTCCAGGTGCGGGTGGGCGTTCACGTCGGAGGGGGCGCCGTGGGTGGCCCAGCGGGTGTGGGCGATACCGGTGGTGCCCTTGAAGCGCGCCGGGACCTTCGCCTCCAGGTCGCGCACCCGGCCCTTGGCCTTGACCATCTTCAGGCCGGCCGTCTTCGGCGACGTGACGGCGATGCCCGCCGAGTCGTAGCCGCGGTACTCCAGCCGCTGGAGGCCCTCGAGCAGCAGGGGAGCGACCTCACGCCTGCCGATGTATCCGACGATTCCGCACATGTGCGTAGTTCCTAGCCGTAGACGATGCGGCGCAGCTGCCGGAGCGAGAGCTCGGGCGGGGCCACCGCGCGGTATCTGAGGTCCGCCTCGATCCGTTCGAAGATCGTCGCGTTCACCAGGCCCTGGGCCTGGAGCTCGCGATGGCGGCGACGGACGTACTCCTCGGTCGTCTCGTCGAAGTAGGCGAGCACGTCCTGGATCACGCGCAGCGCCTCGCCCCGGCCGAGGGGCGTGGACCGCGTCAGATGATCAACGAGTTCGTCGTGCACCCGATGATCCTGAGGTACCGGCGGCGGTTTCGCAAGAAACGTGCCCGGATTCGGGCAGGCGCCGAGCGTTTTCCCGTGTGTGCCCGAGAAGCGCCCGTTCCCGGGTGACGGCACGAGGTCTTTCGGCGGGGACGCGGGGTGCTCGTTTCCCCGGATCTGCGGCAGAGTGGTCTATACCCATCTGGTTTCCCTTGCGGAGCCGCGGAGTTGAGACGAAGGGAACGTGTGTGAGACGGCAACGACGGCACCACGGAACGACTCCCCGCACCGCCCGGCTGTTCGGATCCCTGCTGCTCGTCATGGCGGCCGGGGCCTTCACCCTCGGGGCGGGCCCCGCCCCCGGCACGGCCGCCGCCCCCGTCCCCCTGGACCGGGTGATCCCGGCCCCCGCCTCGGTGACCCCGGGCGGATCCCCGTACCGCATCACCGAGGGCACCCGCATCCGGGTCGACGGCTCCCGCGAGGCCCGCCGCGTCGGCGAGTACCTCGCGGACGTGCTGCGGCCCTCCACCGGCTACCGGCTGCCGGTCACCGGGCACGGCCGCGGAGGCATCGGGCTCCGCCTCGCCGACGGCCCCTACGGCGCGGAGGGCTACCGCCTCGACAGCGGCCCCTCGGGCGTCACCCTCACCGCCGCCGAACCCGCCGGGCTCTTCCACGGCGTGCAGACCCTGCGCCAGCTGCTGCCCGCCGCGGTGGAGAAGGACTCCCCGCAGCCCGGCCCCTGGCTGGTGGCGGGCGGCACCATCGAGGACACCCCGCGCTACGGCTGGCGCGGCGCCATGCTCGACGTGTCCCGGCACTTCTTCTCCGTCGACGAGGTCAAGCGCTACATCGACCAGCTCGCCCTCTACAAGCTCAACACGCTGCATCTGCACCTCAGCGACGACCAGGGCTGGCGCATCGCCGTCGACTCCTGGCCGCGCCTGACCACCCACGGCGGCTCCACCGAGGTCGGCGGCGGTCCCGGCGGCCACTACACCAAGGCCGACTACAAGGAGATCGTCCGCTACGCCGCCTCCCGCCATCTGGAGGTCGTCCCCGAGATCGACATGCCGGGCCACACCAACGCGGCCCTCGCCTCCTACGCCGAGCTGAACTGCGACGGCGTGGCACCCCCGCTCTACACCGGCACCGCGGTCGGCTTCAGCTCGCTGTGCGTCGGCAAGGACGTCACCTACGACTTCGTGGACGACGTGGTGCGCGAGCTGGCCGCGCTCACCCCGGGCCGCTACCTCCACATCGGCGGCGACGAGGCGCACTCCACGCCGCACGAGGACTTCGTGAAGTTCATGGACCGGGTGCAGCCGATCGTCGCGAAGTACGGCAAGACCGTGATCGGCTGGCACCAGCTCACCGGCGCGAACCCGGCTAGGGGCGCCCTCGCCCAGTACTGGGGCCTGGACGGCACCGCCGGACAGGAGAAGGAGCGGGTGGCCGAGGCCGCCCGGAACGGCACCGGGCTGATCCTCTCCCCGGCCGACCGGGTGTACCTCGACATGAAGTACGACGCGAACACCCCGCTCGGACTGTCCTGGGCGGGCCTCGTCGAGGTGCGCCGCTCCTACGACTGGGACCCGGGCGCCTATCTGCCGGGCGTGCCCGCCTCCGCGGTGCGCGGTGTCGAGGCGCCGCTGTGGACGGAGACGCTGTCGGACTCCGGCCAGCTGGAGTACATGGCCTTCCCGAGGCTGCCGGGCGTCGCCGAGCTCGGCTGGTCGCCCGCGTCCACGCACGACTGGGAGGACTACCGGGTGCGGCTGGCCGCGCAGGGGCCGCGCTGGGACGCGCTGGGGATCGGCTACTACGCGTCCCCGCAGGTCCCCTGGCCGACCCGGGGGTAGCACGACGCGGGGACGGAACGACGAAGAGAGGCGACGACGCCGGTACGGAACACCGGCGGGCGCCCCGGAGGACCGTACTCCGGGGCGCCCGCCCGTTCGCGGGCCAAAACCGTCAGAACCCGGCGAGAGGGTTCTCCAGCGTGCCGACCAGCTGGAGCGCGCCGGACGGGTCGGCGAGGTCCACCATCTGCCGGTTGTCGCGCAGCTGGAGCCGGTTGAGGCAGGACAGCGCGAACTCGGGCGCGAACATGTCGTACCGGGCGAACTTGTCGGCGAGTTCGGGCACCGACGCCTGGTACTCGCGGGTGACCTCGGCGACCGTGCGCCAGAAGGAGTCCTCGTCCAGGACGCCCTCCTCGGCGAGGCCGGCCGCGAGGAAGCGGAAGAAGCAGTCGAAGACGTCCGTGAAGACGGACAGCAGCTTCTTGTCCTCCGGGACCTCCACCCGGATGCGGGACACCTCCGGCGGCAGCACCGCGTCCGGGTCCATCACCGCGATCTCCTCGGCGATGTCCTTGTAGACCGCCCGCCGCACCACGCCGTCCTCCAGGACGAGGATGACGTTCTCGCCGTGCGGCATGTACACCAGGTCGTAGGCGTAGAAACTGTGCAGCAGCGGCACGTAGTACGCCCTCAGGTAGTGCCGCAGCCACTCCGCCGGGGCGAGCCCCGAACGCGCGATCAGCGCGCCCGCGAAGGACGCCCCCTCGTGGTCGACGTGGACGAGCGACGCCATGGTGGCCAGGGACTCGCCGTCCTTCAAGGACGGCACCGGGCTCTCCCGCCACAGCGCGGCCAGCATCTTGCGGTACGGCGAGTAGCGGTCCGTGGCGCGCTCGTACTCCAGGTGCCGGTAGCCGACCGCCGCCCGCTCCCGGATGATCGACAACCCCGTCGACCGCAGCACCGGGTCGCCCTCGATCAGCCGGGCCAGCCAGTCGTTGATCGCCGGTGTCGCCTCCATGTAGGCGGCGGACAGCCCGCGCATGAAGCCCATGTTGAGCACCGACAGGGCCGTCTTCACATAGTGCTTCTCCGGGTGCGACCGGTTGAAGAACGTACGGATGGACTGCTGCGCCAGGTACTCGTCGTCGCCCTCGCCCAGGCACACCAGGTGCCCGCGGGCGACCTCGGCGGCGAAGGTGACGGAGAGCTTGTTCCTCCACTGCCAGGGGTGGACGGGGATGAGCAGGAAGTCGGCGGGGTCGAGGTCCCGCTCGCGCAGCACGCCGTGGAAGCGCCCGACGGTCTCCTCGCCCAGCTCCTGTCGCACGAACGACTCGTAGTCGACGCCCGCCCCGGCCGTGAACGCGGCCCGCGAGCGGTGCGCGGCCAGCCACACCAGCCTCACCGGGTTCGCGGTCTCCGGCGCGTAGGACAGGTAGTCGTGGATGCCGAAGCCGAGCCGCCCGTTGTTGGCGACGAAGCAGGGATGGCCCTCGGTCATCCCGGTCTCGATGGCCTGGAAGCCGCTCGTGACCAGCTGGGCGGACGTGACCTGCGGCTTGGCGAGCTTGTAGCAGGTGCCGGAGAGGGTGGAGGAGATCTCCTCCAGGTACACCGGCAGGATCTCCTCGCTCAGGCCCAGCGACTTCTGCAGCTCGATGAAGAAGTCCAGCGCGGCGAGCGGGAGTTCGGCGTCGCCACGGTGGCGGGTGATCGACTCGGCGTCGACCTGCCAGTGGTCGAGCGCGCGGCGCTTCGCCGTGAAGGCGTACCGCGTCAGGCCGTCGTCGCTGCGGACGACGTACCCGCCCTCGCCGGTGGCCTCCGGCGTGATGAGCCGCTCGTGGGCGAACTCGGCGAGGGCCTTGCGGATCAGGAGGCGGTTGGCCCGCGCCCAGCGGTGGGGGGACAGGTGCGCCACGGCGTCGGACAGGGTCATACGGCTGCTCCTCGGGCGGCACGGAACCGTTCGCGCGTGCAGAAGCTCAGCAGCGCGCGCTTCTCCGGCTTGTCGATCTCGCGCACGGCCTCGAAGCCGACGGCCTCGTTCAGCGCGTGCACGGCCTTGTTGGCGACGTCGGGCTCGACCACGACCCGCCGGGTGTGCGGGTCGGCGAACAGCTCCTCCATCACGGCGGTGATGACCGCCCTGGTGAAGCCGTGGACCGGCCGGTCGGTGGGGGCGACCAGGAAGTGCATGCCGACGTCGCCGGGCTCGGGGTCGTACAGGCCCGTCAGCTCGACGTACCGGGGGTCGTACTTCTCCATCAGGAACGCCGGTTCGCCGTCGTGCAGGCCCAGGTAGGCGTGGTGGTGCTCGTGGGCCGCGATCCTCATGTACTCGCGCTCGACGTCCTGGAGCCGGGCGTCCTGCATCATCCAGTAGGCCGCCTTGGGGTCGGTGACCCAGCGGTGCAGCAGCTCGGCGTCCCGCAGCGGGTCCAGGGGGCGGAAGGTGAACGTACCGATGCTCATACGGCGAACTCCTGGAAGGCTATGGTCTTCTCGACCGGGTAGTACTCGGTGCCGAGCAGTTCGCGGATGATGTACGCGTTCCGGTAGGGGCCCATGCCCAGGTCGGGGCTGGTGATGCTGTGCGTGTGGACGCCCGCGTTCTGCAGGAAGATGCCGCGGCCGGTGACGTCGATGGCGTAGTTGCGGCCGACGTCGAAGCGGCCGTGGCCGTCGAGGCGGATCCGGTCGCGCACCGGGTCGAGGAAGGCCGGCGGCTCGTAGTGGTAGCCGGTGGCCAACACCAGGCCCTCGGTGCGGATCTCGAAGTCCTTGCCCTGCTCGTCCTGGCGGAAGCCGAGCGTGTAGGCGCCGTCCTCGTACCGCGCGGTGGTGAGGGAGGAGTTGGTGAGCAGCCGGGTGGGGACCGGGCGGTCGCCGCTGACGACGTCCTTCTGGTACAGCAGGTCGAAGATCGCGTCGATCAGCTCCGAGTTGATGCCCTTGAACAGGCCCTTCTGCTGCTTCTCCAGCCGGTAGCGGGTCTCCTCGGGCAGCGCGCGGAAGTAGTCGATGTAGTCCGGGGAGGTCATCTCCAGGGTCAGCTTGGTGTACTCCAGCGGGAAGAACCGCGGGGAGCGGGTGACCCAGTTGAGCTGGTAGCCGTGGACGTCGATCTCGGAGAGCAGCTCGTAGTAGATCTCGGCGGCGCTCTGCCCGCTGCCGACGATCGTGACCGACTCCTTCTCCAGCAGCTCCGCCTTGCGCTGCACGTACCGCGCGTTGTGGAACAGCCCGCCGTCCAGGCCCCGGCAGGGCTCCGGGACGAACGGGACGGTGCCGGTGCCGAGGACGAGGTGCCGGGCGCGGTACGTCGTACCGCCCGCCGTCGCCACGTCGTACAGCCCGTCCCCCTCGTCGTACGTCACCTCGGTGACCGTCGTGCCGAAGCGGACGCTGCTCAGCTGCTCCGCGGCCCAGCGGCAGTAGTCGTCGTACTCGACGCGCAGCGGGTAGAAGTTCTCCCGTATGTAGAACGAGTACAGCCGCCCCTTCTCCTTCAGGTAGTTGAGGAAGGAGTACGGGGACGTCGGGTCGGCGAGGGTGACCAGGTCCGACATGAACGGCGTCTGGAGGTGGGCGCCGTCGAGGAACATCCCGGCGTGCCACTCGAAGTGCGGCTTGGACTCCAGGAAGACGCCGCTGAGTTCGCCGATGGACTCGGTGAGGCAGGCGAGGCCGAGGTTGAAGGGGCCGAGCCCGATGCCCACGAAGTCGTAGGTCTCGCTCGTGGTGTCAGGAAGCGCGGTCAAGGGACTCTCCCAGGTACTGCTCGGCGTGGCCGGCGATCAGGTCGAGGACGGCGGTGATGTCGGCCGTCGTGGTCTCGGGGTTCAGCAGGGTGAACTTCAGGTAGTGGCGCCCGGCGACCTTGGTGCCCGCGACCACCGCGTCACCGGAGGCGAACAGGGCCTTGCGGGCGTAGAGGTTGGCCCGGTCGATCTCGGCGGGGTCGGTCACGGACGCCGGGACGTAGCGGAAGACGAGGGTGGACAGGCTCGGCCGGACGACGACGTCGTAGCGCGGGTCGGCGGCGAGGAGTTCCCAGCCCTCGGCGGCCAGGTCGCAGACCTCGTCGAAGAGCTGCCCGATGCCGTCGGCGCCCATCACTCGCAGCGTCATCCACAGTTTGAGGGCGTCGAAGCGGCGGGTGGTCTGCAGGGACTTGTCGACCTGGTTGGGGATGCGCTCGGTCACCATGCGGCGCGGGTTGAGGTACTCCGCGTGGTAGGTGGCGTGCCGCAGGGTGGCCGCGTCGCGGACCAGCACGGCCGAGGAACTGACCGGCTGGAAGAAGGACTTGTGGTAGTCGACGGTGACGGAGTCGGCGCGCTCGATGCCGTCGACGCGGTCCCGGTACTTCACCGAGGCGAGCAGACCGCAGCCGTAGGCGGCGTCCACGTGCATCCACGCCCCGTACTGCGCGCACAGTTCGGCGATCTCGGGCAGCGGGTCGATGGAACCGAAGTCGGTGGTGCCGGCGGTGGCGACGACGGCCATGGGGACCAGTCCCGCCCCGGCGCAGCGCGCCAGCTCGCGGGCGAGCGCGACGGTCTGCAGCCGCTTGTCGTGGTCGACGGGTATCGCCACCACGGCGTCCGGCCCGAGGCCCAGCAGTTTCGCGGACTTCTTCACGCTGAAGTGGCTGGCCTCGGAGGCGAAGACGCGCAGTTTCGCCAGGTCCTCGCTCTTGGCCTCCTCGCGGGCCAGGAGCAGCGCCTGGAGGTTGGACTGGGTGCCGCCGGAGGTGAACACGCCGTCGGCGGCCGGGCCGAGGCCGATGCGGCCGGCCGTCCAGTCGATCAGTTTCCGCTCGATGAGGGTGCCGCCGGCCGACTGGTCCCAGGTGTCCAGGGAGGAGTTGACGGCGGAGAGCACCGCCTCGCCGAGCACCGCCGGGATGACGACCGGGCAGTTGAGGTGGGCCAGGTAGCGGGGGTGGTGGAAGTAGATCGCGTCCCGGAGGTAGACGTCCTCCAGTTCGTCCAGCGCCGCGGTGGTGTCGTGCAGCGGCCGGTCGAGGTCGATCGCGTCGATGCGGGGGGCGAGGGCGTCGACCGTGACTCCGGTGAACGGGCGGTCGATGGTGGCGAGTTTGGCGGCCACCCGCTCGACTCCTTCGGTCACCGAGCGGCGGTACCGCTCCGCGGTGGTGTCGTTGAGCAGGTGCGAGCGCATGTGGGGGTCCTCCGGTGGGGACGGTCCGGTGCGGGGCGGGGAGCGGCTCCGTGCGTTACTCAGGTAAGCCTAACCTAAGTAACGTTGCCGTAATCCTGTCCCGTTCGTGACTGTGATCACTCCGGTATCGGGAGTGACCGGGCGTCAACCGGGTTCGTGGCCCGCCCTGTTCGCGCGGCCGCTCCTCGCCCCGGGTGCGACACCTCCGGCCGGAACCGGGCGGGGATGCCGGCCGTGCCCGGCGGGGCGGAAGTCCCGCGGACCGGATCCCGCGAAGGCCGCCGGACCGGGGACGCGCCGAGCCGCCTCGCCGTCACGGCCCGGAGGGGCGGGGACGGAACGGGGCGGCTGCGGGGCGGGGGCCGGGGTCAGCTGACCTTCTCGGCCTTCTCGATGGCCTCGGCGAGCGCCTCGACCGGCGCGACGCACTTGTCGTAGGACAGGACCGGTTCGGTGGACCGCGCGATGACCTGGCCGGCCTTGACCGCGGGGAGCTTCTTCCAGGTCGCCTCGGTGATGTCGGCGGGCTGGATGGCCGAGGAGCGGTCGTCCATCATGATGATGTCGGCCTTGTGCTTGTCGACGTTCTCCCAGCTCAGGCTCTCGAACCAGCCGCCGGTCGCCTTCTTGGCCTCCTCCGTCGGCTCGACGAAGTTCACGCCGAGGGCCTTGAAGTACTCCAGGTCGACGGAGAGGTTGGTGCCGGAGACGTAGAACAGCTCGGGGCTCGCCGAGCCGACCATCACCTTGATGCCGGGGTTGGCCTTGGCGGCCCTGCGCAGCCGCTCCGAGGCCTCCTCGAAACGCTTCTTGGCGTCGGTGACCCTGGCGGCCTTCATGTCGCCGCCGAGCGACTCGGCGAGTTCCCACATGCGCTGCAGCGGGGCGGTCAGCTGGCGGTCGAAGACGGAGACCGCGACGCTGGGCGCGAGCTTGGCGATCTTGTCCTTGGACGCCTCGGGGACGTACCAGAGGGTGCCGGCGGCGTCGAAGGTGGTGCTGATCAGGACGTCGGGCGCCAGGGCCGCGTACTTCTCGACGTTGAACTGGTCCCAGACGTTGCCCAGGACGGTCACCTTGCTGATGTCCATGTCGCCGGCCTGGACGTCGGCCTTGCCGTCCTTGGTCTCCGTCGGCCCGAAGACGCCCTTGACCTGGACGCCGTAGTCGTACAGGGCGGCGGCGACGCCGGTGAACGCGACGATGTTCGCGGGGACCTTGTCGAGCTTCACGGTGGTGCCGCGGTCGTCCTTGAAGGACCAGGGGCCGGACTTCGACCCGCCGGACCCCGCAGCGTCCGAGCCGCCGCTCTTGGCGTCGTCGCCCCCGCAGGCGGTGAGCACGGCGCCGAGTCCGAGGGCGCCACCGGCGGCGAGCAGTCCCCGACGGGAGAAGCGGGTGGTACTGGCGTTCGACATGGGCGGTTCTGCTTTCGTGCGTCCGGGGCCGATGGCCTGAAACGTTATTAGGTTAGCCTAACCTCAAGAAGTTGCTGAAGGTGACCCTTCCTATGATGTGTGACACGATCCCGGTCGACTCGGGTGAGAACGAGAACCACTTCTCCGGCTCCGCCTGCTCGGGCAGCACGTTCACGTTCGCAGGTCGTCGCCGCCTCCGCCGGGGCGCTCCGGGCCGCAGGTCCCACCCTGTCCCGGGGCCGGACCTTCGACTCCTGGCACGACCGGAACCGGCAGCGCGTCGCCGTCATCGGGGCCGGGACCGCCGCACAGCTCGGCATCGCCCCGCTGGAGACCGAACCGGCCGTGTTCGTCGGCGACGAGGCGTTCACCGTCATCGGCATCGTCGACGACGTCCGGCGCAAGGCGGACCTGCTGCTGTCGGTCGTCGTGCCGCGCACGGTGGCCGAGGACGTGCGGGGCGCCCCCAAGGGCACCGCCGAGATGCTGGTGTCGACCCGCGTCGGAGCCGCCGCCCAGGTCGCCGACGAGGCCGCCGTGGCCCTCGACCCCGCGCACCCCGAGTACTTCAAGGCCACGCCGCCCCCCGATCCGAAGACGCTGCGCTCCCGTGTCGCCGGGGACCTCGACACCCTGTTCCTGCTGCTCGCCGGCATCTGCCTGGTGATCGGCGCCGTCGGCATCGCCAACACCACCCCGGTGGCCGTCCTGGAGCGCACCCGGGAGATCGGACTGCGCCGCGCGCTCGGCGCCCGCGGCCGGCACGTCACCGGACAGTTCCTCACCGAGTCCGTCGTGCTCGGCACACTCGGTGGTCTGGTGGGTACCTCGCTCGGCGCCCTCACCGTGCTGGGGGTCGCCGTCGTCCGTGACTGGACGCCGGTGCTCCATCCGGCCGTGGCCGCCGGCGCCCCGGCGATCGGCCTGGGTACGGGGCTGCCCGCCGGGCTGTACCCCGCCTGGCGGGCCAGCCGCATCCAGCCGGTCGAGGCACTGCGGCGCTGACCGCGCCGCCCGCGGACGACGAGGGGCCGTCCCCCCACCGTTTCCGGTGGCGGGACGGCCCCTCGTGGGGGCGGGGCACGGGCCCCGCGGCTCCCGGTGCAGGCGCGTCGCACGCGCGCG
>NZ_JBIBRG010000002.1:205668-676727 GCF_043076215.1 Streptomyces sp. NPDC016640
GCGGGGGGGGGCGCCCCGCGCCGCCCGGGCCGGGGGGGGGGCGCCCCCCCCCGGGGGGGGGGGGGGGGCACGGCCCCTCGTGTCGTCGGGTCAGTGCGCCCGCTGCTCCCGGTGCAGGCGCTTCGCACGCTCGCGCCGGGACGGGGCCAGCACGTCCACGGTGACGCCGGCGCCCAGGCCGGGCGTGGCCTCCTGGACGCGGAACCGGTCGGCGACCTTCCGCACCCGGGCGTCGTCCGGGCCGAGGCCGATGTAGAACAGCGACTCGTCGACGGGGTCGTCGTCGCCGCCCCAGCGCACCACGCCCTCGCAGTCGGCGAGGATGTCCCGCACGGTCAGCACCTGCAACGGGAAGAGCGAGCCGCTCGCGCCGGCGCCCGGACGGATCCGCACCGCGGTGCCGGAGGCGAGGTTCGACTCCGGCGCGTCCTTCTTCAGGCCGCCGATCGGCTGCCAGCCCGCGAGGTCGACGCCGGGAAGCTGCTCGACCTCGTAGTGGTAGCGCCGCACGACGTGGAGCAGGATCGCCTCCACGTCGCCGATCCGGACGTCGACCTCCAGCCCGGTGCCGGACACCGGGCGCGTCCACACGGTGGAGACGTGGTTGGCCCGCTGCTCCAGGGTCCAGCCGTTGGCCGAGGTGGGGGCCTTCTTCCGGGCACCGGGGGTCGCGCTCGCGGGCGCGGCCACGGCCACGGACGGGACGAAGGAGCCGACGGCGGCCACGGCGGCGACCACGCCCGCCCCCTTGACCAGAGCCCGTCTCGGTACGCCGATCATGCTGCTGCGCGTGTTGTCGGTCACGAGTTCAGTTCCTTACCAAGCTGATGACGATGAGGGTGAGCGTGGGCAGTGCGGTGGCCGCGGAGCTCAGCAGCCAGTACGCACGCGGTGACAGCGCCGTCCTGCGCCGGAAGGGACGGTTGGCCATCCACCAGACGAGACCGAACAGGGTGAGGACCGGTGTGGCGACCATCACCCAGGGCAGCACGCCGTCGTTCTCGGTGGGTTCGCGGTCGGTCCAGCCCAGTTCGGCAAGGGGCCAGTTCGAGGCGAAGTACCACAGCAGGAACGCGGGCACCACGGCTGGGAACCCCAGCAGGACGTTGACGATCAGGGGGAGGCCCAGCCGGAGCCACGGAGGTGCGGTGCTCGTCTTCATGGGGTCTCACTGGCCGCGTGACAGCATGTTGTAGTTCTCCAGCACGTTGTACAGGCCGATCAGCTCACGGCCGTACTTCGCGGCGTCGTCGCCGGTCCCGTTGTACCGGGCCAGCAGGGCCTGGGTCTGGGCCGGGCTGGTGGTGAGGCTCGGCCGGGGGGCACCGAGCTGGTACGCGTTGTAGAGGGTCAGGTAGGCGACCGAGCTGATGTTGTACGCCTCGTCCTCGGTGAGCTTCTCCCACACCCACGGGATGTCCGCGTCGGTGAGCGGCGTGCCGTTGATGATGCCCTGCTCACGACAGTAGTTGCGGGCGTCGATCGTCACCCACGCGTGGATCTGTCCCCAGCCGGTGCTGCAGTCGTCGTCCAGCCCCATCCTCACGGCCTCCACGGCGGCGATGTCCAGGGGGTTGAGCTTGCGCAGCTCCCACAGCACCGGCGCCTGGATGAGGGCCTTGCGGAGCCTGAGCTGCCGCGCCAGTGAGGTGAACAGCCAGTCCGCGCTGAGCACCAAGTCGAAGGCCTTGGTGGTGGAGATGCCGCCGAGCGTGGCCCAGTCGTCGTCCGCCTCCCAGTCCTCGCCACCGGTCTCCGGCACGCCGATCGAGGTCAGGTAGGCCTGGACGTCCTTCAGCATGAGGTCCCGGTACGCGTTCTTGTCCAGGTCCGTGTCCAGGCCGCCGAAGTCGGCTCCGGGGTTGAAACTGCTCTGCCCGTAGTCCCGCCCGGACACGATGTTGTTGTCGATCTCGATCTGGCCCGCGCCCGATCCGACCGTGATGGTGGAGATCTGGTCGAACGCCCAGTTGGTGGGCAGCGGGTAACCGAGGTTGCCGGAGAAGCCGCTGGACATGTCGGAGACGAAGCTCGCCGCCGCGTAGCCGGCGTCGGCGACGCGCTGGCAGACGTTGCGCGGGCCGTAGACGCCGACGCCGTAGCCGGAGTTCTCGCCGATCGTGCGCATGATCCCGCGGAAGTGCGGGATGATGTAGTCGGTGACCTCGCCGTCCATCGCGTCGTAGTCGACGGCGAAGTAGATGATGGTGCCGGCCTTGAAGCCGTGGAACTGGGCCCACTCGATCGCGCGGAACGCGTCGGCGGTGCCCTGGTTGGGGCTGAAGTAGTCGGCCGACCGGCTCCACGTCTGGAAGATCGGGAAGCAGCTGAGCCCGTACTCCTTGATGGTGGCGAGTTCGCCCGGCTGGATCTGCTTCTCCGGCAGGCTCGTGGTGGAGGGGTTGAAGAGGTAGCGGCCGATGTACCTGTAGCCGGCGTCCTTCAGGGCCTGCGCACGCGCGGGCGTGATCTTGGTGACGCCGTCGCAGGCCGTTCCCTTGCGGGACTGGTCACCGTAGGAGACGAGCAGTGAGGCCCAGGTCTGGAAGTCGCCCTTGCCGGTCACGGGGAGCTTGCTGAAGGACTGGAAGGTCTCCACGCCGGCCTGCACCGTGGAGGTGAAGTTACCGAAGGGGACGTTCCGCTTGTTCAGGATCATGGCCGCGGTGAAGAGCTGCGCCCAGACGCCGGTGGTGCCGTTCGACACGGTGTGGTTCTTCAGGCCGGACTGGGTGCCCGGCCCGAACACACCGTTGGCGACGCCGTCCGCCATGCCCAGCTCGTACTGGATCGCGAACAGCATCGACTTGGCCACGTCACGGGAGTGGTGGCCGTCGCAGGGGATGACGTAGAAGTCCTTGCGCAGGATGTACCGGCCGTTCAGCCACTGCTGGATGGAACGGATGGTGTCCGAGCCGTTGTTGACGGTTACGTAGGCGTCCATGTTGAACAGGCCCTTGACCACCTTGGGCCACAGGGAGCCGCCCGGGTAGGTGCCCGAGACGCCCATGTTCTGGTTGAGCTTCACGACCGCGGCCTCGACCCGGTCGTTGTACTGTCCGTCGATCTCGCCGCCGTCGTAGCCCTTGCAGTAGAGGGCGGACTGGATGATGCGGCAGAAGTTGGCCGACGGGATGGTCGTCTCGTCGAGCTTGCCGTACAGCTCCCCCAGCTTTCCGAGGGTGGTCGGGCCGAAGGAGTCGGACAGGGTGGTGATGCCCATCTCGTACTGGAGCGCCCGGGTCAGGGCGTACATCACGGGCCAGCCGGTCTGGCCGTTCTCACTCAGCTTGGATATGCCCAGGGTCGCGCCGTCGTTGTACGTGGTGTTGATGAATCTCTGGGCGCGAAGCACCATCTCGTCAGCCATGGCTCCGTCATCTCCTGTCGGTCCGGGACGGACGGGACCTGTGGGGCCCGTCCGCCATGAGGTGGTTCGCGGTCGGTACGGCTGCGTCGGGTGCGGCTTCGTCCGCCCGGCCATGAGGGGTGACGGCGCGCGGGCCGCGGGGTGCCCGCCGCCGGATCGTGGCGTGGCGGCGTGGGACGGGCCTCCGGCTGTCCGTGCACGCTGCCCGTACGGTGGCGTGCGTTGCTGGAAGCTGTTGCGCGGACCGGGCGCCCCCTCGGCTCTGTGCCCGGCACACCGGTCGCGTGCTCCGTGACAACCTCCGTGATCTTGCTTTTTCCTTGACGCCCGATCAAGTCCTTTATGAATGGACTGTGTTGTTCAGAGGGGGGCGAAGGGGAGGGTTCGTGATGGGGTCGTGACCGGAAGGGAATGGAGATCGTGCACAACCCCGGGGGCGTGCCGGGCGTCGCGGGGGTGTGACGCCTCCTCGCCGGCCGGCCGGCGCGCGCGGGCGCCCGCACACGCCAGCCGGCCCCGCGCCCGAGGGCGCGGGGCCGGTGTCCGCGGGGGTCCGGGCGGGCGGTGGCTCAGCCCGCCAGCCCCAACTCCCGGGCGATCAGCATGCGCTGGACCTCGCTCGTGCCCTCGCCGATCTCCAGGATCTTGGAGTCGCGCCACATCCGGGCCACCGGGTACTCGTTCATGAAGCCGTAGCCGCCGTGGATCTGGGTGGCCTCGCGGGCGTTGTCCACCGCGACTGTGGAGGAGTACAGCTTCGCCAGGGCTGCCTGCTTCTTGAAGGGTTCGCCGGACACCAGCCGGCTCGCCGCGTCGCGCCAGGCGAGGCGGGCCGTGTGGGCCTTCATCTCCATGTCGGCGATCTTGAACTGGATCGCCTGGTTCGCACCGATGGGCCGCCCGAAGGCGTAACGTTCCTTCGCGTACTTCACCGACTCGTCCACACAGCCCTGCGCCAGCCCCGTGCCCAGCGCCGCGATGGCGATGCGGCCCTCGTCCAGGATGCGCAGGAACTGCGCGTAGCCGCGGCCCTCCTCGCCCAGCAGGTTCGCCGCCGGGACCCGGACGTCCTGGAAGGACAGCTCCCGCGTGTCCGACGCGTTCCAGCCGACCTTCGAGTACGGGGCCGCCACCGTGAACCCCGGCGTGCCCGAGGGGACGATGATCGAGGAGATCAGCGGTCCGCCACCGGGCTTGCGGCCGGTGACCGCCGTGACCGTGACCAGACCGGTGATGTCCGTGCCCGAGTTGGTGATGAAGCACTTGGTGCCGTTGATCACCCACTCGTTCGTCGACTCGTCCAGCCGGGCCGTCGTGCGGGTCGCGCCCGCGTCGCTGCCGCCGTCCGGTTCGGTCAGCCCGAACGCGCCCAGGACCTCCCCCGAGCACAGCCGGGGCAGCCACCGGCGCTTCTGCTCCTCCGTGCCGAAGAGGTGGATCGGCATCGCGCCCAGGGAGACCCCCGCCTCCAGGGTGATGGCCACCGAGGAGTCGACCCGCGCCAGTTCCTCCAGGGCCACGCCCAGCGCGAAGTAGTCACCGCCCATCCCGCCGTACTCCTCCGGGAACGGCAGCCCGAACAGGCCCATGCGGCCCATCTCCTGCACGATCCCGTACGGGAACTCGTGCCGCTCGTAGAAGTCACCGATCTTCGGCGCCACGACGTCGTGTGCGAACTCCTCCACCGTGCGGCGGAGTTCTTCCAGTTCGGGGGAGAGGTTGTGGTCCATGGCGTTCACTGCTCCTGGTGGGAGAGGGCTCGTACGGTGCGGGACGGGCTGGGTCGGCCCAGGTGCGCGGCCATCCAGACGCTTGTGGCGACCAGACGGTCCAGATCGACCCCGGTGTCGATGCCGAGTCCCCGCAGCATCCACACGAGGTCCTCGGTGGCGAGATTGCCGGTGGCGGACTTCGCGTACGGGCAGCCGCCCAGTCCGCCGGCGGAGGCGTCGACCGTGGTGACGCCCCGCTGGAGCGCGGCCAGCGTGTTGGCCAGGGCCTGGCCGTAGGTGTCGTGGAAGTGCACGCCCAGCGCGGCCACGGGTACGTCCGCCTCGGCGAGGGCGGTGAGCAGGGCGGTCACATGGCCCGGGGTCGCCACCCCGATGGTGTCGCCCAGGCTCAGTTCGTCGCAGCCCATGGCGAGCAGGGCCCTGCAGACCCGTACCACCTGCGCGAGCGGGACCGCGCCCTCCCAGGGGTCGCCGAAGCACATCGAGAGATAGCCCCGGACGTGGACGTCCTCCGCCTTCGCCCGCCTCACCACCGGCGCGAACATCGCCAGCGCCTCGTCCACCGTGCGGTTGAGGTTGGCCCGGGCGAAGGACTCCGTGGCGCTGGCGAACACCGCGACCCGCCGCGCGCCCAGCGCCAGCGCGCGGTCCAGGCCGCGTTCGTTGGGCACCAGGACCGGCAGCGCCACCGGCAGGTCGGCGACCGCCCGGTACAGGTCCTCGGCGTCCGCCAGCTGGGGCACCCACTTCGGGTGGACGAAGCTCGTCGCCTCGATCGTGGTCAGGCCCGTGCCGGCCAGGCGGCGGACGAACTCCGCCTTGACGACCGTCGGGACGGTCGCCTTCTCGTTCTGCAGCCCGTCGCGCGCGCCGACCTCGTGGATGCGGACCCGCGCGGGCAGGCCCTCGACCGGTACGGTCATGGGCAGGCCCAGCTCCGAGGCGTTCATGCCGTCTCCTCCTCCACCGGTGCGATGACCGCGAGCACCTGGTCCATGGCGACCGTCGTGCCCGGCGCCACGTCCAGTTCGGTGACCGTGCCGGCGTGCGGGGCGGAGATGACGTGCTCCATCTTCATCGCCTCCACCACCAGCAGGCTCTGCCCGGCGCTCACCTCGTCGCCGACGGCGACCTTCACCACTGTCACCGTGCCGGGCATCGGCGCGGTCAGCGAGTCGGCGCCCGCCCGGCCGGCGCGGGTGAGGGACGCGGCGACCGGGTCGTGGTCGCGGACGTGCCAGGCGTCGCCGTCCCGGCCGAGCCAGTCGGCGGCACGGTGGAAGGTGTGCCGGACGCCGTCGAGCGTCACCGTCACCCGGTCCTCGGTGACGGTGTGGGCACCGCGCGGGGCGTGCTCCACCGGGTCCGTGACCCGCAGGTGGAAGGCGGCCGGCTTCGGGGTGCCGCCCAGGCGCCAGCCGTCCGGCACCGAGAACGGGTCCGTCCAGCCCTCGCCGCGCGGGCGCAGCGCGTCCAGGCGTACGGCCGCCGCCGCCTCGTACACCTCCTCGGGGACCCCGGCGGAGACCAGGCCGTCCGCCTCGCGTTCCACCAGTCCGGTGTCCATGTCACCGCCGACCACGGCCGGGTGGGCGAGCAGCCGCCGCAGGAACCCGGCGTTGGTCTGCACGCCCAGCGTGACCGTCTCCGCGAGCGCCGCGCGCAGCCTGCGCAGGGCGGTCGCCCGGTCGGGGCCGTACGCGATCACCTTGGACAGCATCGGGTCGTACAGGCTGCCGACCTCGGTGCCCTCGCTCAGCCCGGAGTCGGTGCGCACGCCGTCGCCCTGCGGTTCGCGCAGCCTCAGCACCGTGCCGCCCGAGGGGAGGAAGCCGCGCGCGGGGTCCTCGGCGCAGACGCGCGCCTCGACCGCGTGACCGGTGAGCGTGATGTCGTCCTGTCCGAAGGCCAGCGGCTCGCCCGCCGCCACCCGCAGCTGCCACTCCACCAGGTCGAGCCCCGTGATCAGCTCGGTGACCGGGTGCTCCACCTGGAGGCGGGTGTTCATCTCCATGAAGTGGTACGACGACGGGTCGGTGCCGGGGACGATGAACTCCACCGTGCCCGCGCCCCGGTAGCCGCAGGAGCGGGCGGCCTGGACCGCCGCCGCGCCCATCGCCGCCCGGGTCGCCTCGTCCAGCAGGACGCTGGGCGCCTCTTCGATGATCTTCTGGTGGCGGCGCTGGAGCGAGCACTCGCGCTCCCCGAGGTGGACGACGTTGCCGTGACCGTCGGCCAGGACCTGGATCTCGATGTGCCGGGGCCGGTCGATCCACCGCTCGACGAGCAGCGTGTCGTCACCGAAGGAGGCGCGGGCCTCACGGCGGGCGGCGGCGATCTCGTCGGCCAGTTCCCCGGCGTCCCGCACCAGGCGCATGCCCTTGCCGCCACCGCCGGCGGACGGCTTGAGCAGCACCGGCATGCCGATCCGGTGCGCGGCGTCGGCGAGTTCCGCGTCCGTGAGCCCACTGCCGCTGGAACCGGGGACCACCGGGACCCCGGCCGCCCGCACCGTCTCCTTCGCCCGGATCTTGTCGCCCATCAGGGCGATCGCGTCGGCCGGCGGCCCGATGAACACCAGCCCCGCCTCGGCGCACGCCCGCGCGAAGGCGGCGTTCTCGGCGAGGAACCCGTACCCGGGGTGCACCGCCTGCGCGCCGGTGCGGGCCGCCGCCCCGATCAGCCGCTCCACCGACAGGTAGCTCTCCGCCGCCGGCGCCGGACCGATCCGTACCGCCGTATCGGCCTCCCGGACGTGCCGGGCGCCGGCGTCGGCGTCGGAGTACACGGCCACCGAGCGCACGCCCATCGACCGCAGGGTGCGGATGACGCGGACGGCGATCTCGCCCCGGTTGGCCACCAGCACTGTTTCGAACATCTGAGCTGCCATCGTGTGCAGTCCCCTCACATCCGGAAGACGCCGAACTGGGGATCACCCAGTGGCGCGTTGGCGCACGCGGTCAGGGCCAGACCCAGCACCCGCCGGGTCTCCATCGGGTCGATCACGCCGTCGTCCCAGAGGCGGGCCGTCGCGTAGTAGGCGTTCCCCTGGCGCTCGTACTGGGCGCGGACCGGGGCCTTGAAGGCGTCCTCGTCCTCGGCCGGCCACTCCTCGCCCCGCGCCTCCAGCTGGTCCCGCTTGACCGTCGCGAGGACCGAGGCGGCCTGCTCGCCGCCCATGACCGAGATCTTGGCGTTGGGCCACATCCACAGGAAGCGGGGGGAGTAGGCCCTGCCGCACATCGAGTAGTTGCCCGCGCCGTACGACCCGCCGACCACCACCGTCAGCTTCGGCACCCGCGTGCAGGCGACCGCCGTGACCATCTTGGCGCCGTGCTTGGCGATACCGCCCGCCTCGTAGTCCCGGCCCACCATGAAGCCCGAGATGTTCTGCAGGAACACCAGCGGGATGCCCCGCTGGTCGCACAGCTCGACGAAGTGGGCGCCCTTCTGGGCGGACTCGGAGAACAGGATGCCGTTGTTGGCGACGATCCCCACCGGGTGGCCGTGGATCCGGGCGAACCCGGTGACCAGGGTCTGCCCGAACTCCGCCTTGAACTCGGCGAACCGGGAGCCGTCCACCACCCGGGCGATGATCTCCCGCACGTCGTAGGGGGTGCGGGAGTCCACCGGCACCACGCCGTACAGCCCCGCCGGGTCCACCTTGGGCTCGACGGACTGCTCCACCCGCCAGGGCAGGGGACCCCGCGCGGGGAGCGTGGAGACGATGGTGCGCACGATCCTCAGCGCGTGCGCGTCGTCCTGCGCGAGGTGGTCGGTGACGCCCGACACCCGCGAGTGGACCTCGCCGCCGCCCAGCTCCTCCGCCGTGACCACCTCACCGGTGGCCGCCTTCACCAGGGGCGGGCCGCCGAGGAAGATCGTGCCCTGGCCCCGCACGATCACCGCCTCGTCGCTCATCGCCGGGACGTACGCGCCGCCCGCCGTGCACGAGCCGAGGACCGCCGCGATCTGCGGGATGCCGGCGCCCGACATCCGGGCCTGGTTGTAGAAGATCCGCCCGAAGTGGTCCCGGTCGGGGAACACCTCGTCCTGCATCGGCAGGAAGGCGCCGCCGGAGTCCACCAGGTAGACGCAGGGCAGCCGGTTGTCCAGGGCCACCTCCTGCGCGCGCAGGTGCTTCTTCACCGTCATCGGGTAGTACGTGCCGCCCTTGACGGTGGCGTCGTTGGCGACGACCACGCACTCCCGCCCGCTCACCCGGCCGATCCCGGCGATCACGCCGGCCGCCGGGGCCTGCCCCTCGTACATCCCGTCGGCCGCCAGCGGGGCCAGCTCCAGGAAGGGCGAGCCGGGGTCGAGGAGGGTGTCCACCCGGTCGCGCGGGAGCAGCTTCCCGCGCGCGACGTGCCGCGCCCGCGCCCGCTCGCCGCCGCCGAGCCGGGCCGCGGCCAGCTTGCCGCGCAACTCCTCGACGAGCGCCCGGTGCGCCTCCTCGTTGGCCCGAAAGGCCTCCGACGCGGGATCCTCCCCCGCGCTGTGAAGCTCCGGTGCCTCGTGCATCCTGCGGGTCCCCTCACCTTGTTAATGAGCGTTAACGTATGTCCCTTAGGTTAACGAGCGCTAACCGCGCTGTCTAGAATCGTTCTCATGGCCACCAGAACCGACGCCCCCACCCGTCGCGAGCAGATCCTGAAGGAGGCCGCCCGGCTCTTCGCCGAGCGCGGTTTCCACGGTGTCGGGGTCGACGAGATAGGCGCCGCGGTCGGCATCAGCGGGCCCGGGCTCTACCGGCACTTCGCGGGCAAGGACGCGATGCTCGCGGAGCTGCTGGTCGGGATCAGCGACTCGCTGCTGACCGGTGCGAAGCGGCGCCTGGAGGAGGCCGACGGCGTGGCTCCCGAGGCGGTCCTCGACTCGCTGATCGAGGGGCACATCGACTTCGCGCTCGACGACCGTCCCCTCATCACCCTGCACGACCGTGAGCTGGACCGCCTCCGGGACCCCGACCGCAAGCTGGTCCGCCAGCTCCAGCGGCAGTACGTGGAGCTGTGGGTGGAGACGGTGCGCCGGCTGTACCCGCGGCTGCCCGAACCGGCCGCCCGCTCGGCGGTGCACTCGGTGTTCGGCCTGCTCAACTCCACCCCCCATCTGATCCGCCAGGGCTCCCTGCCGGGCCGTGCGGGTGCCGCCGAACTGCTGCACCGGATGGCCCGCGGGGCGTTCGCGGCGGCGGGCGCGCGGTGATCCCGGGGAGTGACGAGCGTTACGGGGTCCCCGCTCTGGACGGCTGTGGATACTCGCCGGTATCTTGAGTGAGCAAGCGCTTAGCCACGGGGGGATCCGGCCATCGGCCGAGAACCCGGACGGCGAGCAGCCAGGTACGCGAGAGCGGCGCCGGTTCAGGCGCAGGGAAGGGTGGCGGAGTGCGCCGGACGGTTTTCAACGAGGATCACGAGGCGTTCCGGGAGACCCTCCGCGCCTTCATCGAGGCCGAGGTCGTCCCCGTCTACGACGAGTGGTTCGCGGCGGGCCAGGCACCCCGCGACTTCTACTACAAGCTCGGTGAGCTGGGCGTCTTCGGCATCAGCGTGCCCGAGGAGTACGGCGGCGCGGGCATGGACACCCACAAGTTCGAGGCCGTCCTCTACGAGGAGACCGCCCGCGCGGGTGTGCAGTTCGGCGGTTCCGGCGTGCACGTGCTGCTCGCGCTGCCCTACCTCAAGATGCTGGCCACCGACGAGCAGAAGAAGCGCTACCTGCCGAAGTTCGTCACCGGCGAGGAGATGTGGGCCATCGCGATGACCGAGCCGGGCACCGGCTCCGACCTCGCGGGCATGAAGACCAGCGCCAAGCTGAGCGAGGACGGCACGCACTACGTCCTCAACGGCGCCAAGACCTTCATCACCGGCGGCGTCCACGCCGACAAGGTGATCGTCTGCGCGCGCACCGCCGCCCCCACGGCCGAGGACCGCCGCCACGGCATATCCCTGTTCGCCGTCGACACCAGGTCCGAGGGCTACTCCGTCGGCCGCAAGCTCGACAAGCTCGGCCTGAAGACCTCCGACACCGCCGAGCTGGCGTTCGTCGACGTCAAGGTCCCCGCCGAGGACCTGCTCGGCGAGGAGAACAAGGGCTTCTCCTACCTCGGCCACAACCTGGCCTCCGAGCGCTGGGGCATCGCCTTCGGCGCCTACGCCCAGGCCAAGGCCGCCGTCCGGTTCGCCAAGCAGTACGTGCAGGAGCGCACCGTCTTCGGCAAGCCGGTCGCCCACTTCCAGAACACCAAGTTCGAGCTCGCCGCCTGCCAGGCCGAGGTGGACGCCGCCGAGGCCGTCGCCGACCGCGCCACGGAGGCCCTCGACGCCGGCGAGCTCACCCCCGCCGAGGCCGCCTCCGCCAAGCTGTTCTGCACCGAGGTCGCCCACCGTGTCATCGACCGCTGCCTCCAGCTGCACGGCGGCTACGGCTACATGAACGAGTACCCGATCGCCCGCCTGTACGCGGACAACCGCGTCAACCGGATCTACGGCGGCACCAGCGAGATCATGAAGACGATCATCGCGAAGGACATGGGCCTGTAAGCCCCGCGGGATCCCCGGCGTACACGACCGACCCATGAGCCAGGCACTGCAGGACCTCCTCGATCTGCTCGACCTCGAGCAGATCGAGGAGGACATCTTCCGCGGCCGGTCCCGCCCCGCCGTCGTCCCCCGCGTCTTCGGCGGGCAGGTCGCCGCACAGGCACTGGTCGCCGCCGGGCGCACCGTCCCCGCGGACCGGCCCGCCCACTCGCTGCACGCGTACTTCCTGCGCCCCGGCGACCCCGGCGCGCCGATCGTCTACACCGTCGACCGGATCCGCGACGGCCGCTCCTTCACCACCCGCCGGGTGGTCGCCGTCCAGCACGGAAAGCCGATCTTCCACCTCTCGGCGTCCTTCCAGACGTACGAGGAGGGCCTGGACCACCAGGACCCGATGCCGTCCGCCCCGGACCCGGCGACCCTGCCCACCTCCGAGGAACGGCTGCGCGGCTACGCCCACCTCGACCCCGAGGTCGTGGACCGCTTCCTGGAGGCACGCGCCGCGGTCGACCTGCGCTACGTCGACGAGCCGCCCTACGGCCGCTTCGGCGAGCCCCGCGAACCCCACTCCCAGGTGTGGTTCCGCACCAGCGGCAAGCTCGCGGACGACCCCCTGCTGCACGTCGTCCTCGCCACCTACGTCTCCGACATGACGCTGCTCGACTCGGTGCTCCTCGCCCACGGGCGCGGCGGCTGGGCGGTCGGCGACGTCGTGGGCGCGTCCCTGGACCACGCCATGTGGTTCCACCGCCCCTTCCGCGCCGACGAGTGGCTGCTGTACGACCAGCAGTCCCCCTCGGCCCACGGCGGCCGCGGTCTCGGCCAGGCCCGCATCTACACCCGGGACGGCCGCCTGGCGGTCTCGGTCATCCAGGAGGGCGTGGTCCGCGTCCCGCGCGCCTGACCCCTAGGCCAGCCCCGCCTCCGCCAGCAGGTACGCCGTCATCGGGTCGTAGTGGCGGGGGCTGGTCACGTGGTCGTCCAGGGGAACCGTCACCTGCACAGTGCCCTCCGCCTCCGCGAGGAACAGGGCCGGGTCGTTGCAGTCGGCGTAGCCCACGGAGTCCACGCCGTGCTGTCCGGCGTATCCCGCCCAGCCGTGGTCGGCGACGACCAGGTCGGGCAGCGGACGGCCGTCCCGCTCCAGAGCGGTCAGGATCGCCTTCATCGGCTCCCCGGAGTGGGTGTGCCACAGCGTGGCGCCGTGCTCGAGCACCGCCACGTCCGCGAACTGCATCACATAGCCCTCGTCCGTGGTCAGCCCGTCCGGGATCACCACGATCTCGCAGCCCGCCGCCCGCAGCGCGGCGGCCGTCGCCCGGTGCACGTCCAGCAGACCTCCCGGGTGGCCGGTGGCGAACAGCACCCGCTGCTGCCCGTCCGCCGCCTTGCGCAGCCGTCCCGCCATGCGCTCCAGACCGGCGACCGTCAGCTCCGGGTCGATGGTGTCCTGCCCGTAGCGGTGTTCGGGATCGTCGTTGACGCCGACCCGCTCCGCCATCACCGCGAGCACGTCCTGCTCGTCGGTCCAGCGGTCGCCGAGCTCCAGGCCGAGCCAGTAGTGGCGGTCGCCGTTCGCCAGCTTGCGGTAGTGGGAGAGGTTGTTCTCGCGCGGCGTGGCGACGTCGCCCGCGATGCGCGTGGCGACGAGGTGTTCGACGAGTTCGGCGCGGCTGGGTGTCCCGGATATCGGCATGCCCCCCATTGTGGAGCAGCGCCCTGTGCGCGTCCCCGGCATATCGCCCCCTGGGACGTGCGTCACGTGCTCAGCCGGCTCCGTGCGCGTACTCAGGCCGGGCGCCCCGGTCCTCCCTCCCGGCGCAGCGCGAACCACAGCTCCATCCGTACGTCCGGATCGTCCAGGTCGGCCTCCAGCAGCGCCGCGCACCGCGCGATCCGCTGCCGCACGGTGTTGCGGTGCACGGACAGCGCCACCGCCGTACGGTCCCAGCTGCCGTGCAGGGACAGCCAGGTGCGCAGGGTGTCGGTGAGGGCGGGGGCGGCCGCTATCGGCGCCAGCAGCGCCCGGGCGTGGGCGTCCGCGTCCTGCGGGGGGACGAGGTCGCCGAGGGCGGGGCGGGCGCCGTGCCGGACCAGGGGCGTGCGGGTGGCGCGGGCCCGGGCCAGGGCGCGCGCGGCCTGGATGTCGGCGGCCGGCCAGTCCCGTGGGGCGACGGCCGCGCTGACACCCAGGGTCCAGCCTTCCAGCGCCTCCACCGCCCGCCCGGCCGGCACCAGCACCCGTACCGTCTCGCCCGCCGGGTCCACCAGCGCCGACCCGAGCGCCGCGCCCAGCGCGGAGACGGCCACCGGGTCCGGTGCCCGCCTGTCCGGCCGCGCGTGCACCACCCGCCACCGCTCCCCGCCGAGCAGCGGCGCCACCTCCTCGGGCGTGCCGCCCAGCAGCAGCCGTACGAGCGCCGAGGCGCGGTCCGCGCCGGTACCGCCGTGCTGCTCACCGGTGAGCAGGGACAGCAGCACGGCGGCCACGGACGTGATGGTGTGGTCCCCCGGATCCCGCTGCGGGGCGGCCGCCCCGAGCACGAAGCCCCGCCCGTTGCCGAGCGCGTGGGCGACCAGCCGGGTACCGGCGACGGTGTCGCCGGCGGAGGCGGGCCGGCCGGTGCCGGGGCGCACCACCTCCGCCAGCTTCGCCAGCGCCGCCCGGACCTCCTCGCCCTCCTCCCGTCCCGCCCCGGCGAGTTCCGTGCCCTCGGGGCCGTACAGGACCGCCCGGCCGCCCAGGTGCCGCGCGAGCTGCCGCAGGACGGAGGGGACCGGGTCCCGGCGGGCCGCGGCGGTGGCCAGGCCCTGCTGGGCCTCCGTGACCCGGCGCAGCTCCGCCAGGCGGGCCTGGGCCATCAGCTGCCAGACCGCGCGCGCCACCCCCGAGAACGTGGTCCGCGGCGGCACCTCCAGCAGCGGCAGGCCGTGCATCCCGCAGGCCTCCGCCAGCTCCGCCGGCACCGCGTCGTGCACCGGCGCCAGACCGAACCCGAGCGCCGCGCCGCCCGCTGCCACGATCCGCGAGACGTACGCGTCGAAGTACCCCGCGCCCGCCCCCTCCGGGATGTGCACACCCGCCGACAGCAGCAGCTCCCCGCCCAGCAGGTACGGGTAGGGGTCCGCCATCTCGGAGGTGTGCGCCCAGTGGACGGCGACGCCGGGGTCGTCGGGTCCCGCGATCCGGCGCAGGCCGAGGTCCGCGCGGGCCAGGAGCGCGGTCAGGGGCACGGGCGGCGTGGGCGGAACAGCGGGATCCGGCACGGTGGACGTTTCCTCCATCCCCTTCGGCTGGAATGGATGAAACGTACACTTCGCAGTCGCCGTCCGGCCACCTAGGGTCGGGTCGACCGGCGGCCCGCGGGTACGGGCGGACGTTCCCGCGCCGAGCCGCCGGACAGAGCGTCACCAGGGCAAGCAGCGCGTACGCAGTGAAGCGCAGGAAAGAAGGCGGTTCCCCATGAGCAGCAACGAGACACCCCGCGGCCCCGTCGACTCCTCCCGTGTCCCGCGGTACGCCGGCCCCGCGACCTTCGCCCGGCTGCCCCGTCTCGACGAGGTCGGCCGCGCCGATGTCGCCGTGGTGGGCGTGCCGTTCGACTCGGGCGTCTCCTACCGGCCGGGCGCCCGCTTCGGCGGCAACGCCATCCGTGAGGCGTCCCGGCTGCTGCGCCCCTACAACCCCGCGCAGGACGCCTCTCCCTTCGCTCTCGCCCAGGTCGCGGACGGCGGTGACATCGCCGTGAACCCGTTCGACATCCACGAGGCCGTGGAGACCGTCGAGGCGGCCGCCGACGATCTGCTGGGCACCGGCGCCCGCCTGATGACCCTCGGCGGCGACCACACCGTCGCCCTGCCGCTGCTGCGCTCGGTCGCGAGGAGGCACGGGCCCGTCGCCCTGCTCCACTTCGACGCCCACCTCGACACCTGGGACACCTATTTCGGCGCCGAGTACACGCACGGGACGCCGTTCCGCCGGGCGGTGGAGGAGGGCGTCCTCGACACCTCCGCCCTCTCCCACGTCGGTATCCGCGGCCCGCTGTACGGCAAGAAGGACCTCACCGACGACGAGAAGATGGGCTTCGGCATCGTCACCTCCGCCGACGTCTACCGCCGGGGCGCCGACGAGGTCGCCGACCAGCTGCGCCGGCGCATCGGGGACCGCCCGCTGTACATCTCCATCGACATCGACTGCCTGGACCCGGCTCACGCGCCCGGCACCGGCACCCCCGAGGCCGGCGGCATGACCTCCCGCGAGCTGCTGGAGATCCTGCGCGGCCTGGCCTCCTGCAACCTGGTCTCCGCGGATGTCGTCGAGGTGGCCCCCGCGTACGATCACGCCGAGATCACCTCGGTGGCCGCCTCCCACACGACGTACGAGCTGATCACGATCATGTCCCGTCGGATTGCGGAGGACCGCGAGAAGTGACGCACGACCACGACCTGGTGCTCCGCCCGACGCCGGCCCAGACGGAGGCCGCGCTGAACCCGCCCCCCGGCCGCATCGGCGGGGACCTGGTCGTGGAGGCCCTGGCCGGGCTCGGCGCCACCACCGTCTTCGGCCTGCCCGGCCGGCACGCCCTCGGCGTGTTCGACGCCCTGCGCCGCTCCGGTCTCAGGTACGTCGGCCTGCGCGTGGAGAACAACGCCGCCTTCGCGGCGGACGCGTACGGCCGGATCACCGGCGAGGCGGCCCCGCTGCTGCTGTCGACGGGCCCGGGAGCCCTCACCTCACTGGCCGCGCTCCAGGAGGCGGCGGCCGCCTCCGCTCCCGTGCTGGCGATCGGCAGTCAGGTCCCGACGGCCGGGCTGGGCGGCGGCCGCCACGGCTATCTGCACGAACTCCCCGACCAGTCGGCCTCCTTCCGCGGCGTCGTGAAGTCCGTCCACACCGTGCGCACGGCGTCGCAGATCCCGTCGGCGATCGCGGCGGCCTGGAAGTCGGCGCTGAGCGTCCCGCACGGGCCGGTGTGGGTGGAGATCCCGCAGGACGTCCTGCTCGCGGAGACCGTGCTGCCCGTGGTGACGGCGATGGACGCCACCCCCGAGGAACTGCCCCCGCGCCCCGAACTGACGGCACTCGCCGCCCACCTGCTGTCGCACGCCACCCGTCCGGCGATCATCGCGGGCGGGGGAGTGGTCCGCTCCGACGCGTCCGGCAAGCTGAAGCGGCTCGCGGAGCGGATCCAGGCCCCGGTGGTCACCACTCCCGGCGGCAAGGGCGCCTTTCCCTGGACCCACCCGCTGTCGCTCCGGTCCTGGCTGGAGGACCGGCACACGACCGATTTCCTCGAGGACGCGGACGTCCTGCTGGTCGTCGGCTCCGGACTCGGTGAACTCTCCTCGAACCACCACACGTTCAAGCCCCGCGGCCGGGTGATCCAGATCGAGGCCGACCTCGGCAAACTGGAGTCCAACCACCCCGGCATCGGCATCCACGCCGACGCCCGCCTGGCCCTCCAGGCGCTGCTGGAGACGGTGGAGGCGCGCGAGGACGCGACGGCTCCGGAGCGCGTGCGCGCGCTGCTGGCGAAGGTGGCCGAACGCATCGCCGCCCAGGACCTCACCCTGGAGCAGCGGGTCCTGACGGCGGTCCGCCGCGCCCTGCCCGCCGACTCGCCCTCCTTCTGGGACATGACGATCCTGACCTACTGGGCGTGGTCCGCCTTCGATGCCAAGGGCCCCAACCATCTGCACTCCGCCCAGGGCGCGGGCGGTCCCGGTTACGGCTTCCCGGCCGCCCTCGGCGCGGCGGCCGCCGACCCCACCCGCCCGGTGCTCGCCGTCTCCGGGGACGCCGGCGCGCTGTACTCCGTCGCCGAACTGGCCACGGCCCGCCAGTACGGCCTCGACGTCACCTGGCTCATCGTGGACGACGGCGGCCACGGCGTCCTGCGCGAGTACACGACCGACGCCTTCGGCGAGCCCACGGGGACGGAACTGACCCGCCCCGACTACGTGGCGCTCGCCGAGTCGTTCGGGGTCCCGGGGGTCCGTACGACCCCCGGGACCCTGGAGGCCGACCTCGCCGAGGCGCTGTCGGCACCCGGCCCCCGGGTGGTGGTGCTCCCCGCCGTCCTGCGGATGTTCGCGCCGACCCACCTGGGCTGAGTACGGCGGGCCGGAGTCACGCCCGGGTACGGCGGGCCGGTGCGGCGCCGGAGTGCGGGGGTCAGCAGCCGCCCGGTCCCACCCCGTCGATCCGTCCGCCGAAGTCGCCGAGGTAGCGGGAGCGCCAGTCGCCGTTGAAGACGTTCCGCTTCTCGGTCGGCTGCCAGTTCACGAAGCAGGCCCGGGTGCTGGCCACGAACGAGCCGACGTGGTCGTGGAAGCGGGGCGGCATGTCGCGGTAGCCGCTGCGCGCGGTCCACTCCCAGTAGTTGCCGTCGAAGCCCTCGCCGCTCCAGAGGCACACCGATCCGTCGGGGCAGGACGGGGGTGCGGCCGGGGCGGCGGACGCCGCGTGGGCCGGCAGCAGCAGCGCGGTCAGGGTGAGGGCGGTGGCGAGGGACCAGGAACGAGTCTTCACGGCACTCTCCGGTAAGGCGTCGTGTACGGGAGTGCCCCGGCGGATCCGCCGGGGCACTCCCATGCTGTCGGCGGCGCGGCACCGAACGGCCCGGCCTGCCGTTCACACCACCTGATGGAGCGAACCCGAGGCTCGACGGCGTACTCGCGGCCGAGCGCCGGCCCTCGGCGCGCGGGGCGCACAGGGCTCGTGACACCGGCGCCCGGTGCCTCGGCGAACGGGGTGCGGCCGGGCCGGCGGGAGATCGTGGCCCGGCACCCGGGGCGCGTGGGACATCGCCTTCCAGGACGCCGATACGACCGCGGTGCGCTTCTGGCGTCGCGTCGCGTCGCCGCGACCGTCGCCGGCGGGGCGTGGACCGAGGCGCGCAGCGGGGTGCCGATCCGGCCGGACCTGCCTCCTGATGTCCGGATCCCGTTCAGCGCCCCGACGCGGCCCAGGGATCGAGCAGGTCGCGGAGCAGTTCGCCGAAGGCGTTGTCCAGCGTGTCCTCCCGGGCCCGGTCGCCGGCCGCCTCGGGGCAGAGGGCGGCGGGCCGGGCGATCCACAGGATCTTCCAGGGCCGGCTGCCGAGTTCGCGATCGCCCCAGACGCCGCCGTGCGGACAGAGGGGGTGCAGGACGTCGCTGATGCGTTCCGTCGCGGTCCGCATCAGCGGACTCTCGGTCGCCGTGCAGGCCGCGGAGAAGGCCCGGGGGGAGGTCCGCGCGACGGCCGCCGTGGTCGGGTGACGGCGGATGACCCGCACGACCTCCGTCAGATGCGCGGTGATCCCCGGGACGGTGCCGTCGCTCGGGCAGGCGCGCTGCGCCGTGTCGAAGGCCTGCGCCAGCTCCGTCCCCAGGGCGCGCAGGTGCAGGGTCGAGGCGGACTTCCAGTGGGCGTAGAGGAAGTTGCGCGTGGTTCCGCAGCTGCGGGCGACGGCGGTCAGCGACACGTCCAGGCCGCCGGTACGCATGAGGGTGCGCACGGTGCTGATCACGTGCCCTGTGCTGTGGGGGTTGTGGCCGTAGGCGAATCGGGAGCTCATGCCGGACACCCTGCTGAAAAACCGTGAGCACTCGGGCCGGCAGAGCGCGTTGACCACTCAAATGAGCGACGCGGAGACGCTGGGGGCGGGGATGCTCACGCTTTTCCGGTGAGGTGGGTCAGTCCTTGAGGGCGGCGGCGAACGACGCCCGGCCCGCCGCCGGGAACACCAACGGACGGCACACCCTGTCGCCCCGTCACGGACGGAACCGGCTGCCTCTCGCGTCGCGCCGACGCCGTGGAACACACCCGACTCGCCATGGCCGGCGGGCTCCCCGGCTCTCGGTGGACCTGCTCGCCGACCGCCGAGAGCCGGGGAGCCCGCCCGGCGGCTACCAGATCGACTCCACCCACTCCGGGTGGTCGATGAACGGGTTGCGGTTGTGCTGGTACGACGTGTAGATGATCTCGTTGCGGCGCTTCTCGGACGCGCTCGGCGGGTCCTGCTGGTGCCACTGCTTCAAGACCGGGAGGCGGCCGTGGTACGGGTTGCTGCCGTTGGTCACGGAGTCGTTGGGCTCCAGGTCGGGCCAGCCGTCGGTGCCCTCGTAGCGGACCGCCATGTAGAGGATCATGCGGGCCACGTCGCCCTTGACGGCGGCGCGCGGTTCGAAGGAGTTCGAGTCGGTCAGGCTGCCGCCGCTGTTGGTGAACGAGCTGCCGCCGTTGTCGAAGTCCTTGTTGCCGCGGATGGAGTTGACCTGGACGTCCTCGGGGCGCAGGTGGTGCAGGTCGGTGCCGGGCCCGGTGGAGGTGCCGAAGTCGCCGTGGGACTTGGCCCACACGTGCTCGCGGTTCCAGTCGCCCGTGTCACCGCCGTTGAGGGACTTGCTGCGGGAGATGCCCGAGTACAGCAGGACCACGTTGTTGCTGTTGTTCGGGTCCTGGTCGGTGACCTTCAGGGCGTCCCAGACGGCCGAGTACGAGATCTTCGTCTGGTTGCTGATGATCGTGTGCAGGGAGTCCTTCAGCGCCGTGCCGGACTTGCCGATTGCGGCGGCGTAGTACGTGTCGTCGTACGCGGTGGTCGCGGCCCCGGCGGTGGTCGCGGCCCCGGCGGAGGGCGTCAGCGCGGGGACGGTGAGGCCGACCAGCACGGCCGAGGTGGCCAGGGCGAGGCTCTTCCAGCGGCGGCGTATGTGTGTCACGGGCATGGGGGCGTCCGATCTACGCGAGTTGATGGAGCGGCCGCTGAAGCGTGACATGGACATGTATACAGATGGGTGAAGGAGAGGTGTCGGTCATGTGACGTCGAGCGGTGACCGGCCGTCACCCGGCCGTCCTACGGTGACGGCATGCGCCTGAGAACCCTCCTCGCCGCCACCACCGCCGCTCTCGCCGCCGCCGGCTGCCTGACCGCCGCCGGGCCCGCCCACGCCACGCCGGTCCACGCCTGCTCCCCGTCCGTCTCCGTCGACGGCTTCTCCGACGCCCTCGACAAGACGGCGTACGACGACGCCTACGTCGGCAACCTCTCCGCCCTCGCCCCCGGCCGGCACCGCACCGTCGCCGCCCTCTCCGACCGGTCCGTCCTGTTCCGGCTGGACGCGCGCACCCTGCGGCCTGGGAGCGCGGTCCCGCTCGCCGACGAGAACGGCGCCGCCCTCGACTCCGAAGGACTGGTCGCCGACCGCGGCACCTACCTGGTCTCCTCCGAGACCGAACCCTCCGTGCGCCGCTACTCCCGTGACGGCAAGATCCTCGACCGCCTCCCGGTGCCCGCGGAACTGCGCACCCGCGCCCGCGCCAACGGCAGCTTCGAGGGCCTGACCCTCCTCCCCGGCGGCCGCACCCTGCTCGCGGCGATGGAGTACCCGCTCACCGGCGACCCCGCCGACCGGATCCGCCTCCAGACCTGGCGGCGCACCGCCCACGGCGACTTCCGGCTCGGCGCCCAGTACACCTACCGGACCGACCCGGGCCTCGGCGTCACCGAGGTGACCGCCACCCCCGACGGACGCCTGCTGGTCCTGGAGCGCGGCTTCACCCCGGGCGTCGGCAACACCGTCCGGCTCTACCTGGCCGAACGGCACCGCGACGCGTACGACAAGACCCTCCTCGCCGATCTCGCCGACTGCCCCTCCCTCGGCGCCACCGCCCGGCAGCCCCAGCCCAACCCGCTCCTCGACAACATCGAGGGCATGGCGATCACGGGAGGCGGCCACGGCCGGCTGAAGGTGCTGCTGGTCAGCGACGACAACGAGAACCCCACCCAGACGACCCGCTTCTACGCTCTGCGCGTACGCCCCTGAACGTTGCGGAGGGATGAAATCCGCCGCTGACCGCGTTGGTGCCTTCCGGCAGATCAGGACGATCGGAGGGCACCCGCGTGACACCGCAACGGGGATGGGCACGGCGACTGGCCGCATACGCGTGGCGTCATCCCAAGGACGTCCTCCTCGCCCTGGGCTCCTCCCTCGGCGGCATGGCCGTGATGGCGCTGGTCCCGCTGATCACCAAGGTGATCATCGACGACGTGATCGGCGACGGGACGAGGGACATGGCCACCTGGGCCGGTCTGCTCATCGGCGCCGCGCTCGTCGTCTACGTCCTCACCTACATCCGCCGCTACTACGGCGGCCGGCTCGCCCTCGACGTCCAGCACGACCTGCGGACCGACATGTACGGGACGATCACCCGGCTGGACGGCAGACGCCAGGACGAGCTGTCCACCGGGCAGGTCGTCGGCCGCGCCACCAGCGACCTCCAGCTGATCCAGGGCCTGCTCTTCATGCTGCCGATGACCATCGGCAACCTGCTGCTGTTCCTGATCTCCCTGGTGATCATGGCGTCGCTGTCGCTGCCGCTCACCCTCGTCGCCGTCGCCGTCGCCCCCGCCCTGTGGTGGATCGCCAAGCGCAGCCGCACCCGGCTGCACCCCTCCACCTGGTACGCGCAGGCACAGGCCGGCGCCGTGGCCGGTGTGGTCGACGGCGCGATCAGCGGCGTACGCGTGGTGAAGGGCTTCGGGCAGGAGGAGCAGGAGACCGGCAAGCTGCGCGAGGTCGGCCGGCGGCTGTACGCCGGGCGGCTGCGCACCATCCGGCTGAACTCCCGCTACACCCCGGCCCTGCAGTCCGTGCCCGCCCTCGGCCAGGTCGCCATGCTGGCGCTCGGCGGCTGGCTCGCCGTGCGCGGGGACATCACCCTGGGCACGTTCGTCGCCTTCTCCACCTACCTCGCCCAGCTGGTCGGCCCGGTCCGGATGCTCGCCGTCGTCCTCACCGTCGGCCAGCAGGCCCGCGCGGGCACCGAACGCGTCCTGGAGCTGATCGACACCGAGCCGTCCCTCACCGACGGCACCAGGGAGCTGCCCGCCGACGCCCCGGCGACCGTCGAGTTCGACGACGTCTCCTTCGGCTACGACCCCGACCACCCGGTCCTGAACGGCCTCTCCTTCGAGATCCGCCCCGGCGAGACCCTCGCCGTCGTCGGCGCCTCCGGCTCCGGCAAGTCCACCGTCTCCCTGCTCCTGCCGCGCTTCTACGACGTCAGCCGCGGCGCCGTCCTCGTCGGCGGCCACGACGTGCGCGAGCTGAGCACCGCCTCCCTGCGGGCGGCGATCGGCCTGGTCCCCGAGGACTCCTTCCTCTTCTCCGACACCGTGCGCAACAACATCGCCTACGGCCGGCCGGACGCCACCGAGGAGCAGATCACCGCCGCCGCCCGCGCGGCCCAGGCGGACCGGTTCATCGCCGAACTGCCCGACGGCTACGACACCACCGTCGGCGAACACGGACTGACCCTCTCCGGCGGCCAGCGCCAGCGCGTCGCCCTGGCCCGCGCGATCCTCACCGACCCGCGCCTGCTGGTCCTGGACGACGCGACCTCCGCCGTGGACGCCCGCGTCGAGCACGAGATCCACGAGGCGCTCAAGGAGGTCATGCGGGATCGCACGACCCTGCTGATCGCCCACCGCCGCTCCACCCTCAACCTCGCCGACCGCATCGCCGTCCTCGACGCCGGGCGGCTCGCCGACATCGGCACCCACGAGGAGCTCCAGCGGCGCTCCGCCCTGTACCGCAGGCTGCTCACCGACCCCGACGAGCTGGGCGGCGTCTCCCCGGGCCACACCCCGCCGGCCGGGCCGCAGGAGGAGGACACCTCCGTCCGCGCGGAGCTGGACGCCGAGTTCGACGCCGAACGCGGGGTCACCCCGCGGCTGTGGACCGGCGACCGCGCGCCCAAGGACACCGCGCTGTCCGGCACCCCGGCCACCCCGGAACTCCTCGCCCAGGTCGAGGCGCTGCCCCCGGCCGACGACGTCCCCGACATCGACGAGACGCAAGCCGCCCGGCCGGAGGACTCCTACGGACTGCGCCGCCTCCTGCGCGGCTTCGGACCACCCCTCCTGATCAGCCTCGGGCTCGTCGCCGTGGACGCGGGCATGGGCCTGCTGCTGCCGGTGCTGATCCGGCACGGCATCGACCAGGGCGTCACCCGGGCGGCCATCGGCGCGGTCTGGGCGGCCGCCCTGTTCGCCCTGCTCGCCGTGGCCGCCCAGTGGGCGGCGCAGATCGGCGAGATCCGGATGACCGGCCGCACCGGTGAGCGCGTCCTGTACGCGCTCAGGCTGAAGATCTTCGCCCAGCTCCAGCGGCTCGGCCTCGACTACTACGAGCGCGAGCTGACCGGCCGGATCATGACCCGGATGACGACCGACGTGGACGCGCTGTCGACGTTCCTGCAGACGGGCCTGGTCACCGCGTTCGTCTCGGTGGTCACCTTCTTCGGCATCATGGTCGCCCTGCTGGTGATCGACATCGAGCTCGCCCTGGTCGTCTTCACCACCCTGCCCCTGCTGGTCGTCGCCACCTACTTCTTCCGCCGGGCCAGCGTCAAGGCGTACGAACTGGCCCGCGAGCGGGTGTCGGCGGTCAACGCCGACCTGCAGGAGTCGGTGTCCGGACTGCGGATCGTGCAGGCCTTCCGCCGCGAGCGGGACGGCGTGCGCCGGTTCACCGAGCGCAGCGCGAGCTACCGCAGCGCCCGCATCCGCGGGCAGTGGCTGATCTCGGTGTACTTCCCGTTCGTGCAGTTCCTGTCCTCGGCGGCGGCGGCGGCCGTGCTGGTCGTGGGCGGCGCGCGGGTCGACGACGGGACGCTGACCACCGGCGCGCTGGTGGCGTACCTGCTCTACATCGACCTGTTCTTCGCGCCGGTGCAGCAGCTCTCCCAGGTGTTCGACGGCTACCAGCAGGCGTCCGTGTCGCTGGGCCGCATCCAGGAGCTGCTGCGCGAACCGGCCTCCACCCGGGCCCCGGCGAAACCGCTCGGCGTGACGTCCCTGCGCGGGGAGATCACCTTCGAGGACGTGCACTTCGCGTACGGGGACGGCGAAGAGGCGCTGGAGGGCATCGACCTCACGATCCCCGCCGGGCAGACCGTCGCCTTCGTCGGTGAGACCGGCGCCGGAAAGTCCACACTGGTCAAGCTGGTCGCCCGGTTCTACGACCCCACCGGCGGCAGGGTCACCGTGGACGGCACGGACATCAGGGACCTGGACCTCACCGCGTACCGGCACCGGCTGGGGGTCGTCCCGCAGGAGGCGTACCTCTTCCCGGGCACCGTCCGCGACGCCATCGCCTACGGCCGGCCGGACGCCACCGACGCCGAGGTCGAGGCGGCGGCCCGGGCGGTGGGCGCGCACGAGATGATCGCCACCCTGGAGGGCGGCTACCTCCACGAGGTCGCCGAGCGGGGCCGCAACCTCTCCGCGGGCCAGCGCCAGCTGATCGCGCTGGCCCGCGCCGAACTGGTCGACCCCGACATCCTGTTGCTCGACGAGGCCACGGCCGCGCTCGACCTGGCCACCGAGGCACAGGTCAACCAGGCGACGGACCGCCTCGCCGGCCGCCGCACGACGCTCGTCGTCGCCCACCGGCTGACCACCGCCGCCCGAGCCGACCGGGTCGTGGTGATGGACCACGGCAGGGTCGCCGAGGACGGCACGCACGAGGAACTGCTCCGGCTCGGCGGCACGTACGCCGGTCTGTGGCGGACCTTCGTGGGGGAGGACGCGGAGGACGTACCGGCGCCGGCCTGACCGGCGCCCGGCGCGGCCCCGCGCGCAACCATCCGGCATACGTCATGCGTCCGTACACGCGTACGCCGCCTGGCGCGGCAGGCGCGGTACGGGAGGACGACTGTGGGTAGTGGAGCGATACGCCGGAGACTCGCGCTGGGCCTCGCGGTGCTGACCGCCTCGGGGCTGCTCGCCGTCGCCGCGCCCGGTGACGCGCACGCCGCCGCGGCCTGCCCGGGGCGCAAGGTGCGCACCCTGCCGTTCTCCACCGGGTCGGTGGTCGTCTACAAGCGGGGCGGCTACGTCTGTGCCGTCACGCTGGCCAAGAAGCCCGGCGCCAAACGGAGGATGTCGGTGAGCCTGCGGGCGCGCGGGGGCCGCCCGGTCGTCGACGAGGGCGACTACAGGCACCACGCGGGCCCGGTGACCGCGCACGCCGGCCGCCGCTGCGTGTGGGTGAAGGGCAGGGTCGGCGGCGGGACCGTCAGCTCCGGCTGGATCCTGTGCTGACCCCGCGACCGAGGGTTTTCCCTGTGTCCCCTGGTGCTGCGGGGAGTTGGTCCGCTAGCTTCCGGCGCACATATGTCTCACAGGGGAGTGCGCATGCGCAAGGCGCTCAGATGGCTGCTGGCTCTCACGGTGCTCATAGGCACACTGAGTACGGCCGGAGCGGCCACCGCCGCCGAGCCGGAGGCCACCGGCACGACTGACATCAAGGAGAGACTGCTCTCCGTACCGGGCATGAGCCTGGTGGAGGAGAAGCCGTACACCGGGTACCGCTTCTTCGTCCTCAACTACACGCAGCCGGTCGACCACCGCAGGCCCTCCGAGGGCACGTTCCAGCAGCGCATCACCGTGCTGCACAAGGACACCGCACGGCCGACCGTCTTCTACACCAGCGGCTACAGCGTCTCCACGACGCCCCGCCGCAGCGAGCCGGCCCAGATCGTGGACGGCAACCAGGTCTCCATGGAGTACCGCTTCTTCACCCCCTCCCGGCCCGACCCGGCCGACTGGACCAAGCTGGACATCTGGCAGGCCGCCAGCGACCAGCACCGCATCTTCGCGGCCCTGAAGGGGATCTACCCGGAGAACTGGATCTCCACCGGCGGCTCCAAGGGCGGCATGACCGCCACCTACTACGAGCGCTTCTACCCGCGGGACATGGACGGCGTGGTCGCCTACGTCGCCCCCAACGACGTGGTGAACAAGGAGGACTCGGCCTACGACCGCTTCTTCGCGACCGTCGGCACCGAGGAGTGCCGCGACCGGCTGAACGCGGTGCAGCGCGAGGCGCTGGTGCGCCGGGAACCGCTGGAGAGGAAGTACGAGGCGCACGCCGCCGAGAACGGCTACACCTTCGACACCATCGGCAGCCTGGACCGCGCGTACGAGGCGGTCGTCCTGGACTACGTGTGGGGCTTCTGGCAGTACAGCACGGTGGAGGACTGCGAGCAGATCCCCGCCGACGCGAAGAACGCCACCGACGACGAGATCTGGACCTCGGTCGACACCGTCTCCGGGTTCTCGTTCTACACGGACCAGGGCCTGAGCCCGTACACGCCGTACTACTACCAGGCCGGTACGCAGCTGGGCGCGCCGACCATCCACTTCCCGCACATCGAGAAGAAGTACGTCCGCTACGGCTACCAGCCGCCGCGCAACTTCGTGCCCCGTTCGATCGGGATGAAGTTCGAGCCGAGGGCCATGCGGGACGTCGACAGCTGGGTCCGCGACAACGCCAGGCACATGCTGTTCGTGTACGGCGAGAACGACCCGTGGGGCGCCGAGCCGTTCCGTCCCGGGCGCGGCGCGCGTGACGCGTACGTCTTCACCGCGCCCGGCATGAACCACGGCGCGAACGTGGCCGGTCTGATCGAGCAGGAGAAGGCGTTCGCCACGGCCCGCATCCTCGACTGGGCGGACGTCGCCCCGAGCGCGGTCCAGGAGAACCCGGCGGCGGCGAAGCCGCTGGCGAAGTTCGACGCCAAGCTCGACAAGCGGGACGTCGAGCGGCAGCGGACGCTGCGCCCGTAAGGCGCCGGACGGGACTACACCGGGCGGGCACAGCCCACCGGTGTGGTCCCGCCGAGCCGGACGTAGAGGGCCGTGGACGCCGGGCAGTCGGACCGGGTGCCCACGGCCTTCGTCACCTCGAACTCCGGTTCCCGCCTGCCCGATCCGTCGCACGCGGTCTCGCGGACCCGGCCGTCGCCCAGGTCGTAGACGCAGTCGCCGACGATGGTGCGCGGCCCGCCCCCGCCGCCCGGATCGCCGGGGTGCGGCGGCTGGAGGTGGCGCATGCAGGCGTAGCCCCGCGGCACCGCCCCGTCGCCGTCCTCGTCGGAGGAGGGCCGCTGTTCGCTGATGTGCAGCACGAAGTCCGTGGTCGCCGGGCAGCGCGGCCCGTCGCGCACCGTCCCGTCGTGGCGGGCGACCACCCGGGCCGCCGCCCGTTCACTGGCGCAGGACACCTCGGTGAAGCTCGTGCGGCCGAAGGAACTGCACTCGTCGACCGCGAGGAACACCGCCCCGTACCCGGACGGACGGGGCGGGGCGGGCGACTCCGCGCCCCGCCTGTCCGCGCCGCCCTCCGCCCCGGCGCCGTCGCCCGGCGCGCTCTGGCAGCCGGTGAGCAGCGCCGTGCCCGCCGCCACGAGCGCGGCGAGCGCCCCCCACCCACTTCTCACGTGCATCGTCATCCCCCCGGGCACCCCCGCCCAGCGTGACCCGGCGAGCCGGGCCGCGCCAGCCGTATGGGGTGCTTTGCGCACCTTGGGTGCGGTGCGTCGGGTGTGTGACGTACGGGTGCTACGTCCAACCGGGTAGGGACGGCACCCGCGTACGGCGTCCGGCGGAGCAGTACGTCGGTACATCAGTGCGGTACTACGGCACTACGCCGGCCCGTCAGTACGTCAGTCCGTGCCCGACGGGATACAGCACCGTCGCCGGGTCGTCCGCCCGCTGCACCGGCACCGGCAGGGTTCCGCGCGGACCGGTCTCGCCCGCGATCACCCGGGCCGCCGCCCGCAGTTCGACGTCGGTCCAGGAGTACGACGCCAGGTACGCCGGCACGCCGGGCAGGTGGGCCACGTCGTACGGGTTGCGGATCGCGACCGCGACCACCGGCTTCCCGGTCGCCAGCAGCTGTGCGACGAGCGTCTTCTGACTGCTGGACGCCGTGACGTTGTACGTGCCGACGACCACCGCGTCCGCGTCCCGGGCCGCCGCCACCGCCCGGGCGACGGTCGCGGAGGACGGTGCCGTGCCGGTGGACAGGGCGGTGGCCGTGAAGCCGAGCCCGGTCAGCGCGTCGGCGAGCACCCCGGTCGGCGGTCCCGTCGTCCCGGACGGGGAGGCCGGGTCGGCGCCGACGACGAGGAGCCTCGGCGTCCGGCGCCGGGACAGCGGCAGCAGGCCGCCCTCGTTGACCAGCAGGGTCGTGGTCCGCCCGGCGATCCGGTCGGCCGCGGCCAGGTGCGCGCGGACGCCGACCGTGCGGTCGACGCCGTCGTGGCCGACGTACGGGTCCCGGAACAGGCCCAGTTTCGCCTTCAGCCGCAGCACCCGCAGGACCGACTCCTCGAGCCGCGACTCGGTCAGCTCGCCGTCCCGTACGGCGTTCAGGACCGCGTTCCAGGCCACGTCCAGGGAGGGCGGGTTGAGCAGCTGGTCCACGCCCGCCTTCAGGGCGAGCACCGGCACCCGGTCGTCGCCGTACTTCGTGCGGACGCCCTCCATGCCGAGGGAGTCGGTGACGACGACGCCGTCGTAGCCCAGTTCCCCGCGCAGGATGCCGGTGAGGATGGGGTGGGAGAGGGTGGCCGGGTCCTCGGAGCCGTCGAGCGCGGGCACCATGAGGTGGGCCGTCATGATGGAGTCGATGCCGGCCGCGATCGCCGCCCGGAACGGGGGCGCGTCCAGTTCCTCCCACTGCTCGCGGCTGTGGGTGATGATGGGCAATCCGGTGTGGCTGTCGACGGCGGTGTCGCCGTGCCCGGGGAAGTGCTTGGCGGTCGCCGCGACCCCCGCGTGCTGGTACCCGGCGACCTCGGCGGCCACCAGCCGCGCCACGTCGTCCGGCCGCGAGCCGAAGGAGCGGACACCGATGACGGGGTTGGCCGGGTTGACGTTGACGTCGGCCACCGGGGAGTAGTTCTGGCGGATGCCCAGGGCGCGCAGTTCACGGCCCGCGATCCGGCCGAGGGCGCGGGCGTCGGAGCGGGAGGCGCCCGCGCCGATGGCCATCGCGCCGGGCAGCAGCGTCGCCGGCTCGCCCACGCGGGCCACGGCGCCGTGCTCCTGGTCGGTGGAGATGAGGACGGGCAGCCCGCGCGGAAGACCGAGGGACGCCTTCTGGATGCCGTTGGACAGGTCCGCGATCTGGTGCGGTGCGCGGGTGTTGTGCGCCCAGGCGAAGTAGATGATGCCGCCGACGCGGTACCTGGCGAGCAGTTCGGCGGCCGTGCGGACGCCGATCTCCTCGAGGTTGGCGTCGATGTCGGCCTGGTCGGGGTCGGTGGCGGAGTGACCGTAGACCCGCATCACGAACAGCTGGCCGACCTTCTCCTCCAGCGTCATGCGGGAGACGAGGGCGCGGAGCTTCCTGTCGTCGGGGGCGGACGGCCCGGTGGCCGCGTGGACGGCGGGACCGGCCGCGAGGGCGGTGGTGACGCCCGCCGTCGCCGCGAGGACGGTGCGTCTGGACGGACGTGCGGTGTTTCCCGTGCTTCCGGTGCTGCTGTCGGGCACGTGCGCTCCTAGGGAAGGTGATCCGCGGGGACCGGGGATCCGCTGAAGGAAACTGCCGGGATGCCACCAATATCCGGGAAGTTTCTGCCGGTCAAGGGTGCGCGCGGCAACCGGGAGGGGCCGTCATCGGCGCGGTCGGAGGGGTGCGCGCCGATGACGGCGTGCTGCCGGCCGCGGCACGGCGGAGAGGGGTGGTCAGCGATCGCAGCCGGCAGCGAGGGCCGACACCGCACCACGGGGACTCATCCGGCAGCTCGCGAATGGGACGGGCGGAGGAGGGGACGGGTTCCCCGGCCGGACCGGATTCCCGGAAGTCGGGGCGGGCGGGCCGGACGGGGTCAGCGGGGCGCGTGCGCCGACACCGCGGGCCAGTGCCCGCACAGTGTGCGGACCGTCTCCGCGATCGCCGGCCGGCGGGCCGCCCCGGTCCGCCACAGCGCGTACAGCCGCCGTACGGGCAGGGGGTCGAGCGGTACCTCCACCACGCCCTCGGGCAGCGGGCCGCGCCCCAGCCGGGGGATCAGCGCGATGCCGAGCCCGGCCGCGACCAGGGCGACCAGGGTCGGGTTCTCGTCGGCCTGGTGGACGATCTCCGGCTCGCACCCGGCCGCGCGCAGGGTGCGCACCAGCCACTCGTGGCAGACCCGGCCCGGCGGCTGGCAGATCCACCGCTCACCGCCCAGTTCCTCCCGCCGCACCGCCGTACGCCCCGCGAACGGATGGCCCCGCGGCACCAGCAGATCGCACAGGTCGTCGCCGATGACCGCCTGCTCCACGCCCGCCGGGGCCGGCAGCGGCGCGATGTCCCAGTCGTGGGCGATCACGAGATCGACCGCGCCCTTGGCCACCAGGTCCACGGAGAGATGGGGGTCGATCTCGGTGAGCCGGGTGTCGAGCGCGGGGTGCCGGCGGGCCAGGTCGGCCAGCACCGGCGGCATGAGGCCGCGCGCCGCCGACGCGAACGCGGCGACGGTCAGCCGCCCGGCCGGCACCCCGCGCCGCTCCTCCAGCTCGGTCTCCGCCCGCTCCACGATGGCGATCAGCTCCTGGGCGGCGCGCACCAGCTGGTGCGCCTCGTCGGTCAGCCGCACGCCCCGGCCCTCCCGCTCCAGCAGCACGGTCCGGGTCTCCCGCTCCAGCTTGGCGATCTGCTGGGAGACGGCGGAGGAGGTGTACCCGAGCGCCACGGCGGCGGCGCCGACGGTGCCGTGGACGGACACGGCGTGCAGGGCGCGCAGCCGCTGGAGGTCGAGCATGACGGCTCCCGGGACGGATTAGCGATGCTTCATCCAACCATGCAGCGATCATCGCTGGTGCTGAAGGGTTCCGGGCGGTGATCCTCGACGTATGCGACCTGCCCACCTTCTCCTCGCCGTTCTCGTCGCCGCCGTGTGGGGGGTGAACTTCACCGTCATCGAGATCGGGCTCGGCCACTTCCCGCCGCTGCTCTTCTCCGCCCTGCGCTTCCTCGTGGCGGCGCTGCCCGCGGTGTTCCTCGTGGGGCGCCCCACGGTGGCGTGGAAGTGGATCGTGGGGGTGGGGCTGGCGCTCGGGGTGGCCAAGTTCGGGCTGCTGTTCGCCGGCATGGACGCGGGGATGCCCGGCGGGCTGTCCTCCCTGGTGCTCCAGATCCAGGCGGTGTTCACCGCCCTGTTCGCCTTCGCGCTGCTCGGCGAACGCCCCTCCCGGATCCGTCTGGTGGGCATGGCGGTGGCGCTGGCCGGGATCGGCGTGGCCGCGGCCGACGAGGGCACCTCGGGTCCGTCGGCCGGCTTCGGCCTGGTCGTCGCGGCGGCGGCCTGCTGGGGCGTCTCCAACATCCTCACCCGCAGGGCCGCGCCCCCGGACGCCCTGAACTTCATGATCTGGGTGAGCACGGTGCCGGTGCTGCCGCTGCTGGCCCTGTCACTCCTGCTGGAAGGCCCCTCCCGGGACCTCGACGCCCTGCGCGGCCTCGACCGGCAGGGCGCGGGCACGGTGCTGTTCGTCGCCTGGGTCGCCACGGTGTTCGGGTTCGGCGCCTGGGGCTGGCTGCTGCGCCGTCACCCCGCCTCCACGGTCGCGCCGTTCTCCCTGCTCGTCCCGGTCTTCGGGATGTCGTCGGCCGCACTGTTCCTGGGCGAGTCGGTGACCCCGCTGCGCTGGTGCGCGGCGGCCCTGCTGATCGGCGGGGTGGCCCTGGCCTCGGTGACACCCCGGCGCCCGGCGCCGGAGCCGGCGGTCCCGAACCGCCTGGAACAGCCGCCGACGCCCCAGGGAGCGGAGAGACGGCCACCCCTCTAGGGGCGCGGGGAACCGCGCGAACCACCACGACGTACCCGCACCCGCCCAGGACACCGGCGACCCGGGCCCTCGTACGGGCACCCCCGCAGGGGGTCAGGCCGCCTCGTTGAGCAGCCGGGCCAGGTGCTCGCGGCCGGGGGTGAGGAGCCCGGGGAGCGGGGCGGCGTCGGCGTACCAGCGCTTCTCGTACTCCCAGCAGAGCCAGCCGTCCCAGCTGTGGCGGGAGAGCACCTCCACGCAGTCGGTCAGCGGCAGCACTCCCGCACCGAGCGGGAGCGGGGTCCTGTCGTCGGCGGAGGCGATGTCCTTGACCTGGACGTAGCCGAGATGGGGGGAGAGCGCGGCGAAGCTCTCCACGGGCTGCTCGCCCCCGAGCCAGGTGTGCATCACGTCCCACAGCGCGCCCACCTGACGGTGGCCGACCAGGCCGAGGATCCGCATCGCGTCGGCGCCGGTGCCGTGCGAGTCGTGGGTCTCCAGCAGGATGCGCACGTCCAGGTCGGCCGCGTACTCGGCGGCCGTGCCCAGCCGGCGGGCGGCCGTCGCGTCCGCCTCCTCGGGGCTCTGTCCGCCACCGCCGCCGGGGAAGACCCGCACGAACGGGGCGCCGAGGTCCCGGGCCAGGTCGAGCAGGGCACGGATCTCTTCGATCACCGGGGCGTCCTCGCCGGGGGCGGCGACCGGGACGTACCCGGCGAGGCCGAGAGGTTCGACGCCCGCCGCCTTGAACGCGGCGGCGGTGTCGGCGCGTTCGGCGGGGGTGAGGCCCGGGTGGACGGGTTCCTCGGGATGGGTGCGCAGTTCGACGCCGTGGTAGCCGTGCGCCGTCGCGAGGGCGAGCACATCGGTGAGGGGCAGGCCGGGGACGCCGAGGGTGGAGAACGCCAGCTTCATGCTTTCGGAGAGTACCCGGCAACGCCCGGTTCAAGACTCAGGCGCCAGTCCCGACCCACCGGACCCGTCCGGGACCCGGCTCGGAGACCCGGCGTCCGGTGCGGATCCGGCCCCGCGGGCCGGCCGCGTCCGTACGCGGGCCGGGCCTCCGGGGCGGCCGGACGGCAGACGCCGGCCCGGGCGCCCGTCGTGGCGGCGGCCGTGGGGACCGGGTCCGCCCTACACCCGCGGCGCTCCGCTGGACCCCCGCACCATCAACTCCCCGCGCACCGCCGCGATCCCGCCCGACGGCGGCTCCTCACGCCCCATCGCGACACGCCCCGCCCGCGCCCCCGCCTCCGCCAGCGGCAGCCGCACCGTCGTCAGCGCGGGCACCACGTCGATGCTGAACGGCAGGTCGTCGAAGCCGGCCACCGACACGTCGTCCGGGATCCGCAGCCCCGAGTCCCGCAGCGCCGCGCACGCGCCCAGCGCGACGGAGTCGTTCGCGGCGACGACGCCCGTCAACGACGGGTCCCTGCGCAGCAGTTCGAGTGTGGCCTCGTAGCCGGACCGGCGGTCGTAGCGGCCGTGGACGGTCCAGCGGGGGTCCTCCTCGATGCCGTGCGCGGCCAGCGCGGCCCGGTGGCCCTCGAGGCGGTGCCGTGTCGTGGTGCGCTCCCGCGGGCCCGCGATGTAGCCGAGCCGGCGGTGCCCGAGGCCGATCAGGTGCTCGGTGAGTTCCCGGCCGCCGCCGCGGTTGTCGAAGGTCAGCGCGAAAGCCCCGGTCCCCGGCGCCGGCGGCCGGCCGCACAGCACCACCCGGGTCCCGGCGTCGGCCAGTTTGCGCAGCTTGGCGTCCATGGCCGTCTTGTGCGGCAGGTCCTCGACGGCGCCGCCGGTCAGCACCACCGCCGCCGCCCGCTGCCGCTGGAGCAGCGTGAGGTAGGTCAGTTCTCGCTCGGGCGAGCCGCCCGTGTTGCACACCACCGCGAGCCTCTCCCCGCCCGCGCGCCCGCCCGGCCCCCCGATCTCGGCCTGGATCGCGCTCGCCATGATCCCGAAGAACGGGTCGGCGATGTCGTTCACCAGGATCCCCACCAGGTCGGAGGTGGCGGCGGCCAGGGCGCTCGCGGGGCCGTTGAGGACGTAGTCCAGTTCGTCCACGGCCTTCAGCACCCGCTCGCGGGTGGTCGCGGCCACGGGATAGTTGCCGTTGAGCACGCGCGACACCGTCGCGGGGGAGACCTGCGCGCGAGCCGCCACGTCCGCCAGGGTCACCGTCATGTCTCGTCCTCCGCCTCGCGCCGTGTCGCCGTCGCCCAGACCCTATGGCCCCACGCCCGTCCGTTCGCCCCCTCGAACAACCCGGGCCGCGCGACGCCCTTGTCCGAAGTGCCGTCCAGAGGCTAGCTTCTCCCTAAATAGAAAGCGCTTGCTGTGACGTTCACCAGTCACCCGTCGCACGGCGGCGACCTCCGCGTGACGGGTGGGGCGTAGGCGGCGCGCGGACCGCGTACGAAGGGAATGACGTGACACGCAAGACGGTGCGTATCGCCATGAACGGTGTGACCGGGCGCATGGGCTACCGCCAGCACCTCGTCCGCTCCATCCTGGCCCTGCGCGAGCAGGGCGGCCTCGACCTCGGTGACGGCACCGTGCTGTGGCCGGAGCCGGTCCTGGTCGGCCGCCGGGAGCACGCGCTGAGGGCGCTCGCCGACAAGCACGGCCTGGAACACGTCTCGACCGACCTGGACGCCGTCCTCGCCGACGGGGGCGTCGACGTCTACTTCGACGCCCAGGTGACCTCGGCCCGCGAGGAGGCCGTCAGGAAGGCGATCGCGGCGGGCAAGCACGTCTACACCGAGAAGCCGACCGCCACCGGCCTCGACGGCGCCCTGGAGCTGGCCCGCCTGGCGAACGCGGCCGGCGTCCGGCACGGCGTCGTCCAGGACAAGCTGTTCCTGCCCGGCCTGCTCAAGCTGAAGCGGCTCGTCGACGGCGGCTTCTTCGGCCGGATCCTTTCCGTGCGCGGCGAGTTCGGCTACTGGGTGTTCGAGGGCGACTGGCAGGACGCCCAGCGCCCCTCCTGGAACTACCGTGCCGAGGACGGCGGCGGCATCGTCGTCGACATGTTCCCGCACTGGGAGTACGTGCTGCACGAGCTGTTCGGACGGGTGAGGTCCGTGCAGGCCCTCACCGCCACCCACATCCCGCAGCGCTGGGACGAGAACGGCAAGCCCTACGACGCCACCGCCGACGACGCCGCCTACGGCGTCTTCGAACTGGACGGCGGCGCGATCGCCCAGATCAACTCCTCCTGGGCCGTGCGCGTCCACCGCGACGAGCTGGTCGAGTTCCAGGTCGACGGCACCGAGGGGTCGGCCGTCGCGGGCCTGCGCGACTGCCGCGTCCAGCACCGCTCCGCCACCCCCAAGCCGGTCTGGAACCCGGACGTCCCCGCCACCGAGGTCTTCCGCGACCAGTGGCAGGAGGTCCCCGACAACGGCGAGTTCGACAACGGCTTCAAGGCCCAGTGGGAGCTGTTCCTGCGGCACGTCTACGCCGACGCCCCCTACCACTGGGACCTGCTGGCCGGCGCCCGCGGCGTCCAGCTCGCCGAACTGGGCCTGAGGTCCTCGGCCGAGGGCCGCCGCCTCGACGTACCGGAGATCGCGCCGTGACCCTCCACCTGCCCGGCGCGAACGGCACGCTGCGGGCCTACGAGCCCCGCACCGAGCCCCTCGCCGCCACCCCCGGACCCCCCTTCACCTCCCGCACGGTCTTCTCGGCCGCGCACGTCGTCGCCGACCCGTACGCCGACACCACCCCCGACTCGCCGGCCGCCGTCGACTGGGACGCCACCCTCGCCTTCCGCCGCCACCTGTGGTCGCACGGGCTGGGCGTCGCCGAGGCCATGGACACCGCCCAGCGCGGCATGGGCCTGGACTGGGCGGGCGCGGCCGAGCTGATCCGCCGCTCCGCCGCCGAGGCGAAGGCGTCCGGCGGCCGCATCGCCTGCGGCGTCGGCACCGACCAGATCACCGGCGGCACCCTCGCCGAGGTCCGCGCGGCCTACGAGGAACAGCTCGCGCTCGTCGAGGAGTGCGGCGCGCAGGCCGTCGTGATGGCGTCCCGCGCGCTCGCCGCCACCGCCCGCGGCCCCGAGGACTACCTGGAGGTCTACGGCCACCTCCTGCGCCAGGCCGCCGAGCCGGTGATCCTGCACTGGCTCGGCCCGATGTTCGACCCGGCCCTGGAGGGCTACTGGGGCTCGACCGACCTCGACGCGGCCACCGGCACCTTCCTCGAGGTGATCGCCGCCCACCCCGACAAGGCCGACGGCGTCAAGGTCTCCCTCCTGGACGCCCGGCGCGAGATCGGCCTGCGCCGCCGCCTCCCGCGGGGCGTGCGCTGCTACACCGGCGACGACTTCCACTACCCCGAGCTGATCGCCGGGGACGAGCAGGGCTTCAGCCACGCCCTGCTCGGTGTCTTCGACCCGCTCGGCCCGCTGGCCGCCGAGGCGGTCCGGGTGCTCGACACCGGGAACACGGAGGGCTTCCGTGCCCTCCTCGACCCCACCGTGGAACTCTCCCGGCACCTCTTCCGGGCCCCCACCCGCTTCTACAAGACGGGCGTGGTCTTCCTGGCCTGGCTGGCCGGCCACCAGCGCCACTTCACGATGGTCGGCGGCCTGCAGTCGGCGCGCTCCCTGCCGCACTTCGCCCGCGCCTACGAACTCGCCGACACCCTCGGCCTGTTCCCCGACCCGAAGCTCGCCGAGGAACGGATGAGGACCCTGCTGCACCTGTACGGAGTGACTCCGTGACCGGCCTCGCGCGCTTCAGCATCAACCAGATGACGGTCAGACAGCTGTCCCTGCCGGAACTCGTCGGCGCCTGCCGCGACCTGGGCGTGCCGGGCGTGGGCCTGTGGCGCGAGCCCGTCCGTGCGTACGGCGTCGAGGCGGCCGCCGGGCTGGTGCGCGACGCGGGCCTGACGGTGACCACACTGTGCCGGGGCGGCTTCCTCACCGCGACCGGCGCCGGCGAGCGGGCCGCCGCCCTGGCCGACAACCGCCGTGCCGTCGACGAGGCGGCCACCCTGGGCACCGGCACGCTGGTGCTGGTCCCGGGAGGTCTGCCGGCCGGCTCCAGGGACCTGCGCGGCGCCCGGGAGCGCGTCGCGGAGGCGCTCGCCGAACTCAGCCCCTACGCCGGGGAGCACGGGGTGAAGCTGGCCATCGAGCCGCTGCACCCGATGTTCGCCTCCGACCGGTGCGTGGTCTCCACCCTCGCCCAGGCCCTCGACCTCGCCGAACGCTTCCCCGCCCACCAGGTCGGCGTCACCGTCGACACGTACCACCTCTGGTGGGACGACACCGCGCCCGCGCAGATCGCCCGCGCCGGCGCCCAGGGCCGTATCCACGCCTTCCAGCTCGCCGACTGGATCACCCCGCTGCCGGAGGGCGTCCTCAACGGCCGCGGCCAGATCGGCGACGGCGCGATCGACATGCGGGAGTGGAAGGGGTACGTGGAGGCGGCCGGGTACACCGGCGCCATCGAGGTCGAGCTGTTCAACGACGCGCTGTGGGCCCGGGACGGCCGCGAGCTGCTCGCCGAGACGGCGGCGCGGTTCACGGAGCACGCGGCGTGACGACGGCACGCGGCCCCCGCCCGCGGGAACGGGACACGGGCCCTGCCGGTGCGCGTGGCGGTGGCCGGACGGTTGCTTCCTGCCCGCGGGGACCCCGTGGGGAGACGGGGCGGAAAAAAATCGCGGCGGCCGTGCAACCCTTCCCCCGCCCCGCCGGTCGTACTGGGAGTCGGAACCCGTGGAGGGGACCCGGGGGGGGGAGGGGTTCTGACAGGGGAGGGGTACCGAGGGGGCCCGGTCGACGGACCGGGCCCCCTCAAAGTCCCCCGGGGGTTCCCACGGCCGCCGGCCTCAGAAGAACACCCCGCAGCGCAGCAGCACATTGGCGTACGGGCGTGCCTCGCCGGTGCGGACGACCAGCCGCGCGCCGGCGCTCAGCTCCTTCAGCCGTTCGTGCGGGACCAGTGCCAGGCCGGGGAAGCGGCCCGCCAGCAGCCCGGCCGCCGCCGGATTGGCGTGCCGTACCTCCTCCGCCGCCGTCGCGCCCTCGACCACCAGCTCCTCCAGCAGCCCCTCGACCACCTCGGCGAAGGACGGCACCCCGGCCCGGAAGGCCAGGTCCACCACGCGCGGACCGTCCGGGATCGGCATCCCGGCGTCGCACACCAGCACCCCGTCCCCGTGCCCGAGTTCGGCGAGGGCACCGGCGAGGTGCCGGTTCAGGATCCCGTGCTTCTTCACAGCGCCGTGACCTCCGCCGCCGTCGGGAAGGACACCTGCGCCCCCTCCTTGGTGACGGTCGCCGCACCCACCCGGGCCGCGAACGCCGCGGCCTCGGCGAGGGACTCGCCCGCGCCCAGCCGCCACGCCAGCGCGGCCGTGAACGCGTCGCCCGCGCCGGTGGTGTCCACGGCGCGCACCTCGGGGGACGGCACCCGGACGACCCCCTCCGGGGAGGCCACCAGCGCGCCCTCGCCGCCCAGCGTCACCACCACCGAGCGCGGGCCCGCCGCCAGCAGCAGCCGTGCCCAGTCCTCGGGCTCCTCGCTCACCCCGGCGGTGTCGCCGAGGATCACCCTCGCCTCGTGCTCGTTGACGATCAGCGGATCGCAGGCCGCCAGGACCTCCGGCGGCAGCGGGCGCGGCGGGGAGGGATTGAGCACGAACCGGCTGCCTGGCACCAGGACCCGCACCACCTCCTCGACCGTCTCCAACGGGATCTCCAGCTGTGCGGACACCACCCGGGAGGCGTGGAAGAGGCTCCCGGCGGCCCGTACGTCCGCCGGGGCCAGCCGGGCGTTGGCGCCCGGCGAGACGACGATGCTGTTGTCGCCCGACGGATCCACCGTGATCAGCGCGACCCCGGTGGGCGCCCCGCCCACCAGCACGCCCACCGTGTCCACACCGGCCGCCCGCTGCGAGTCCAGCAGCAGCCGGCCGTGTGAGTCGTCGCCGACCCGGGCCAGCAGGGCCGTACGGGCCCCGAGCCGGGCGGCCGCGACCGCCTGGTTCGCGCCCTTGCCGCCCGGATGGACGGCCAGGTCCGAGCCGAGCACGGTCTCCCCGGCGCCCGGGCGGCGCTCCACACCGATCACCAGGTCGGCGTTGGCCGATCCGACGACCAGGAGGTCGTAGTCGTACATGAATCGCTCCCCGATCCGAGTGTGGGGGGCGGGCGGTCGACGTGACCGCCCGCCCCGATGCCTCTGTGCCCTCGCGCCCGGTGTCAGCCCTCGAAGCCGGCCACGTTCTCCTTGGTGACCACCTTCACCGGCACCTTCACCATGTTCTCCACCTTCTCGTCCTCGGCGGCCCGCAGCGCGTTCCGTACCGCGATCCTGCCGAGTTCCGAGGGCTGCTGCGCGACGGACGCGTACAACGTGCCGGCCTCGACCGCCTTCAGCCCGTCCGGCGTGCCGTCGAAGCCGACGACCTGGACCGACTTCCCGGCCCTGGAGCCGAGCGCCTTGACCGCGCCGAGCGCCATCTCGTCGTTCTCCGCGAAGACACCGTCGATGTCGGGGTGCGCCTGCAGCAGGTTCGTCATCACGTCCAGGCCCTTGGTGCGGTCGAAGTCCGCGGGCTGCTTGGCGACGACCTTGATGCCCGGGTAGTCCTTCAGGCCCTCGGTGAAGCCCGCGCCGCGCTCGCGGCTGGCGGAGGTGCCGGCCTGCCCCTGCAGGACGACGATCGTGCCCTTGCCGCCGAGCCTCTCGGCGAGCGCCTCGGCGCCCAGCGCGCCGCCCTCGACGTTGTCGGAGGCGACCAGCGCGGCCGTGTCCGCCTCGTTGACCCCGCGGTCCACGGCGACGACCGGGATGCCGGCCTTGTTCGCGCCGCGCACGGCGGGACCGGACGCGTCGGAGTCCACCGGGTTGACGACGACCGCGGAGAGCGAGCCGCTGGTGAAGTTCTGCAGCTGGTTGGCCTGCTGGGAGGCGTCGTTCTGCGCGTCCGTGACCGTCAGGTCCACGCCCAGCTTCCTCGCCTCCTCCTCGGCCCCGGCGCGGATCTGCACGAAGAACGGGTTGTTGAGCGTCGACAGCGACAGGCCGATCCTCTGCGTCCTTCCGGCCGAGGACCCGTTGTGCAGCAGCGAGGTCGCGCCGACCACCGCGACGGCGACGACGGCGGCGATGACGTACGTGAGTGCCTGCCTGCCCCTGCCGCCGTTCCCGGACGCCCCGGGCGCCGACGTGGTCGCGCCCGCCTTGCGGCGCAGCGTGTCGAACAGCACCGCCAGCGCGATGACCACACCGATGACGACCTGCTGCCAGAACGCGGACACGGACAGCAGGTTGAGCCCGTTGCGCAGCACCGCCAGGATCAGCGCGCCGATCAGCGTGCCCGACGCCTTGCCGGTGCCGCCCGCCAGCGAGGCGCCGCCGATGACGACGGCGGCGATCGCGTCCAGCTCGTAACCCTGCGCGGCCTGCGGCTGCGCGGAGGACAGCCGGGAGGCGAGCACGATGCCCGCGGCGGCGGCGAACAGACCGGAGAACGCGTAGATGGCGAGCTTCTGCCGCTTCACCCGCAGGCCCGACAGCCGCGCGGCCTCCTCGTTGCCGCCGATGGCGTACATGGAGCGGCCGATGTACGTCCGTCCGAGCACGAAGGCGGTGAGCAGCCCCATCACGATCATCACGAGCACCGGCACCGGCAGCCAGCCGCCCAGCGTGTCGCCCAGGTGGGAGACCGAGTCGGGGAACGCGATCGGCGAACCCTGCGAGATGACGAGCGACAGACCGCGCCCCACCGACAGCATCGCCAGCGTCGCGATGAACGGCGGCAGCTTCCCGTACGAGATGAGGAAACCGTTCACCAGACCGCAGGCGATGCCCGTCGCGACGGCCAGCAGGCCCGCCAGGACGACCGGGACGCCGGCCTCGGTCGCGCTCCACGCCAGCACGGTGGCGGACAGCGCGGCGACCGAGCCGACCGACAGGTCGATGCCCGCCGAGACGATCACGAAGGTGACGCCGAAGGCGAGGATCGCGGTCACGGCGGCCTGGACGCCGACGTTGAGGAGGTTGTCGGCGCTCAGGAAGTCCCCGGACAGCGCCGACATGGCGATCACGAGGACGATCAGCGCGGTCAGCGCGCCGTTGTCGAGGAGCAGGCGGCGCAGGCCGGCCGTGGCGCCGCCCTGCGCGCCCGGCTTGCCCTTGAGCGTGTCAGTGGCCACGGGAGGCCTCCGTTCCGTTGCTGTGGGGAGTGCTCTGGGGAGTGCTGACGGCGAGGGCCATCACGGCGTCCTGAGTGGCCTGTTCGGCGCTGAGCTCGCCCGCGACGCGCCCCTGCGCCATGACGACCACCCGGTCGCTCATGCCGAGCACCTCCGGCAGATCGCTGGAGATCATGAGCACGGCGGCACCGGCGGCCGTCAGTTCGTTGATGAGCTGGTAGATCTCGACCTTGGCGCCGACGTCGATGCCGCGCGTCGGCTCGTCGAGGATCAGCACCTTGGTGTTCGCCAGCAGCCACTTGCCGATGACGACCTTCTGCTGGTTCCCGCCGGACAGCGTGCGCACGTGCTGCCCGAGACCGGCCATCCGCACGCCGAGCTGCCCGGCGATCCGCTCCGCGGCCTCGTGCTGCCCCTTGAGGTCGACGAGCCCCGCGCGGGAGGAGGACCGGAGCGTGACCAGGCCAAGGTTCTCCTCGACGGAGGCGTCGAGCACCAGCCCCTGCCCCTTGCGGTCCTCGGGCACCAGCCCGACACCGGCCGCCATGGCGGCGTTCACGTCGTGGCGGCGCAGCCGCGCGCCGTCGACGTGAACGGCCCCGGCGTCGTACGGATCGGCCCCGAACACCGCCCGGACGACCTCCGTCCGCCCGGCCCCGACGAGCCCCGCGATGCCGACCACCTCACCGGCCCGCACCTCGAAACTCACGTCGTGGAAGACGCCGTCCCGGGTGAGCCCCTCCACCTTGAGCAGCGCGTCGCCGGCGTCGGCACGCTCGCGCGGATACTGCTGCTCGATCGACCGCCCGACCATGAGCCGCACGAGCTCGTCCTCGGGGGTGGAGGCGGGCACCTGCCCGACGCTGCGGCCGTCCCGGATGACGGTGACCCGGTCGCCGAGGGCGGCGATCTCCTCCAGGTGATGGGTGATGAACACGATCCCGACGCCGTCCTCGCGCAGCCGCCGCACGATGACGAACAGCTTCTCGACCTCCTCGGAGGTCAGCACGGCGGTCGGCTCGTCCATGACGAGCACGCGCGCGTCCAGGCTGAGCGCCTTGGCGATCTCGACCATCTGCAACCGCGCGATGCCGAGTTCGCGCACGCGGGCGCGGGGAGAGACGTTGACGCCGACGCGCTCGAGCAGCACCTCGGCGTCCGCGTCCATCTTCTTCCGGTCGATCATCCCGAACCGGCGCGGCTGCCGCCCGAGGAAGATGTTCTCGGCGACCGTCAGATCGGGGACCAGGTTGAACTCCTGGTAGATGGTGGCGATCCCGAGCCGCTCGGAGTCCTGCGCACCGTGGACGCGCACCTCCTCGCCGCCGACCACGATCCGGCCGGTGTCGGGCGTGTAGGCGCCGGAGAGCATCTTGATCAGCGTGCTCTTGCCCGCGCCGTTCTCACCGAGGAGCACGTGCACCTCGCCCCGGCGCAGGTCGAAGTCGACGCTGTCGAGCGCGACCACACCGGGGAAGGTCTTGCGGATGCCCTCGACGCGCAGCAACTCGTCCGGGTTGCTCACGACGTACTCCTTTGTACGGGGGACTGTTGTACGGGGGACTGCGGGGGTGCCGGCTCACCGCACGAACGGCGCACGACGAGCCGGGCGGGAAGGGTCACGGACTCGCCGGGCCGGCCCTCGACACGGTCGACCAGCGCGCGCACGGCGGCCCGCCCCAGCGCGCCCGTGGACTGGGCGATCGCGGTGACCGGCGGATCGGTGTGCACGAACCAGGGGATGTCGTCGAACGCGGCCAGCGCGATGTCGTCGGGCACCCGCAGCCCGCGCGCGCGGATGGCGTCCAGCGCACCGAGCGCCATCAGGTTGTCGGCGGCGAAGACGGCCTCGGGCGGCTCGGCCAGATCGAGGAAGCCCTCGGTGACCCGGCGCCCGCTGTCGGCCTGGAAGTCGCCCTGGCCTGTGTAGGCGTCGGGGAGGGCCAGTCCGTACGCGCCGAGCGCCTCCCGGAAGGCGTCCACGCGCTCACGGCCGGTGGTGGTGGCAGCAGGCCCGGCGATGATCGCGAGCCGCCGGTGCCCGAGCCGGTACAGATGCGCCACGAGGTCCCGTACGGCGCCGCGCCCGTCCGACCTGACGACGGGCACGTCCACGCCGGGGATCCACCGGTCGACGAACACCATGGGCGTTCCCGCGCGGGCGGCGTCCAGCATGTGCGGCGAACCGCCGTCGGTGGGGGAGACGAGCAGGCCGTCGATACGCCGGTCCAGGAGGGTGGTGACGTGGTGGTCCTGAAGGTCGGGCCGCTCGTCGGCGTTGCCGATGATCACGCTGTAGCCGAGCGCGCGGGCCTCCTCCTCGACGGAGCGGGCCAGTTCGGTGAAGTACGGGTTCATCACGTCGCTGATGACCAGCCCGAGGGTGCGGGTCTGGTCGGTGCGCAGCGACCGGGCGACGGCGTTCGGGCGGTAGCCCAGCGTCTCGACTGCGGCCAGCACGCGTCTGCGGGCGTCCTCGCTGACCGACGGATGGTCGTTCAGGACGCGCGACACCGTGGCGACGGACAGCTCCGCCTCGGCAGCGACGTCCTTGATGCTCGCCATCGCCGCTCCACCTCCTCGTGGAATCGATTACACGAGGGATTGGAAACGATTACACGAGGTGGGCGCAAGGGGTGTGCGGGTGGCCGATATCCGATCGTGACCGGAGCGGGGGCGGGCACGGCGGTGGGCTCAGCGCCAGTCGTCGATCACGTAGGCGTCCGGGTGGCTGTAGCCGGGTTCGTTGGGCTTGTGCATGGTCACGCCTTGCAGCCAGGTACGGAAACCGCGGTCGGCCATGCGCCGGTAGGCATCCTGGCGGGCCAGGTTCATGCCGGCGTCCAGTTGCCCCAGTCCCCTCTCGGTGGCCAGCTGCTCGCACGCATCCAGCAGACGTTCGAACCGGTCCGCGGCGTCCGGACCAGGACGTACGGCGCCGAATTTGACGAAGCACACGTCCTCACCGGCCTCCGACCCCGCTCCGCAGTGGCAGACGGCCAGACCGTCGAGGTCGGAGTCGGCGCCCTCGAGGAGGATGGTGTCACCGAGCCCCTGCGCCTGTGTGGCCGTGATCTCGCGCTCCAGGCTCAGGCCCTCGTGCACGGCCCCCGTCAGTGCGCGACCGAGGCTCAGGGCGTCGGGCCGCTCGGCGGCGGTCAGTTCGCCGTACAGCACCCGGCCGGGGACTGCGGCACCGGCGGCGACCTGTTTCTTCATGATGGCCGTGAGGAATCGGGGCCAGAAACCGTACCGGCGGTAGAGCTCGAGATGCTTGGGACTGTGCGAGAAGGTGAACAGGCCGAGGTGGCGGTTCCCCCAGGTGTCGAAGCAGGCCATGACCGGTTCCATGAGGCGCCCGCCGATGCCCTGGTCCCACAGATCCGGACGCACGGTCAGCGGGCCGAAGAACCCGACGCTGCCCCAGTCGGCGGCGAAGTTCGATCCGACGACCTCGCCCTCCACGGTCGCTGCGAAGGCCGCGTGCGGGTCTGCCGCCCAGCGGGTGCGGACATAGTCGGCGGTCCCGAAGAACGTCTCCGGCTCAGGGGCCCCGAGGAAGGTCCCGAAGGCGATCCTGAAGATCCCGTCGGCCCGGTCCAGGTCCGGCTCGACCAGCGGGCGGACCGACACCGGGGCGGCGACACCCGTTCGCTTCACTGCGGGCATGATCGCTCTCCTTTCCACCCCCACTTCCATCGCACCACGGGCACGCGCCGAGGGCGAAGCGACAGGTCCGGCGGTACCTCCAGGACCGGGCGGCCGCGTTCCCCGACGGCCGGGCGGCCGTCTTCCCGCCCCCCTCGACCTTCGCCCCCCCCCGAATCCCCGACCCCGCCCCTCCCCACCCGGCAGCAGCCACCAGCCACCGCCCACCGGCCGTTCGCCGCTGAGCCGGCCCGGCGTGCGGGCGAGGCGCGACCGCGCACCGCACACCCCGGCCGACTCACGCAGCCGACGGTTGACCGCAGACATACCCGGGCCCCCGCTCTCCTCCCGGCCGCTCGCTCGCTTCTCCCCCGCGGAAGCACGACACCGACCAAGAAGCGGGCGGCCCCACGGTCACGCCTCCAACGCCCTAAGCGGCACCCGGCTCGCACCACACGTACTTGCCCTGGCTGCCAGCCTGGCCAGCGGCTGCCAACCCCACACGTCGGCACAAGCACGCACCAGCGCCAGTCCCCGCTCGTCCTCCATCTCCTCCCTCCCGCCGGACGGCACCGGCGGCTCCGGCGGCTCCGGGGCTCCGGGGGTTCGGGGTCCGCGTCCCACGCCCCGATCCGCAGCGTGCCGGGCGGGAGCCAGAGCACGCGGAGGGCGGCGGGCCCTCGGTGTGCTGCGTGGACGGAAGCGCCGACGCGGGAGCGACGGCTCCGCCGCCTCTCGGTCCCCTTCAGCGAGATCGGTGGAGCGGTGGGAAGACGCCGGTAGGCTGGCCTGCTGTGGACGCGGGGGCAGGAAACGAGATGGTTGCCGTCCCGTCGGGACGGGTGACGCTGTCGGACCGGCGGACGCAGAGCGATTGGCCGGTCGAGGTCGCGCCGTTTGAGATGTCGGCGTTCCCGGTCACGCAGTCCTGGTACGCGCGAATCACAGGCCGACGGCCGAGTAGTGCGCAAGGCGAGCGGCTGCCGGTCGAGGGTGTTTCGTGGTGGGACGCGGTCCAGTTCTGTAACGCCTTGTCCCGGCGTGAGGGGCTGACGCCCGCGTATGACCTGTGCGTCGACGCCGAGACGGCCGGATGGGACACCTCCGCGGACGGGTACCGGCTGCCGACCGAGGCTGAATGGGAGCACGCCTGTCGTGCGGGTACTACTGGCCCGCGGTACGGCCAGCTCGACGAGGTCGCCTGGTACCAAGGCAACTCCGACGGGCGGATCCATTCTGTCGGCGGCAAGCAGCCGAACGCATGGGGCCTGTTCGACATGCTGGGCAATGTGTGGGACTGGTGCTGGGACGTCTACGACGCCGAGGTGTATGGCACCTACCGGGTGCTCCGTGGTGGCGGATGGGCCGACGAGCACTGGAGCTGCCGGGCGTCGGTGCGGCGGCGCAGCCACCCGACCTTCCGGATCGACGATGTGGGGTTCCGCATCGCTCGCTCCGCACCACTGCCTCGGCCGTAACAGCCGCATGCTGAATCGGTGGGGCTCCGGCGCCCCGGTGTTTCGCACGGTGTGCGCCACGCCACCGACGGTAGGGATAAAGGTTTAAGTTCTGCAAGTCGATCGCATACTCTTCCCCTCGAACGAGTCACGCCGAAGCGTGCGTTGGGAGAAACGGGCGATGGTCTTGAGGAGTGAACCGACGGCACGTCAGGTGCGCCTGGCGGTCGAAGTGCGCAGGCTCCGTGACGCGGCAGGCCTCACCGCCCGCGAGGCGGCGGCACTGCTCGGGGTGAGCGCCCCGCAGATCAGCCAGATCGAGACCGGCCTCGCCGGCCTGAGCGAGAAGCGTCTGCGCCGCCTCGCGGCTCACTACGTGTGCACGGACGAGGCGTTCGTGGACGCCCTGGTGGCGATGGCGACCGATCGGAGACGTGGATGGTGGGAGGAGTACCGGGAACGGTTGCCCACGCCGTTCCTCGACCTGGCCGAACTGGAGCACCACGCCACGTTCCTGCGTGAGGTCCAGTTCCTGTACATCCCCGGTCCGCTCCAGACGGAGGACTACGCCCGCGCGGTCTTCGCCTACCGCGTCCCCGGACTCCCGCAGGAGGAACTCGAGGTGCGGGTCCGGCACCGGATGCAACGCAAGGCGGTCCTCGAAAGGGCGACGCCGTACGAGGCGGTCGTCCACGAGGCTGCGTTGCGCATCATGGTGAACGACCGGGCCACCTCACGGGCCCAACTGGCCCGCCTCCTGGAGTTCTCCGAGTCGGAGCACCTCACCGTCCGTGTCATCCCCTTCGATGTGGAGGGCTTCGCCGGCGCCGGGAGCGCCATGACGTATGCGGGAGGCGCCGTGCCCCGACTGGACACAGTGGTGCGGGACGGGCCGCACGGTGCGACCTTCATCGATTCGGAAGCCCAGCTTGCCGCGTTTCGAACGCTCTTTCATAAAGTGGAGGCGGTGTCGCTCCCTCCCGAGCGGTCGCGCGACTTCATTCACAGGCTGGCGAAGGAGCTGTGAGCACTTCATGGACATCCCCGGGAACTGGCGAAAGTCGTCCTACTCAGGTCCCGGCGACGGCGACTCCTGCGTGGAGATCGCTCGTAGCCCCACCCGCATAGGCATACGCGACTCGAAGGACCCCCTCGGAGCCACCCTCACCTTCCCCGCCGACGTCTTCACCCTCTTCCTCCAAGCCCTCAAGACGCACCGGTAACCCGCGCGGGCTGTCACACCCCGCCGGTACCGTCGAACCATGTCCAACCAGTCCGCGGCCCCCGGCGAACCCCGCCTCGCCGTCCTCGAAGGCGTCCTCGAACGCATCACGTACGCCAACGAGGAGAACGGCTACACGGTCGCCCGCGTCGACACCGGCCGGGGCGCCGGTGACCTGCTCACCGTGGTGGGCGCGCTGCTCGGGGCCCAGGTCGGGGAGTCCCTGCGAATGGAGGGGCGCTGGGGGTCGCATCCCCAGTACGGCAAGCAGTTCCACGTCGAGAACTACACGACCGTGCTGCCGGCCACGGTCCAGGGCATCCGCCGCTACCTCGGCTCCGGCCTGGTCAAGGGCATCGGTCCGGTCTTCGCCGACCGGATCACACAGCACTTCGGGACGGACACCCTCCAGATCATCGAGGAGGAGCCGAAGCGGCTGATCGAGGTCCCCGGGCTCGGCCCCAAGCGGACCAAGAAGATCGCCGACGCCTGGGAGGAGCAGAAGGCGATCAAGGAGGTCATGCTCTTCCTCCAGACCGTCGAGGTGTCGACGTCGATCGCGGTCAGGATCTACAAGAAGTACGGGGACGCGTCGATCTCCGTGGTGAAGAACCAGCCCTATCGGCTGGCCGCCGACGTCTGGGGCATCGGCTTCCTCACCGCCGACCGGATCGCCCAGTCCGTCGGCATCCCGCACGACAGCCCCGACCGGGTGAAGGCGGGCCTGCAGTACGCCCTGTCGCAGGCCACCGACCAGGGCCACTGCTACCTCCCCGAGGAGAAGCTGATCGCCGACGCGGTGAAACTGCTCCAGGTCGACACCGGGCTGGTCATCGAGTGCCTGGCGGAACTCGCCGCCGAGCCGGAGGAGGGGGAGGACCCCGGAGTCGTACGGGAGAAGGTGCCCGACCCGGAGGGCGGCGACCCCGTCACCGCCGTCTACCTGGTCCCCTTCCACCGCGCGGAAGTCGCCCTCGCCGCCCAGCTGCTGCGGCTGCTGCGCACGGACGAGGACCGGATGCCCGTCTTCCGGGACGTGACCTGGGACAAGGCGCTCGGCTGGCTGAAGGGCCGTACGGGCACGGAGCTCGCCCCCGAGCAGGAGGCGGCCGTGAAACTCGCGCTCACCGAGAAGGTGGCGGTGCTGACCGGCGGCCCCGGCTGCGGCAAGTCCTTCACGGTCCGCTCGATCGTGGAACTGGCCCGCGCCAAGAAGGCCAAGGTCGTCCTCGCCGCCCCGACCGGCCGCGCCGCCAAGCGCCTGGCCGAACTGACCGGCGCGGAGGCCTCCACCGTCCACCGCCTGCTGGAGCTGAAGCCCGGCGGCGACGCCGCCTACGACCGCGACCGTCCGCTCGACGCCGACCTGGTGGTGGTCGACGAGGCCTCCATGCTGGACCTGCTGCTCGCCAACAAGCTGGTCAAGGCCGTGCCGCCGGGCGCCCACCTGCTCTTCGTCGGCGATGTCGACCAGTTGCCCAGCGTCGGCGCGGGCGAGGTGCTCAGGGACCTGCTCGCCGACGGCGGCCCGGTCCCCGCCGTCCGCCTCACCCGGGTGTTCCGGCAGGCCCAGCAGTCCGGCGTCGTCACCAACGCGCACCGGATCAACTCCGGGCAGCACCCCGTCACCGACGGCATGAAGGACTTCTTCCTCTTCGTCGAGGACGACACCGAGGAGGCCGGCCGGCTCACCGTGGACGTGGCGGCCCGGCGCATCCCGGCCAAGTTCGGCCTGGACCCGCGCCGGGACGTGCAGGTGCTGGCCCCCATGCACCGGGGCCCGGCCGGCGCGGGCACCCTGAACGGGCTGCTCCAGCAGGCCGTCACCCCGGGCCGGCCCGATCTCGCCGAGAAGCGGTTCGGCGGCCGGGTCTTCCGCGTCGGCGACAAGGTCACCCAGATCCGCAACAACTACGAGAAGGGGGAGAACGGGGTCTTCAACGGCACCGTGGGCGTGGTCACCTCGCTCGACCCGGTCGACCAGCGCCTGACGGTACTGACCGACGAGGACGAGGAGGTGCCGTACGACTTCGACGAACTGGACGAGCTCGCGCACGCCTACGCCGTGACCATCCACCGCTCCCAGGGCAGCGAGTACCCGGCGGTCGTCATCCCGGTCACCACGGGGGCCTGGATGATGCTCCAGCGCAACCTCCTCTACACGGCGATCACCCGGGCCAAGCGGCTGGTCGTCCTCGTCGGCTCCCGCAAGGCGATCGGGCAGGCGGTGCGCACCGTGTCGGCGGGCCGCCGGTGCACGGCACTGGACTTCCGCCTCGCCGGATCCCGCCCCCCGGGCACCCCGTCGGCGGGGTGAGAACCCCGTCCCCCCCAAAAAATGATCGATCAAATGAGTCGCAAAGGTCACAGGGCTCTTCCGGATGGGGAACACAGGGGGCAGGATGGGCTAGTTGACGGCACTGAGTGCCGCCAATAGGCCCGATGGGCGACCCCGAGTGCACTCACCTGAGCCGAGTGGGGGATGGTAGAGACAGTCAGGGCACCTCGAAGATGAGGCACAACGTCGGTGAGGGAAGACGTGAGCGACAACTCTGTAGTACTGCGGTACGACGGCAGCGAGTACACCTACCCGGTGATCGACAGCACTGTCGGTGACAAGGGCTTCGACATCGGAAAGCTCCGCGCCCAGACCGGTCTGGTGACGCTGGACAGCGGCTACGGCAACACCGCCGCCTACAAATCCGCGGTCACCTATCTCGACGGCGAGGCCGGCATCCTCCGGTACCGCGGCTACCCGATCGAGCAGCTGGCGGAGCGCTCCACCTTCCTGGAGGTCGCCTACCTGCTGATCAACGGCGAGCTGCCGACCGTCGACGAGCTGACCGGGTTCAAGGGCGAGATCACGCAGCACACCCTGCTGCACGAGGACGTCAAGAACTTCTACAAGGGCTTCCCGCGCGACGCCCACCCGATGGCCATGCTGTCGTCGGTGGTCTCGGCGCTGTCGACCTTCTACCAGGACAGCCACAACCCCTTCGACGAGCGCCAGCGCAACCTCTCCACGATCCGGCTGCTCGCCAAGCTGCCGACGATCGCGGCCTACGCCTACAAGAAGTCGATCGGCCACCCGTTCGTCTACCCGCGCAACGACCTCGGCTACGTCGAGAACTTCCTGCGCATGACCTTCTCGGTCCCCGCCCAGGAGTACGAGCTCGACCCGGTCGTCGTCTCCGCGCTGGACAAGCTGCTGATCCTGCACGCGGACCACGAGCAGAACTGCTCCACCTCCACGGTCCGCCTGGTCGGCTCCTCGCAGGCGAACATGTTCGCCTCGATCTCCGCCGGCATCAACGCCCTCTGGGGCCCGCTGCACGGCGGCGCCAACCAGTCGGTGCTGGAGATGCTGGAGGGCATCCGCGACGCCGGCGGCGACGTCGACTCCTTCATCCGCAAGGTGAAGAACAAGGAGGACGGCGTCCGCCTGATGGGCTTCGGCCACCGGGTCTACAAGAACTTCGACCCGCGCGCCAAGATCATCAAGGCCGCCGCGCACGATGTGCTCTCCGCCCTCGGCAAGTCCGACGAGCTGCTGGACATCGCCCTGAAGCTGGAGGAGCACGCGCTCTCCGACGACTACTTCGTCTCGCGCAGCCTCTACCCGAACGTCGACTTCTACACCGGCCTGATCTACCGGGCCATGGGCTTCCCGACCGAGATGTTCACGGTCCTGTTCGCCCTCGGCCGGCTGCCGGGCTGGATCGCCCAGTGGCACGAGATGATCAAGGAGCCGGGCTCTCGCATCGGCCGCCCGCGCCAGATCTACACGGGCATCGTCGAGCGGGACTTCGTCCCGGTCGAGGAGCGCTGACCCCCGCTCCGAGCCGCAACGCCGGGCCCCGTGCACGCAGGACGTGTACGGGGCCTTCGGACGTCACGGGCCCCCGGGCCCGGAACGCCGTGCGACGGGGAGCGTCCGGACGACAGGACGGTGGGCATATGAAGAAGGCGCCCCGGCGCCGGTCCCCCCACGGGCCGACGAACCAGGGCGCCTTCCCATGTCCCGGTGCGGATTCCCCCCACGGGATCCGGCCGGGCGTCTGTGAGGACAGCGCCTGAATCGCTGTGTGAGCACGACGGGCGAACCCGCCACTCTCGTCGGAATGCGGTCTGCCGGGACAGCGCACGGTCGGGAGGGCCGCTCAAAGCTTCCCGCTGGTACGTGTCCCGGCAACGCAATCACCAGGGAAAGTCCCCCAAGACATTCCCCAGATGTCAGGAAGCGCCCCCCAAGACGCTGCCCGACATCGCCAACTTAGACCTTCGAACCCCTTCGATGGTTACGTTCAGATCACTGTGATCTGCGTCTCTTGCATATGTCCCTTACGTGCGCAAGAGCCCGCAAACCGCTCAACGGGACTCAAGCGTAAGGAAGATGCGCGAGCCTTGTGAAGAGCTTATGTGAGGGGCGTACCGGACTCCAGAGGTACACCCCAATTCAAGACCTCAATGGAACGCCCGCAGCCGCAGGCTGTTCGTCACCACGAACACCGAGGAGAAGGCCATCGCGGCGCCGGCGATCATCGGGTTCAGCAGGCCCGCCGCGGCCAGCGGCAGCGCGGCGACGTTGTAGCCGAAGGCCCACACGAGGTTCCCCCTGATCGTGCCGAGGGTCCTGCGGGACAGCCGGATCGCGTCCGCCGCCACCCGCAGATCCCCGCGCACCAGGGTCAGGTCGCCCGCCTCGATCGCCGCGTCCGTGCCGGTGCCCAGGGCCAGGCCCAGATCGGCGACGGCCAGCGCGGCCGCGTCGTTGACGCCGTCGCCGATCATGGCGACGCTGCGCCCCTCCTCCTGCAGCCCGCGTACGACGTCGGCCTTGTCCTCCGGCAGCACCTCGGCGATCACCCGGTCGATGCCCACGGCCCGCGCCACCGCCTCGGCCACGGTCCGGTTGTCGCCGGTCAGCAGCACCGGGGTGAGCCCCAGGGCGCGCAGCTCGCGCACCGCCTCGGCGCTGGTCTCCTTCACGGTGTCGGCGACGGCCAGGATCCCGCGCGCCGTCCCGTCCCAGCCCGCCACGACGGCCGTGAGTCCCTCGCGCTCGGCCTCGTCCCTGGCCCGGGCCAGCTCGGGCGGCAGCTCCTCGAAGAGCCGCCCCACGGCCACCTCGCGGCCCTCCACCCGCCCGCGTACGCCCCGGCCGGGGACGTTCTCGAAGCGCTCGGCCACCGGCAGCGTCCCGGCGCTCCCCCGCTCTCGGCTTCGCTCGAGCGGGGGGACCCTCATCTCGGCGCCCGCGGCGATCGCACGGGCGACGGGGTGCTCTGAGGCGTGCTCCAGGGCGCCCGCGAGCCGCAGCAGCAGGTGCTCGTCGGTGCCCTCGGCGGTGTACACCGCCTGGAGGGTCATGCGGCCGGTGGTGACGGTGCCGGTCTTGTCCAGGACGACGGTGTCGACGCGGCGGGTGGACTCCAGGACCTCCGGGCCCTTGATGAGGATGCCGAGCTGGGCGCCGCGCCCGGTGCCGACCATCAGCGCGGTCGGCGTGGCCAGCCCCAGGGCGCAGGGGCAGGCGATGATCAGGACGGCGACGGCCGCGGTGAACGCGGCGACGGTGTCGCCGGTGGTGCCGAGCCACACCCCGAAGGTGCCGGCCGCGATCAGCAGCACCACGGGGACGAAGACACCGGAGACGCGGTCGGCCAGCCGCTGCACCTGGGCCTTGCCGTTCTGCGCGTCCTCGACCAGCTTCGCCATCCGCGCGAGCCGGGTGTCCGCGCCGACCCGGGTCGCCTCGACCACCAGCCGCCCGCCCGCGTTGACCGTGGCGCCGGTGACGGTGTCGCCGACGGTGACGTCCACGGGGACGGACTCGCCGGTCAGCATGGAGGCGTCCACGGCGGAGAAGCCCTCCAGCACCGTGCCGTCGGTGGCGATCTTCTCCCCGGGGCGCACGACGAAGTGGTCGCCCACGGCCAGCCGGTCCGCCGGTATCCGCACCTCCCGCCCGCCCGGCCGTCTCCCGCCGCCCTCGACCGGGAGCGCTCCGCGCTCGCCCTCGTCGTACCGGAGCACGGTCACGTCCTTGGCGCCCAGCTCCATCAGCGCCCGCAGGGCGGCCCCCGCGCGGCGCTTGGACCGGGCCTCCAGATAGCGGCCGAGCAGGATGAAGGCGGTGACGCCGGCGGCCACCTCGAGGTAGATGGCGGAGGCGCCGTCGGTGCGGGAGACGGTGAGTTCGAAGGGGTGCCGCATGCCGGGCATGCCCGCGTGGCCGAGGAAGAGCGCCCACAGGGACCAGCCGAACGCGGCGAGCGTGCCGACGGAGACCAGCGTGTCCATGGTGGCCGCGCCGTGCCGGAGGTTGGTCCAGGCGGCCCGGTGGAAGGGGGCGGCGCCCCAGACCACGACGGGGGCCGCGAGGGTGAGCGAGAGCCACTGCCAGTTGTCGAACTGCAGGGGCGGGATCATCGCCATGAGGACGACGGGCAGGGCGAGGAGCGAGGAGACGGTCAGGCGCCGGCGCAGGCCGGCCAGTTCCGGGTCGGCCGGTGCGGCGGCGGGCGCCTCCTCCCGCGGCGGCGCGGGCTCCTCGGCGGTGTAGCCGGTCCGCACCACCGTGTCGATCAGTTCGGCGACCTCGGTGCCCGGTGGGCAGGTGATCCGGGCCTTCTGCGTCGCGTAGTTCACCGTGGCGGTGACGCCGTCCATGCGGTTGAGCTTCTTCTCGACGCGGGCCGCGCAGGAGGCGCAGGTCATCCCGCCGATGAGCAGCTCGACCTCCGAGGTCGCCGGCTGTCCGGCGGTCGGCGCCTCGGGGGCGGTGGTGCTGGTCATGTCCGTACTCCAGGGGTGTCCGGGACTCGGGGGCGGTGGCGTGCCGGGCCGCGGGGGGCGGGTGGCCCGTGCGGCCCGGTTCACGCCGTGCGGTGGCTCGGCCCTGACCTCAGAGCGTGCCGGCCAGCTCGAAGCCGGCCTCGTCGACGGCCGCGCGGACCGCCTCCTCGTCGAGCGGGGCCGCGGAGACCACGGTCACCTCGCCGGAGGAGGCGACCGCCGTCACCGAGCTGACCCCGGGGATGCCGGAGATCTCGCCGGACACGGCGCCCTCGCAGTGTCCGCAGCTCATCCCGCTCACCTTGTAGACGGTGGTGACGGAACCCTGGGTGCCGGTCTGGGAGGTCATGTCGTTGCTCCTCGTCGAGACGTAAGAGGGTGTGAAGGTGGGGCGTGCGGGGCCCACGGGGGGCCTCCGCCCCCAGGGTATACCCCTAGGGGGTATAAATCCACGAAGGGTGGGCCGGGTCCGGTGCCCGCCCGGGCCGGCGGTGACCGCGGCGGGCGGTTCGCGCCGGTCCGCCCGGAGGTGTCGCCCACCCGGGTGCGCGGGGGTTCCGCGGCGCCGTCCGCAAGCCGGGCCGGTCATGGGGGTGCCACGCCGGTGGGACGGTCCTCCGCCGTCTCCCCGCTCCGCGGGAGGGGGGATAGCGTTCCGCCGGAGGCGACGACCGAGGGAAGGCGGACCGGCCATGCGGGCGGTGGTGTTCGAGCGGTACGGGGAGCCGGCCGAGGTGCGGGAGGTCGCGGACCCGGAGCCCGCGGCGCACGGGGTCGTGGTCCGCGTCGAGGCCACCGGCCTGTGCCGCAGCGACTGGCACGGCTGGCGCGGTCACGACCCGGACATCGCGCTGCCGCACGTCCCCGGCCATGAGCTCGCCGGGGTCGTCGAGGCGGCCGGCGTGCGGGTCACCGGCTGGCGTGCCGGGGACCGGGTCACCGTCCCGTTCGCCTGCGCCTGCGGGAGCTGCCCCGCCTGCGCGGCCGGCGACCAGCAGGTGTGCGAGCGGCAGACCCAGCCCGGGTTCACCCACTGGGGGTCCTTCGCCCAGTACGTGGCGCTGGACCACGCGGACGTGAACCTGGTCGCCGTCCCCGACGGGATGTCCTGCGTGACGGCCGCCTCCCTCGGCTGCCGTTTCGCCACCGCCTACCGGGCGGTGGTGCGGCAGGGCCGGGTCGCGGCGGGGGAGTGGGTGGCGGTGCACGGCTGCGGCGGGGTGGGGCTGTCGGCCGTGATGATCGCGGCGGCCTCGGGAGCCCGGGTCGTCGCCGTCGACGTGTCGCCCCGGGCCCTGGAACTGGCCCGGCGGTTCGGCGCGGCGCACTGCGTGGACGCGTCGGCCGAGCGGGACACGGCGGGGGCGGTCCGCGACCTCACCGGCGGCGGCGCCCACCTCTCCCTGGACGCCCTCGGCTCGCCCGTCACCTGCGCCGCCTCCGTGAACGGCCTGCGCCGCCGGGGCCGCCACGTCCAGATCGGCCTGCTGCCCCCGGCGGACGGCACCACACCGGTCCCCATGGCCCGTGCCGTCGCGTGGGAGCTCGAACTCCTCGGCAGCCACGGCATGGCCGCGCACGCCTACCCCCCGATGCTGGAACTGGTCCGCGCCGGAGTGCTCCGCCCCGACCTGCTGGTGACGTCCACCATCGGCCTGGACGCGGTCCCGTCCGCCCTCGCGGCCATGGGCACGGCCGCGGGGGCGGGCGTGACGGTCGCCGAGCCCTGGAGCTGAGCACCGCCCGCTCCCGGCCGGGCGGACGGCGGCGGGTCAGCCGTCGCCGCGGCCGCGGTTGCCCGGCCGGGCGGCGACCCAGGCCCGGATGGTGTCGGCGCGCCAGTAGGGCTTGCCGGCCTCCACGTGGTCGGGCGGGGGCAGCAGCCCGTGCTTGCGGTAGGAACGTACGGTGTCCGGCTGCACCTTGATGTGGGCCGCGATGTCCTTGTAGGACCACAGCTGTCGGTCGGTCACGGGCTGCACCTCCCCGCGCGCACCGCGGCGGCGGCCGGGGAGGCCGTCCGGGGGAGCCGGGTGCTGCGCTGTCGATCACCAAAGGTCACGTCCGGTGAACGAGGCCGGCCGACGGCGGGGCAGGGGCTGTGCGCCGGGTGTGACGCACGGCCCGCGCACATGTGACAGCTGTGACGGTACGCGGGTATTTGTGACAGGCCTGACGCACAGGGGCGCGCCGGCTCCTCGGCGCGCCCCGTTGACGCACACGACCCCCCACCACCGGCGCCGCCGGTTCACCCGCCGTGCTTCCCGTCTTCACCCGCCATACTTCTCGTCCGAATGTCCGGACAAAATGTTGACAGGGCTTCCCGTGCGGGGCTACAAACCGGGGAGGGCCGCGAGGACGACGAGAGCCGTGCGAGCCGTACGAAGGGAACACCGATGTCGTACGACGTGATCACCATGGGGCGGATCGGAGTGGACCTCTACCCGCTCCAGACGGGCGTACCGCTGTCCCGGGTCACGTCCTTCGGCAAGTTCCTCGGCGGCTCGGCGACCAATGTCGCGGTCGCCGCGGCCCGCCTCGGACGCCGTACCGCGGTGATCACCCGCACCGGCGACGACCCCTTCGGCACCTACCTCCACGAGGCCCTGCGCGACTTCGGCGTCGACGACCGCTGGGTCACCCCCGTCCCCGGCCTGCCCACCCCGGTCACCTTCTGCGAGGTCTTCCCGCCGGACGACTTCCCGCTGTACTTCTACCGCCGGCCCAAGGCCCCCGACCTGGAGATCGAGGCCCACGACCTCGACCTGGACGCCATCCGCGACGCGCGCGTCTTCTGGGTCACCGGCACCGGACTGAGCGAGGAACCCAGCCGCACCGCGACCCTCGCCGCCCTCGCCCACCGCGCCGGGTCCGGCACCACCGTCTTCGACCTCGACTGGCGCCCCATGTTCTGGACCGACCCCGAAGCGGCCCGCCCCTTCTACCGCGAGGCCCTGCGCCACACCACGGTCGCCGTCGGCAACCTGGACGAGGTGGAGGTCGCCACCGGTGAGCGCGACCCGCACGCCGCCGCCCGCGCCCTGCTCGCCGCCGGGGTCCGAACCGCCGTCGTCAAGCAGGGCCCGAAGGGCGTGCTGGCCATGGACCAGGGCGGCCGGTCGGCCGAGGTCCCGCCGCTGCCGGTGAACGTCCTCAACGGGCTCGGCGCCGGCGACGCCTTCGGCGGCTCGCTCTGTCACGGACTGCTGGCCGGCTGGGACCTGGAGAGGACCATGCGGTACGCCAACGCCGCCGGGGCCATCGTCGCCTCCCGCCTGGAGTGCTCCTCCGCCATGCCCACCCCCGGCGAGATCGACGCGGCGCTCGCCGCGGGAGCCGTGACATGACCGTCGACACGGCCGGACCGGTCCGGATCCGTGCCCGGCACCCCGCACGCGGCGCGCTCGGCGCCGGCGGCCGGTCCCTCGCCCCGGCCGACCGCGCCGGCCTCCTCCGGAGGGCCGCCGGATGAGCCGCCGCAGCCGTACGGGCGGCACGGACGGCACGGGACCGCACATCCACCGGGGCGCCACCGGCGGCACCCCGGCACCGATCGCCTCCGGCGCGGGACGCCGCTTCGCTTTGGCAGGAGCGAAGTGCGAGCGACGACTCCCCGCCCGCCTCGGCCCCGCGCCGGAGGTTCCGCCCGGGTCCCCCGAGCCGCCGGGGTCCCATGTGTCTACGCGGGGACCCGAACGGCCGACACAGTGTCGGGCCCGTCCGCGGGGTCCGGCCTGGTCGGATGTACCCGTGGCCGGACCGCGGCACCCCGGGGCCGCGGCCGGGCCGCACGAGCTGTACGAACGGCACGTCCCCACCCGACGCCGCCATCTGCGAAGGAGCACTCGGTCATGACGAAGATCGTCAACCACTGGATCGGCGGCAGGACCGCCGAAGGCGCCTCGGGAACCTACGGGCCGGTGACCGACCCGGCGACCGGCGAGGTCACCACGAAGGTCGCGTTCGCCTCCGTCGAGGAGGTGGACGCCGCGGTCGCCGCCGCCAAGGAGGCGTACCTGTCCTGGGGCCGGTCCTCCCTGGCCCAGCGCACGACCATCCTCTTCAGGTTCCGGGCGCTGCTCGACGCCCACCGCGACGAGATCGCGGAGCTGATCACCGCCGAGCACGGCAAGGTGCACTCCGACGCGCTCGGCGAGGTGGCGCGCGGCCTGGAGGTCGTCGAGCTGGCCTGCGGGATCAACGTGCAGCTCAAGGGCGAACTGTCCACCCAGGTCGCCGGCCGCGTCGACGTGGCGTCGATCCGCCAGCCGCTGGGCGTGGTCGCGGGCATCACGCCGTTCAACTTCCCGGCGATGGTGCCGATGTGGATGTTCCCCCTCGCCATCGCCTGCGGCAACACGTTCGTGCTGAAGCCGAGCGAGAAGGACCCCTCCGCCTCGATCCGCCTCGCCGAACTGCTGTCCGAGGCCGGGCTGCCCGACGGCGTGTTCAACGTGGTGCACGGCGACAAGGTGGCCGTCGACCGCCTCCTGGCGCACCCCGACGTCAGGGCCGTCTCCTTCGTCGGCTCCACCCCGATCGCCCGCCACATCCACACCACCGCCTCCGCCAACGGCAAGCGGGTCCAGGCCCTGGGCGGCGCCAAGAACCACATGCTGGTCCTGCCCGACGCCGACCTCGACGCGGCGGCCGACGCGGCCGTCTCCGCGGCCTACGGCTCGGCGGGCGAGCGCTGCATGGCCATCTCCGCGGTGGTCGCCGTCGGTGCGATCGGCGACGAACTGGTGGAGAAGATCCGCGAGCGCGCCGAGAAGATCAAGATCGGCCCCGGCAACGACCCCGCCTCCGAGATGGGCCCGCTGATCACCAGGGCCCACCGCGACAAGGTGGCCTCCTACGTGGCCGGCGCGGCGGACGAGGGCGCCGAGGTCGTCCTCGACGGCACCGGCCACACCGTGGACGGCTTCGAGGACGGCCACTGGATCGGCATCTCCCTGCTCGACAAGGTGCCGACCACGGCGAGGGCCTACCGGGACGAGATCTTCGGCCCCGTCCTGTGCGTGCTGCGCACCGAGACGTACGAGGAGGCCCTCGACCTGATCAACAGCTCGCCGTTCGGCAACGGCACCGCGATCTTCACCCGGGACGGCGGCGCCGCCCGCCGCTTCCAGCTGGAGGTCGAGGCCGGCATGGTCGGCGTGAACGTCCCGATCCCGGTCCCCGTCGGCTACCACTCCTTCGGCGGCTGGAAGGACTCCCTCTTCGGCGACCACCACATCTACGGCAACGACGGCACGCACTTCTACACCCGCGGCAAGGTCGTCACCACCCGCTGGCCCGACCCGGCGGACGCCCCCACCGGCGTCGACCTGGGCTTCCCGCGCAACCACTGACCGCGTGGACCGTCATCCAGACCGACCGGGACCGTGGAAGTGAACACGGTCCCGGTCGGCCTGGATGACGGCCGGTCGCAACCGCTCCGGGGGTGCGGTCCACTCCCGGCCCCCGCCGACGGGACGCACGAACGCGGTCGGGCGCGGGCGCTGATCCCCTCGCCAGGGAGGGACGCACGCGGTGACGTCCTGGAGGATCCCCACGCGCCCGGATTCCGGATCCTCGACCAGGCTGCCGCGAGGGAGGTTTTCCGTCCCCCGTGGTGGTGCGAGCCAGTCCACGTCCGACTGCCACCCGGTCACCGCCGCCCGTCCCGGTGGCTGCTCCAGTGGTTGAGTTCCCGGAGCCGCTCCCTCAGCGGTCGCCCGTCTCCCCGCGGCGTGGACTCAGGCAGCGACTCGTCCCGGCCTTCCTCGGCCTCGCACGCCAGGCCATTCCTCAAGCAGGCCAGTAACCGCAGCATCATGCGCCGCTCGTCGGCCGTGAGCGGCTCCGCTCCCTCGCTCACCGCGCCGTTCCGGCGGCCCGCAGAACGGCCGCGAGCTTGCGGGCGGTCGGGAGGTTGCAGCGCCCGAGGTCGACGAGCGGGACGGAGTGGCATGCCGCGACCATGGGGACGTCCAGCGCCAGTGAGGGCAGTGTGATCCCGGCACCGGCCAGCGCCGCCCCCAACTCCTCCCGTACGGCCTCCGCCTGCTGAATTCCTTCCATCACCGCTTCGAGTTCCTTGTCCGTCATGTGGCTGCTCCAGTTGTCCGTCACGTGCTGCACTCAAAGCCTCACGTTGAGCAGGTGGCTTGACCAGGGCCGACACGTTGCCGCCCCGCACGGCAGCGGACGCGGTACGAGAGACGAAGGGGAGAAGCCGATGAACGTACGGCCGGAGCTTCAGGACAACGAGGACTCAGCGCGGGGCGCACTCGGCAGCACTCTGCGCTACCTCCGTGAGAAGGAGGGCAAGTCGTTGAGCCAGCTCGCCGAGGACACCAACTACGACAAGAGCTACCTGTACCGGCTGGAAGCCGCCGAACGCATCTCCAAACGGCCGGTGATGGAGGACCTGGACACGTACTACGAGACCGGGGACCTCTTGGTACGGCTGTGGAAGCTGGCGCGGATGGAGGTGTTCAAGGACCAGTACAAGGCATTCATGCGGCTTGAGGCCACGGCCAACGTGATGCACATGTACACGCCGGTCATTCCCGGCCTGTTCCAGACCGAGGGGTTCGCACGTGTGCTGTTGTCCCTCTGGTCGACACAGATCGACGAGGAGGAGTTGGAGGAACAGGTCGTTGCCCGTATCGGTCGACAGGAGTTGCTCCACAGGAAACCCCGGCCGACTGTCCGCGCGATCATTGACGAGGCGGCACTACGACGCGTACCGGCCGATCCCAAGATCTGGGAAGACCAGTTGAGCCACCTCATCCTCTCCGCAGCACAACCGTCGATCACTGTCCAGGTGCTGCCGTTCAGTGTGGGAGTTCAGCCGGTTCCCGACGGCGCGCTCTCCTTGTTGTGGCAGCCGGACGGTAGCTCCGTCGCCTATCTGGAGGGCAGCGCGTCGGGCGAACTGATCGAAGAATCGGATGACTTCCTCAAGTACCGCTTGGCCTACGATCAGATCCGAGACGCGGCACTGGCGCCGCCGGAATCGGTGACGTTCATCGAGCGCATCCTGGAGGAACACCGATCATGAACCGCACTCTCGATCTGGACACCGTGACGTGGCGTAAATCGAGCTACAGCGATGGGGGCCAGAACAACTGCGTCGAGGTCGCCGACGGCCTCCCCGCCGTTGTCCCCGTCCGGGACAGCAAGACCCCGCACGGTCCTGTCCTTCTCTTCCAGGCACCCATATGGGCGGCCTTCCTGAGCACTTTCAAAGGTCCCCACTCGCCGGCTTCCTGATACGGCGTGGTCTGTCGTGGCCGGATCTGATTCGCACCGTTGATCGCTTCTTGGCTTGCCCAGGAAGATGGCCACGAGCCCTCCTGCCCATGGTGAGGGCCGAGGGAATGTGGCACTGGCTCTGAGGCCGGTAGATCGGGGGGCGGGTCGTGCCGGCGGGCGTTGACACGGTCGTGAGTGGTGCCGGATGAGAAACCGGATGCAGATGCTGCTCCAGGTCATGCTGGCGCTGGTTGCCTGCTTACTCGGCATCACCACCAACTACGCCACCAGCACCGACGACGCGCCGTGGGCGCTGCAGGTCATCCAGCGATTCTCGGTTCCGGCCATCGGGCTGCTGGTGGTGGCCATGGTGGTCGGGCAGGTCGTGGTGTACCGGCTGGAGAACCCTGCACCGCCACAAGCCGACTGGCCGCGTGATCGGGTCCCGTATCCGGGCCTGGACGCCTACGACGAGGACGAGGCGGCCGTCTACTTCGGCCGTGAGTCGCAGGCCGCCGAGTTCACACGCAGGCTGCACGCCACTGCGACGCAACCCGCCGACCGGTTCCTTCTGCTCGTCGGGGCGTCCGGCAGCGGGAAGTCCTCACTCGTGCGGGCCGGGGTCCTGCCCCGGCTGCGAGAGAGCCGATGGACTGTCGTCCCGCCCTTCTCCCCCGGTCCGAATCCTTTCGGAGCCTTGGCCGCATCCCTCGCCGCCGCTGCCGGAGGGAGTGAATCAGCCGGCGCCGTACTGCGGCGGTTGCGCCAAGGGCCGGACGCCCTGCGGACCGAGCTGGCCCGGCTGCGCGGAGGACGGTTCCGGCGGACACTCCTCGTCGTCGACCAGCTCGAGGAACTCGTCACCCTCGGGGGCGAGCGGGAACGAGCCCACTTCCTCGATTCCCTGCGCACCTGCCTGGAACAGGACCCCTCGGTCCGTGTACTGGCCACGCTCCGCGTGGATCTTCTGGGAAGACTCCTCGGCACCGGTCATGCCGAACTCTTCCGGCACCCTGTCGCGATCGGCACCCTGAGCAGGGCGCAGCTTGCCGAGGCGGTGGAGGCGCCCGGTGCCCTGGTGGGCCTCTCCTTCGCCCCCGGCGTCGTCGACACGATCGTGAACGAGACGGGCACCGATGACGCCCTCCCGCTGCTCGCCTACCTCCTCCAGGAGCTGTACTTCGCGTCCGGTCCCGGCGGAACGGTCACCGAGGAGCTGTACCAGCGGCTCGGAGGTGTGCCGGGCGCGCTGGCGCGGCAGGCGGACAACACCGTGGTCGGTCTCGGTACGGGCGACACCATCGACCTCGTCCTCCGCGTGCTGCTGAAGTTCGTCACCGTGGAGGGGCAGGAGGTCGCCCGCCGTCACGTGCCGCTGTCGGACCTCACCGACCGGGAGCGGCACGTGGTGGACGCGTTCATCGACGCCCGGCTGCTGCGGTCCGACGTACGTGGGGACGCGGCCCTCGGCCAGGAGCCGTACGCCCAGGTGACGCACGAGGCCCTGTTCCGGCAGTGGGCGCCGCTGCGGCAGGAGGTCGAGGCACGGGCCGAGCGGCTGCGCGAGCGTGCGGAGCTGGAGCGGTGGGCCGAGGACTGGGAGCGGTCCGGGCACAGCGCCGACTATCTCCTCACCGGTGAACGGCTCACCGTGGCCCGGCGCTGGCTCGGAGCCCTGGACGAGGCCGGGCAGGCGTCGGCGCCCGCCCGGGCGCTGGTCGAGGCTTCGCAGCGCCGGGACCTCGCCTTCCTGAGCCGCGTCTCCGACAGCATCGGTCGGCAGGTGCTCGGCAGCGTGGAGACCGAGCCCGAGCGATCCCTGCTGCTGTCCCTGGCCGCGCTCGACGAGTGCACACCGACGCCTTCAGCGCGACGGGGCCTGATGGCGGCGCTGGCCGCCAGCCATCCACGCGTGCGGCTCGACGGGCACACGGACACGGTGCGCGACATCGCCTGGTCGCCGGACGGACGACTGCTGGCAACGGCGTCCCGGGACGGTACGGCCCGTGTCTACGACGCCCGGTCGGGGCGGCCCGTGCTCGTCCTGCCGTCCGACGGTGCGATGGTCGAGTCCGTCGCCTGGTCGCCCGACTCGGCCCAGGTGGCCACCACCGGCCGGGACCATGTCGTACGGATCTGGGACGCCGTCTCCGGCGAGCCCGTACAGCTGCTGACCGGGGCCGGAGCCATCGGCCGGCAGGTGGCCTGGTCGCCCGACGGGCTGCACATCGCCGCCACGTTCAAGGACCGTGTGGTACGTGTGTGGGAGGCCCTGACAGGCCGGCTCGTGCACGAACTGCGTGGGCACGGCGACGACGTCTGGGGTGTTGCCTGGTCCCCGGACAGCGGCCGTCTCGCTTCCGCCGCTCACGACCAGACGGTGATCGTGTGGGACCGTGCAACGGGGACGGCCATCGTGACTCTGACCGGGCACACGGACTTCGTCGAAGGCATCGCCTGGTCCCCGGACGGGCGCCGCATCGCGACCGGCTCCGGAGACCACACCGCCCGCATCTGGGACGCGGATACGGGCGCGCTCCGACTGTTGTTGCGCGGGCACACCGACTACGTGTGGAACCTGGCCTGGTCCCCTGACGGCCGGATGCTCGCCTCAGCCTCCTCCGACCGGACCGTACGCATCGTCAACGCCGAAGACGCGAAAGTCCTGGCGGTGCTGCGCGGACACACCGACACCGTGTGGGGAGTGACCTGGTCTCCCAACGGCACGCAGCTCGCCACCGGCTCGACCGACGGCACCGGGATCGTGTGGGACCTGCGTCCGCGCGGTGCCGAAACCACACTCGTCGATGGGCACGACGGCCCGGTGAACGAGGCCGCGTGGTCCGGCGACGACAACCGTGTCGTCACGGCGTCGGACGACGGCAGCGTGCGGGTCTGGGACTCGACGACAGGCACTCCCGTCGGGCCCGTGATGAGGCTGGAGGACCGTGTGTGGAGCGTGGCCTGCTCGCCGCACGGCGACCGGCTCGCCATCAGCACCAACGACGGGCTTTTCCGGATTGCGGACGGGGCGGGCCGCACACTTTTCGAGCAGCGCGGGGAGGTCGTCGAAGGATGCGCCTGGTCCCCGGACGGCCGGCGGATCGTAACCGGCGGACACGACGGCGCCGTACGCGTCCTGTCGGCGCAGGACGGGACCGAACTGATGAAGCTCACGGAACACCAGGACTGGGTGGGCCGCGTGGCCTGGTCACCGAGTGGGCGGCTGCTCGCCAGCTGTTCCGACGACCGGACCTGCCGGCTGTGGGACACCAGTGACGGCCAACAGCTCACCGTCCTGCGCGGACACGACAACTATGTGGAGGATGCGGCCTGGTCCCCGGACGAGGCGCGCGTCGCCACGGCCTCGGGCGACTGGACGGCCGCCGTCTGGGACGTGGCAACGGGGCGTCGCATCGACATCCTGAAGGGGCACGAGGGGCGGGTCCGTGCCGTCGCATGGTCGCCCGACGGGAGGTACGTCGCCACCGGGGCCGACGACCGCACCGTACGGATGTGGTCCGCGACCACCTTCGAGGAGGTCGGTGTGGTCGGCGTCCACCAGGACAAGGTGACCTCGGTGGCGTGGTCCCGTGACAGCACGCAGCTGCTGACCGGGTCCGCCGACGGGACGGCCCGGGTGTGGCCCGCGGAGCCGGACTACGACCGGCTGGAGGCGATCGCGCGGACGCGGGTGTTCCGCACGCTCACGGAAGAGGAACGGCGGCACCACATGCTGCCGCTCGGCCATCCGTGATCAGTAGACCTGCTCGACGGTGCGGTCGTCGGTGTGGACGAGGTAGTCGTCCGGGTTCAGGTTCATCGCCTTGCGCTCGGGCGACGACCAGTACAGCGCGTTGCGCTCCTGGAAGGTCTCGGGACCGTCGTAGGAGATCAGCCACACGAACTGGTTGCGTTCCCGCTCCACCCACGCCCCGCCGATGGTGAAGCCCAGCTTCAGTCGCAGCGGCACGATCTCCTGCCGCCAGCGCTCGGCCCACTCATCGAGCATGCCGTCACGAACCGTGTACGTGCGCAGCTGTGTGGTCATGGGCATCCTGACGTCCTCCTGGTGTTCGGCCGTTGTGATACAGCCTAGGTAGATCAGCGGCTGCCGCAGAGGCGTTCTCCAGGACAATTCTTCTCCGCGGACGGGACATGCCACCGGCCCACGACCACGCACGCAACTGGGCGCTGCCGCCCCCGAAGCCGATGGCATCCCCAAGCCTTGGCCGGGGCACGAGTACGACCGCGTACCGCGGACGCGGTACGCGGGAGGCCCGGGGTACGCCTCCGGGAGGCCCCCGGGTTCGGTCTCCGGTCGGCATCTCCCCGGCAGGTTCGCCCCGTACGGTTGACGCATGGATCTTCGACTGCCCGGATCGCGGTGGCTGCGGTCACGGCGACCGCGACGGATCACGGCCGCCGCGGCCGCCGTCGTCGTGCTCGCCGGCGCCGGTACCTGGACCGCCGCCGCCTCGGACGACGCGCCCGCGGTCCGCCGCGCCGACCGCGTCGTGGCCACGGGCGACGGTGTGCGCATCGACACCTCGTACTTCACCGCCGGCCCCGGCGGCCGCCGCCCCGCCGTCCTGCTCGGGCACGGCTTCGGCGGCAGCAAGGACGACGTACGGCAGCAGGCCGAGGACCTCGCGCGCGACGGATACGCGGTCCTGACCTGGTCCGCGCGCGGCTTCGGCACGTCGAACGGGCGGATCGGGCTGAACGACCCCGAGGGCGAGGTCGCCGACGTCTCCCGCCTGATCGACTGGCTGGCCGGACGGCCCGAGGTCGAGCTCGACGAGGCCGGCGACCCGCGCGTGGGCATGGCCGGCGCCTCCTACGGCGGTGCCGTCGCCCTGCTCACCGCCGGGTACGACGACCGGGTCGACGCCATCGCCCCGGCGATCACCTACTTCGACCTCGCCGACGCGCTGTTCCCGAACGGCGTGTTCAAGAAGCTGTGGGCCGGCGTCTTCGTCAACTCCGGCGGCGGCTGCCAGAAGTTCGAACCCACGCTGTGCCGGATGTACGAGCGGGTCGCCACGTCGGGCACCCCGGACGCCGAGGCGCGCGAACTGCTCGAGGAACGCTCGCCGTCCGCCGTCGCCGACCGCATCGACGTCCCCACCCTCCTGGTGCAGGGGCAGTCCGACTCCCTCTTCCCGCTCGGCCAGGCCGACGCCGCCGCGAAGGCGATCCGGGCGAACGGCGCCCCGGTCGACGTCGACTGGATCGCCGGCGGACACGACGGCGGCGACCTGGAGACCGCCCGCGTGCAGCAGCGCACGCGGGACTGGTTCGACCGGTACCTGAAGGACGACGAGGCCGCCGGCACCGGCCCCGCCTTCCGCGTCACCCGCACCGGAGGCGTCGACTCCACCGACGGCCGGGCCCTGCTGCGCGGCGCGAGCGCCGACACCTACCCGGGCCTGGACGGAGGCGGCCGGTCCTTCCCCCTCACCGGACGCGAGCAGAGCTTCGCCAACCCGGCCGGCGCCGGCCCGCCCGCCGTCTCCGCCCTGCCCGGCCTCGGCGGCTCCGGCGGACTCGGCCGGCTGTCCTCGCTCGGCCTCGGCGTCTCCCTGGACTTCCCGGGCCAGCACGCCCGCTTCGAGTCGGCCCCGGTCGGCAGCGATCTGCGGATCACGGGATCGCCGGCCGTCACCGTGCGCGTGAAGTCGACCGCCGACGCCGCCGTCCTGTTCGGCAAGGTGTACGACGTCGGCCCGGACGGCCGGCAGCAGGTACTGCCCTCCCAGCTGGTCGCACCGGTCCGCGTCGAGGACGCCCGAGCCGGGAAGGACGTCACGCTCACCCTCCCGGCCGTCGACCACGAGGTCCGCAAGGGCCACCGCCTGCGCCTCGTCCTGGCCTCCACCGACCTCGGCTACGCCTCCCCGGTCGCCCCGGCGACGTACACCGTCTCGCTGGAGAGCGACCTGACGGTGCCCACCGCACCCGGCGTGACCACCGCCGCCACCCCGCTGCCCGCGTGGGTGGTGTGGCTGCCGGCCGCCGGTGCCGTGATCGCCCTCGCCCTGCTGCTGACCGGCCGCCGCCGCACCACCGCCCCGGCCCCCGACCCCGCACTGGCCGACGTCCCGCTCCAGATCACCGGCCTGAGCAAGCGCTACGCCCGTTCCGCGGACCGGTACGCCGTCCGGGACCTGTCCTTCCGCGTCGAGAAGGGCCAGGTCCTCGGCCTCCTCGGCCCCAACGGCGCGGGCAAGACCACCACCCTGCGCATGCTGATGGGCCTGATCAAGCCCGACGGCGGCGAGATCCGCGTCTTCGGCCACGCCATCCGGCCCGGCGCCCCGGTGCTGTCCCGGGTCGGCGCCTTCGTCGAGGGCGCGGGCTTCCTGCCGCACCTGTCCGGCCGGGAGAACCTCGAGCTGTACTGGCGGGCCACCGGCCGCCCGCCCGGCGACGCCCACCTGGACGAGGCCCTGGAGATCGCCGGGCTCGGCGACGCCCTCGCCCGCGCGGTGCGCACCTACTCCCAGGGCATGCGCCAGCGCCTGGCCATCGCCCAGGCCATGCTCGGCCTGCCGGACCTGCTCATCCTCGACGAACCGACCAACGGCCTCGACCCGCCGCAGATCCGCGAGATGCGCGAGGTGATGATCCGCTACGCCGCCGCCGGACGCACGGTGATCGTCTCCAGCCATCTGCTCGCGGAGGTCGAGCAGTCCTGCACCCACCTCGTCGTCATGGACCGCGGCCGGCTCGTCCGGACCGGTCCGGTGCACGAGATCATCGGCTCCGGCGACACCCTGCTCGTCGGCACCGGCACCCCCGTGGACGAGCCGGTCGCCGAGAAGATCGCCGCCCTGCCGGGCGTCGCCTCGGCCGTGCGCACCGACGAGGGCCTGCTGGTCCGCCTCGACGCCGGCGGCACCGCCCCGCGCCTGGTCGCCGAACTGGTCCGGCTGGAGGTGCCCGTGGCGTCGGTGGGCCCGCACCGCCGCCTCGAAGACGCCTTCCTCACCCTGATCGGAGGTTCCGCATGAGCACGCTCACCGAGCGGAACGAGCCCGTCGCGCCGACCCCGCCCGTCGAGGTCGCCGCCGGCTACCGCGCGGGCCGCACGCTGCCCCCGGGGGTGGAGCTGGTCCGCCAGCTGAAGCGCCGGCGCACCCTCGTCATGGGCGCGATCCTCGCCGTCCTGCCGTTCGTGCTGGTGGTCGCCTTCGCGATCGGCGGCGAGCCGGACGGCCGCGGCGACCGGATCAACCTGATGGACACGGCCACCGCGTCCGGCGCCAACTTCGCCGCCGTGAACCTGTTCGTCTCCGCCGGCTTCCTGCTGATCATCCCCGTCGCCCTGTTCTGCGGGGACACGGTCGCCTCCGAGGCCGGCTGGTCCTCCCTGCGCTATCTGCTCGCCGCGCCGGTACCCCGGATGCGGCTGCTGTGGTCCAAGCTGGTCGTCGGCCTGGGGCTCAGCCTCGCCGCGATGCTGCTGCTGCCGCTGGTGGCGCTCGCCGTCGGCACGGCCGCCTACGGCTGGGGCCCGCTGCAGATCCCCACCGGCGGCGCGCTGGACCCCGGCACGGCGGCGCAGCGGCTCGTGGTGGTCGTGGCGTACCTCTTCGTGTCGCAGCTGGTCACCGCCGGGCTCGCGTTCTGGCTGTCCACCCGCACCGACGCCCCGCTGGGCGCGGTCGGCGGGGCGGTGGGCCTGACCATCGTCGGCAATGTGCTGGACGCCGTCACCGCCCTCGGCGACTGGCGGCACTTCCTGCCCGCGCACTGGCAGTTCGCCTGGGCGGACGCCATCCAGCCGACCCCGGAGTGGTCCGGCATGATCCAGGGGGCGGCGGTCTCCGTGACGTACGCACTGGTGCTGTTCGCACTGGCATTCCGCGGGTTCGTGCGCAAGGACGTGGTGTCCTGACGGCGCGGGACGGTGGTGTCCCGGCCCCGGACGCGCCCCCGCCGTGCGGTCCAACCGGGTGAACCTGCGCAACCGATTCCCCCGAGTCGGGTTGATGAAGAAGTAGGCCATGCGGCCGTGGAAGGGCAGAACGCGTGGTCTCGGTTGCCGTTTCCCGAGCCGGGGCCGGCCACTCCCATTCTTCAAGCAGGAAGACAACCACATTGCGACAGACCCTGAGCAGGGGAGTGTTCGCGGCGGCAGCCGCCACGGGCATTCTGTCCCTGTACGGAACCCCCGCCCTCGCCGACTCGTTCGCGGGGGGCGGTGCCGAGGATTCTCCCGGTGTGCTGTCCGGGAACAACGTGCAGGCACCGGTCCACGTGCCGGTCAACGCCTGCGGCAACACCATCACCGCGGTCGGTGCGTTCAACGGTGCCTACGACAACGCCTGCGTCAACGGGGGCGGGTCGTCCCCGCGCGGCGACTCCGGTGGCGCGCGCGCGGAGGGCGGCACCCAGGACTCGCCCGGTGTGCTGTCCGGGAACAACGTGCAGGCACCGGTCCACGTGCCGGTCAACGCCTGCGGCAACGGCGTCAACGGGGCCGCGGCGCTGAACGAGGCGTCCGGCAGCACCTGCGCCAACACCTCGGGCCACGACGCGACGTCCGAGGACCGGTCGCCGCACGCGCACGAGGAGTCCTCGCACGCCGACTCCGGTGGCGCGCACGCGGTGGGCGGCGCCCAGGGCTCGCCCGGTCTGCTCTCCGGTAACACCGTGCAGGTACCGCTCCACGTGCCGGTGAACGCGTGCGGCGACACCGTCGACGTGCTCGCGGTGTTCAACGAGGCGTCCGACAGCCTCTGCGTCAACGACTCCGGCCACGGCGGGAAGGAGGAGCCCGGCGAGGAGACGCCGGAGCCGCCCGCCAAGGTCAGGACGCCTCCCGCGCCGGGCCACGAGGAGCCGCCGGCCGAGGAGGAGCGGGAGAGGCCGGGCAACCCGCCGCACCTGGCCGAGACCGGCAGCGAGGGCCTGATCTCCGCCTCGGCCGCCGGTGCCGTGCTGATCACGGGCGGGGCGATGCTGTACCGCCGCGGCCGTCTCGGCGCCCGCCGCTAGCCGCCGCCCGGCGCCGGATCCGTCCCCCGGACCGCCCCCACGGGGCCGGTCCGGGGGACGTCGCGTCGTGTGCCCCCCGGACCGGGCCCCGGAGGCTCAGCGGCTCACCGGTGACGGCGCCCCGCTGCGGCTGCCGCCGCCCGGACGTCCCGGCACGGGCACCGTCCCGTGCAGCGGAGCCGCCCCGAGCCGCCGGCGCACCCCCTGGACCAGCGTCGACGCCGTGAACGTGGCGCCGTGCACGAAGCGCATCGCCGGGCCGAAGCCGGACGCGGCCACCAGGCCCGCCAGGAACAGCCCCGGGTGCGAGGACTCGAAGCTGCGGCCGAGCGCCGGGGAACCGTCCGGCAGCGCCGCCAGCGACCCGCGCAGCTCGGCCGGGAGCAGGCCGAGCCGGTCCCGGTGCGCCTTGAACCCGGTCGCGGCGATGACGTGCTCGGTCTCCAGGGAGCGCCGCTCCCCGTCACGGCCGGTCAGGTCGAGGCGCAGCCCGCCCGGCACCGCGGCGGCCGCGGTGACCTCGTGGCCCGGCAGCAGATCCACCGCCCGTTCCACCCTCTCCCGCACCCACCAGGCGCCCGCCGGCCCCAGCGCCGTGGCCGCGACGCGCGACCGGGTCGCCTCCGGCAGCCGCCGGAACAGCCCGGGGCGCTCGGAGTAGAACCAGTTCCGCCAGCCGGGGCCCAGCCCGCTGTGCGGCGAGCGGACCGACTGCCACCAGGGACGCTCCCAGGGCGGCGGCACATCGTTCCACCGCAGCCGCTCCGCCCGCGCCAGCACCCGTACCCGCGTGCCCTGTTCGGCGAGGAGCGCCGCCGTCTCCAGGGCCGCCTGGCCGCCGCCGACCACCGTGACGTCCTTGCCCTGGAAGTGGCCGAGGTCGCTGTGGTGGCTGCTGTGCGTCACCAGCGTCGGGTGCAGCCCGCGCAGGACCGGCGGCACCTCGATGAACGGCATCACCCCGACCGCCAGCGCCACCGTCCGCGCGTGCAGCACCTCCCCGTCCTCGGTGACCGCCGTGAAACCGGCGGGCCCGGACGCCACCCGGGCCACCGTGCGCTCGTCCACCTCCGGCACCGCGTTCCGGGCGAACCACAGGCCGTAGGAGGCGAACGCCTCCACCGGGATCGGGTGCGCGTGACGTGCCGTCAGGCCCTGCTCGGCGCAGTACGCGTCGAGGCGCCAGCGCCCGGCCGGGTCGGACAGGTTGGACGCCCACGGCTCCGACTTCAGGAACATGCCGCCGGGCATGTGGTCCCGCCAGGACGCCATGGGCCGGCCGAACACCCGCAGGTCCAGTCCGGCGGCCGCGGCGTGGGACGCGATCGACAGACCGTACGGACCCGCGCCCACCACCAGGAGGTCGTACATCATCAGCTGCTCGCTTTCTCGTTGTCGGTCAGCAAGGGCGTGGCCGCCCGGGGGATCGCGCGCGGCGCCGGCGGCGCGGCCGCCGTGCCCAGCCGCTGCCGCAGCCGGCCGGACACATGACGGGCCCACAGGGCCCACATCGCCCATCCGGGGACGCGGTCGTCCCCGGCGTACCAGGCCAGTTCGCGTCCGCCGGGCGCCGTGCGCAGCGCCGCGAACGGCGCGTAGTTCTCCACCACGAACGACCGCCCGGCCACCGGATCGCCCTCCGGCAGCGGACGCCCGGTCAGATCCAGGTGCAGGGCGCGTACGACGTCCAGCCCCGCGCTGTCCGCGAACAGCCGGAACTGGGCGCCGGGGCGCGGGTTGAAGTCGAGGAGGTGGTAGCGGCCCGTCGTGCCGCAGCGGCGGAAGTCGAGGTCGAAGACGCCGCGGTAGCCCAGTTCGCCGGTGAGCCGCTCGGCGAGCGCGCGCACCTGCGGGTTGGGGGTCCAGCGGCCGACCGCGGTCAGCCCCGCGCCACGTGGCCAGGCGAGCTGCTTGCGGCCCGGACCGCCCGCGCGTACGGCGCCCGAGCGGTCGGCGTAGCCGTGGAAGAACCAGTCCCGGTCCGCCCCCGGCGGCAGGTACTCCTGGAGCAGCAGCGCACTGCCCGCCTCCGCGGTCCGCGCGTGCAGCTCCCGGGCCTGCTGCGCGGAGTGCACCAGCAGGGTGCTGCGCAGTCCGCTGCCGGGCGGCAGCAGCCAGGGCCGGCTCCACTTCGCCACCAGGGGCAGTCCCAGCCGTCGCGCGTCGTCGGCGGCCCGTCCCGGGCTGTCCGCGATCAGCGTCGTCGGGTGCGGGAGCCCGGCCGAGGCGCACACGGCGGCCAGCGCGGCCTTGTCGGCGACGCGTTCGGGCAGCGTGGCCGGCATCGCGGGCAGCAGGTAGGAGGGCGCGAGGGCCGCGCGCAGATGTCCCGCGGCGATCGCGGTGGCGTCGTCCATCGGGATCAGCACGGCCGGACGTCCGACCCGGTCGGCGACCCGGCGCAGCACGGCGAGGATCTCCTCCGCGGACGCTCCCGGTCGCGGCGGAGCGTGCATGCGGCGCACATATCGCGAGTGGCGCACGGGACTTCCCGTGGAGTCCGCGACGACGTGCACCTCCACGCCGGCCCGGCCGAGCGACCGCGCGGCCCCCAGCGTTCCGTGGTGAAAGGGGTTCCGGTCGGTCCGCAGCAGCACGGCGGGGACACGGGTGTCGAGCAGCGACACGCAATCTCACTTTCTTCTGGCATCGGCTCACCCGCACGGGGGAGCCCGGCACTCGAAAGCCGCAGTGACGTTGGCACCGTCGGATTTCCTGTGCGTGACTTCATATGACTGTTCGTCAAGAGCGGGGATCGCAGGCACACGCGGACGAGAGCGAGAAGAGGAGCAGCCAATGGCCCCACAGCACAGGCGGGTCCGGGCCCGCGGAATGGCCGTGGGGGCGGTGGCGGCCGTCGCGTCGGCCGCCCTGGCGGCCGGTCCCGCGGCGGGGGTGGTGCCGGCCGATGAGGCGGGACCCGCGGTGCCGGCCCCGACGGCGCCCGCGGCCACGCCCACCGTCCCCGCCGGACCCACCGCCTCCGCCGGACCCGCCGTCCCGGCCGTCGACACGCCGTCGGCCGGTGCCCCGGCCGGCACCGCGCCGGCCGTCCCGGTGCCGGGCCGGGGGGTTCCGGCCTTCGGCGCCTTCCTCGCCTCCGACGCCCGGGGCGTCGCCCGCATGGAGCAGCTCAGCCGCTGGCTGGGCGGCGCCGAACTCCGCGTCGGCCACACCTACCTGCCCGGCAACCGCTGGAGCGACATCGAGGGCGACATCCGGTTCCTGGAGGCGTGGGCGCACTGGCGCAACGCCCGGGACGACCGGATGCTCGTCCTCAACGTCCCCCTGCAGGAGCGCAACGAGGCGGGCGTCTCCGACGACGAGGTCCGGCGGCTGCTGCGCCGGGGCGCGGCAGGGGAGTTCGACCACCACTTCCGCGCCCTCGCCGAGCGGCTGGTCGAGCTGAAGGTGCCGGACACGGTCCTGGTGCTCGGCTGGGAGATGAACGGCGTCACCTACACCCACCGGTGCGGGCCGGACCCGGAGTCCTGGAAGAAGTACTGGAACCGGATCGTCGCCGCCATGCGCGCGGTGCCGGGCCAGAAGTTCCGGTTCGACTTCACGCCGAGCCGCGGCCGGGACGCCGTCCCCTGGACGGAGTGCTACCCGGGGGACGACACGGTCGACGTCGTCGGCATGGACTCCTACGACCAGCCGGCCGGGCGGTCGTTCGACGAGCAGGTGAAGGAGCCCTACGGGCTCCAGGCGCACGTGGACTTCGCCAGGGCCCACGGCAAGCCCGTCTCCTATCCGGAATGGGGGCTCTTCCGCAACGGCGACAATCCCGAGTACATGCGGCGCATGCTCGCGTGGATGGAGGAACACCGGCCGCTCTACAACACGCTGACCGACTACTGTCCGCACGGCGTGTGGCAGTGCGACGACAACCCGGACTCCTCCCGCGTCTACCGGTCCGCCCTCTTCGGCCGCACCCACGACGCGGACCCGGAGGCCACCCCGGAGGCGACCCCGGAGGCGACCCCGGACGCCACCCCCGCACCGGCCACGCCCACCGCGCCGCTGCCCCCGCAGGACTGCTCGCCGCTGGATCTGGGCCGGTGGGTGGAGCACTGGCTCGGCGGAAAGCTGTGCCTGCGCTTCGGCTGGTGGCCGCGCACGCGGTAGCGGCACCGCCGCCCCGGCCGGGTCCACCGCCGTCACCGCTGCACCCCGGCGGTGGCCGGGCCGGGCACCGCGGCGGCGGGCACCGGCCCCTCGACGTCCGGCCCGTGCCGCCTCGGCCGCGCGAGCAGGGCCAGGCCGCCCAGCAGCCCGCCCGCGCCGGCCCCCACCAGGGCGGTCACCGACGGCGGGGCGGACGCCGGTTCGCCGGGCTTCACCGCGCGCGAGAACTGCACGAGCCGCACCTGGGTGCTGCCCTTGGTGTCCTCCGCGTGCCGGGTCAGCGCGCGGGCGACCGCGTCGGCCATGTCGACGGCCAGGCCGGGCCGCGAGGAGGTGGCCGTGACGGAGACCATCGGCGCGTCCGGCGAGGTCGCCGTGCGCACGCCGTTCCGCAGGGTGCGCACCGGCACACCGGCCCACACCTGCGCGTCGCCGAGCACCGCGAGCTGCGTGGCCACCCGGCCGTACGCCTGCGCGAAACCGCGCGCCGCCTCCGGGGCCGCCTTCTCGGTCGGTACGGCGACGACATAACTGGTGGCGGTGTACGTCGGCGGCGTGAGCAGGCCGTACGCGCCGCCCAGCAGACCGCCCGCGAGCGTGCCTGCCACCAGCGCGGACCAGGCCGGCAGTCTCCTGACGCGGTCCGGGATCGAACGCAGCCGACGGGTCGGGGTGTCGGTCATGACGGGCTTGCTCCCAAAGGTGCGGGGGACGGCGACGAGCCGGTGAGGGCCGCCTCGTACACGTCCATGAGGCGGGCTGAACTGCGGGTGATGCTGTAGTGGTGCGCGGCCCGGCCGGCCGTGCGCGGGCCCGGACCCGCCGCGCGGACCTCGGCGATCGCGCGGGCGTACGCCTCGGGGCCGCCGTGCACCCGCCGGGCGCCGTCGGCGTCCCGCGCCGGGAGGTCCTCGATCGCCGGGCAGGAGGCGTAGAGCACGGGCAGGCCCGCCGCCAGCGCCTCCACGGCCGCCAGCCCGAAGGCCTCCTCCGCGGACGGGGAGGCGAACACGTCCATCGCCGAGGTGAGCGAGGGCAGGTCGGGCCCCGGGGAGCCGTCGGGCACGCAGGGGCGTTCACCGGTGAACAGGACCCGCCCGGCCACACCGGCCTGCCGGGCGGTGCGGCGCAGCAGGTGCTCCTCGGGACCGCCGCCCACCAGCAGCAGCCAGTGGTCCTCCGGCAGCCGGGCGAGCGCGTGGACCAGGACGTCGAACCGCTTGCCCCGGGCGAGCCGGCCGACGCCGCCGACGACGAACGCCCCCTCGGGCAGGCCGAGGCGCCGGCGGGTGCGCTCCCGCCGCCGCGGGTCGAAGCGGAAACGGTCCAGGTCGATGCCGTTGGGGACCACCTCGATGCGCGGGGCGGGCACGCCCCAGCGCCTGAGCCGGTCGGCCACCGTCGGGGAGACGGCGACCGTCGCCGAGCCGAGCCGCTCGCTCGCCAGATACAGCGCGCGCACCCCCGGAGTCAGCCTGCGGCCCTCCATCTGGGTGTCGCCCAGGGAGTGTTCGGTGGCGACGACGGCACGGATCCCGGCGACCCGGGCGGCGAGCCGGCCGTAGACACAGGCCCGGTACAGATGGGTGTGGACCAGGTCGTAGCCGCCCGCGCGGATGATCCGGACCAGGCGGGGCAGGACGGCCAGGTCGCGGTTGCCGCCCATGCCGAGGTGCACCACGCGGACGCCGTCGGCGCCGAGGCCCTCGGCGACCGCGCCGGGGTTGGTGAGCGTCACCACGTCGCAGTCGACGGGCAGGTGACGCAGCAGCAGCCGCAGCTGCTGCTCCGCCCCTCCGACGCCCAGCCCGGTGATGATGTGCAGGGCCCTCATCTCACACGCCCTCCACCGGGCGCCGGCGCAGCCGGTGCAGCCGGAGCTTGAGGCGCAGCCGCCACGCCGTGTCGTTCTGGCCGACGTGGGCGCGCGGCAGGGCGTGCGGGCCGGTCAGCGGTCCGGGGTCGATGGCGCAGGCGTAGTCGTAACCCGCCTTGCGCACGGCCTCGACGGCGCGCGCGTCGACCGTGCCGTACGGGTAGCAGAAGCCGTCGGCCGGGGAACCGGTCAACTCGGTGAGCAGGGCGCGGCTCTCGGCGACCTCGGCGGTGAGGGTGGCGTCGTCGGCGCGGGTGAGGTCGACGTGGGTCAGTCCGTGCGAGCCGATCTCCACGCCCTCGGCGGCGGCGCGCCGGATGCCGTCGGCGGTCAGCAGCGGCTTGCGCGGGCCGAGCGGGTCCCAGGCGTTGTCGCCGCCGAGCCGTCCCGGCAGGACGAAGAGGGTGGCGCCGCAGCCGAAACGGCGCAGCACCGGCCACGCACCGGTGAGGAAGTCGGCGTACCCGTCGTCGAAGGTCAGGCCGACCAGGTCCCGCCCCTCGCCCCGGGCACGGGCGGCGAGCAGGTCCGCCACGGACACGCCCCGCAGACCGCGCCGGCGCAGCCAGGCCAGCTGCCGCCCGAGCCGCTCGGGCGTGACCGTGATGCGGTACGGATCGTCCGCGCAGTCGCCCACCGAGTGGTACATCGCCACCCAGGGCACGGGCCCCGGGCGGGGCGAGGGGAGTCTGCGGGTGCCGGGGGAATCAACGGGAGCGGCCATGTGTGAGCCTTCGTGTGACGGCGCGTACGGAGCGCGGTGCGGATACGGAGCCCCGGGCGCCGAGGACGGTCGGGGCGAGCGGGACGAAGACGGCGGTCACGGCCAGGCAGCCGGCCGCGAGACCCGCCGCCGGGGAGGCGAACCGGCTCGCGGCGAAGACCCCGGCGGCCACGGCGAGGGCCGAGGCGAGCACGGGCCGGCCCAGCCCGGCCAGAACCCCGCGGACGCCGATCGAGACGCCGGGGGCGTCCTCGCGGCGGGCGGTGCGCAGGCCGGTCAGCAGCAGGGCGGCCGTGACGGTGATGCCGACGGCGTTGGCGGCGGCGATCCCCGCCACCCCCCAGCGGCCCACCGCCGCCGCGCCGATCAGGGACGTCGCGAGGATGCCCGCCGCCATCACGCCGACCGGGTACCAGCTGGGGCGGCCCGCCGAGAAGTAGCAGCGGACCAGGGCGCCCACCAGGGTCTGGCCCAGCAGACCGAGGGCGTACACGCGCATGACGCCGGCCGTCGCGGCGGTGTCGCCGGCGGTGAACGCGCCCCGCTGGAAGAGCAGTCCGATCATCTGCGGGGCGCAGGCGATCACCGCGCACATGCCCAGCAGCACCACACAGGAGGCCAGCACCAGATCCCGCTCCACCCGGGCGCGGGCCCGTTCGGTGTCGCCGTCCGCGAGCGCCCGCGCCACCACGGGGAAGGTGACGGTGCACACCATCAGCGACAGTGTCATCGGGATCTGGGCGACCTTCTGCGCGTAGTTCAGATGCGAGATGGCCCCGGCGGGCAGGGAGGAGGCCAGGAAGCGTTCCACGAGGACCTGCGACTGGCGGCACAGCGCGAACAGCAGCACGGCGGCGATCAGGGCGAGCCGCACCGGCCGCTCCTCCGGGCCCGGCCCGGAGGCGGCGGGCGCCGGCGTGCGCGAGGCCAGCTGCCGCCACAGCGAAGGAAGTTGGACCACCACCATCAGACAGCCGCCCACCGCGACCCCGACCGCCGCGGAGCGCACCCCCCACTCCCCGCCCAGCAGGAACATCGCCGCGACGATGCCGGTGTTGTAGGCGACGTAGATCGCCGCCGGCGCGAGGAACCGCCGGTGCGCGCGCAGGGCGGCGCTGCAGTACCCGGCCAGTCCGAACGCCAGCAGGCTGATCGCGGTGAGCCGGGTGCAGTCCACGGCGAGGCGGGGGTCGGGCAGGCCCGGCGCCAGGGCCCGGACCAGGTACGGGGCCCCGGCGGCGACCAGCGCGGCCACCGCGGCGAAGGCCAGGCACAGCCGTGGCAGGGTGGCCAGGACCAGTTCGCGCACCGGGTCGCCGGGAACGCCCCGGGCGCGGCGGGCCAGCGCCAGGCTGAACGCCGGGATCAGCGCGATCGCCAGCCCGTCCTCGATCAGCAGCGTGGCGGCGATCTCCGGCACGGTCCACGCCACGAGGAAGGCGTCCGTGTCGCTCCCGGCCCCGAACAGCCGGGCCAGCGACTGGTCGCGCACCAGACCGAGCAGCGACCCGGCGATGGACAGCGACGCCGTGACCAGCGCCGCCCGCGCGAGGAACCCGCGCGACGACGCCCCCGCGTCCCCGCCGCCGGCCCGTCCCGGCTCCGTGTCCTCCGCCCCGGCGGCCGCCGGGCCGCCGGCCGCGGTTTCTCCGGCCGTGGTTTCTCCGGCCCCCGTTTCTCCGGTCCGGGGCCCGGGGGTACGGGAAGGAAGCACCGTCATCGGGTCACGGCCTCCTCGGCCCGGCCGGGCGCCGCGACGCGCCGCGGCGCGTCCGTCCGCGCGTCGGAGGCCAGCGCCCACCACGCCGCCAGGCCCAGGGCCAGGCCGGTCAGTACGGTCGAGGGGCCGCCGATGTCGCCGTACACGAAGTCGGTCAGCTGCCACAGCAGCAGTCCGCAGGCGACGAGCGCGCAGTCCGCCCCCGGCCCGTGGCGGCGCACCCGCAGCAGCGCCCGCACCGCGCACACCAGCAGCGCCAGCCAGCTCCCGGCGAGCGTGAGCAGCCCGATCAGGCCCTGCTCGCTCAGCACCAGCAGGTACATGCTGTGCGGCGACAGCAGCGACTGGCGGTGGTACGTCTCGCCCGCGCCCTCCACGTCGCTGCCCGACGACAGCGCCAGGGGCGCGTGCCCGTCGCGGTACTCGGGGAAGTTCTTCAGGCCGACACCGGTCAGCGGGTGGTCGCGCCACATGCCGGTGGCCGAGGCCCACAGGGCGTACCGGTCGGTCACGGACTGGTCCGGGGCGTCGGTGACCGCCGTGATGCTGCCGGCCCGCTCCTGCAGCATCGCCGTACCGACCCCGAACCCGCCCACCAGCACCACTCCCGCGGCGGCCACGGCCGCGACCGCCTTCAGCGCGCGCCGCAGCCCCGCCAGCGCCAGCTGCACGGCGCACGTCAGGGCGGTCGCGATCCAGGCGCCCCGGCTGAAGGAGAGCGCCAGCGGCAGCACCAGGAGCACGGCGCACCCGGCGGCGGCCGCCCGCTGCCGCACCGGCCCCCGGCCCAGCGCGATCCCGGCGGCGCACACCAGGCCCAGCGACACCGCCGTCGCCATGCCCATCACGTCCTGCGCCCCGAAGGTGCCGACCGCCCGGACGGTCTCGCCCCGGTAGGAGGCGCCGGTGGCGGTGACGTACTGGTGCACGCCGACCGCCCCCTGCCACAGCGCGAGCCCGACGAACGACCAGGCCAGCACCCGGAAGTCGGCCCGGTGGCGGAGCAGTACCAGCACCGCGGCCGGAACGAGCACGAAGACCTGCAGATAGCGGCAGAGACCGCCGAGGGCCGCCTCCGGCGAGGCCGCCCCCATGGCGGCCAGCGCGAGTCCCACGACCGGCAGCCCCAGCACCACGGCCGCGAGCGGGGACAACGGGCGCCGCCGGGCCCGCACCAGACGGACCGCGCAGTACCCCACCACCAGCGCGGACATCACGTCGGCCGGCCCCGCGCCGTCCCCGGACGGCGGCAGGGCCAGCAGGACGGGCACCGCCACCAGCGGCAGCACCGGCACCAGCGCGGCTGCCCGGCCGGGCAGCGGCGAGAGGACGAGGCTCACGTGTCGTCAGCTCCCCGTCGGCCGGACCAGCGTGACCGCGGTGCGCAGCAGGATGCAGACGTCCCGCCACAGCGACCAGTCGTCGATGTAGGCGTTGTCGAACCGGCAGCGGTCCTCGATGGAGGTGTCGCCGCGCAGCCCGTGGACCTGGGCGAGTCCGGTGATGCCGGCGCGCATGCGGTGCCGGTCCGCGTAACCGGGATAGGTTTGGCTGAACTGTCCTACGAAGTAGGGCCGTTCGGGGCGGGGGCCGACCAGGCTCATGTCGCCGCGCAGCACGTTCCACAGCTGCAGCAGCTCGTCGAGCGAGGTGCGCCGCAGCAGGCGGCAGAACCGCCGCATCTCGTGCTCGTTGGCCACGCTCCACCGGGTCGCCGACTCGTGCTCGTCGGCCGGGCGGTGGGTGCGGAACTTCAGCAGCGTGAACGGCTCGCCGCCGCGGCCGATGCGCTCCTGCCGGAACACCACGCCCGGCCCGTCGGTGACCCGCAGCGTCAGCGCGCACGCCACCAGCAGCGGGCCGGCCAGCAGCAACAGCGTCCCGGACACCAGGACGTCGAGCATCCGCTTGCCGATGCCGCCGCCGCGCGCCGGGGCGAGGTCCAGTTGCCGGCAGGAGAACCCGGCCAGCCGTTCCCGTGCCGGGTACGGCGGGCCGTCGGCGTCGACCTCCCGGACCCAGCAGCCCGACCCGGCCAGCGCCCGCAGCAGCGGCCCGTGCTCGACGCGTGCCGAGGGGTGGACGACGAGCACCGCCCGCACCCCGTTCTGGATGACCGCGCGCTCGACCTCCTCGTCCGTGCACAGCACGGGAACGCCCTCGCCGCCGTCGGTCCGTCCGGCGACGATCCCCACCGGCCGCACCCCGCACCGGGGGTGGCGCAGCAGGGCGGCGGCCACCCGCTGCGCGGTCGCCGGCGGACCGACGACGAGCGCGGCGTGCGGGTGGCGGCGCAGTGCCGCGCGCCGCCGCCCGTACACGGCGGCGCGCAGGCAGCAGCACACCGCCGCCTGCACGGCCGGCCCGGCCAGCACCGTGCCGGCGGCCAGCGCGTGCTCCGGCCGGTACGCCGCCCACAACACGGCGGTGACCAGCCAGGCCACCGCGACACGGCCGCACACGGCGGGCAGTTCCTCCAGCAGCTCCGGCACCGGCGACCGGGCGCCGCGTGGACGCAACAGCAGCGTCACCCCGGCCAGCAGGGCGACGAGCAGCGGGTGGAGCCGGTCACCGGCGAGCAGCGGGACGGCGGCCGCGACGGCGGCGGCGTCCGCGAGCAGCAGCGGGATCGGCGAGAGGGGACGGGGCCGTGCGACGGGCAGCCGGGGGCCGGCACCGGCGCCGCGCGGCGGCATGACGGAGACGGGTGACAATCCGTGGTCCCGTGGCGGTACGCCGGGGGAGGGCACGGTACGTTCGGCGGTCACGAGTGGATGGACTCCCTGTGCTCTGAGGGCTCGACGCGCTGTGTCGTCCGGTCGGCCCCGGCGCCCCCGACCGCCAGGCCGGGACGTGCTCTCGTCGGGCCGGACCGGGTGCCGAGCAGGTCGCGGTAGAGGTCGACGACTGCCCGTGCGGTGTGCCGGACGTCGTGGCGGGACAGCACGTGCCTGCGGCCCTGTTCGCCGAGGGAGGCGCGCAGCGGCGGGTCGAGCAGCAGCGCGCCGACGGCTCCCGCCAGTGCCTTCGGATCCTCCGGCGGCACCAGGCACCGTGCGGCGAAGGCGGACGGCAGGCTCTCGCGGGCGCCGTCGACGTCCGTGACCACCACGGGCCGGCCGCAGGCCATCGCCTCCAGCGGGGCCAGCGCCATGCCCTCCCAGCGGGACGGCAGGACGACGAGGTCGGCCGCCTGGTACCAGGGGGAGGCGTCCGCGACGGCCCCCGTGAACAGCACGGACGCGGGGGCCGCGGCACGCAGCCGCTCCCGTTCCGGCCCGTCGCCGACCAGCACGAGACGGGCCTCGGGCACCTTGCGGACCACGGTGCTCCAGGCCCGCAGCAGGACGTCCTGCCCCTTCTGCCGGCACAGCCGGCCGACACAGACGACGAGCGGTGCCTGCGCGCCGAGTCCGGCCGCCGGCGCGAGCCCGGCCCGTACGGCGTCGGCGGGGAGCGGCCGGAAGCGCTCGGGGTCGATGCCGTTGGGGACGACGGTCCACCGGCCGGCGATCCCGGCCCGCACACCGGTGGCGCGCTCCGCCTCGCTCACGCACACCACCCGCGCGGCCCAGCGGGCCCCCCACCGCTCCCACCGCAGCGCGAGCGCCGCGGCGCCGCCGTCCACCGCCTCGAACGACCAGGCGTGCGGCTGGAACACCGTGGGGACGCGCCCGCGCACCGCGAGCCGCCCGGCGAGCCCGGCCTTCGCGCTGTGCGCGTGCACCAGATCGGGGCGCACCTCGTCGATCAGCCGGGCCAGCTGCCGTACCTCCCGCGCCAGCGACGCACCCGGCGACCGTGTCGCCCGCCAGTGCCGTACGTGCGCGCCGAGCGTGCCGAGCCGGGTGGCGAGCGCGCTGTCGGGGCAGGCCGCGGTGACGTCCAGGCCGTCCGCCAGCTGGGTCCTGACCAGGTCCGTCACGACCCGTGCGACCCCGCCGTCCACCGGCTGGGTGATGTGCAGGATCCGCGGGCGGCGGCCGGGCACGGACAGATGCGTGGGCACGGTTTCCTCGCTCGCACAGATGCCGGGGACGGGGGAGGGCGCGGTCACCGCCGGGCGTCGACGGCGGCGAAGAGCACGCCCGCCCACGCCGTGTCCCGCTGGGAGGTGAGCCGGAACGCGGCACGGTCACCGGCGTGCGGCAGGGCCCCCTGGAGGTCGAACACGTCGGAGTCGTAACCCAGGGTGTTGGCGTACGCCGGCACCCGCGCCGGGGCGTCCGCGCCGGGGCCGGAGATGGTGGAGTTCAGCACGTCGTCGAAGGGGTTGGCCCGGTCGGTGAACGCGGTGGAGGGGGAGTGGCCGGCGGTGAGGACGAGCGAGTCGCCGGGGGTGCCGCGGTCGCCGTTGTAGGCCACCAGACCCACCCGGCCCCCGGCGCCCGCGGCGAACGGCAGGTCGCTCAGGGGGAATTCCGCCCCCGCGCGGGAACCCAGCGGCGCGAAGCCGTCCCAGAGCGCGAGGTGCCGCAGCGGCTCCGCCGGGTTCTCGTACGCCACCACCAGCGTCCAGCCGCCCCAGGCCCCGGCCGCCGACCTGCCGCCGGCCACGTTGACCTGGGCCACCGTGTACGGGCCCGGGCCGCTGTCGCGCACCAGCCCGGTCACGTCCGCCGAGGCCTGGAAGGCGTCCGCGCCGTCCGCCGCCCGGTGGCCCACCACCGTGTCCGCGAGCAGCTCCTTGTAGTTTCCGCCCGGCTCGGCGACCAGCACCCGCCCGTTGTCCTGCGCCGGCTTCTGCTCGCCGACGCGCAGATTGCCGCCCCAGTACAGGCGCGCGTACGTCACCCGGGAGCCGGCCGGCAGCCGGACCTCCGCACGGGAGGAGTTGTAGGTGTTCGGGTCCTGGTCGACGTCGATGTAACCCATCTCGAAGTCGCCGTTCACCCCCTGCCCGCCGGTCTGTGCGCCCCGGCACGCGTCCCGGCCGGAGGCGCAGGTGGCGGAGGCGTTCGCGGCGCGCACGATGCCGCCGTGCTGGACCGCCCGGTACCGCTGGGCGAAGGGGATGCCCTCGGCCTCCGGCGCGGGAGCGAACGGTGCGGCGGCCGCGGAGCCGGAGGGCATCCACGTCGCGGCCAGGGCGAGGACGCCCACCGTCGCATGGCGAAGCAGCAGACCCAGGGATTGGCGCATGACCGGCGGAGCCTTTCGGATGAGGTGGCGGCGGCAGGCAGCGAGGACGAGGGCGATGCGTCCGCCGGTGAGAGTGCTTCGGAGGTTCGCAACTCTAGCCATGAAGCGGACAAAGTCACTGAAACTCGGCTCAAAGGGGTAAGTGTGTTGGAATCGTGAAGCCAACCCGGGAAGGTAATCCGCTCGGCATACCGCCTCGTCCGGCGGAACGGGCAACAGGGTGACGGGCGGAACCGGGTGGCGCAGGCCCGGTTGCGGGTGCCCCGGGCCGCTCCCACGGTGGGCTTCAGGATCCGAAGCCCGCGAAAGGAACGTCCATGCGCGCTCTGTCTGCACGGCGCATCGCAATCGGCGCACTGTGCGCCGCCGTCGTCGCCGGGATCACCGGCCCCGCCGCCGTGGCGGCCGAAACGGCCGCCGGACACGACCGCGCGACGTCGTCGGCCGCGCTGCTCGCGCGGGCCGGGAACGCCCACGCGCACGCGAGCGAACTCGGCCCGGTCCTCGGCCTGTTGAAGGCGGTGCTCGAGACACGGGACGGCCGGCTGACCCCCGAGCGGGCCAGGACGCTGGGCGGGGCCGCGAAGGCCGCCCTGGTGAGGGCGGCGGCCGACGACGACCCGACGATCATGATCACGATCACCGACACGACCGCCCCGCTGACGACCGCCCCGGCCGCGCCGGCGCCGACGGCGGCCGCTTCGGCCCTGACCGCCCCCGTCACGTCCACCACGGTGGCGGGGGTGCTCCCGCCCGCCTCGGCCGAACTCCTGAACGCCCTGCCGGGCGCCGTACGGGAGGCCCTCGACGACCTCCTCGACGCGCTCCTGCCCGAGGCCGGCACCGGCGCCGCCCCGGTGCTCCCGTCGGCCGGCGACCTGCTGACCCGGGTGGACAACCTGGTCGCCGCGCTGCTCGGCGGCGAACCCCAGGTGTCGACCCTGCCCGCGCCGGCCGAGGCGGCGGCGCCGGCGCCCGCCGCGCTGCCCGCGCTCACGCCGCTGACACCGGTGCTGCCGCCGTCCTCCTGAGCGTGCTGCGGAGCGGTGTGCGCGCGGTCGTTCAGGGATTTCATATGAGGACTCGGCAATCTTCGCTTTCCCGGTTTCCGCTCCGGCCGGGGATCGTTGAGCACGGCGACACAATTCCCCTCCGGCGACCCGCGTCGCCGAAGAAAGGAACATGATGAAGTCCCTGAAGGCTGCCGCCGTCATTGCCGGGTCCCTGATCGCCGCCGGTTTCGCCGCGCCCGCGTACGCCCAGGACTCCCACGATCTGGCGTCCACCGGTCTCGACACCGGCCTGCGCACCGCGGTCCCCTTCGAGCTGATGCCGCTGCACGAGTCGGCGGACACCGAAGAGAGCTCGGTGCTCGACACGGCGAAGGAAGCGGCGGTCGTCGTGGACGAGGCCAAGCCGGTCCACGGTGACCTGGGGCTGCACGCCTGACATTCGAGCCCTGCGCCATTCGGCCCCCGGTCTCCCCGGGGGCCGAATTGCGTTCGCCGCGGAGAGCGGCCACTTCCGTGACGGAGAAAGCCCGGTGTCATGGAGGGAACGCCGGGCCATGGAAAGAGCCCCGGCGCGCGAGGCGGCCGGGGCTCTCAGGTCCTACGGCGGACGTCGGTGACCGTGGACGTGGCGGTGGTGCTATTCGTTCACGCAGACGTTGCCGACGGCGGGGTTGAGGAGACCCACCACATTGACGGTGTTGCCGCACACGTTGACCGGCACGTGGACGGGGGCCTGGATCACATTGCCGGACACGACGCCGGGCGAGTGGACCGCCGCGCCCTCGGCGCCGGAGTGCGCCGAGGCCATTCCGGCGCCGCTGAACACCACGGCACCCGTGCCGAGAGCCACGGTGGCCGCCTTCGCGATGCGAGACATCACGTTCTCCTTAACTGTCTGGTGAGTGCGGCCGCGTCGGGAGCGGCCGCACTCACCGCTCAACGCGACAACGGCGCCCCGGGTCACGGTGATTCTCCGTGGATCACTCTTCGGTCCGGCCCTGCGGCGGACGACCGCGCCCGGCCACTCCGCCCCGTCCTCCGTCCGGCGGCGTCGCACACGCCTCTGACCTGCACCTACTAGGAAAACATGCGCAATTGGGCGTTTCGGCTGTGAAAAGTCCCAAAGGTCGCTTACGTTAGCAACCGTCAGTGACCGATCCGTTGCGGATCGTGTCCACTCGAGAAACGGAGAGGTAATGCGCAAGTACCAGAAGGCCGCCGTTGTGATGGCCATGCTCGGCAGTGTCAGCTTCCTCGGTGCCGGCGTCAGCCACGCCGGTGACGAGCCGTCGTTCGAGCTGAACAACAAGCAGACCACGACCTGCGTGCAGGACAACTCGGTCCAGTCGCTGATCGCCATCGACGACATCAACGCGGGCGTCGGCGCCATCCTCGGCCTCGGCAACGCGGAGAACACCGAGACCAACGCGGTCGCCTGCTCGTCGAACCTCGCCCTCGGCGGCAACTGATCACCCTCGGGTGATCCGGGTGGGCTCCGGGGTTCGCGTCCCACGGGACGTCGGGCCCCGGGTCCGCCCGGCCCGTCGGACGGTCCGGCATCGTTAAGGAAAAGGTAGATGTTCAACTCGAAGAAGATCGTGGCGGCCGCCGGAGTTCTGGGGAGCTTCGCACTGATCGGCCTGGGCGCCGTTCAGGCCGTCGGCGCCGAGAACGCCGGTACGTGTGCCGAGGACAGCAAGGGCAACCTTCGCTGCGTCCAGCAGAACGAGTACCGGCTCACCGAGAAGGACGGAAAGGTCCGCGTCGACAACAAGACGTCGCAGACCTGCTCCGGCAAGGGCGAACTCTCCTGTGAGAACACCCTCGTCGTCGGCGAGAAGTCCTGACGGTACGGCGATGCGCACCGGTGTTGCCGCAGGCCCGCCCATTGCCGGGCCGATTGTGTGAATACGCGTCAGCGGCGAACGGTGCATTTTTCGCAAGGTAAACGCCATGCGGCGTTTCGCTATCAATTGCCTCAAGAGTCGCCCTAAATTGGGCGGCTGTCAGTGACCGGTCCGTCGCGGACCGCGTCCACTCGAGAATGGAGAAGTAATGCGCAAGTACCAGAAGGCCGCCGTCGTGATGGCGATGCTCGGCAGCGTCAGCTTCCTCGGCGCCGGCGTCAGCCACGCCGGTGACGACCCGGCGGTGCAGCTCAACAACGCGCAGACCACGACCTGCTCGCAGGACAACTCGGTCCAGTCGCTGATCGCCATCGACGACGTCAACCTGGCGCTGGCCATCCTGGGTCTCGCCAACGCCGAGAACAAGGAGACCAACTCGGTGGAGTGCGCCAGCAACTTCGTCGTCGGCGGCAAGTGATCACTGCCGAGTGATCCGGGCGGGTCCCGGGGTCCGGTCGCACGCGACCGGGGCTCCGGGCCTGCCCGGTTCGTCGTCGGTCCAGGAATGGGTGACGACACCGCCGTTCAGCCGCGGCGGGTCGACCGTCAAGGAAAAGGCAGATGTTCAAGTCGAAGAAGATCACAGTGGCGGCGGGAGTCCTGGGGAGCCTCGCGCTCATCGGCCTCGGTGCCGCCCAGGCCGTCGCCGTCGAGAGCACCGGCAGGTGCGCGGACGACGGCAAGGGCAACGTCCGTTGCGCGGACGTGAGCGAGCGTGAGATCACCACCGAGAGGTACGGCAAGATCCGCCTCAAGAACGACATGTCGCAGAGCTGCTCCGGCGGCGGCGCGAAGGTCTCCTGCGGGAACAGCCTCGTCGTCGAGGGCAAGAAGCTCTGAGGCGTTCGCCGGTCGGCCGGAAGGGCCGGGACCCGTTGCCGGGTCCCGGCCCTTTCCGTCGGCCCGGGGGCGGGCCGGCGGTTCAGGGGCGGGCCGGCGCGGGGACGCGGGGGGCGCGCAGCGACTCGACGGGGTTGCAGTACGGCAGGTCGTGGACGGGGCGGTCGGTGCAGAACCGGCCGATCAGGTCGGCGGACTCCTGACGGCGTTCGACGGTGACCAGGTGGTCCGCCTCCTTGATGGTGGTGAACAGCGCCGCGGGCAGGGTGGCGGCGAGTTCGCGGCCCATCTGCGGGGTGCACAGGGTGTCGTACTCCCCCGTGAACACCAGGGAGGGCACCTCCGGGACCGGCAGCGGCCGGTAGCAGCCGTGCGTCACCAGCCGGGTGTTGTGCTCGACCGCCTTGCGGATCTCGTCCGGCGTCTGTTCCATGAACTGCCGCTGGAGGAGGCGTGCCACGGCCGCGTGCCTGCGGACCCTGCCGGCCTCCGGATTCGACATGAACAGCCGCACCAGCCCGTCCGCGGCCTTCTCGGTCTCGCCCCGCTCGAGGGCCTGTGACAGACGGGGTACGGCGTCGGTGTAGAGCTCCGGAAGGCGGCCGGCCGCGCCGGCGAAGACGATGCGCCGGATGAAGCCGGGGTGGCGCTGCGCGAAGCGGAGGCCGACGACCTCACCGAAGCAGCCGCCGAAGAGGTTCACCCGGGGCACGCCGATGTCGGAGAGCATGTGCCCGACCGCGTCGGCGAGGAAGTCGATGCCGTAGCGGGCCGGCAGGAAGTCCGAACCGCCGTAACCGGGGAGGTCGACGGTGATCAGCGTGCACAGCGGTGCCAGCCACTTCTCGTGGCTCTGCCAGGAGTACCGGTTCTGCGACGAACCCCCGAGCAGCAGCAACGGGTGCGTCTGCGGGGCGTTCTGACGGACGATCCGGCACGTGTACGCGAAACCCTCGAAGACGAGCCCCCGTTCCTCCGCGGAGTCCTGGGCGGCGGTGACGGCAGTGCGCATGAACGGCTCCGGGAAAGGCGGAAGACAGCGAACCGTTCCATGATTACCAGGATCCACGCGAATCCGTCGTAATCACTCAAATGTGGGCGATCCGGGCGCAGTACGGGCCGAGGAGTGGGGGGAGGCGCTTGCCGTCAAAAGGGTCCGCGGGGTGCGGAAACACGAGCAGGCCAGCGTTTTCGCTGGCCAACGGTCATGTGCGCCCCCGGCAGGACTCGAACCTGCGGCCAAGCGCTTAGAAGGCGCCTGCTCTATCCACTGAGCTACGGGGGCCGGGTGTGGTGGCCTCTGTCGTGGGGCCCGGGTCCGGACCTGTCCTCGACGTCGCCGGGGACAAGGATAGGGCTCCCGCATCCTTGCCCCGGTTCACCCCGCCTCCGTGACGCGATGTGGAGGTTCGGTGAAGCGGTCCTGATAATCGCAGGCAGGTGCGAATCGCGCATCGCTTTTGGCCCCTCGCGCACCGGGTGTTGTGCACTCGTTATGCCCGGCCTGTGCCCGTGTCTTGGTCGTCCCTTCCATCCCTTGTGTCCTGTCGGCGCGCAGACACGCCCATATGCTTCAGAATCCCCCTGAAATTGGGCATTCTTCGCATGTGGTGACCTTGGACGTACGGCCTCAGCTGCTCGACGCACTTTCCGCCCTGCGCGACCGTGTCGCCGCCGCACGCCTTCCGCTGCCCCTGGCGGGGGCCGCACGCGCGCGTGCCAACCGCGACGAACTGCTCGCCCAGCTCGACGACTACCTCGTACCACGGCTGAGAGACCCCGAAGCGCCCCTGTTGGCCGTGGTCGGCGGATCCACCGGGGCCGGGAAGTCCACCCTGGTCAACTCCCTCGTGGGCCGGCGGGTCAGCGAGGCGGGCGTGCTGCGGCCGACCACCCGGACGCCGGTACTCGTCTGCCACCCGGAGGACCACCACTGGTTCAGCGGGATGCGGGTGCTCCCCGACCTCACGCGCGTGTGGGTGCCCCGCCACCGGAACCCGGACGACGACCTGCTCCTCCCGGGCGAGAACCCCGCGCGGGTGCTGCGCATCGAGACCGCCGACACCCTGCCGCCCGGCCTCGCCCTCCTGGACGCGCCCGACATCGACTCCCTGGTGGCCGACAACCGGGTCCTCGCCGCCGAACTCATCAGCGCCGCGGACATCTGGATCATGGTCACCACCGCCGCCCGCTACGCCGACGCCATCCCCTGGCACATGCTGCGCACCGCCAAGGAGTACGACGTCACCCTGGTGACCGTGCTGGACCGCGTGCCCCACCAGGTCGTGTCCGAGGTGTCCCGGCAGTACGGCGCCCTGCTGACCAAGGCCGGACTCGGCCAGGTGCCGCGCTTCACCGTGCCCGAGCTGCCCGAGTCCGCGTGGGGCGGCGGACTGCTGCCCGCCACCGCGGTGGCGGCCCTGCGCACCTGGCTCGTCCACCACGCGCTGGATCCCGCCGCCCGGCAGCACGTGACGGCCCGCACCGCCTACGGCGTCCTCGACTCCCTCAACGCCCGCATGCCCGAACTCGCCGGCGCCGCCGCCGCCCAGCACGCCGCCGCCCTGCGGCTCACCGCGGCCGTCGACGGGGCGTACGACAGCGAGCGCGCGCGCCTGCGGGGCCGGCTGCAGGCCGGGGCCGTGCTCGCCGGGGACGCGCTCAAGCGGTGGCGCGCCTTCCCCCTGGACTGCACCCCGGGCGAACTCCTCGACACCCTGGTGGAGAGCCTGAGCGAGCTGCTGCTGTGCGCCGTCACCGCCGCCGACGAGCGCGTCGACGACGCCTGGCGGCGCGAACCCGCCTCGGAGGCACCCGAGTTGACCGCCCGCGACCCCGCGCCGGAGAGCCCCGAGCACCGGATCGGGCTCGCCGTACGACGCTGGCGGCGCGAACTCGAGGAGTACGCCGAGGACGAGGTGCGGGAGCTGGAGCGGGGCCTCGCGCCCGACCCCGAGCTGGTCGCCGCGCTGGTCGCCACGGTGCTGCTGGGAGGCAGACGGGCGCGCACCGCCGGGGAGGGGCTCGCCGAGCGGCTCGGCGCGCACGGCGCGCTGCGGCTCCGGGACCGCGGCGGACGGCTGCTCCTCCAGCACGTGGACCGCGTCATGCACACCGAACGCGAGCGACGGCTCGCCCCGCTCGACGCCCTGGAGGTGCACGCGGAGCCCCAGGCCGAACTCATCGCCGCGTTGTCCGTACTGCAGAAGGAGAGGTGACCGGTGACCGCCGTCACTGACCAGGACCACACCGAGCACCCCGAACGTCCCGGCCGAGGCGACTCCGGGGCGTCCGACGCCTCCGCGCGCACGGACACCACGAGCCCCTGGGACGACGGGCTGATCGCGCGGCGGGTGAACGGGAGCGACACGGAGGAGCACCGCGCGATGGCCGAACCCCGGGCATCGGTGCCGCAGACCGTGACGCCCCTGGCGTACGGCCCGCAGCTGGGGGCGCGGCTGGAGGCGCTGCGCGAACTGGTGGGGCTCTCCCGCACCCGGCTGGACAACCGGACCCTCGCGCAGGCGGGCCGGATCCTCGACGAATCCGCCGCGCGGCGCAGGCTCTCCGGACAGCACACCGTCGTCGCCCTCGCGGGCGCCACCGGCAGCGGCAAGTCGCAGCTGTTCAACGCGCTGGCCGGAGTGCCCATCTCGGAGACCGGCGTACGGCGGCCGACCACCGCCGCGCCGATCGCGTGCAGTTGGAGCGACGGGGCGGCGAGCCTCGTCGAACGCCTCGGCATCCCGCCCCGGCTCAGACGACGCCCCCTGCAGGCCACGGCGGACGCCGACGAGCGGCTGCGCGGGCTGGTCCTGGTCGACCTGCCCGACCACGACTCGGCGGCCGTGCAGCACCGGGAGCAGGTGGACCGCGTGCTGGAGCTGGTGGACGCGGTCATCTGGGTCGTCGACCCCGAGAAGTACGCCGACGCCATGCTCCACGAGCGCTATCTGCGGCCGATGGCGGCCCACGCGGAGGTCATGTTCGTCGTCCTCAACCAGATCGACCGGCTGCCCGGGGAGGCCGCCGAGCAGGTCCTGGACGATCTGCGGCGCCTGCTCGACGAGGACGGCATCGTCCTGGGGGAGTACGGCGAACCCGGGACGACCGTGCTCGCGCTGTCCGCGCTCACCGGGGACGGGGTCGGTGAACTGCGCGAGGCACTCGGCCGGTTCGTGGCCGAACGCGGGGCCCCGGCCCGCCGGATCTCCGCGGACGTGGACATCGCGGCGGCCCGGCTGTGGCCGGTGTACGCCGCCCGCCGGCGCACCGGACTGAGCGAGGAGGCGCGAGAGGAGTTCTCGGACCGGCTCGCGCAGGCCGTGGGCGCGACGGCCGCGGGCGAGGCCGCCGAACGCGCGTGGCTGCGCAACGCCAACCGCGCCTGCGGCACGCCCTGGCTGCGGCTGTGGCGCTGGTGCCAGGAGCGGCGCGAGCCGTCCACCGGCCGGGTCGCCCTGCGCGGGCAGCCCGACGAGGAGGTCACGGCCCGCCAGCGCGTGGAGCAGGCGGTGCGCACGGTGGCCGACCGGGCCTCGGCCGGGCTGCCGGGGCCGTGGGCGCAGGCGGTGCGGGAGGCCGCCGCGCGCGGCTCGCAGGGACTGCCGGAGGCGCTGGACGCGCTGGCGGTACGCGCGGGACTGCCACCGGGGAGGCCGCCGCGGCCCGGGTGGTGGCCCGTGGCCGTACTCGCCCAGGCGTCGATGACGGTCCTTCAGTTCGCGGGCGGGCTCTGGCTGCTGGCCCAGATCATCGGTGTCATGCCGCCCCGTCTCGGGGTGCCGGTGCTGCTGATGGTGGTGGGCATCGTGGGCGGCCCGCTCATCGAGTGGAGCTGCCGCCTGGCCGCCAGGGGGCCCGCCCGGCGGTACGGGCAGGAGGCGGAGAGACGGTTGCGGGAGGCGGCCTCGGCGTGCGGCCGGGCCCGCGTCCTCGATCCGGTGGCGTCGGAGCTGCTGCGGTACCGGGAGGTACGGGAGCAGTACGGCCGGGTCGCGGGGGTGGGGACCGGGGGAGGGTGAGGCGGCCGGGGCGGCTCCGGCCGGGGCGGAGGGTCCCGTTCGGGTGACGGGGTTCTCCCCAGGCCGGTGGTGGTCCACAGCGCTCGGCGGGCCCGGCCCGGCGGAGGCAGTCTGGCTGTGCGGCGACCGCGGGACGGTCCGCGGTCACCGCGTCGGACGGCAGCCGTACGGGACGGGCCCGTACGCGTGTCCGCCCGGCGCCGGCGTGGATGCCGGGAGGGCCGGGCCAGGGAGGGAAACGTGATGAACGAGACGATGGTGTGCGTGGTGGGCAACGTGGCGACACGGCCGGTGTACCGGGAGACGGCGTCCGGCCCCGCGGCGAGGTTCCGGGTGGCGGTCACCTCCCGGTACTGGGACCGGGAGAAGAACACCTGGGCCGACGGGCACACCAACTTCTTCACGGTGTGGGCCAACCGCCAGCTCGCCACCAACACCGCGGCGTCGCTGTCGGTGGGCGAACCGGTGATCGTCCAGGGCCGGCTGAAGGTGCGCACGGAGACGCGCGAGGGACAGCAGGGCTGGATGTCGGCGGACATCGACGCGGTCGCGATCGGCCATGACCTCGCCCGGGGCACGACCGCCTTCCGCCGCGCCCAGCGGCCGGACCGGACGCCCACGCCGGACCGCTCCGAGCCCGACTGGGAGACGGAGCAGGCGAGTTCACCGACCGCCGACGGAAGTACGCCCCAAAGGCCGCCGCGGGCGGCGGCGGTGACGTGAGGCCGGCGGTGCGCCGGCGGTGCCGATGTCCGGTGCCGACCGGAGCGGGGCTTATCGGTCCTATCGGCGGATGCGTACCGAACCGTCCCGAGTGGATGTGTCGACCGTCACGCCCGCGACGCCTTTGCGATAACGATTCCGATTCGGATCAGTCCCGCGACGCGATCACCGGCGAGCGCGGTACGCCGCCTCCTTAGGATTCCGGGCATGGCTTCCGGGGTTCTCGGGGCCGGCGAATCTGCTGGTGGGACCCCACCCCCACGCCAAAGGGTCCTGCTCGGAAGGGATTTCGGTGTTTGCTTCGTTCTCCGCGTGGTCCGCGCGCGGATGTGGATCGGCCCGCCTCGCCGCGGGGACGCTGGTCTCCGGACTCGTCGCCACCTCGGTGCTGACCGGCGCCGGGACGGCCGTCGCCGCCGACGAGGAGACGGCACCGGGGCACAGTGGAGCCGCCGCGACCATAGGCGGACTCAAGACGTTCGGCGCGGCCGTGATACGCGGTGCCGCCGGGGACCAGCAGGTGTCGGCGGGCCTGTTCGAGATGTCCGTCGAGGGCGGCGGCATGCTGCAGACGTACTGCGTCGACATCCACACGCCGACGCAGAAGGACGCCAAGTACCACGAGACCGCCTGGAGCGGGACCTCGCTGGGCGCCAACAAGGACGCCGGCCGGATCCGCTGGATCCTGCAGAACTCCTATCCGCAGGTGAACGACCTCGCGGCGCTCGCGAAGAAGGCGGGCGTCCGCGGGCAGCTCACCGAGCAGGACGCGGCGGCGGGCACACAGGTGGCCATCTGGCGCCACTCCGACGGCGTGGACGTGGACGCCGTCGACCCCCAGGCGGAGCAGCTCGCCGACTACCTGCGCAGGAGCGCCCGTGACCAGTCCGAGCCGCGGGCGTCGCTGACCCTGGATCCGCCGGCGGTCTCCGGCCGCCCGGGTGGACGGCTCGGTCCGGTGACCGTCCGCACGGACGCCCGCAGCGTGACGGTCCTGCCGCCCGCGGACGCCGCGACGAGCGGGGTGCGGATCGTGGGGAAGGACGGCGAGCCCGTCACCACCGCGGCCGACGGCGGCCAGATCTTCTTCCAGGTGCCCGAGGACGCGCCGGCGGACACCGCGGAGCTCACCGTGCAGGCCTCCACCACGGTGCCCGTCGGCCGGGCCTTCGTCTCCGACAGCCGCAGCCAGACGCAGATCCTGGCCGGCTCCAGCGAGTCGACCGTCTCGGCGACGGCGAGCGCGAACTGGGCGGAGACGGGCGCGATACCGGCGCTGTCCGCCCGCGAGAACTGCGCCAAGGGGGGTGTGGACCTCACCGTCGCCAACCAGGACGACGAGCCGTTCACCTTCACGCTGGCCGGTGCGGAGTACACCGTCGAGGGCGGTGCCTCCCGCACCGTGACGGTTCCGCTGAGCGAGGACCAGCCGTACGACTTCACGGTCGAGGGGCCGGGCGGCTTCCAGCAGCGGTTCACCGGCATGCTCGACTGCCTGACCCGGGCCGCCGAGACCGGCACCACCACCCACACCCTCAGCGGGCCCGGTTCCGCCCCCGTCGTCCCCGCCGACGTCAACCTCGCCGACACCGGCGCCGCCGCCGTCACCCCGTGGATCGCCGGCACCGCCATCGGCCTGGTCGTCCTCGGCGGCACGGGCCTCGTCCTGACCCGCCGTCGCCGGACCCCGCCGACCGCCTGAGCCGCCGGCTCCCGTGCGCGCGACCGGCTGCCCGGACCGTCACCAGGGATCCGGCGGACGTTCCACTCGAGAGGGAGCAGTGGGAGGAGGCCCGGGGCTGTCACCGGGGGCCGCGCGATGGCCCGCGGGAGGGCGGCCTTGCGCGCTTCGGCCGCTCAGCGCAACTGCCGGCGTGTTCGGGGAGTCGTACCCGCCGTGACCGAAGCACGTACACGGAACAGCGTGAGGCTGTCGCCCGCCGTCTCGACGGCAGCCGGCATCGGAAGCCCGGCACTCGCCGCCGTGGCGAGTTGGAGCAGCCTCCTGCTGGTCGTGCAGGGGCGGGTGGTCCCCGGCTGGGGCGTGAGCGCGGTCCTCCTCGTCGTTTCGCTCGTTCTCCGACGGGCCCTGACCCGGGTGGGCCGCCCGACGGACGCTTCGAGGCTCCTGCGGAAGCGAGCCACATGGGTACGGTCGGTAAGCACTCTGCTGATCGTGACGGCAGTGCTCGGCACCGCATGGGGAGCGCTGGACGACCTGATCTCGGACGCGGAGTACCGCGTGCTGCACCCCGCGGGGCCGGGAGGCTGCACGGCCGTGGTGCGGGAGACGTCCTTTCTCGTGATCGGCACTGGCGAGGTGTACGCGGTGGGGCGCACCGGCCTGGCCCTGGACGAGTCGGGATCCTGGACGGCCGACGATGGTTACCGGCCCGTCGACGCAGGCACGTACGAACTGTCCTGGGGACGGGACGGCGGTCATCTGCGGATCAGCGGTACGGGCACCGATCCGGTCCTGCGTGGGGGATCGACCGACATCGACTGCGGGTAACCGGTCTCTTCGGAGTGCGGTCGTCCGGACGGGTGACGAGGAGCCCGAAGCGGTCGGCATCGGCCACCGCTTCCAGGACCCCCCCGCCACGACCCGGCGGAGAGTGGTTCCGCCACCTCCGCCTCGACGGCCGTACGGTCGTCGCGCTCCTCCACACGGGTGGCGAGCCCGACGGCTGACGACCGGGCTGTGATGGCCGGACGTCGTCGTGCTCGCCGCACTCCGCGAGACCGTCCGGGAGATTCCGGCCGGCCGTCAGCCGGGACGGCCAGGTCGTGACGCCGTCGACCGCGGTCGGTGCGGGGCCGTCTCCGGGCCGTGCGCGGGTGCCCGAGGGCACTCGACGGCGGCCGGCGGTGACCGGCGGCGCGCGGTCGACGTCCGTGAAACCGCAGGTAGGGGCCCCCGTGTCAGACGCGTTTCCGCCCAGGGGTGGCGGTGCGGCAAGATGGGGTGTATCTGCCCACTGCCAGATTTCAAGCTGCCGGACGGTTTCTCTTGGCTGAGTACATTTACACCATGCGCAAGGCGCGCAAAGCGCACGGCGACAAGGTGATCCTCGACGACGTCACCCTGAGCTTCCTGCCGGGAGCGAAGATCGGTGTCGTCGGCCCGAACGGCGCCGGTAAGTCAACCGTTCTGAAGATCATGGCGGGGCTGGAACAGCCGTCGAACGGTGACGCCTTCCTCACTCCCGGCTACACCGTGGGCATCCTGCTCCAGGAGCCCCCGCTGAACGAGGACAAGACCGTCCTGGAGAACGTCCAGGAGGGCGTCGCCGAGGTCAAGGGCAAGCTCGACCGGTTCAACGAGATCGCCGAGCAGATGGCGACCGAGTACACCGACGAGCTGATGGACGAGATGGGCAAGCTGCAGGAGCAGCTCGACCACGCCAACGCCTGGGACCTCGACGCCCAGCTGGAGCAGGCCATGGACGCGCTGGGCTGCCCGCCCGGCGACTGGCCGGTCGCCAACCTCTCCGGTGGCGAGAAGCGCCGCGTGGCGCTGTGCAAGCTGCTGCTCGAGGCCCCCGACCTGCTGCTGCTCGATGAGCCCACCAACCACCTCGACGCCGAGTCGGTGAACTGGCTGGAGCAGCACCTCGCCAAGTACGAGGGCACCGTCGTGGCCGTCACCCACGACCGGTACTTCCTGGACAACGTCGCCGGGTGGATCTGCGAGGTCGACCGCGGCCGGCTGCACGGCTACGAGGGCAACTACTCCAAGTACCTGGAGACCAAGGCGACCCGTCTCAAGGTCGAGGGCCAGAAGGACGCCAAGCGGCAGAAGCGGCTCAAGGAAGAGCTCGAGTGGGTGCGGTCCAACGCCAAGGGGCGGCAGGCCAAGTCCAAGGCGCGTCTGGCCCGGTACGAGGAGATGGCAGCCGAGGCCGACAAGATGCGGAAGCTGGACTTCGAGGAGATCCAGATCCCGCCGGGTCCGCGGCTGGGCAGCGTGGTCGTCGAGGTCAACAACCTCAGCAAGGCCTTCGGCGAGAAGGTGCTGATCGACGACCTGTCGTTCACGCTGCCGCGCAACGGCATCGTCGGGATCATCGGACCGAACGGCGCAGGCAAGACCACCCTGTTCAAGATGATCCAGGGGATCGAGGAGCCCGACTCCGGCTCCATCAAGGTCGGCGAGACCGTCAAGATCTCCTACGTCGACCAGAGCCGCGAGAACATCGACCCCAAGAAGACGCTCTGGGCCGTCGTGAGCGACGAGCTCGACTACATCAACGTGGGCCAGGTCGAGATGCCGTCGCGCGCCTACGTCTCCGCCTTCGGGTTCAAGGGTCCGGACCAGCAGAAGGCGGCCGGGGTGCTCTCCGGAGGTGAGCGCAACCGGCTCAACCTCGCGCTCACCCTCAAGCAGGGCGGCAACCTGCTGCTCCTCGACGAGCCGACCAACGACCTCGACGTCGAGACGCTCAGCAGCCTCGAGAACGCGCTGCTGGAGTTCCCCGGGTGCGCCGTGGTCGTCTCCCACGACCGGTGGTTCCTGGACCGCGTCGCCACGCACATCCTCGCCTACGAGGGCGAGTCCAAGTGGTTCTGGTTCGAGGGCAACTTCGATTCGTACGAGAAGAACAAGATCGAGCGGCTCGGTGCGGACGCCGCGCGTCCGCACCGCGCCACCTACAAGAAGCTGACCCGGGGCTGATCTCTTGCGGCACATCTACCGCTGCCCGCTGCGCTGGGCGGACATGGACGCCTACGGCCACGTCAACAACGTGGTGTTCCTCCGCTATCTGGAGGAAGCCCGTATCGACTTCCTGTTCCGTCCCGACAAGGACTTCAAGCAGGGGTCCGTGGTGGCGCGCCACGAGATCGACTACAAGCGGCAGCTCGTCCACCGGCACAGGCCCGTGGACATCGAGCTGTGGATCACGGAGATACGGGCGGCGTCCTTCACCATCACCTACGAGGTGAAGGACGGCGACCAGATCTACGTCCGTGCCTCGACGGTCATCGTGCCGTTCGACTTCGAGACGCAGCGTCCGCGCCGGATCACCGAGGAGGAGCGCGAGTTCCTCGAGGAGTACAAGGACGACGCGAAGGACGAAGAGGAGGAGGCCGTCGCCGCATGACGGTGCTCCACCTCGCCGACGAGACGGAGGCCGCGGATCTCGCGGCCTTCCTCTCCCGGCTGCTGCACTACGACCGTTCCGCCGCGGTGCGGTTGCAGGCCGCCGGTACGGCGCTCGCCGTCTTCGGCCGGCCTCCCTCGTTCGAGGTGCTGGCGATCCGTGCCGTACGGCTCGCCAAGCCCTACGAGGACGGGCTGGACGTCGCCCTGGACGTGACCGTGTCCGCCGGTGAGCTGCTGGAGTCGGTGGACGAGTCCGCCGCCACGGCCGGCGTGCCGGGTGCGGTGACGGGGCCGCCGTGGGCCGGCGTGCTGCCGCCGCGCGGCGGCTGGCGGGCCGAGCCCGGGCTGCCGGCCCCCGAGGCGCTGCGGGGGCTGGTCGCCGCGTCGGTCGCCGAGTTCCGGTCGCGCACCGGGGAGTTGGCGCCTCGGCTGCGTACCCGGACCGAACTCGACCGGATCGGGCGGGAGATCTGGTCGCGCACGGTCGGGGAGACCGGACTCCCGGTGCGGGCGGTGCACGCCGCCCAGTCGCTGGGTTTCCTGCGCGGCGACGGGCAGGGACTGCTCTCCTCGGGGGCCTGGCTCCGGCTGCGCACCCCGTACGGGTCGGTCGCGGTGCGCCGGGCGGGGCTCGGGGCGCTGGGGCTCAGCGTGCGCTGAGCCGCCCCGGGCGGCCCGTGCGCTGAGCCGCCCCGGTCGCCGAGCCGTCCCGGGCGGCGCCCGGCTCCGTCAGTCCGGGGAGTTGACCATCGAGGCCGCCGCGTACGTCAGGTACTTCCACAGCGTCTGCTCGTGCTCCTCGGACAGGCCCAGCTCGTCGACCGCGTCCCGCATGTGCTTCAGCCACGCGTCGTGCGCCGCCCGGTCGACCGTGAACGGGGCGTGCCGCATCCGCAGCCGGGGATGGCCGCGGTTGTCGCTGTAGGTGGTCGGACCGCCCCAGTACTGCATGAGGAAGAGTGCGAACCGCTCCTCGGCCGGACCCAGGTCCTCCTCGGGGTACATGGGCCGCAGCAGCGGATCCCCGGCCACTCCCTCGTAGAAACGGTGGACGAGCCGGCGGAAGGTCTCTTCCCCGCCGACCTGCTCGTAGAAGGTCTGCTCCTGAAGCGTGCCGCGCCGAATCTCTGTCACGCCCTCCATGTTCGCAGAGGTCGTTCCCTTTCCGAACCTCATGTGTGGTTTTTGCTGGTCAGGCATGGGATCAGGGTTGTCGCGGGAGGGTCGGTCCGTTGCCGGCCGAGGGCCGCGGCGGTGCGGGTGGAGGAGCTCGGAGCCGGAGCGGGTGCGGGCGGCTCCGGCTGCGGAGGTGCTCCGGTGCCGGGCCGTCGGTCCGGAGCGGTGTCCGGAGGCGTCGGCCGGGGCGGACGCGCCCGCCGCCGTGACCGGCAGGGTGCCGATCTGACCGCGCGGCTGTCCGCGGCTTCCCGCGTCGTCGTCGACCGCCTGCCGCACGCCGGCCATGACGTCGGCCTCGGCTGGACCGTCCGCGCCTACGACCTCGGAGCCCTGGCGTTCACCGAGGAGTGTCCGACCCACGCACCTCACACGGATCCCGGGAGTTCCGACCGCGCGAACGACGACTGCCGGTGGGCAGGAGGCAGGGCCGGCACCCCGCTGCGCGACCGCTCTCCCCCTCCTCATGCTCTTCATGGCCGACACCGTGATGAGCCGCCCAGCACTTCCAGGACAAGGCGCCGGCTGCTTCGGCCGGTGCGATCGGCCAAGTGAACTCCTTCGGACGATGCCGGGCCCGACTGGTGAGGCTCGCTTCGGCCTCACCAGTCGCTGGAAGCCCGAGGAGGCCCGTTTACGGTGTGCGGGCTGTGTTGAAGCCCTTGTCGAGGTAGGAGTACTGGTCCGGGACGAGGCCGTCGGCTGCGACCAGGCGGGCGATGCCGCCCTCGTCCCGCCAGACCTGCTGGGAGGAACCGAAGGTGAATCCGCCGAATTGCGGGTGGGACTCGTTGGTGTAGATGCGGTAGCGCTGACCGGGCCGGATGACCGTTCCGGCAGGGAAGGGGAAGTCGCGCCCCGTGGGCTTGGACTCCACGACCCAGCCGGTCAGGTCCTGGGGCGCACCGCCCCGGTTGAAGATTTCGACGTACTCGTCGGGCTGGCCCGCTCCGGTGCCCAGGTACCGCAGGCCGGAGATGATCACGTCGGGCTCGTCGAGGGTGAACATGCAGACGACTTCGGCGAAGTTGACCCCGCCCTCGGGGCTGCGGAACTGCCGGACGATCTGGCCGTTGCGCTTGAACCCGCTCAGGACCGCCCGGTACTGCTTGCCGTCGACGGTGACGGGCTGGGGGTGGACGAAGGTCTGCAGGTCGACGAGGTCGTCGTCCACGGGACTGCTGCCGGTGGTGTTGGGCGTCTCGTTGTGATGGAAGCTGAAGCCGAGGTCGGTCGTGGTGCCGTCCTCGAACATGACGTTGATGGTGAGCTGGACGTCGAACTGGCTCGGGCTGACGTTGGTGGGCAGATTGCGGTGCACGAAGGTACCGACGACGAACTCGGTCCCGTCGAGTTCGACGTCCGCGGCCGCCCCGCGGAACTGGTACCCGCTCTGGGAGCCGCTGCTGCCCCATTTGACGTCCGCGGTGCCCAGACCGCTGATCGGCGAGGCGGCCGGGTTGGTGGAGGGGAAGACGCCGGTGGTGACGACGGTGGTCATGGTGTCTGGCTCCTGCTCTCTCAGTCCTCGTCCTCGATGACCTCGGCCTTGAGCTTCGCCGGGGGTGCGGTGCCGATCTGGGCGACGCCGTCGGTGAAACGGCCGGGTTCGGCGCCGTCGACTGCCTCGAGGCCGCAGGTGTAGACGATGCAGTCCTTGTCCTCGGTGTTCGTGTTCAGGTGCACGTCAAAGGTGAAGGTCAGCGTGCGCCCGTCCGCGCTGACCTTGGCCTGGACGGGGGGCAGGCCGCCGCCCGTGGTCTGGTCCATGCGCTTGTACTGGGCGCCCACCGTGCCGTTCCAGCGGAATCCGGTGGGAGCGGTGAAGACGTGCTCGCGTTCGCCGGCGGCGACGGTCTCGCTCCAGTTCGGCGTGCGGACGCAGATGTTGATGGTGGTGCCGAGACCCCCCGGGGCGTCCTCGACTCCGCCCTCCTGCCACACCACGAGGTCCAGCTTCTGCGCACGGCCCTGTTCGTAACCCCAGTCGTAGCCGTTCGCGTACTGGTCCTTCTCGCCGCGCGTGCCGTCGCGCGGCGGGTCGGCGTGGGATCGGCCGGCGAGCGCATCGGCCCGCCCCTGTTCCTCTCCCCGTGCGTAGGCTTCCTTCTTTGACTGCACGTCGGTGGCCATCTCCGTGTCCTCCTGGGGCTGTGATCGAAGCGTGCGGCGAAAGGGACGTACTGACGCGGGCCGCCCCTGCCCGCAGGCGGCGGGCAGGGCTCGGGGCCGCCCATCGCACGGTCCAGCGCATGCAATGCCATGGGGAGCTGCGTCCGGAAGACGGAGGCGGGTCGCCGTCTGCGGCCCGCTGCGGGGTGTTCGCGCAGGCATCACGGCGCGTACCGGGCCGTCATCCGAGTCCATCGTTATCCCGGGCGCACGGGCGGTATGCGGCCATTCCCCCGTTTGGGATGCCGGATCGATTCTGCGTCACTTGTCCGAGTGGAGCTGAGGCGTGCGAGGGCGCACGGACGCAGAGCGTGGCAGCCCTGCGCCCCGCCGCCGGACCTCGGCCGACGCCCGTGACGGGCCGGCGTCACCCGTCCCTCGTGGCCTCTCCCTCGTACGGGTGGAGCGCCCGGTGCGCTGCTCCGGTGCGGTCGGCCCGGCCGGTATGCAAGGGGGATGTGATGTCGGCCCGGAAGGAGACGGACATGCGCAGGACGAGGCCGTGGAAGCGGAATGCGCCGGGTGCCACCGGGAGGCCACCGCGCCGGTGCCGGGCGGTGACGGCGTGACGGCGAAGGCCACGGCTCGACGGCGGAAGCAGGTCTCCCCCCGGGGCGGCCCGTCGGGCACTGTGGCGGGAAACGGCACCGCCGGATTCTCCGGGGACGACGGGCCCGCGCCGGAAGGGCAGTTGGCCTTCCCCGCGGGTGTGGCCGTGGGGGGCGGCGCGGTCTTCGTAGCCGACCACGCCAACCACCGGGTCCGCCGGATCGACGGCTCCGGCACCCTGCTGACGGTCGCCGGCGACGGGCTGCGCGGTTTCGCCGGGGACGGCGCGGACGCGACGCGGGCCCGGCTCGGATTCCCGGCCGCCCTCGCGGTCGGCCCGGACGGGGCCGTGTTCGTCGCCGACGAGATGAACCACCGGATCCGCCGGATCGACCCCTCGGGCGTCATCGGCACCGTCGCGGGAGACGGCTCCCGCGGCGGCGACGGTGACGGCGGTCCCGCCGACCGCGCCCGGCTGGACGCCCCCTGCGCTCTCGCGGTGGACGGCGCCGGAGTGCTGTACATCGGCGAAGCGGGCACCCCTCGGGTGCGCAGGATCGGTGCGGACGGCATCATCAGCACGGTTGTCGGGACGTCCGGACCGTCCGGCCGGTCCGCGCGTTCCGGCGCGGCCGACGCCGGCGGGGCCTTCCTGCCCGCGGGGCTGGCGGCCGACGCGTCCGGGCGGCTGTACATCGCCGACCCAGTGGGCCGTCGGGTGCTGCTGTTGGGCACGGACGGGACTCTGCGGGTGCTGGCCGGACCGCCGGGCGGGAGCGCTGCCGCCACGGTGGTCGACTGGAGTGCCCCGTGCGCCGTGGCGGTCGACGCCCAGGGGGCCCTCTACGTCGCCGACGTGAACGGACATCGCGTATGGCGGCTGGCTGACGGAGCGGCCCACTGCGTCGCGGGACCGACCCCGGCGGCCGGCCCGGCGGAAGCGGCTGACGGGGCGGAGACGGCCGCAGGGGTCTCGCTGGCCTACCCCTGCGGTCTGGCCGTCGACCCGGCCGGCCGACTGCTCGTGGCGGACAACTTCCACCACCGGATCGTGGCCCTGCCTCTGACCACCGCGAACCCCCCGGACCCCAAGCCGGACCGGCACCCGGTACCGGAGAACACCCCGAAACTGCTGGTACGCCAGGAAGTCGGAGTGGAGATTGCGCGCGGCGGCGGCGAGTTGCTCCACGTACGGGTCTCGTCCACCGATGCCTGGGCTCCCGGGCGCGTGACACACACCTTCACCGCTCCGACGGGCCTCTCCTTCGACGGCCGCGCGACCTGTGCGTACTACCGCGTCGACGGCTCCGTGATCGCCGCTCCGGCACCGACGGCGGCGGTACGGGAGGACGGCAGGTCACTGTCCGTGACGGACGAACCCCGTCTGAACACCCCCGGCAACCCGGCGGCGGCCCTGGTGTACACCCTCGGCGTCCGGGCCGGGGCGGAGGCCGAGCCGGGCCGGTACCGCGACGGACGAGCGGTGATCGCGGGCCAGCCGGAAGTACGCCTGACGGCAAGCGTCCTGGGGGACGACGAGTGAGCACACCACGACCGCTGGCCGCTTTTGCGGGTTCAAACCTCGAATGCGGAAGTGAACGATTCTGTGCTCCCCTGTCACCCGACCGAATGTCACCGAATGCGACATCGTCCATGCGGTGAGTTAGCTTTCGAGGTGTGTCCACGTCGCCCCTCCCGAGGCTAGGGCCCGCGGGCCCCTTCCCGCACGCCCCGCTCACCCATCCACTCGACCGCAGATGGCTGCACTACGCGTTCACGTCGCGGTGCGGCAGGCAAGCCCTGATCGCCAACCTGTCCGTCCTGGGGTCCTCCACCGGCGCGGTCTTTGCGGATCCGGGCGCTCCGGTCACCGGGCGGCGCAGCGGCACCGGCACGGCGGCCGAGGGGCAGCACATGGCGATCCTCCTCGTCCACGAGGAGGATCGCGGCTGGAGTGCGACGCAGTTCAACGCCGAACAGCCGGAACTGCCCTGGTCAGCCTTCCGGTTGCCGCGTCCGCGCGGTGAGTCCGGCGCTTTCCGGGTGGCGGCCCGGTCCGCGGCGCCGGCGGCCGACGTACGGCTGACCCGGACCAGCAGGCCGTGCACCTCGCAGTGCGCGCCCTTCGGCGAGGACGAGCATCTGCGGTGGCAGTCGGAGCCCGGCGTCCTGGGAGAAGGCACTGTGCGGCACGCCGACGGGACGGCCACGGCCACGGACCTGCTGGGCTACCACGAACGAGTGCGCGGCCGGTGGTCCTGGCCCACGCTGGGGGGCTGGGTGTTCGGGTTCGTCAACGACCCTTCCGGCCCCGTCGGCCTCGCTCCGCCCTCTGCGGTGGTCTTCACCCTGATCCAGCCCACGCGTCCGGCGGACGCGGCCAGCGGATCGGTGATGCTGTGGCGCGACGGACGCATGGTGCGTCATTTCCCGCGCCGCGGCTTGCGGGTCGCGGTCACCGGCAGCCTGGATCGCGACCGGGTCGTGATGGTGCCGCCGCTGGCTGAGGTGCTGGGCACCCCGCCGACGGCGGCGGTGCCCGGGAGGCTGCTGATCACCGCCCGGCTCGGTGACGACCGTCTCGTCCTCGACTTCCGCTCGCACACGGCAGGGCGCATCGCCAACCCGTCCGAGACGAGCCTGCACCCGTTCAGCGTGCACGAGACCCTCGGCCCGTGCACGGTGGAGGGCCGGGTCGGCGGGCGCCGTATCGGCTTCAGTGCCGGGGGCATCGTGGAGTTCGCCGGTGGTGCCCATGACTGACACCGTGACCGCGTTCACGGGCGCCCGGCTGCTGGACGAGACCGTGGCCGCCCTGTCCGACCGGGCGCCGGCCATCCTCGCCGCCGCGGCCGACCAGCTGCGCGGCATCCGGCTCGGACTGCGCTTCAACGACGGCAGCCACGCCACGCTCACCGCCCGGCACAGCCGGCTCGTCGTGTCCCGGGACCGCTGCCCGGACCCGGACGTCGAGGTCGCCTTCGACAACCGGGCCATGAACCTGCTGTTCGACCTTCAGCGCCCGCCCGTCGAACAGGCGCTGCCCGACAGCCTCGACGTCCGCGGCTCCCAGGAGGACACCCTCGCCGTATGGCGCGCCTTCACGCTGCTGTCCCAGCGCGCGGCGGGCCTGCGCAGCATGCAGGAACTCTGGGGCGCGTACCGAGAACAGGCCCCCCAGCTGTGGGGCAGCGCGGCGCCCGCAGCCCTGGAGCCGGTCACCGAGCCGGTCGACTGGACCGCGCTGGACTTCCTCGCCCGGCGCTCCCCCGAGGACGCCCCCGCACCACCCGCGCTGATCGGCGACACCACGGTCAGCGTCCCGCGCCTGCTGTGGGACGGACGCAGCAGCACCAGCTGGTCGCTGGAGCACGCCGTCCACGACGCGGACCTGATGGAGACCATGCGCCGGTGCCGGGCTCGCACCAACGAGGAGATCGAGCGGTTGCTGCCGGACCGGGAGCCGCGTGCCGAGCTGTACGACCTCATGCGCTCCTACCCCGCCCGGCAGGGCAAGGGCCTGCGGCCCACCCTGACCATCGCGGCCTGCGCCGCCTTCGGCGGACGCCCCGACGACGCCGTGCGCGCCGCCGCCGCGCTGGAGCTGTTCCACAACGGCTTCCTCGTCCACGACGACATCGCCGACGAGTCCACCCACCGGCGCGGCCTGCCGACCATGCACGAGGAACACGGCCTGGGCCTGGCCGTCAACGTCGGCGACGGACTGAACCTGCTCGCCGTCGACGCCGTCCTGTCCAACCTCGAGACACTCGGCCTGGTCCGCACCCTCGGCCTCATCCACGAGGCGATGCACATGTGCCGGGAGTCCATCGAGGGCCAGGCCATGGAGCTGGGCTGGATCCGCCACGAGGTCGTCCCCGAGACCGACGACGACTACTTCACCATGAGCACCAAGAAGACGGGCTGGTACACCTGCATGAGCCCGTGCCGTATCGGCGCCGTCTGCGCCGGCGTCACCGACCCGGCCGTGCTCGGCCGGTTCGACGAGGCGTTCCGAATGATCGGCATCGCCTTCCAGATCCAGGACGACGTCCTGAACCTGGTCGGCGAGGAGGCCCTCTACGGCAAGGAGCCCCTCGGGGACCTGCTCGAAGGCAAGCGCACGGTGATGCTGATCCACCTCTTCCGCACCGTGCACGCCCACGAGCGGCCCCGCCTCCTCGACGTCCTGCGCCAACGCCGTACCGACAAGACGCAGCAGCACGCCGAGGAACTCCTCGCCGCCATGCGCCGGCACGGCTCCATCGAGTACGCCACCGACCTCGCCGACCGGCTCGCCGCCGAAGGCATCGCGCGCTTCGAGGAAGACCTCCGCGTCGTCCCCGAGAACGAAGGCAAGGCCGTCCTGCGGCAGGTCGCCCATTACGTCACCTCAAGGCCACTGTGAACACCACCACCACGACCCCACCCCCGCCGGCCGATCCCGCCGCCGGTCCGCTGACCCCGACCGACCACCGGGCGTTCGCCTTCCTGGGCCAGGTCAACGGCTGTCTGCGCCAGTGCCTGTGCACCCTGGCCCGGCACGGCGTGGCCCTGCGCCGGCACGACCCCGAACGCGCCCGCGAGCTGCTCGACGCGGTCCGGCCCTGGCCCCTCTACAAGGGCGGGCAGTTCCTCTTCGACCTCATGGAGTGGGAGGACCTCATGGTCGACGGGGATCCTCCTCCGCTGATGCCCGCCGAGCGGATCAGGTCCGCCTGCACCCTGCCCGTCCAGTGGCTCGCCGTCGCCACCGCGGAGGCTCCCGCCGCGACGGGATCCGTCCCCGGCCGGCGCACCGCCGCCGCCCTCGACCTTCCCCTGCGCCTGCTGGCGGCCACCGCCCGCACCGCCGTCCTGGGCGCGGCGCAGGACCTCACCGACCTGCTCGGCACCCCTGTCACCGAGGCCGGGGCCGACGACGGCTCCGGACACGACGTCACCGGTCCGGAGGCCGGCGCGGAAGGTACGGATGCCGAGCTGCCGCCTCTGGAAGCGGGCTTCTACCTCTACGAGGACGTCATCCTCGGCGCCCTCGCCGTTCTCGGCCCGCTCCTGGCCGACCGGGCGCCCACCGGCCGGCCCAGGGAGTCGGTCCCCGACCCCGACGGTCCATGAGCGGGCCCGGGACCCAAGCCCGCCACCGGCGGATCCGCCCACGCGGACACCATCCATCCACAGAAGGGAAACCCATGGCCACGCAGACCCAGACCCCCGTTCAGCCGGGATCCGAGGACAAGCTGTACATCCTCCAGCAGGGCATCGTCGAGGACGCGCCGGGCGGAGTACCGGCCCACCTCAGCTTCGGGATCCTCAGCACCGTCCCGGACCCGGTGAACCCCGGCGACATCACCTTCACCCTCAAGGCACCCACCGGTTTCGTGTTCACCGGATGGCTCTCCTGGGCCTACCACGACGTCAACACGCTCCAGGCGAAGGGCAACCTGCAGACCGTCCAGGGCTCCCTCGCAGACGGGGGCCGCACGCTGACCTTCACCCACAACCCGTACCTGTCCACCAACCAGGAAGCCATCGGCTACGCGGCCCAGGTCACCGCCGTCGAGGGCGCGGCGCCGGGCCGCTACACGGACGGCCAGCTCAAGGTGGGCGCCGCCAACCCGATCAAGCTCAAGGGCCGCGTCCTCGACCCCGACGAGGACTGACCTCCCCATGGCGGACCGTCCCGTCGGTGGTTCCGCCGGCTCGGCCCGGAGCCACCGCCGGGATACGCAGCAGAGAAAGGCTCAAGGCATGTACGGAGCAGGAAACGCACCGGCGGTCCGTGGCGAGGACGCCGCCGTGCCGGTGCCGCGAACGCGGAGCAGGGCACGCAGGGCCTGGGGGCTGGGGGTGCTCGTCACGGCGATGCTGCTGGGGTCGCCGTTGCCGGGAAACGCCGCCGCGGCGCAGGGGCAGCCCGCCGCGGCGGAGCGGGCCACGGCGGCGCCGCAGTCGCAGTGCGTCCAGCCGGGGAACGCGGGGCTCAACGCGCGGTTCTACTGGCGGAACCTATTCGGTACCCGGCTGGGTGAGGGCGTGATCCACGAATCGTCGTCACCGAACCCGTTCGGCGGGCGGATCGCGCCGGAATCGACCTTCACGTTCAGGTGGCGTCCGGAGACCACGCGCAACCCCATCGGAGCGCAGCACCATGTCCACCGGGTCGATCTGGCGTCGATCATGACGGTGGCCGACGTGACGTCGGTGACGGGACCGGGCAGCCTCGCAGGGACGACGCTGAGCGCCCAGGAGACGCCGCCGCAGAAGCTCGGGGACACCGTGGTGACGTTCCGGATCAGGCCGGGTACGGAGGGGCGGACGGCCACCCTGTCATCGGCCGACCACAGCCTCACGACGAGGTGGATGTTCACCAACATCAACAATCTCTGGGAGAACACCGGGGCCATCTCCTTCACCGTCGCCGGCCGTGCCGCTCTCGGCTGCGCATCGTCTTCGGCCCTCGGGTAAGAGGACGACGAGGTGACGCGCCGGTCCGGCGCGTCGCCGGACCGGCGTCCGCCCCCGGCTCGGAGCCGGGGGCGGACGCCGTAGGCGTTCCATGGGAAGCCGGAGCCGCAGGGCGCCGCCACCGCGCGGGGAGCGTCAACTTCGAGATCGTCGATTCACCCTGAGCGAGAGTGAGCGCAAGCGTGGCACCGGGGACATTCGGCCATAACGGGGTGGGCGGCAGAAATCCCGGAGACGGGTGTGGCGGAAGTGGTGCGCCCATGCGGCGCGGGTGACGGCGCGCCGAGAGATTTCCGGGGGTGCGTGTCGCAAACCCGCCACACGGGGTTGGCCGACCTCGATCACCCGCCATTTCACGTCTCCGCCCGATTGCGGTGCGCTACTGCCTGCTTCGGCTCCGTCACGGCGCGCATCGGCGCGGCCGGTCGGCGGTGCCTTCCAGCAGTGTCGACGCAAGGGGACGAACCATGGCCGCACCTCCTGCTGTTCCGCTCCGGGTCGCCCTGGTCAACGGCAGCTTCGAGGAGCCCGCCGTCACCAACTACGAGGTCCTGCCGGACGCCTCACAGACACAGGCGCCGAAACGAGTCCCGGGCTGGCTCACCACGGCCTCCGACCACATGATCGAACTATGGCGGTCGGGCTTCAACGGTGTTCCGGCAGCCGACGGTGTCCAGCTCGCCGAGCTCAACGCCAACCAGGTCTCCACGCTCTACCAGGACCTGCCGACCACGCCCGGTACGAAGCTGTACTGGCGGCTGTATCACCGTGGCCGCCAGGGCGAGGACACCATGGCCCTGGACATCGGAGCGCCGGGATCCCCGGTGGAGCAAAGGCGCTTCACCGACGGCAACACCGCCTGGGGCTACTACACAGGCACCTACACCGTCCCGGCGGGCCAGACGCTGACGCGCTTCGCCTTCCGCTCCATCTCCGCCGCCGGCGGCAACCGCAGCGCCGGCAACCTCCTGGACGGCATCTTCTTCGGCACCGCTCCCTACGTGCTGCTCACCAAGACCGCGATTCCGGCGGGACCGCTGGAGGTGGGCGACGTCGTCACCTACCGCATCACCGCCAGGAACGAGGGCGGCGGCGGGGCCGACAACCTCGTCCTGACCGACGGCGTCCCCGAGGGCACGACGTACCTGCCCGGTTCCCTGCGCGTCGTCGACGGCCCGAACGCCGGAGCGAAGAGTGACGCGAAAGGCGATGACCAGGCGTACCACGACGCCCGGGCGAACCAGGTCGTGTTCCACCTCGGCAACGGCGCTTCCGGCGTGGCAGGGGGCAGCCTGCCCAGCACCGAGACCCAGCCTGCGGGGACCACGGTGGAATACCGGGTCACCATCGACCGGGCCAGTGGCGGCAGGCAGCTCAGCAACATCGCCACCGCCTCCTACGACAACCTGCTCGGCGCACGGCCGGAGCCGCTGACGTCCACCTCCAACGAGGAGGTCACGCAGGTCAAACCGGCTGCCGACCTGACCGTGGCGAAGGCAGCCGACGCGACCACCGTCACCATCGGCCAGACGGTGACCTACCGCATCACCGTCCACAACACCGGCCCGAACGGTGCCACCGGCGTCACCGTCACCGACCGGCTCCCCGAAGGCCTCGCCTTCCTGTCCGCCGACGGCACACCCGGAGGCTACGACCCGGCCACCGGGCAGTGGGCCGTGGGCGACGTCGCCCACGGCGCCACCGCCACGCTCGTGCTGCGGGCCAAAGCCACCAAGGCCGGCCTGGTCAGCAACACCGCCACCGCCACCGGAAACGAAAGGGACCCCGACACCACCAACAACACCGACACCGTCACCGTCTGCGTCGAACCGGCCCCTTCCTGCTGCGACCCCTGCGCCACCGAGAAGTAGCTCCCCGGGCGTGCGCCGGGCGGGCCGCTGCCCCCCCCGGCCTCCGCGTCCTCCCCCGCGGTCCGCGCACGCGTGGTGCGCGGACTTCCCGAAACAGGAGATCTCATGAAGCGTGCTGCTTACGGCTCCCTGCTGAGTGCCGCATTGCTGGCCCTGTCCTTCCCGGTATCGCCGGCCGGTGCGGCCGACGAGATCGCCAGGAACGGCGAGTTCTACCCTCCCGCCGTCGCCGACTACGGCTACCTCACCATCTGGCCCAACAGCAACCCGGGCATCGACCAGTGGAAGGTGTCCGACGGCAACGTCGATGTCTACAGCACCCAGCTGGCCCGCTCCCCCTACCAGGCAGTCGACCTCAACGGCGGTCAACCCGGCTCCATCACCCAGGTCATCCGCACCACCCCGGGGACGACGGTGCACCTGACGTGGAAGCACACCCGTAACACCTATGCAGGGTGCGCGCCCGTCACCGAGCAGAGGTACAACGTGTCGATCGAGGAGGCCGGGCTTCAGGAGGACCACCTCGTCCGCGGCCGGATCGGCAACTGGCAGCCCGCCGAACTCACCTTCAAGGCCCAGCGCAGCCGCTACAACCTCACGTTCGCCTCCGACACGACGGGGGTGTGCGGCGCCCTGATCTCCGATGTCGAAGGTGAGCTGATCGACTCCTAGCCGGCCCCTGCCGGGGTCCGCCCGTCCGCCGCCGGGCCGGAGCGGGCGGGCCCCCGCCTCAGGCGAGCCCTGCCCGGCTCCGGACCCCCACGCACGAAGCGCGAAGGAGCGAAACATGGCCACCGACTTCCGCAACGCCTCGTTCGGCGAACCTGCACTGACCACCCAACCGTTCGTACAGTTCACCACCGACGGTGGCCGGCACATCCCCGGCTGGAAGGTCACCCAGGGTGTCGTGGAGGTGGTGCGCCTGGGGTCCGGCGACGGCCCGGACACCGCCACCACCCAGGCGCTGCGACTGAAGAACGAGAAGCGCGCCGAGGACCGCGACGTGGGCGGAGTGAGCCAGGACCTCCCCACCCGTCCGGGAGAGCGGGTCACGATCAGGTGGAAGGAGCGCGCCGACCTCGGAGGTGACTCCACGCCCAACGAGCAGCGCTACACCGTGCAGGTCACCCCGGTGCGCGGGACGCCCGGCACGCTCAGGAAGTCCTTCGATCCTGAACCGGTCAAAGAACAGGGCTGGGTGACGCGGTCGGTGGAGTTCACCGCCGACGCGTCCACCACGACCGTCCGTTTCACGGCCTGCAAGGCGGGGGTGCGCTGCGCCCTGATCACCGGCCTGACGGCTGCTTCGCCGGACGGCGAGGTCCCCGGGAAACCCCAGCTCTTCGCCACAGCCGACGCCGCCGTCGTGGCCGCCGAGCCCGGGGACACGGTCGCTCTGGCCTTCTTCGCCGGCAACCGGGGCTCCGCACCCGCCCCGGGGGACAAGGTCGTTGTCACCCTCACGCCCGCCCCGCCGCTCGCCTTGGCGCAGGACGCGCCGGCCACGGTGTCGTTCCCCGGCCGGCAACTGGTGGCCGGCGGGCCGACGCTGCCGGGCGGATTCAAGATCACTGTCCCCCCAGGCACGGCTTCCGGCACCTACACCGCGCAGGCCGTCGTCTCCTACGACGGACTCGCCCTCAGGGACGCACTGGCCTGGCGGATCGAGGTGACCCCCAAGGGCACTCCCAAGCCGGTCGTCGACGAAAGGCAGCTTGTGGTCTTTCAGGTGACCAGCGAACCCACCGAACCCCCGTCCCCGTACCTGACGCTCATGGCTGAGGCTCCCAAGTGGCCGTCCGCGCGCCCTGGCCAGAGCAGGGAAGAGGACTCACTGCTCTGTATCGGCATCGCCACCCTCGGGCCGAACGCCGACCTGCTGGGCCTGCCGCAGGAGTTCAAGGCCCCGACCGGCTTCATGTTCACCGATGTCGCGGCCTTCGGCCACTTCCGCACCGTGCGCAACTGGGCGGCCGTCTCGCCCAAGCCGCGTCTTGTCCTGCGGCGCGGCGAGGACGACACCAAGGTCTGGGTGACCGGCAGCGAGACGGGACGGATTCCCGTCCACCGGCTGGAGCCGGCCTTCTTCACCGATCCTGTGAAGGCACTCACCCACAACCAGGTGTTCCTCGGTTACGGCTTCAGCCTGGCCGCCCGGCCGGACGCGAAGCCCGGCCTCCACGAGGACGGCTACGCCAAGTTCGGCAAGAACCTGACGGTCAAGCTGATCGGCAGGATCCTCTGATCCCGGCGGCAGTACGAGTGCCGGCGCCGGCCCGGCAGCGACCGCCCGCCGCGTCTCCCGAACCGCCCGTACCGACGGCACCCGCACTCCCGCGACCACCGTGATCTCATGCCTGACCAGCAAAAACCACACATGGGGTTCGGAAGGGGAACGATCCCTCGGACGGCACGGCACAGGACTCAAGGCCCAGGACCGGCCTGGTGCGGGGGCACGGACGGGCGGGACCGCCGCCCGGGGAGGCGATCCGTCCCGCTTCCTGCCGGCGCTGACCGCCGGTGCCCTGGAACCGCGGGAGGCGTACGACCTCTGGGAGCGCGCGGGCAGGCCGCAGCGCGAACGCTACGGCCTGACGGTCGGCGCCGGGGGCGGGAGCGCCTGGCTGGACGACCCGCGCAGCCCGTACGTCCGGCCGGTGCCCGGCCGAGGCGTCCCGCCGGAGCGGGTGGCTCAGCCCCGGCGGATGGTGATCGTCGTCCAGGCGCCCACGTGGACCCGGTCGCCGTCCTGGAGCGGGACTGGGACGAACGGCTGGATCGATTCGTCCGAGCCGTTGACCGTCGTGCCGTTCGTCGAGTTCTGGTCGACGACCGCCCAGGTGCCGTCCGGCTGCTGGACCAGCACCGCGTGCTGGTGCGAGACGCCCGGGTCCTCCGGCGGTGTCGACAGATCGATGTCGGGGGTGTCGCCGGTGGAGTGGCGACGGCGGCCGATGGTGATCTGGTTGCCGGTGAGCGTGCGCTGATGCTCGGGCGAGTACGCGGGCAGGTTCAGGCCCGCGGCCTCGGGACCGGAGCGCTGCATCATCGCCATGAAGTACTCGCGGTCCGGACCGATGGTCGCGGTCCAGGTCACCGGGCCCTGGGGCCGAGGGGGCTGCTGGGGGAAACCGCCGGGTCCGGGCGGCGCCTGGGTCCCGCCGGGCTGCGGGTAGCCGTAACCGCCGCGCGGGCCGTGGCCGCCGGGTCCGCCGTGACCGCCCGGGCCACCGGACGGCGGGGAGATCACCCAGTCGTCGTCACCGCCGCCGAAGGCCGGGCCGCTCGGCTGCGGGCGGCCGGTGTCCTGCGGGAACCGGGGCGGGGCGGGCGGCCCGGGCTGGAACGCCTGCGGAGCACCGTGCGGCCCACCGTGACCGCCATGACTGCCGTGACTGCTGGGGCCACCGGGCCCACCGTGACCGCTGGGGCCGCCATGCCCACCGGGCGCACCATAACCACCGGGTCCACCGGGTCCACCAGGACTACTGGGCCCACCAGGCCCACCAGGACCGCCGAATCCCCCCGGTCGGCCGGGGCCGGGCGGCCCGGGCGGCGGCGGTACCGATCTCGAGAGGTCGCCGCCGAACCCGGGCGGGCCCGGCGGGATCGGCTCGGCGGGCCGGTTCACCTGCGAGGGGCGCGAGCTCTGGTAGCCGTAGGAGTCACCGTCGCCGTACGACGGGCCGGGCGGCTGCTGGAAGGGTCCGCCGGGACCGGGCGCCGGCGGACGCGGAGCCGCCGGGGTGTACGAGGTCGCCGTGTTCGTCAGGAAGTTCCACCGGCACTCCTCGCAGAACGGCGCCCCGCCCTCGCGGGGCGTACGGCACTGCGGGCACAGCTCCGGGGGACCGCCGAAACCGCCGGGGCCTCCCTGACCGCCGGCACCGGCGGGGCCGCCGGGCGGGGGGAATCCGTAGCCGCCGCCCGGCGGGGGCGGAGGGGGCGGAGGCGGGGGCACGGCACCCGCCATGCGGTGGCCGCACACCTCGCACCAGTCGTCGGAACCCGACTGGTGTCCGTTCGGGCAGGTCGGCATGTCGGCGCTTCCCCCTCTCCTGGTCCGGCCGCCTCCGGCCGGATTACTCCGGCCCCGAGGGGCCGGGCTCGTTCACTTCCGGGTCACTTCTTCACGCGAACGGTCTTGGTGGACCGAGTCTCGAGCGTCATCTCGTCGGCCTCCTCGACCTTCGCCTTCAGTCGCACAGTACCCGTCGCGGCGTCGACCACGTCCACCACCTTCGCAAGCAGTTTCGCAGTATCCGCGTTGCCGGACGCGCTCGCGAGCTGAACGGCACGACCCAGTTTGGCCGTCGCTCCATCGAAATCACCCTCTTTGCGCAGGTCGAGTCCCTGCTGGATGACCCGGGCCAGTTCGGCCTGCCCGGTGTAGTGGGCGACCTGGGGGTTGATCGACGTCGAGGCGGCCACGTCGTCCGTCCACACGGCCCGTACCAGCCCCTGCGCGCCGAGGCTCTGGGCGCTGCCCTCGGGCTGCGGGATCACCAGTGAGATCCGGGCCGCCAGCATCTCCTGGCCGACGCCGGCGGGCGGGACCTCCACACAGACGTGGTAGTCGCGGGACTCGTCCCCCCAGGAGCCCAGCGGGTAGTCGCCCGCGCGCGGGCCCGCCCCGGTGCGGCGCCCGGTCAGCTCCTCGACCGCCGGCGCGACCTGCTTGACGAACCGCACCGCCGTGCCGACTGGGGTCCACAGCCGCAGCGAGACGTCCGCGACCTCCTTGCCCATCGCCGTCTCCATCATCCGCGCGAAGTCGGCGGCGAGGCCGGCCGGGTCGGCGACGATGTCGGCGGTGCCCAGGAGGGCGGAGGCGACGGCTGTGACTTCTTTCACTTCCCAGTCGGTGCCCACGCCCCGGGCGTCGCAGGTGAAGCGTCCGGCGCAGGCGTCCAGGGCCGCCTTCAGGTCCTTCGCCGACTCGTGCTCGTTGCGGCCGTCGGTGAGCAGGATGCCGTGCCGGATCGCCACGTCCGCCGACGCCAGCAGCCGGTCGGCCAGCCGCAGCCAGGTGCCGATCGCCGTGCCCCCGCCCGCGCCCAGTCCGCGCAGCGCCTGCTTGGCCCGCTCGCGGGTGCCGGCGCCGGCGACCGCGAGGGCGCCGCCACCCGGGTACACCTCCTCGGCCAGGTGCGTGCCGCCGACCACCGCGAAGCGCACGCCGTCGCGCAGCGCGTCGATCGCGGCGGCCGTGGCGTCGCGGGCGTTGCGCATCTTGGCCGGCGGATAGTCCATCGAACCCGAGCAGTCGACCATGAGGACCACGGCCGCCGACGGTCCCTCACCGGGCGAGTACAGGTGGGGTGCCGTCACCGTGCTGCCGACGGTGCCGCCGCCGGTCGCGGTCACCGTGACGATGGCGTTGACCTCGCGGCCGCCCTCCGGCAGGTACTCGTTCTGGTACACGTCGACCGAGAACCGCGGCACGTTCGATTTCGATAAATTGGCCATGCCTGTTCGATCCCCCTTGGGTGCCCCGGCGGCGCGGGGCGACGACGGATGACGGACCGGTCCCCTCCGGTCCGTCGAGGCCTGCCCTCAGAGGATTCCCGTACGCGGCCTCAGGCCGATCCTGCCCCCTGCGGGACGGCGGGGAACGGTACGAGGGCCACTGTTACGTTGTCGTGGCCCCCGCCGTCGAGGGCGTGACCGACCAGGACCCGGGCGCTGTGCAGGGGCCGTGCGTCGGCGTCGGCCGGGACGGCCCGGGCCATCTCGTCGGCCGATTCCGCGTAGTTCCACAGGCCGTCCGTGCAGACCACGACCACCCCGGGCCGGTCCGGCTTGAAGGCCGCGGTGTGCGGTTCCAGGTCGTAGGCGTCGGCGCCGAGCCAGCCGGTGATCGCGTGCGCGCGCTGGTCGGCGTACGCCTCGGCCTCGCCCATCAGACCCGCGGCGACCATCTGCGCGGCCCACGAGTCGTCCTCGGTCAGCCGGGCCGCCGGGGCGGAGCGGTCGACCGGGATCCAGTAGGCGCGGCTGTCACCGACCCAGCCGACGACCAGCACACCGGCCGTCACCACCGCGCCGACGATCGTGCAGGCCGGGGCGTTCTGGTGCGGGGTGTGCTCACGGGCCGCGGCCGGCTCGTCGGCCAGCGCGTTGACCGCGTCGGCGGCGGCGAGGATCGCGTCGTGCATCGCCTGCTGCGGGTGGGTGCCGCGCGGCAGCGCGGCGAGCAGCGTCTCGCTCGCCGCGCGGGAGGCGGCCAGCGAGGCCTCGTCGGGGCGGGTCGCGGAGGAGACGCCGTCACAGACGATCGCCACGGAGGCGGGGGAGCCGTCCGGCAGCGTGGTGGTGCCGACGGCGAAGGCGTCCTCGTTGCGGTGGTGGCGCAGGCCGCGGTCGCTGACCGCGGCCATCGGGCCGCATTCCTGTTCCATGTGGTCCCGTTCGCGCGGCTGTGCGTGGCCGCAGTTCTCGCAGTAGCCGTCGTCGTCCACCCGGCCCGCGCGGCAGGCCACGCACACCGCCGTGCCGCCGGCGGCCGGCGCGGACTCGGCGGCCACGCGCGGGTCCGGCGCCTGGAGCGGGTACTCGTCGGACCGCGCGGGCGGTTGGACACCGCCGGGCCGCTGGGCGGGGGAGGGGGAAGGAGCCGTGGACGCGTCCGGCTGGGGGCGGCGGTCGAAGCGCACACCGGACGACGGGGCGGGGGGCGCCACCGGTGGCGGCGGTGGCGGCGGCACGGCCGCGCCCTGCGCCGGAGACGGCGGCGGTACCGGGGCCGCCGGGGCCTGAGCCCGGGCCGGAGACGGGGCCGAGGCGTGCGGCGGGACCGGGGCCTGGGGCGCGGCGGGGGTGTCCGCGGCCGGGTGGCGGGGCGCCGCGGGGGCCGGGTGCGCGGGCCCACCCGGCAGGGGGGAGCCGCCCGAGTCCGTGCCGGGCAGGTCCGTCGGCCGGTGTGCCGGGGGCGCGCCGGCGGGACCGTCCTGGCCGGGCGTGGGCCAGGACGGTGCGGCGGGCGGCGCCGACGGGGGCCGGGGGTGGGCGGGACCGGTTGAAGTCCGGTCCGGCGCCGAGCCGTTCATGGCGATCGTCGGCTCCTCCCGCGGCCGTGCGGGAACCACCGACAGGTCGTATCCGCAGGCACCGCAGAAGCGGTCACCCGACTCGAGGGGTTCCTCACAGCTCGGGCACTTCGACAGAGCGGCCTGCTGGGGCATCTGCGACATCAACTACACCCACGTCCGGGGGCGGTAACGATTGGCACGTTCCACCAGGTCGATCCTCTCCTCGCCGCTTGCCGCCAGCCGGGCCAGCGTGCGGTACGAACGCTCCAGGCCGAAGCGCAGACCCCGCTCGTCCAGGCCGCTGCCGAGCAGCGTCCGCCCCCCGGCGGCGGGAGGGGCGGAACCCTGGCCCCCGGAGAGTACCCAGTCCAGCGCGCAGCCGAGGACCTCGGTCGACAACAGCTCGCGCCGAGCCGGGTCCAGACCGTACGCCTCCAGGGCCTCGACCTGCCCCGCGGCCGCGACCAGGTCGTCCAGGAACGGTACGTCGGCGGCGGCAGCCGTGCGCCCGCGCAGCCGTGCCCTGACGGCCGCCACCCGCGCGGCCGTGCAGTGGACGGAGGACTCCGGCACCGACTCCAGCGTCCGCACGGCGCCGCGCCGGTCCCCGGCCGCCAACCGCACCCGGGCCAGCCCGAACGCGGCGCTCACGTAGCCCGGGTCGGTCGACCACACCAGGCGGTAGTACTCGGCCGCGTTGTCCAACTGGCCGAGCACCTCGGCACACAGAGCGAGCGCCAGCTTCGGCGCGATCTCCCCGGGGAACGCGTCGTAGATCGCGTCGAAGGCGAGCGCGGCGCCCTCGTGGTCGCCGGTGACGAGCGCCGCCACGCCCCGGCACCAGACCACCCGCCAGTCGTCGGGGTCCTGCTCCTCCAGTGCGCCCAGCGCCTCCAGCGCGGCGGCCCGCTCGCCGGTCTCCAGCCGGGCGCGGATCTGCCGCAGCCGGGTCTCGGTCGACGGGGCGGGCGTGGCGGCCAGCGCGTTGACCAGCTCACCCGGCGCGGACGCCAGCAGACCCGCGAGGAAACCGGCGTTGGGGTCGGAGGGGTCGACGTGCGGCACGGGGAGCGCGAACGCGGCGGCGGCGCAGTCGACGGGCCCGACGAGAGCGGCGGGCACGGCGGGGGAGCCGGCGGCGGGCGGCAGGGCGCGCGGTCCCGCCCTGCGGGGGCGCGGGGCCCGGGCGCCCAGGCGGGAGACCTCCCCGTTCAGCGCGGGGAACAACTCCGTGTCCGTCACCCGCAGTTCCGGGCCGAACAGCGGGGACAGCGCGGGCCGGGCCCGGCCCGACCGGAGGGAGACGACCTCGCGCAGCACACCGGTCAGCTGCTCGGTCATCTCCTGCGCCGAGGTGAACCTGCGGGCCGGGTCCGGGTCGGTGGCGCGCACCAGCAGGCGGTAGAACGACTCGTACTGCCGGAAGACCTCGATGGTGTCCGGGTCGGGCAGGGAGTCCGCGTAGACGTTCGTGTAGCCCTGGAAGTCGAACGTGAGGACGGCGAGCGTCCGGGCCACCGTGTACAGGTCGGACGCCACGGAGGGACCCACCTCGGCGACCTCGGGCGCCTGGTAGCCGACGGTGCCGTAGACGGCCGACTCCTCGTCGTCCATCCTGCGCACCGCGCCCATGTCGATCAGCTTGAGCTGGTCCTCGGTCTGGATCGCGTTGTCGACCTTGAAGTCGCAGTACAGCAGGTTCCGGCTGTGCAGGTGGCCGAGCGCCTCCAGCGCCTCGACGCCGTACGCGCACGCCTGCTCCACCGGCAGCGGGTCGCGCCTGCCCTGCGGGGTGCGCCGGGAGTTGGCGATCTCCTTCAGCGACTTGCCGCCCAGGTACTCCATGACGATGTAGCCGTCCAGGGAGCCGGTGCGCTGGTCGAGGTGCTCCACGAAGTTGTAGATCCGCACGATGTTGGCGTGCTCGATCTCCGCGAGGAAGCGCCGCTCGGAGATCGCCGCCGCCATCGCGTCCTGGTCGCCCGTGTCCAGCAGCCCTTTGAGCACCACCCAGCGGTCCGAGACCGCCCGGTCCACGGCGAGGTAGACCCAGCCCAGACCGCCGTGCGCCAGACAGCCGGCCACCTGGTACTGGCCGTGCACGACGTCACCGGTCCGCAGCTTCGGGACGAACGAGTACGGGTGACCGCACTTGGTGCAGAAGCCCTCCGTGCGCCCCGGCCGGCCGCTGCGGGCCCGGCCCACCGGCGCCCCGCAGTCCGAGCGCGAGCAGAAGCGCTTGCGCTCCGGCACCTCCGGGTCGCCCAGCACCATCGCCCGCGGGTCCGGGCGCGGGATCGGCGGTACGTCGACCAGTCCCGCGCCGAGCCGGCCCCGGCCGGAGGAAGCGGCGGCGGCGCCGGAGCCGCGCACCGACAGCGAGCGGCCCGTGGCCCGGCCCGAGAGCGAGCGGGAGAGCCGGCCCGAGACCGAGCGGCGGGACCGCGACGACTGCGACGACGTACGGGAACTGCGGCCGGAGGCACGGGAGTCGTGCGAGCCGGCGCCGCGCGGGCCCGCGCTGTCCGGGCCCCGCGGGTTCCTTCCGTGGACCGTGATGCCGGTCGGGGGCGAGCCCACCATGCCGGTCGGCGACACGACCGGGGCCAGACCGCACGTGTCGCAGTACAGCTCCCCGCCGCCGACGTCCTCGTACCCGCCGTCGCAGCCGGGGCGCTGACAGGCGGGCCGCGCCCGGCCGCCGCCCTGGTCCACCGGCCGGCTCCCGGTGCTCCCGGGCCGGCTCGCCGGCTCGCTCATGGTGCCGCCTCGCCCTCGTCGCCCATGCGCCCGGCCCCCCTCCGGTCGTCGGGAGCGCCCTGGCCCGGCACCCGCGGTGCGGTGCCGAGCAACTCCGCGACCGCGTGCTGGTAGCGCAGCACCGCCTGGCCGGCGGCGCGCAGGTCGCAGGGCGCGCTCCACAGCATGCGGCGCGCCTTCTCGTACCGCTCCACCAGTTCGGGATCCTCCGCGCAGCCGAGCCGGGCCGCCTTCGCCTTGTACGCGTCCAGCCGGCCGCGCAGTTCCGCGCGCACCGCGAGGGGCGCGGTCACCGCCGTCAACGACTCGCGGGCGCGCAGCAGTTCGTCCTCCGCCTTCTGCTCCAGCGACTCCAGCAGCGGGGACAGGCGGTGCCACTGGGCGTGCCTGCGGTACTCGGCGGCCGTCGACAGCTGCTCCTGCAGCACGGTCGGCGGACCACTGACCACCGGTACCTCCGTCGCGGCGATCTTCGCCAGCACCTCGCCGCGCGCCGTGCGGGCCTCGGCGAGCGTGCGGTCGGCGCGGGACAGGACGTCGCGCAGCCGCACGATGCGCTTCTCGGCGTCCTGGCGGACCGTCAGCACGGCGTCGATCTCCCGGCGCACGTCCTCCAGGGCCCGTGCCTCGCGGTCGTAGACCGTGGTGTCGGGCCTGCCGCCGCCCGGCGCCGAACTGCCCTCCGCCGGCTTCCAGAACGCCAGCGGATCGGACACCACCTGCTCGCGCAGCCTGGTCAGCGTGCGGGTGATCCGCTCCAGGTCGTCACCCGCCGGATGCTCTCCCGGGCGCACGCCCACGGAGTGCGCGAGCCGTCCGGTGCGCTGGAGTTCGGCCGCCAGTAAGTCGATCCGCGCGGGCAGCGCCGACCACACCGCGTCCGCGGCGACGACCATGTCCAGCGAGGACGCGTACAGCTCGTTCATCCGGTCGACGAGCGCGGCGAGCGAGCAGCGTTCGCCGAGTGTGCCGGGGGTGGCGGGGAGTGCCGGTGCGGGAGCGGCCGCCGTGGTGCTGCCGGCCAGGGTGACCGGCTCGCCGCGCAGCAGCTCCGTCAGCTCGGCCAGGTCCTCACGGCTGGACCAGCGGCGGCGGGCCCGGATGTCCCGGGCCGCGCGCAGCGCGTCCGAGTACGCGTCGAAGCACGCCCACAGCAGCGTGATCGACGCCTCCGTGGCCGCCCAGCGCCGCTCGGTGAGGCCGGTCAGGCGCGCGCCCTCCAGGAGTCTTCGGCCCGCGTGGTCCTGCAGGGCGAGGAGCGAGGTCTCGATCGCCTCGTGCTCCGCGCCGAGCCGCGCCAGCGCACGGTCCACCTCGTCCCGGTCCATCACCGGCCCGGTGGGATCCGTGTCGGCCATCGATCACCTCTCGCTGCGGGATGTGTGCGGTCGTGGTCGGTCGGTCGGTCGGTCGGTCGGCCGGTCGGTCTGCGGTTGCCCTGTCCGCCGCTTCGGGCGGCCGGGTCAGCTCTCGCGCTCGTACTCGGGGGGCGGCGGCTCCGACGGGGAGGAGTCGTCGCCCAGGGTCGCCGACAGCCACGTGGCGTACGAGGCCTCCCAGCCGTTCGCGGTGTCCTCGCGGAAGTCCACCAGGATCCGGTTCACCCGGCGGACCAGGTCGTCCGCGTCCTTCTTCATCGCCACGCCGTAGTACTCGGTCGTGAAGGCCTCGCCCTTGAGCTGGACCGTCGGATCCTGCGCGGCCTGGCTGGCCGCGAGGGCACCGTCGGTGACCACCGCGTCGACCTCGCCGAGCTGCAGCCGCACCAGGCAGTCCAGCTGGCTGGGGACGGTGGTGCGGATGTCGGCGGACCGGGGCAGCCGGCCCGCCTTCCTGTCCGCCGCCAGCTGCGAGTACGCGGTGGAGCCCGCCGCCGTGCAGATCTCCCGGTTCGCGAGGGTCTCGTCGTACCCCCGGACCGGTGAGGACCTCGGGGCCAGTACCTGCTGGCCGGTCTCGAAGTACGGTGCGGAGAACGCCACGTCCCGCATCCGCGCGCAGTTGATCGTCATCGTGCGGACGACCATGTCGACCCGGCCGGCCCGGATCGCCGGAATGCGCTGGTCGGTGGGGATCGCCTTGAACTGGACCGCGTCCGGGTCGCCGAGTATGTCCTCGGCGATGCGGTGCACCAGGTCGATGTCGAAGCCCTCGAGCGTGCCGCCCCCGTCGCCGTTGGGGTCGCGGTAGCCCCAGCGGTAGCTGTTCTGGTCGATGCCGACGATCAGCTTGCGCCTCTCGCCCTCACGGCTCTTGATCGCTTCGATGGTGGGACCGTCGGCGCCGGAGGGGGGCAGGGTCTGCTTCTCCGGGGCCGTGCAGGCTTCGGCCGCTTCCCGCGCCCGTGCCTCCGCCTCCGCCTCTGCCTCTGCCCGTGCCTGTGCCCGCGCGGTGTGGGAGGCGGGTTCGGTGGGGCCGGGTGCGGAGCCGGTGCAGGTCAGGAGCAGGGCGAAGACCACGGCCAGGGCACAGGCGGTGGCCATGGCGCCCACTCCGCCCCAGCCCCTCAGCCGGGCCCGCAGGTGTCGTGCCGTCATCGTCGTGGCCCCCTCCGGGTTCGGCGTGCGCCCGTTCACCGGTACTCCGACAGCCTGCGGCCGATGCCCAGTACGGCACCGGCCGCGCCCAGCACGGCGAGTACGGCCGCGCCGAGCGGCAGGCCCGTCAACGCGTCCCGGCCGTCGCCCGCCGCCCGCTCGAACTCGGTCTCCTCGTGCGCGAGCGCGGCGGCCAGGTCCCCGTCGACGTTGTCGAAGCACTCGACGGTCGCGCCCTCGCCGCCGATCACCATGTCCAGCGCCTGCTCGTAGTTGCCGTTCTCGTCCTGCGCGCGGGCGGCGGCGTGCCGCTTCTTCCACTCGGTCGTGTTGCCCACCGCCGAGGAGACCGGCCGCTCGCCGGTGTCGTCGTCCGCGAGTTCCTGCGCGCGGGCCAGGCCCTCGGTGAGGGCGTCCATGTCGCGGGCGAAGTCGTGGTCGTAGGCGTCGACGGTCTCGTCGCCGGCCTTCACCGTCTCGGCGCCCCGCGCCACCAGGGTCAGGTTCTCGTTGCCGCGGGCCTTCAGGGAGGCGATGCGGGCATCGTGCAGGACGTCGAGCGAGCGGACGCCGTGGTCGTAGGAGTCGTGGAGGTTCGAGCGGGCCAGGGTGTGGCCGACGGTCAGCCAGAGCAGGACCGCTGCCGCCGCCGCCGTGGCCGCGACCAGGCCGTGGTTGAGGACCCGGTTGGTGCGGAGGTAGGTGCGGCGCTGGGCCCAGGCGAGTGCGGCGAGAGTGAGGACGCCGAGGGCGATGGCGGGCCAGGGGTAGGGGGTCGCGTCCGCGTAGTCGGAGCGGAGGCGTCGGTTTTCCTCGGCGTAGAGGTCCTCCGCCGCCGGGAGCATCTCCTGCTGCATCTTCTCGTTCGCGTACCGCAGGTAGGCGCCGCCCACGGGGAATCCCTGGCGGTTGTAGGTGCGGGCGCGTTCCACCAGGCCCTTGTACTCGGGCAGCAGGCGGTTGAGTTCGGTGATGGTGGCCGCGGACGGGGAGCCGGGTGCGGAGTGGGCCGCGGCGTTGACGAGTTTGGCGGCGGCGGTGCGGATGTCCCGCTCGTAGCGGTCCCGGGAGGCGGCGGTCTCCTGACCGCCGGCGAGGAAACCGCTGGACGCCGCGGTGTTGGCGTCCGCGAGGGAGCGGTAGATGTCGGCGGCGTCGGAGGTGAGGGGCTGGCTGCTGGTGAGGACGTCGTCCGCGGCCGCGGCCCGGTCGGTCGTCTGCCAGGCGGTCACGGCGCCGAACGCGACGACGAACGCGGCGAGGAGCGCGCCGATGACGCGGAGGCGGCCGGGTTCCGTCGTGGCGGCCCTGCGGAGGCGGTCCGCGGTCTCGGCGAAGGCGCTGCGGCGGGCCTCCGGCGGTGGCGGGGCGGTGGGGACGGGCGTGGTCGCGGCGGGTGTGGCGGGGGCGGGGTGCGGGGGGACCGGAGGGAGCGGGGGTGCGGCGCTGTGCGGTGGTGCCGGGCTGTTCGGTGTGTGTGTCACGTGACCTCCCCCATGGTCATCCCTCGCGGCAAGTATCGCCGCCGGGACCGGCATCCGCACCGGCCTTGGCACGATCTTGGTCCGATTGCGCTCGATTGCGGCTCGATTACCGGGAGTTCCGTTCCTCCGCGTGCGGCCGCACCGCCCCCTGCCCACGAATACGCTCGAGGAGTGTGTTCGGTTCCCGTTCACGCCTGCGGGCGGTCGCCTCCCCCGGTGCCGGAACGGCCCCGACTCGTCCGGCCGTCAACCCCCGTAATGCCCGCGCAGCCGTACGTGGGCCTCCGGCGGGGCCGACAGGTGGTCCAGGCCCAGCAGCGCCGCCCCCAGGACCGGGCTCGCGGTGACCACCCGCGGGACCGCCTTGGGCGCCCGCTCACCGAGCAGGGAGCGCACCCGGTCGTCGAGCCGGGCATGCCGCGCGGCCAGCACGCTGCCGCCCAGGAGCACGGGTGTCTCCTCCCCGAGGAGGTCCAGCCGGGTCAGGGCGACCGTCACCATCGTGACGATCTCCTCGGCCTGACGGTCGATGACCGCCCGGGCCACGCCGTCGCCCTCGGCCGCCGTCGCGAAGAGGACCGGGGTCAGCTCGTGGCGGCGGGCCGGGGGTACGTGCCCGAAGTGCAGGGCCTCGATGAGGGCCGCCATGTCGGGGAGGCCGAAGTGGGCCGGGAGGGTGTGGGACAGGGCGGTGGCCGTGCCGCGGCCGTCCTGGGCGCGGGCGGCATGCCACAGCGCTTCCTCGGCCAGGTGCCAGCCCCCGCCCCAGTCACCTGAGATGCGGCCCAGCGCCGGGAAGCGGGCCGTGCGGCCGTCGGGGCGCATGCCGACGCAGTTGATGCCGGCGCCGCAGACGACCGCCACGCCCCGGGGTTCGGTGACCCCGGCGCGCAGGACGGCGAAGGTGTCGTTGCGGACCCGGGTGGTGGTGCCCCAGGCGCGGGAGCGCAGGGCTTCGGTCAGCTGTTCCTCCTCGCGGGGGAGGTCGGCGTTGGCCAGGCAGGCCGAGACGTGGGCGACGGCGGGGGCGCGGGCGGCGGTCAGGGCGTGGGTGACGGTGGTGGTGAGGGCGGTCATGGCTGTCTCCAGGCCCACGGCCGGCGGGCGGAAGCCCGCGCCCCGGGCCGTGGCGAGGACCGTGCCGTCGTGGGCGACCACCGCCACGTCCGTCTTGCTGTTGCCGGCGTCGATGGCGAGGACGCCTGCGGTCAGGCCCACGTGAGGTACTCCCGGTTGTGTGCGACGAGGGCGTCGGTGAGCTTGTCGGCGTACTCGTACTGGGCGATCAGGGGATGGGCGAGGAGGGCGCGGAAGACCCGGTCCCGACTGCCGTGCAGGGCCGCTTCCAGGGCCAGGTCCTCGTAGGCGGTCACGCCGGCCATCAGACCGGAGAAGAGGGGGTCCACGGGGGCGACGGGGAGGGGGGTCGCGCCCTTCGGGCCCACCGTCGCCTGGACTTCGACGACGGCGTCGTCGGGGAGGAAGGGGAGGGTGCCGTTGTTGAGGGTGTTGACCACCTGGTGGGGGGAGCCGGCGCCGCGCAGGAGGGCCGCCGCCAGGTCCACGGCGGCCTCCGAGTAGTAGGCGCCGCCCCGCTCCGACAGCAGGTCCGGCTTCTCGGCGAGGGCCGGGTCGGCGTAGAGGGCGAGCAGGCGGCGTTCCATGTCGGCCACCTCGGCGGCCCGGGAGGGCTTCGTGCGCTGGTCCCGTACGACTTCGTCGTGCGCGTAGAAGTAGCGCAGGTAGTAGGACGGGATCACGCCCAGGCGGTCCAGGAGGGGGCGGGGGAGGCGGAGGTCGGCGGCGATCGTGTCGCCGTGGGCGGAGAGCAGGCGGGGGAGGACGTCCTCGCCGTCCGGTCCGCCGCGGCGGACCGCCGTCTCCCAGGTGAGGTGGTTCAGGCCGATGTGGTCCAGGTGAAGGCCGCCCGGGTCGGTGCCGAGGAGGGCGGCGAACTTGCGCTGGAGTCCGATGGCCACGTTGCACAGGCCCAGGGCCTTGTGGCCGGCCCGGAGCAGCGCCCGGGTGACGATGCCGACGGGGTTGGTGAAGTCGATGATCCAGGCGTCGGGGGCGGTGCGGCGGACGCGGTCGGCGATGTCCAGGACGACCGGGACCGTGCGCAGTGCCTTGGCCAGGCCGCCGGCGCCGGTCGTCTCCTGGCCGACGCAGCCGCAGTCCAGGGGCCAGGTCTCGTCCTGCAGGCGGGCGGCCTGGCCGCCCACCCGGAGCTGGAGGAGGACCGCGTCGGCGCCGTCCACGGCCGCGTCCAGGCCGGCGGTGGTGACGATGGTGCCGGGGTGGCCCTGGCGGGCGAAGATGCGCCGGGAGAGGGCGCCGATCAGTTCCAGGCGGTCCGTCGCGGGGTCGGTGAGGACCAGCTCGGTGAGGGGGAGGGTGTCCCTCAGGCGGGCGAAGCCGTCGATGAGTTCGGGGGTGTAGGTCGAGCCTGCGCCGACCACGGTGAGTTTCATGGTTGTCCCTTGACTCCGGTGAGTGCGACGCCCCCGGCGAACGCCTTCTGCGCGAAGGAGGACACGAGGGTCACGGGGCGGTGGGGCGGTGGGGGAGGGGCGGCCGGCGGGAGGTGTCGAAGACCTCGTCGCGGGTGGTCGCCAGCGCGCTCTCCAGCGCGCCGCGCAGCACGGGGTGTTCGCGGACGTCGCCCACGACGAGGCGGGGGCGGGCAGCGGCCAGTTCCTCCAGTTCGGCCTGGACCAGGGCGCGCAGCACCTCGCCGCCGGAGGTGAGGCCGGTGCCGCTCAGGACGACGAGTTCGGGGTCGAGGACGGAGACCAGGGAGGCCAGGCCGGTGGCCAGGCGGGTGGCGTAGGCGCCGAGGAGGCGGCGGTGGGGCCCGTCGTCGTCCGGGGCCGCCGCGGCGCGCTCGACGAGGGTGGCGGCCACCTCCGTGTACGGGCCCTGCGGGATGTCCTCGACGCCGAGCTCGCGGGCCAGTCGCGGGACGGCCTGGGAGCCGGCCAGCTCCTGGTAGCCGCCGCTGTTGGCCTTGGTGACCTGCCGGACCAGGGGTGTGCCCGGCACCGGCAGGAAGCCGACCTCGCCGGCGCCTCCGGTCCAGCCCCGGTGCAGCCGGCCGCCGAGCACCAGGGCGGCGCCCAGGCCCTCCTGGTTCCACAGGAGGACGAAGTCGGTGTGATCGCGGGCCGCTCCGAGGCGCTGTTCGGCGACGGCGACCAGGTTGACGTCGTTCTCGTACTCGAACGGCATCGGCAGCGCGGCGGCGAGCTCGTCGAGCAGCGTCGGGGAGTGCCAGCCGGGCAGGTGGGAGGCGTAGCGCAGGCGGCCGGTGTTCGGGTCGAAGGCGCCCGGGGTGCCGATGACCAGGCGGTGGACGTCGGCCCGGGACAGTCCCGCCGCCTTCACCGCGCCGTCCAGCGCGTCGGTGACCTGCTGGACGACGGGGGTGCCGGAGCGGCGGGCGGGGGCGGGCAGTTCGTGGTGGCCGACGGTGCGGCCGGTGATGTCGGCGACGGCGGCGCGTATCCGCCGGGGGGTGACGTCGATCCCGGCGGCGTGGGCGGCGCCCGGGTTGACCTCGTACAGCTGGGCGTTGGGACCGGGACGGCCCTCGGTGGTGCCGGTGGCGAGGACCAGTCCGGCCGCTTCCAGACGGGCCAGGAGCTGGGAGGCGGTCGGCTTGGACAGGCCGGTGAGCCTGCCGATGCGGGTGCGGGACAGCGGGCCGTGCTCGAGGAGCAGGTCCAGGGCGGCGCGGTCGTTCATGGCGCGCAGCACGCGCGGGGTGCCCGGCGCACCGGCGGTTCCTCCCATGGGGTGCGTCACCCGCCCTCCGTCGGCCGGCCGGCTTCCCAGCGGCCGGTGCGGGACGTCCGTCCGGTCACTGTTAGGAAGGTTTCCTGTCGGACGGGGAGGAACGTAAGCCCGGCGCGCAGGGGGCGTCAAGAGGGAGGGGACCGGGGGAGCGGCCCGCCCGGAGGTGCAGAAGGGAGGCGGAGGGGCGTCGACGGGCAGCGGCAGGGGAGGCGGACGGGGTGCCGAGGGCCCCGCGAGGGGATACGGCGACGAGGGCGGCGCCCGGGGAGTTCCGGGTGCCGCCCTCGCCTGCCGGGGGCTACTTCGTGGTGCTGGGCGGGGGCAGGGGGGACGCCGTCATCGACTGCGGGGAGGCCGCGCTCGAGTAGACCGACGGGGGCGCGACGCCCGCCGTGGGGTCGGCGGCCTCCGGGGACCCGGGGAGCGGGGTTTCGCCGACGATGCGGATGCCGGTCGCGTCGAAGGCGCGCTTGATGCGCCAGCGCAGCTCCCGCTCCACGGTCAGGGCCTTGCCGGGCATGGTCTTCGCCGAGACGCGGACCACCATCGAGTCCAGCAGCACCGAGTCCAGGCCGAGCACCTCGATGGGGCTCCACAGGAGCTCGTTCCAGGGCTCCTCCTTGCCCGTCTTCTCGGCGACCTCGCTCAGCGTGGCCTTCACCCGGTCCAGGTCCTCGTCGGAACGGATCGTGACGTCGACGTTGGCGGTCGCCCATCCCTGCGAGAGGTTGCCGATGCGCTTGACCTCGCCGTTGCGGACGTACCAGATCTCGCCGTTGTCGCCGCGCAGCTTGGTCACCCGCAGCCCGACCTCGATCACCTCGCCGGAGGCCACGCCCGCGTCGACCGTGTCGCCGACCCCGTACTGGTCCTCCAGGATCATGAAGACGCCGGAGAGGAAGTCCGTGACCAGGTTGCGCGCGCCGAAACCGATCGCCACGCCGGCGACACCGGCCGACGCGAGCAGCGGGGCCAGGTTGATCTGGAAGGTGCCGAGGACCATCAGCGCGGCGGTGCCCATGATCACGAACGAGGCCACCGAGCGCAGCACCGAGCCGATCGCCTGCGAACGCTGACGGCGCCGCTCGGCGTTGACCAGCAGGCCGCCGAGCGCGGTGCCGTCCGCCGACTGACCGGTCCGGGACATGCGGTCGACCAGCTTGGTGATCGCCCGGCGCACCATGACGCGCAGCACCATCGCGATCACCAGGATGAGCAGCACTCTGAGCCCGATCGCGAGCCATGTCGACCAGTTCTCCTCCACCCAGCTGGCGGCGTTGGTGGCGCTCTCCTGGGCGTCCTCGAGCGAGGGCACCCGTGGTGTCCCGGACTCCGAGGGCGTCGGTGACGGATCGGCGGCCGACAGGACGGCGGGCAAGAACACGGCAGGTACCTCCAGGTGCACGTTCTGTCCCCGGTGCGGTGGTCAAGGCCGACAAGGTCACGAAAGGGTCACCGGTAGGGGCAGAACCACCACACTAACGGGGCATTGTGGGGGGATCGGCGCCCTGCGTGAAGAAGAGACAGGCCTCACCCGCGCTTGAACGGGCCATGATCCTGGGGATTAATCGGGTGTGGTCGAAAACACTCCCAGCCCGTTACGGGGACATAGTGGCGCTTCCACCAGGCCTGAGGGGAGACTGACTACGGATCGTCCCGGCGCGAGCCACGCGCCGCCGGCGTACAAGGAGGCCGTCCGTGCCGCATGTCCTGGTCCTCAACGCGTCGTACGAGCCGCTCGGCGTCGTACCGCTCCGCCGCGCGCTCGTGCTCGTCCTCGAGAACAAGGCAGTCTGCCTCGAGGAGACCGGCGCCCATCTGCACAGCGCGACCGTCACAGTCCCCGCACCCAGCGTGGTCCGGCTCAAGCGTTTCGTGCGGGTCCCCTACCGGGGGCCCGTTCCTCTCACCCGCCGGGCGCTGTTCGCCCGTGACGGGGGCCGGTGCATGTACTGCGGTGGCGTCGCAACCAGCGTCGACCACGTCATCCCGCGCAGCCGCGGGGGCAAGCACGTCTGGGACAACGTGGTGGCCTCCTGCCGCCGCTGCAACCACGTGAAGGCCGACCGTCACCTGTTCGAACTGGGCTGGCGACTGCGCCACAAACCCGCTCCGCCCACCGGCCTGGCCTGGCGCATCATCGGCACCGGCCACAGGGACCCGCGCTGGCTGCCGTACTTGCAGCCGTACGGCGCGGACGACGCCCTGGCCCGGATCGAGGGCATCTCCGCCTGACGGCGATCCGGGCCTTCGCGTCGGTACGGACGGCCCGGGTGCCGGGCGGCCGGAGTGGCCGGCCCGGGTGCTGTGTCCGTGCGGTGTGGTGCCGTGCCGTGTTCGTGCGGTGCCGCGCGGGTGCGAACGGGCGGCCGGGCCGCCCGTGGTGTGCCGCACCGGCTCGGTGAAGTGCGGTCCGGCCCCGGGGAGCCCCCTTCCGTCTCCCCGGAACCGGACGGTCTCAGGCGTACCGCAGCTCGGCCGGGCGGACCGTGCGGCGCAGCAGGGGCAGGGAGGGGGCCGCCGGCAGGCAGGCGGCGTGGGCGGCCGGGGCCACCAGCGGTGACGGATCACGCCGTGAGCGCCCGGAAACCGGCCGCCCGGCCCCGCCGGAGCGCCGGGCGGCCGCCGGGACGCTCAGTCCGCGACCGCGTACGCCTCCACCGACCACAGCGAGTAGCCGTAGCGCGTGGCCCGCTCCTCGCCCCGGACGCGGATGTGGCGGACGTCCCGCTCGTCCATGCGGACCGTCTCCCGCCCGCCCCGGCCGTCCGCCACCCGCGCCGCCGTGCGCCAGGAGCGGCCGTCCGCCGAGACCTCCACCCGGTACGCCGCCGGGTACGCGTCCTGCCAGTGCAGCGCCACCTTCCCCAGCCGCACCGGGCGCTCCAGCTCGACCTGCCACCAGGCGTCGTCCTCGACCGGGGACGACCAGCGCGTCTCCGGGTCGCCGTCGTTGGCCGCCGCGGCGGGGAAGTCGGGCGTCTCGTCCGCGGAGGAGCCCGCCCGGCCGGTGCGGGCCAGGTCGGGGCCCCCGGTGCGCGGCACCGCGTGCACCGTCAGCGTCCGGACCACGCCGCCGAAGCCGAGCCGGACGTCGTACGAGCCGGCCGGGGTGTCCCGTTCGACCGTCACCTCGACCGGCACCCGTACCGGTGTGCCGCGCGGAACGGTCAGCGCGTCCTTCGGCGCCCGGACCCTCAGCCCCTCGGGCGCCCGCACGGTCAGCCTGCCGCGCGCCTCACCGGGGCGCAGCGAGCCCAGCGTGGCGTCCAGCCGCAGGGTGCCGCCGATGTCGGCGTCCGCGCGGTCGTCCGGCAGCTCCAGGGAGGCGGCGGGCGTGTCCGCGTACCAGGGGAGGAGGTGCCGCACCCGGTCGGGCGCGGCGCCGGTCACCCGGACGGCGTCGGCCGGCTCGCCCCCGGCCGGCAGCTCGGTGGCGCCCGACGCGGACAGCGCGCCGAGGCGGCGCCACCCCGTGCCCGCCGAGCGGATCTCCACGCTCCCCCGCGTCCCGGGCTCGGTCAGCACCGTCACGGCGTCCAGGGCGCGGGCGCGCGGGAGGCGGAGCACCCCGTCGCCGTCGGCGCGCACCGGCGGTTCGCCGCCGATGCCCGCCCAGCTCTCGTACGCCTTCCGCGCCCGGTCGAGGAACGGGTCCAGCACGCCCTTGCCCACCGTCACCCGCGCCGGCTCCAGCGCGTCCCGCTGTCCGCCCAGCCTCCGGTACGCCGTCCAGGCGGCACCGGCGTCCCCGGCGCGCTGGGCCTCCAGCATGTCCAGGGCGGTCGTGCCGGCCTCGCCGTAACGGGCCAGCCGCTCGCTCCAGGGGGCGACCTCGGCGCCGAGCGGGGTGCCGGACAGCCGGTCCGGCAGCTCCCGCAGCACCGCGAAGGCGGCGCGCAGCCGGGCGGCGGCCGAGCCGTCCGCGCCCCGGGCGGCCGTGCCGCTCCCGGACGTCGCGCGGGTGCGCCAGAACTCCTCCATCAGCGGACGCAGGTACGCCGACTCCTCACCGCCCAGCACCGAGGACACGGCGTTGCCCGCGAGCGCGCTCAGGGCCCGCAGACGGCCGGCGTCGCCGCCGGCCAGGTCGGCGATCGCGGCCCGCCAGGACTCCTGGGGCCGGTAGTCGCGGGGGTTCCAGGCGAAGTCGGCGGCCGTGAACAGCGGGATGCGGGACGCCTCCGGCTGCTCCATCGCGTTGGCGAGCAGCGCGGCCGAACCGGAGGCCACGGCCGGCTCGCGGCCCTGGTAGGGGCCGAGGAAGATCCGGCCGGGGGCGTAGTCGTTCACCGGGTAGTTGTCCATGGTCACCAGCGGATGCCCGAACACCTGGCGTGCCTCGGCCAGTTCGCCGCCCGTGATGGTGCGCGGCACCACCCCGACCCCGGTCCACGCCACCTCGACGCCCGCGTCCAGGCCGTGCGCGAGAGCCCGCCGGTACGCGGTCGAGCCGTCCTCGTAGTACTCGGTCGGCATCAGGGACAGGGCGGCCGCCCCGGGGTGACGCTCCGCCAGGTGGCGGGCCACCGCGTTCGCCACCCGCGCCTGGGCACGGGCGGCGGCCCCGGGCCCCGAGCCGAACCGGCCGGCGTCCTCCCCGCAGTGCCACTCGCTGTAGCTGACGTCCTGGAACTGCAGCTGGAACGCGCGGAAGCCCAGCGCCCACATCGCGTCCAGCTTGCGGGTCAGCGCGCGCAGATCGTCGTCGGAGGCGAAGCACATCGCCTGGCCGGGCGCCACCGCCCAGCCGAGCGTGACGTGGTTGCGCCGCGCACGCTCGGCCAGCTCCCGGAACTCCGCGCGCCGCTCGGCCGGGTACGGCTCGCGCCAGCGGGCCTGCCGGTACAGGTCGTCGCCGGGCGCGTAGAGGTATCGGTTCTGCTTGGTGCGGCCCATGAAGTCGAGCTGGGCCAGCCGCTGCGCATGCGTCCACGGGGTGCCGTAGAAGCCCTCGGTGACGCCGCGCACGGCGGTGCCCGGCCAGTCGCGCACGACGGCGGCGGTGAGGCGGCCGTCCGGGCGCAGCAGCCGGCGCAGCGTCTGCACGGCGTGGAACTGGCCGTCGCCGTCCGCGCCGGTGAGGGCGACGCCGTCCCGGCCGGTGGTCAGCGTGTAGCCGCCGGCGGGAAGGGCGCGCCGGGGGTCGCCCGTAGCGTGTTCCCTGCCGACGCGCACCACGAGCGCCCCTTCGGGCACCGGTGCGCCGGGAGCGGTGAAGCGGCGCGCCCCGGCCTGCCGCAGCAGCGTCCGCAACGCGTCGAGGGCGTACGCGTCGGCCGTCGCGTCCGCGATCAGCGCGACCTCGTCGGTCACCTCGACCGGGGCGCCGTTGCCGCGCAGCGAGTGCGGGCGCGGCCACACGGAGGGGACCGCCGCCTCGGCCTTCTCGGACGCGGGGGACGCGTTCGTCCCGGGCGCGGGCGGCACCGCCGTCGCGGCGGGCGCGCTGCCCAGCGTCCCGGCGAGGACCGCGAACGCGAGGGCGGCCCTCCTGGCGGCCGCCGTCCTCCCGACCCGCAGCTGCACGAAGCCCTCCCGTTGCTCGACGCACCGCCCGCCCCGGTGACCGGCGGCCGTTTCCATTCCGTTACCTGAAAGCCATGAGCCCACCACTTCTGCGGTGAACGTGTCAATGAGGGTGGCCACTGTGGCGCATTTGTCCCACTGCGGAGGGAGGGAGGGGGAGGAGAATGTGACCAGGACCACGTTGTGCGGCTTTGCGCGTCTGGCCCCGCGCCCGCTGGGTAGGGCTGCGTGATGACCCGGCGACCACCGCACGACCACCGTGCGCCCCGCACGACCCGCACGACCCGCGCGACCACCGCGCGCTCCGCATGACCCGCCCGACCACCGCGCGATCCGCGAGGCCGTGCCCGACGAGGAGGCCATCCATGGCTGCACCGGCACACGTTTCTTCCCCGGACCTGTCCGGACCCGCGGCGGACGGCTCCGCCGACGAGACCCACGTCTGCGCCTTCGGCGCCGAGGGCCCCTGCGCCGAGCTCCCGCTGACCAGCGAACCCCCGCTGCCCGACGCCGAACCCCTCACCAGCGAACCGCCGCTCGCCGACGCGGCCCCCCTGACCAGTGAGTCCGACGCCTTCCCCGATCCCTCGGACTCCTCCGGACTCGACGCCTTCCCGGCCCAGTACCGCCCGGAGCCCTGAGGTGAGCGCGCCGCGGCCGGCCGAGCCCCCTTCCGAGGACCTGTCCCTGCTCGCCGCCCTGCACGGCGTGGCCACCTCCTACAGCCCCTCCCCGGACCGCGCGGTCGCCGCCTCGGCCACCGCCGTCACCCGCGCGCTGGCCGCCCTCGGCGTGGACGCGGGCACCGGACAGGCCGTCCGCAGCGCCCTCGCCGCCCGCGAACGGGAACTCGCCGAGCGGCTGCTGCCGCCGACCGTCGTCGTCTGGGGCGCCCGCACCCCCGCCGCGCTCGCCGCCCTCCCCGCGGGCACCCGCCTCGACATCCGCACCGAGCAGGGCGAGACCCACGCGGTGGCCGAGCACCTCCCGCCCGGGGTGCACGACATCACCGCCACCGCCCCCGACGGCCGCACCACGCGCGCCCACCTGATCGTCGCCCCGCCCGGCCTGCCCGCACCGCCCGCCCGCTCCTACGGGCTCCTGGTCCAGCTCTACTCCCTGCTCTCCCGCCGCTCCTGGGGCATGGGCGACCTCGCCGACCTCGGCGAACTCGCCGGCTGGGCCGGACGCGCCCTCGGCGCCGGCTTCGTCCAGGTCAACCCCCTGCACGCGACCGTCCCCGGCGCCCCGGCCGACCCCTCCCCCTACCGCCCCTCCTCACGCCGCTTCCCCGACCCCGTCCACCTGCGGATCGAGGACGTCCCCGAGTTCGCGTACGTCGAGGACCGCGAGCGGGTCCGCGCGCTGCTGGAGCGGGCCGGCGGGCTGCGCGAGGCGGTGCTCGGCAGGGGCGAGCTCATCGACCGGGACGCCGTGTGGGAGACCAAGCGGGAGGCGCTGGAACTGGTGCACGGGGTCCCGCTCGGACCCGGCCGCCGCGCCGCCTACGGCGACTTCCTCGCCGCACAGGGCCAGGCACTGGAGGACCACGCCACCTGGTGCGCGCTCGCCGAGCTCCACGGGCCCGACTGGCACCGCTGGCCCGCCGCGCTGCGCGACCCGCGCTCGCCCGCGACGGCCCGCGCCCGGCGCGAGCTGACGGACCGCGTCGACTTCCACTCCCGGCTCGTCTGGCTCACCGACGCCCAGCTCACCGCCGCCCAGCGGACCGCGCGCGAGGCGGGCATGCCGGTCGGGATCGTGCACGACCTCGCGGTCGGCGTCCACCCCGGCGGCGCCGACGCCTGGGCGCAGCAGGAGTACTTCGCGGCCGGCATGTCCGTCGGCGCGCCCCCGGACGCCTTCAACGCGCGGGGCCAGGACTGGGGGCTGCCGCCCTGGCGCCCCGACCGGCTCGCCGACTCCGGATACGCGCCCTTCCGCGCCCTGCTCAGGGCCCTGTTCCGGTACGCGGGCGCCCTGCGCATCGATCACGTCATGGGCCTGTTCCGGCTCTGGTGGGTCCCCGAGGGCCACCCGCCCACCGAGGGCACCTACGTCCGCTACGACGCCGAGGCCATGCTCGCCGTCCTCGTCCTGGAGGCCTCCCGGGCCGGGGCGGTCGTGATCGGCGAGGACCTGGGGACCGTCGAACCCGGCGTGCGCGAGGCGCTGCGCGAACGCGGCGTGTACGGCACCTCGGTGCTCTGGTTCGAACGGGACTGGGAGGGCGACCGCCGCCCGCTGCCGCCGGACGCCTGGCGCGCCGACTGCCTGGCCACCGCCACCACCCACGACCTGCCCCCCACCGCCTCCCGCCTCACCGGGGACCACGTCGACCTCCGCGACAGCCTCGGCCTGCTCACCCGCCCCCTGGCCGAGGAACGCGCGGAGGCCGCCGCCGACACCGCGGAGTGGCTGGACCTGCTGTCCCGGCTCGGCCTGCTGGGCGGCGCCGGCACCTCGGAGGAGGCCCGGATCCAGGCCGTCCACCGCTATCTGCTGCGCACCCCCGCCCGCATGATCGGCGTCTGGCTCCCCGACGGCATCGGCGACCGCCGCCCGCAGAACCTCCCCGGCACCTGGGACCAGTACCCGAACTGGCGCCTGCCGATCGCGGACGCGCGGGGGCGGCCGGTGACGCTGGAGGAACTGGCGGCGTCACCGAGACTGCGGGCCCTGATCGACGTGCTGAGGGAATGACACCGGACCCGCCGCCGTGGCCCGCCCGTGCCCGGCCGGTTCGTACGGCACCCCGGGCGCGCGGCCCCTCACCGCATTCGGTACTTTGGGGACCGTGGACAAGAAGAACGCCCTGCGCGCCGGCGCCCTGGCAGCCGGTACGACGCTGATGATGCTGCTCATGTCGTCCCCCGCGCTCGCGCTCACCCGCGACGACGGCGACGACCCCGGTCCGGGCCTCAGCGTCATCGAGACGCTGGGCCTCTACGTCGTGGCCCCGGTCGCGCTGTTCGTGATCATCGCCGTCCTGGTGATGGTGGGCGACAGGTCGCACCAGAAGAAGGACACGACGAGCTCCAACATCACCACCAGGGCCGACGCGAAGGCCTGAGCCGGGACTTCCCGGCAGGCCCCCGCGCGCTTCCCCGAGGGCGCCGTCCCCCCGCGTACGCGCATCCGCCGTACGCGCCGCGGACGGCGCCCTCGGTGTGTCCTGTCCGGGGATCACCTCTCGGTCGCGATCAGCAACTCCCTCAGCAGGTCGGCCAGTCGACCGGCCCGCTCCCCGTCCAGGGCGGACAGTGCCTCCGTCTGGACGGCGAGGCCCGCGCCGACCGCCTCGTCGGCCAGCCGCAGCCCCTCCCCGGTGAGCGTGACCTGCAGCCCGCGCCGGTCGTGCGGGTCGGGGGAGCGGCGCAGCAGCCCGGCCCGCTCCAGCTTGTCCAGGCGGCCCGTCATCCCGCCGGTGGTCAGCATCAGGGTGGCCGAGAGCTGCCGGGGCGAGAGGGTGTACGGCTCACCGGAGCGGCGCAGCGCGGCCAGCACGTCGAACTCCCCGCGCGCGATCCCGTACCCGGCGTACACCCTCTCCATCCGGTCGCCCATGGTGCGGGCGAGCCGGGAGACGCGTCCGAAGACCTCCATGGCGGTGGTGTCGAGGTCGGGCCGGACCTGCGCCCACTGCTCGACGACCGCGTCGACGGCGTCCTTGCGCGGCTCGCGGGATGCACTCATGGACAGGAGTATCCGCCCTGCCCGCCGGAGCGGTGCCTCCCGTGTTCGCCCGGCCGCTGCCGCGCGGCGCCCGGTGGTGGAGGGCGGCGCGGTGCTCGGCGCGGCGGTCTTTGAGCCACGAGGTGCGAATGTGGCGCGATCGCACATTGCCGCCCCGTCGTACGGCGAGCAGCCTGGAGTTCGCGGGAGCGCTCCCATGCTGCGTGTCGTCGCACCCCGCAGGGGAACGGTCGCGCCTGTTGCCCAGAGAAGCACCGCCGCCCTGCACGCGTCCTCGCCTCCGGAGCCGACATGTCACGACGCCGCTGGACCGGGCCCCTTCTGCTGGCCCTGCTGCTGACCGCCCTCGCCCCGGTGCCCGCCGCGGCGGACACCGCGCCGCCCGCCGCGGAAACGGCGGAGCACACCGCAGCCGTGCCCCTGCCGTCGCTCAGCGCCACCACCACCCAGGTCGCCTCGGGGCTGAGACGGCCCACCGCCCTCGCCGCACCCGACGACGGCACGGACCGGCTGTTCGTCACCGAGAAGCGCGGCACCGTCCGCGTCTACCACCCGGACTCCGGCCTGGCCGCGGCCCCGCTCGCCGACATCACCTCGGCCGTGGACGAGTCGGGCAACGAACGCGGACTGCTCGGCATCGCCCTCCCGCCCGACTTCGCCGACAGCCAGGATCTGTACCTGGCGTACACGGCACTGCCCGACGGAGCGGTCACGCTCGCCCGTTACCGGCTCGACGAGTCGCGCCTGGAGGTCCTGCTCTCCCAGGAGCACGCCGAGTTCAACAACCACAACGGCGGCCAGCTCGCCTTCGGTCCCGACGGCCACCTGTACTGGAGCATCGGCGACGGCGGCGGCTCGGGGGATCCCTTCCGGGCCGGGCAGCGCCTCGACACCCTCCTGGGCAAGATCCTGCGCGTCGACGTCAGCCGCGCCTGCGGCCCGCTTCCCTACTGCGTCCCCGCCGACAACCCCTTCGTGGACACGGCCGGCGCGCGCGAGGAGATCTGGCTGTACGGGCTGCGCAACCCGTGGCGGTTCTCCTTCGACGAGGCCGACGGCTCGATGTGGATCGGTGACGTCGGCCAGGGCCGCTGGGAGGAGATCGACCACATCGCTCCCGGCCGGGGCGGGCTGAACCTCGGCTGGTCCTGCTACGAGGGACTGGAGAAGTTCGCGGGCGGCGACTGCGCGCCCGGCGAGACGTACACCGGACCTGTCTTCACCTACTCCCCGTACACCGGCGGCTGTTCGGTCATCGGCGGCCACGTCTACCGGGGCGAGCGGTACGCGGACCTGGTCGGCGGCACGTACATCGCCACCGACTACTGCTCCTCCACGGTCTGGGCGCTGCGTCCGGACGGCGCGGGGGGCTACGAGCAGGCGGAGATCGGGAAGATGCCCACCCAGGTGACGTCCGTCGGCACGACCGCGGACGGGGAGTTCTACGTCGTCAACGACCTGCCCGGCGGCCTGCACAGGGTGTCGTTCGCGCAGGAGGAGCCCACCTGCAGGGTGGACCGCAAGGTGACGGCCTGGGGCACCGGGACGACGGTCGACCTCACCGTCACCAACACCGGCAGCGCCGCCGTGAACGGCTGGACGCTGGAGTTCCCGCTGGCCCCCGGACAGACCGTCGTCTCCGACTGGAACACGAACCTGACCCAGTTGAGCAACACGATCACGGCGACCGACGCCTCCCACAACGCCACGATCGCTCCGGGTGCGAGCGTCACCCTCGGCTACCTCGCCGACCACACCGGTGACACGTCACCGCCGCGACGGTTCATGCTGAACGGGGATGCCTGCGCGGTCGGCCGCTGAGGGGGCGGGGTCCGTGTGACCGGTGTGTTCCGGTGGCCCCACGGCCACCTCGCCAACGCCTCCGGCAACAGCACCCAGTTCGCACCACACGTACTTGCCCCGGTTGCCCTCCTTGGCCAGCGGCTGCCAACCCCATACGTCGGCGCAGGCCCGCACCAGTGCCAGGCCCCGGCCGTCCTCGCGGTCCGGGGCCTGGGCGAAGGGCTGCGGCGGCTCGGGCGGCGAGGGGTCCGCGTCCCACGCCCCGATGCGCAGTACGCCCGCCTCCGACCAGCGCACCCGCATCATCGCCGGACTCTTCGTGTGGCGTACGGCGTTGGAGACCAGCTCCGTGGCGAGGAGTTCCGCGACGTCGACCAGGCGGATCAGGCCGTGCATCGTGAGGATCAGGCGGAGGGTGCGGCGGCAGATCGTGACGGCTCGGGGGTCGTTCGGGATGTAGAGGGAGTACTCCCACGGTTCGGTTTCGGACATGCGAACTCCGTTTGTGTGGAGAAGGGCTGGGGTGCATCGCGGTGGTGGACGACGGTGTCGTTGCCGCTCCGGCGAGGCAGGACGGGGCGGTGCGCTTCCGGCGTCCGCCGATGCACGGTGTGTTCCATCCGTCACCGACGGTAGGTCATAAATTTATTACTCAGCAAGCTCGTCGCGTAATCTGGCCCCGAACGAGTGGATCCGTCACGGCCGTTCAAAGGGGAAGGTCATGCCGCCCAGACGGCAGCCCTCGGCACGCCAGGAGCGTCTGGGTGCCGAACTGCGAAAACTGAGAGAGGCCGCCGGGCTGAAGGCGACCGAAGCGGCAAGTCTGCTCGGGGTGAACTCCGTACAGATGAGCCAGATCGAGTCCGGTGTCGCAGGAGTGAGTGAGGAGCGCCTGCGGCGGCTCACCGCCCACTACGCCTGTACCGACGAAGAGTTGGTCTCGGCACTGGTGGTCATGGCCACTGACCGGACGCGTGGCTGGTGGGAGGAGTACCGGGGCTCACTGCCCAACCGCTTCCTGGATCTCTCGGAACTGGAACACCACGCCCGCTTCCGGTGGGACGTGGACTTCCTGCACGTCCCAGGGCTTTTGCAGACCGAGGACTACGCCCGCGCTCTCTTCTCCTACGTGAACCCCGAGTTCCCGGAGAAGGAGGTGGACCGTTGGGTGGAGCACCGCATGCGGCGTCAGGTCATCATCGAGAGACCGGACCCGATTCCGTACGAGACGGTGGTCCATGAAGCCGCCCTGCGAATCAAGGTCGGAGACCGTGCCCAGGCGAGAGCTCAGCTACGGCGAATCCTGGAGTTCTCCGAGGCGGATCACGTCAGCGTGCGCGTCATTCCCTTCGACGTGAACGGCTTCGGTGGGGCCGGGAGTGCCATGGTGTACGCAGGCGGTGCCGTCCCCGCTCTGGACACCGTTGTGCGCGACGGACCGCACGGGACGGTGTTCATCGACGCCGAAGCTCAACTCCTCCGCTTTCGAACCCTCTTCCGTAGGGTTGGGTCGGTGGCGCTCCGGGCCGGGCGTTCCCGTGAGTTCATTCACCAACTGGCGAAGGAGCTGTGAGGTCTGCGATGACCACCCCTGACATCTGGAAGAAGTCGTCCTACTCCGGCGGTGGCGAAGGTAACGCCTGTGTCGAAGTGGCCACCTGTCACCCCCGCATAGCCATCCGCGACTCGAAGCACCCCTCCCGCACCCCCCTCTCCGTTCCCGCCCCCGCCTTCACCGCCTTCGTCGAGGCTCTGAAGGAACGCCGGGGGCGCCCGGCGTAACCGCGCCGGGCGCCCCTCTGCGTACCGGACGCTACTGAGCGGCCGCCGCCGCGTCCGCCGTCTGGGCGCGCAGGGCGCGTTCCACACCCGCGCGGGATTCCGAGACCAGGCGGCGCAGGGCCGCGCCGGGGTGGGCGGAGGCCAGCCAGCTGTCCGTCTTGTCCAGCGTTTCGCCGGAGACCTGGACGGTCGGGTAGAGGCCGACCGCGATCTGCTGGGCCATCTCGTGCGAGCGGGACTCCCAGACGTCCGCCAGCACCTCGAAGTACCGGTCCGTGTACGGCGCCAGCAGCTCGCGCTGGTCGGTCTGGACGAAGCCGGCGATGACCGCCTCCTGGACGGCGTTCGGCAGCGTGTCGGACCCGACGACCGACTCCCACGCCTCCGCCTTGGCCTCCGGCGTCGGGCGGGCGGCACGGGCGGTGGCGGCGTGGCGCTCGCCGGCCGCCGTCCTGTCCCGCTCGTACTCGGCCGCGATCTCCGCCTCGCCGAACCGGCCCACCGCCGCCAGCCGCTGCACGAACGACCAGCGCAGCTCCGTGTCCACGGCCAGGCCCTCGATGGTCCGGGCGCCGCCGAGCAGGGCCTCCAGCAGGTCCAGCTGCTCGGGGGTGCGGGCCGTCGCCGCGAACGCCCGTGCCCACGCCAGCTGGTGGTCGCCGGCCGGCTCCGCGGACCGCAGGTGGGCCAGCGTGGCGTCGGTCCAGCGGGACAGCAGGGTCTCGCGGGCGGCGGGGTCGGCGTACAGGTCGATCGCCAGCTTCACCTGGCGCTGCAGCGACTGCACCACACCGATGTCGGACTCCTTGCCGACGCCCGACAGGACCAGGGAGAGGTAGTCGCGGGCGGCGAGTTCCGCGTCCCGGGTCATGTCCCAGGCGGACGCCCAGCACAGGGCGCGGGGGAGGGACTCCGCGAAGTCGCCGAGGTGCTCCGTCACGGTGGCCAGGGACTGCTCGTCCAGGCGGACCTTGGCGTAGGACAGGTCGTCGTCGTTGAGCAGCAGCACCGCCGGACGGGGCCTGCCCACGAACTGCGGTACGGCCGTCAGCTCGCCGTCGACGTCCAGCTCGACGCGCTCGCCGCGCACCAGCTTGCCGCCGGCGTCGAGGTCGTAGCCGCCGACCGCGATCCGGTGCGGGCGCAGCGTCGGCTCGCCCTTCGCGCCGGCGGGCAGCGCGGGCGCCTCCTGGCGGATGGCGAAGGAGGTGATCACGCCGTCGGCGTCCGTCTCGATCTCCGGGCGCAGGACGTTGATGCCGGCCGTCTCCAGCCACTGCTTCGACCAGGTCCTCAGGTCGCGTCCGGAGGTCTCCTCCAGGGCGCCCAGCAGGTCCGACAGGCGCGTGTTGCCGTACGCGTGGGCCTTGAAGTACGCCTGCACGCCCTGGAAGAACGCGTCCTCGCCGACGTAGGCGACGAGCTGCTTGAGCACGGACGCGCCCTTGGCGTACGTGATGCCGTCGAAGTTGACCAGCACGTCGTCCAGGTCGCGGATGTCCGCCATGATCGGGTGCGTGGACGGCAGCTGGTCCTGGCGGTAGGCCCAGGTCTTCATGGAGTTCGCGAACGTCGTCCACGAGTGCGGCCAGCGCGAGCCGGGCGCGGCGGCCTGGCAGGCGATCGAGGTGTACGTGGCGAACGACTCGTTCAGCCACAGGTCGTTCCACCACTCCATGGTGACCAGGTCGCCGAACCACATGTGGGCCAGCTCGTGCAGGATGGTCTCCGCGCGCACCTCGTACGCCGCGTCCGTCACCTTGGAGCGGAAGACGTACTGGTCGCGGATGGTCACCGCGCCCGCGTTCTCCATCGCGCCCGCGTTGAACTCCGGCACGAACAGCTGGTCGTACTTCTCGAACGGGTACGCGTAGTCGAACTTCTCCTGGAACCAGTCGAAGCCCTGCCGGGTGACCTCGAAGATCGCGTCCGAGTCCAGGTACTCGGCGAGTGAGGGGCGGCAGTAGATGCCGAGCGGGACGGACTGGCCGTCCTTCTCGTACACGCTGTGGACGCTGTGGTACGGGCCGACGATCAGGGCCGTGACGTACGACGAGATGCGCGGCGTCGGCTCGAACACCCAGACGTGGCCCTGGGGCTCCGGCGTCGGCGAGTTGGAGATGACGGTCCAGCCCTGCGGCGCCTTCACCGTGAACTGGAAGGTCGCCTTGAGGTCCGGCTGCTCGAAGCTCGCGAACACGCGACGGGCGTCCGGCACCTCGAACTGGGTGTACAGGTAGGCCTGGTCGTCGACCGGGTCGACGAAGCGGTGCAGGCCCTCACCCGTGTTGGTGTACGCGCAGTCGGCGCTGACCCGGAGCACGTTGCGGCCCGTCAGCAGGCCGGGCAGGGCGATGCGGGAGTCCGCGAAGACCTCGGCGGGGTCGAGGGAGTCCCCGTTGAGGATCACCTCGTGCACGGTGGGAGCCACCAGGTCGATGAAGGACTCCGCGCCGCCGCCGTCCTCGGCGACGTCGAAACGCACCGTGGTCACGGACCGGTAGGTGCCGCCCTCCTGAGCGCCGGAGAGATCGAGATCGATCTCGTACGAGTCAACGGTCAGCAGCTTCGCCCGCCGCTGCGCCTCTTCGCGAGTCAGGTTTGTGCCAGGCACGCGGTCATCTCCTCGATTTGTGTGGGTTGCGTCATCCTTCCACGGGAGCCCGGGATCAGGCGATGACGGAGCCGGACCATGGGGATACCCCTGTATCCCCGTGTGCGCGGACGCGCCGGAGGGGAGGGCACGAGGTCCGGAATCCGCCGGTGGGCCGGGGCGGCGGGCGCGGCCCCGCCGGGGCATGCACCCGCCTCCCGTACGGCGGTGGCGGGGCCTTGACCGGGATGGCGCGGACCGTGGGTGGCCAAGGGGTTCATACCCCGAGTAGCATCAGAGGTATGAAGATCAGTGTGAGTCTTCCGCAGGAGGATGTCGCCTTCGTCGACGAATACGCCTCCCGTACCGAGGCCACTTCCCGGTCGTCCGTGATACACGCCGCCATCGAACTGCTGCGGCAGACGCAACTGGAACAGCAGTACGTGGAGGCCTTCGCCGAGTGGGACGGCAGTGAGGACGCGCGGTTCTGGGACCGCTTCGCGGGGGACGGACTGACCGATGAGGCGCGGTGACATCTATCTGGTCGACTACGAGCCGGCCCGGGGCAGTGAGGCCAACAAGGCACGTCCGGGCGTGATCGTCTCGAACGACGCTGCCAACGCGGCCGTGGAGCGGGCCGGGCGGGGGGTGATCACGCTGGTGCCGCTGACGACGAACACATCCCGCGTCCACCCGTTCCAGGTGCTGCTGCCCGCGGGGGAAAGCGGCCTCCGGAAGGACTCCAAGGCGCAGTGCGAGCAGGTTCGTGCGCTGACCCCGGAGAGGCTGCTGCGGCCGATCGGTGTGGTCCCGCGGCAGCGCATGGCCGAGATCGACGCGGCCCTGCGGCGGCACTTGGCGTTGTGAACACGCCGAGGGACGGTCACCGGGCCCGGTGACCGCCCCTCGTGCCCATGACCGCCCGGCTCAGCCCTCGAGCTCGTCCGCCACCAGCTCCGCGATCTGTACGGCGTTCAGCGCCGCGCCCTTGCGGAGGTTGTCGCTGGAGACGAACAGCGCGAGGCCGTTGTCCACCGTCTCGTCGGAGCGGATGCGGCCGACGTAGGACGGGTCCTGACCGGCGGCCTGGAGCGGGGTGGGGATGTCGGTGAGGACGACCCCGGGGGCCTCCGCCAGCAGCTCCGCCGCGCGCTCGGGGCTGATCGGGCGGGCGAACCGGGCGTTGACCTGGAGGGAGTGCCCGGAGAAGACCGGGACGCGGACACAGGTGCCGGAGACCTTCAGGTCCGGGATCCCCAGGATCTTCCGGGACTCGTTGCGCAGCTTCTGCTCCTCGTCCGTCTCGTGCCGGCCGTCGTCGACGAGGTTGCCGGCGAAGGGCAGCACGTTGAAGGCGATGGGGCGCTTGTAGACGCCGGGCTCGGGGAAGTCGACCGCCGAGCCGTCGTGCGTCAGCTTCTCCGCCTCGTCGACCACCTTGGCGGTCTGGCCGTGCAGCTCCGCCACGCCCGCGAGACCGGAACCCGACACCGCCTGGTACGTGGCGACGACCAGGGCCTGGAGGCCCGCCTCGGCGTGCAGCGGACGCAGCACCGGCATCGCGGCCATCGTGGTGCAGTTCGGGTTGGCGATGATGCCCTTGGGGCGGTCCGCGATGGCGTGCGGGTTGACCTCGGAGACGACGAGGGGGACCTCGGGGTCCTTGCGCCAGGCGGAGGAGTTGTCGATCACGACCGCGCCCTGCGAGGCGACCTTCTCGGCCAGCGCCTTCGAGGTCGCGCCGCCCGCCGAGAACAGCACGATGTCCAGGCCGGTGTAGTCGGCGGTGGACGCGTCCTCCACCGTCACGCCGTCCAGCTCCGTGCCCGCCGAACGGGCCGAGGCGAACAGGCGCAGCTCCGTGACCGGAAAGTCCCGCTCCTTGAGGATCCTGCGCATGACCGTACCCACCTGACCGGTGGCTCCGACGATTCCGACCCTCACGGTGACTCCCTACTGCGGCTGTGTGCTCTTCCGGTGTGCCTGGCCGAGGCTCTTCCATCATGCGGCCGACCACGGCCCGCCTGTCCAGTTCTTTGCCGCCCCGCCCGCCCAGTGGGACGGCCGGGCAGCGACCACCGGTTGCGGACCTTCGGTCGGCACCACTTTGAACTGCAGGAATTCAGCCACCGGGGGGCGCGGACCGCAAGGTCCCCTGCCCGGGACCGGGTCCGGCCACACGAAGGTGTGACGTACGCCTCGACGGGATCCGGAAAACCCGGTCGAACGTTCCGGGCGGGAGCGGCGTCGTAGGGGAAACAGGGTGAGGGGGGTGGCCGGTGCTGCGCGGAAGGACCCGGCGCGGCCGGGGGTCGTACGTCGCCGACGACGACCCGCTGGACGCGACGCAGGAACGCCGGGTGCGGGCGGTGCTCGCCCTCGGCGGGGTACCGCAGGCGGACCTGCCGGACGGGGTGCAGCAGGTCCGCCTGCGGCTGCTGGAACGCGCCGCGGACGGGCGGGAGGCACCGCGGGACGTCTCGGCGTGGGCGGCGGTGGTCGCCTCCAACCTCGCCATGGACTGGCACCGCGCCAAGCGCCGCCAGGAGCGGCTGGGCGAGCGCCTCGCCGCGCTGCGCCCGGCGGAGCTCCCCTCCGGCGAGGAGACCAGCGTGCTCTCCCTCGCCGTCGCGCGCGGCCTGGACCAGCTCCCCGACGCCCAGCGCCAGGTCGTCGTGCTGCGCTTCTACGCCGACCTCCCGGTGCGCTCCATCGCCGAACAGCTCGGCGTTCCCGAGGGCACGGTCAAGAGCAGGCTGCACACGGCGGTACGGGCCCTGCGCGCCCGCCTGCACGAGGACGAGGTGGTGTGACATGACCGCCCACGACGAGCACCGGGACCCGGGGAACGACGGCGACGCGTACGACGGCCAGGACGACGGCACGGACGCCTTGATGGCCGCCCTCCTCGGCGAGCCGCCGTCCGCGCGGGCCCGGCGGGACCCCGCGTTCACGGCCGCGCACGACGCCGCCGCCGCCGACCTGACGGTGCTGCGGGAGCAGCTGACGCTGATCGGCGACGCGCTCGCCGCTCCGGCCGCCACGGGAGCGGGCCCCGGGGACGCTCCGGCGTCCGCGGGCGCCGGCCGGGGACGGCAGGCCGGTCGCCTACGGGCGGGACGACCGGGCGCGGGCCCGCCCGGCACCGACGGCGGTTCCCGGAGCCCCGGCCGCGACCGCCGCCGGCGGTTCGGGGCCGCCCTCGGCGCGCTGGCCGCCGCTGCCGCCGCCACGCTGGTCGTCGGCACGGGCTGGCTGGTCACACGGCCCGGGGGAGCGTCCGAGACGTCGGCGGACAGGGCCGCCGCGGCGGATTCCCAGGGAGCGGGCTCCCGGGCGGAGGGCGGAGTCGCCTTCGGCAGCCCGCGGTACCTCGCCTGCGCGCGGCTGGTCGCCGAGGGCACCGTGCTGGCGGTGGAGCCGGTGCCGGGCGCCGCCGGCACGGAACGCGTCACCCTGGGCGCGAGCCGTGTCTACAAGGGCGACGGCGACCGGGAGGTCGTGTTCCTCCGGGACACGGCGGGCGACCCCCCGCTGCACCCGGGCGTCCGCGTCATGGTCGGCCTGCCCCGGAGCGGTGACCACCCGGACACGGTGGTCGCCGGCGAGGCGGACATCGCCCCCGAACGGGCGGTGATCACCGCCTCGCTTCCCGAGTCGCGCACCCTGACCTGCGGTTGAGCACGGCGAAGGGGCGGGCGCCCGTACGGACGCCCGCCCCTTCGGTGCCGGGGGTGCTTACGGGACGACCTTCTCGATCGCCACGTTGCCGACGCCCGCGACCGTGCCGCGCGCGTTGACGAGCTGGACCCGTCCGAAGAACGCACGGCCCTCGGGAGCCGCCGCGGCGACGGTGACGTCACCGGTGACGGTGGCCGTGCCGCCCGTGCCGAGCTTCACCGGCGCGGAGTCCGCGACGGTGACGGAGCCGAGCGTGGCCGCGAAGAACACGTCGCGGTAGTCGTACTCCGTGGAACCGGCCGGGACCGCGTAGCCGACGACCTCGACGGTGTACGTGCCGGCCGCCGGGGAGGCGATGGAGACGGACTCCTCCGAGTCGCCGTCGGCGGACTGGCCGACCTGCCTGCCGTTCTCGTCCCTGACCGTCAGGTCCAGGTCGGCGGAGGCGTCGGAGACGTCGCCGATGGCGACGTCGAGCGCCGTGGCGCCCGCGGGCACCTCGATCGTGGTGGAGTGCGTCTCACCGGTCGCGATGGACGGCCGTTCGGTCCTGGACGAGCCGAGCGGGCCGCCGACGAGCTTGCCCTCCAGGGCGGCGAACTCGTTCGTCACCTTCCAGGAGGCGGCGGTCGGCGTGCCGACCTTCGCCTCGGGCACGGTCACGGTCTCCGGGTCGAAGGCCGCGCCGAGGACGGCGACGTCGAGCGTGTACGGGTTGTCGAGCAGCGGCGAGGTGCGGCGCGACTCGACCTCGACCTCCCACACGCCCGGCTGCGGGTTCTCGTACGAACGCGCGTCGGGCCGGCAGGTGTTGGCCGGGTTGGTGTAGTTCGCGTAGCAGTTGACCGTCGACGTCGGGTCGGCCGGGACACCGTACGGGTGCAGGGCGATGAACCGGGTCTGGCTCTTGTCCCGCAGCCCGCCCAGCGCGATCTCCAGCGTCTTCGCGCCCTCGGGCACGGTGACGAAGTAGGAGGTGCTGCTGTTGCGCTGGGCCGTGCCGGACGCGGAGAAGGTGTGCTCCAGCGGCGCGGAGACGACCACGGTGTTCAGGATCTGCCGGTCGACGCCCTCGGTGCGCGGGTCGTCGACCTCCAGGATGGCGCTCTTGAGGCCGGCCGAGCCGGGCGCCGCCTGGACCTTCACGGTCACCGGCTTGTTCAGCGGCAGCGTGACGTCGTCGTCGCCGAGGATGCGGAAGGTGCGGCCCGCGTTGTTCTCGATGTCGAGCTCGTGGCGGATCGCGCGGTCGGGACCGGACGTACGGGTGACGGTGATGTCGTACGTCTTCTTCTGGCCGGCCTTCAGGCCGCCCTCGCGGTCGTGGAGACCGGTGCCGAAGCCGGGCGTCCTCAGGAGCTGGTCCATCGCGGTGTCGACCGGCGCCTTCACCGCGTACGTGTGCGCGGTGGCGCCGTCGCGGACGGCGTCCCAGGCGTCCTCGATGTCGATGAGGCCGGCGCCCTCCTCGTAGGCCTGCACACCCTTGATGTGCTCGGCGGTGGAGGTCAGCGCGGTGCGCAGGTCCGCGGGGGTCAGGTCGATGCGCTTCTGCTTCGCGGCGGACAGCAGCAGCGCGGCGGCGCCGGTGGCCTGCGGGGAGGCCATCGAGGTGCCCTGGAGCATGCCGTAGCCGGCCGGGAGGGCGTAGCCCGCCTCGGCGACCGGGGCGCCCGGCGCCCAGGTCTGGATGGTGTTGATCGCGGCACCGGGCGCGACCAGGGTCGGCGTGAAGCCGCCGTCCTCACGCGGGCCGCGCGAGGAGAACGGCATCATGGCGTACTCCTTCTCCACCACGGAGCCGTAGTTGGCGGCCCAGGTCTCCCTGGAGGCGGACGCGCCGACCGAGATGACCTTGTCGGCCAGCGACGGGTCACCGATGGTGTTGGCGCCGGGGCCGGAGTTGCCCGCGGAGATCACCAGCTGGACGCCGTACTCGTCGATCAGGCGGGTGTAGAGCGCGGCGCGGACGTTGTCGCCGTCGTTGAGTGCCGGCAGGCCGCCGATGGACATGTTGACGATGTCGACACCGCGCTCGGTGACGAGGTCGATCATGCCCTCGGTGAGCGCCACGTTGGTGCAGCCGCCGGACCAGGTGCAGGCGCGGGAGGAGACGAGCTTCGCGCCGGGGGCGGCGCCGTCCATCCGCCCGCCGAACAGGCCGTTGGCGGCGGTGATGCCGGCCACGTGCGAGCCGTGCGAACCCTCGATGACGCCGATGTTGACGAAGTCGGCCGTCTTGCCGACCCAGCTGCCGCCGTAGGGGTCCATCGGGACGTCCTCGCGGATCTCCACGACGAACGGCTGGCGCTCGGCGACGTCGGTCCTCGGGTCGTCGGTGCCGAAGTACCCGACCTGGAAGCCGTCCTTGTACGGCTTCATCGGGGTGTCGTCGGCGAAGTCCTGGTTGTCGTTCAGGTCGACGCGGACCGTGCCGGCGGCGGCGTCGTAGAGCACGCCCCAGGAGTCGGTGGTGTCGCCGTCGCGGTTGGCGTCACCGGCCGCGTCGCCGCCGGTGGTGTACGACTCCAGGAAGGTGCTGATGCGGTAGTCGCCGGCCGGGGCCCGCCAGGTCCTGCCGTTGTGGGTGAAGCTCGTTCCGGAGACCGGGGAGACCATCGGGCGCCAGGTCAGGTCGCTGTCGACGATCGGGTCGGTGGCCGTCACCCAGTCGACGATCTTGCGCTCGCCGGTGCTGGTCCTCTGCAGCGCCGGGTGGCCGAGGTCGACGCCCGAGTCGAGGATGCCGATGGTGACCCCGCGGCCGTCCGCCTTCGGGTTGTCCTCGACGAACTCGACGGCACCGGTCTCGAAGGACGGGTTGTACGGGTTCTCGGCGGGGGTGCGCCGGTCGGGGGCCGGGTAGGTGGTGGTGCCCCGGCTGCCGGCCTGCTCGGCGGTGTCCGCGCCCGGCGTCGGGTCGTCCAGCGGGATCTCCTCGCGCAGGTCGACGCCGTGCACGGAGGAGAGCTCGGCGGCGGCGGCGATGGCCGCGTCCGCCCTGCCGGTGGGGACGGTGGCGCGGACGTAGCCGAGCCCGTCGTGGGTCCGGCCGACCGAACCGCCCTTGACCGCGTCCAGCTGCTCGGCGACCTGCTCGGTCTTCCCGGGAGCGGTGGCGATCATCATCGTGACGTTCTTGGCGCCGTCGGCCTTGGCCTCGGCGAGCAGCTCCGCGTCGTCCGAACCGAGTTTGCGCGGCGCCGACTTCACATCGGTGTCGGCGGGCGGCGCGTCGGCGGCGAGGGCCGCGGGTATCGGCCCGGCGGCGGAGAGCGCGGCCACGAGACCGGCGGCCACGGCGATGCGGGCCACGCGTCTCGCACCCGATATCGGGTCGCGCTGGGAGGAGTGGGTCATCGGCATCCCTTGTGCGTAAGGAACGATCGTGGAGCGACCGGAGCCGATCGACCCAGGCCGCGCTCGTCCGGAAATGCGGGTCCGGACGAGCGTTGAGCCTTACGCAAGGGCCTGTTGTTTGGCGAGGGTTGGCCGGATCGAAATGGAGGTATGGGGAAAACCCCCGGTGCACTTATGGGGAAGAGGCGTGTCGAAAGCGACAAGTCGCCCTTGCGGACGGTGTGTCGGGTGCCTTCGTGTGCGAGGGGTGCCGCTTCGGGGGCCTTTGTGCACGAGGGGCGGTGCGGCGGGGTTCTTCGCGCGTGCCAGGGTCTTCGCGTGTGCCGGGCGCCTTCGTGCGTGAGAGGCGGCGTGTCAGGCGTCCTTCGCGCGCGCGTAGTGCCGGGACGCCTTCGCCCGGTTGCCGCAGACCGCCATGGAGCACCAGCGGCGGGTGCCGTTGCGCGAGGTGTCGAAGAAGTGCAGGATGCACGCCTCGTGGGCGCAGCCGCGGATCCGGTCGGGCGCGGTGGCCAGCAGCCGCAGGTAGTCGCGGGCGGCGAGCCAGGCCGGCCCCCAGGAGGTGTCGTCGAACTCGGGCCGCTCGCCCGGCCCGTCCGCGGTGAGCGTGGCCCGGATCCGCCCGTGTTCGAGCACGGCGTCGACCGCCTCCGCCCCCTCGCCCGCCGCGCCGTCCACCGCGCCCTTCAGGGCGTCCCGCGCCCGGAGCGCGTGCCGCAGGGTCGCCGTGTCGGCGGCGAACTGCCCGTCCAGCCCGTTGGCGTCGAGCCACACCGCGAGCCCGTCGGTGTCGGCGAGCAGGTCCCGTACGGCCCCCTCGCTCATCCACCGCGTGTTGAGCAGGTCGAGCGCGAGCGGCTCGCCGGTGAGCGGCCGCGGGTCCACGCGGTCCCGGTCGGACATGGGGGCTCCCTTCCCTGCTAACCACTCAAGGGTACGTGACCGGTTGACGCGGAGGATCTCTAACCCTTAATCTCATTTTCACTGGTTAGTTTGCGTCCCGTGCGCGCCGCGGGATCCGACGAAGGGACTCCCATGACCCCGCGCCCCGGCCACACCGGCCTGAACGTCACCGACCTCGACCGCTCGCTCGCCTTCTACCGCGACGTGCTGGGCTTCGTCCCGGTCGGCGAGGGCGAGGAGGAGGGCCGGCGGTACGCGTTCCTGGGGGACGGCGAGCGACTCGTCCTCACCCTCTGGCAGCAGGCGGGGCAGCCCTACGACGGCACCCGCGCCGGGCTGCACCACCTCGCCTTCGAGGTGGACTCGATCGAGCGGATCAGGGAGTACGAGAGCGCCCTGCGCGCCCACGGCACCGACTTCGCCCACGAGGGCGTGGTCGCCCACGGCGAGGGCGCCGCCTCCGGCGGCATCTTCTTCCACGACCCGGACGGCACCCGGCTGGAGATCTCGGCACCGACCGGTGCCGAGGACGCCCCCGCGCCGCACGGCTCCGCCCCGACCTGCGGGTTCTTCTAGCCGTGGAGACGACCCCAGAGGTGTACCACGCGGGCTCGCGCGCCGTTCAGGACCGCGTGGGCGTCCGCGGGAGCGCCGACCACGTCGGCCGGTCCGTCGGGCGGCACATCAAACCGGTGGCCGCCGCATTCCTGGAACTCCAGCCGCTGCTGGTGGTCGGCGCCGCCGCCCCGGACACCGGCAGGGTGTGGGCCTCCCCGCTCACCGGCGCCCCCGGCTTCGTCCGCGCCACCGGCCCGCGGCAGATGTCGGTCACCGGCGGACCGCGTCCGGCCGACCCGCTCACCTCCGCCCTCGCCACCGCGGGAACCCGGGTCGGCACCCTCGCCCTGGACCCGCGCACCCGCCGCCGCATGCGCCTGAACGGCCGGTCCCGCCCCACCCCCCGGGGCTTCGCCGTCGAGGCCGGCCAGGTGTTCGCCAACTGCCCCAAGTACCTGCAGAAGCGGGAGTCGTACGACACGGTCGCCGGCCGCCGGCCGGGCGTCACCCGGCACGGCCGCCACCTCACGGACGAACAGCGGGCGTTCGTGGAGGCGGCCGACACCCTCTTCATCGCCACCGTGCACCCGGGCGGAGCGGACGCCGGCCACCGCGGCGGCGACCCCGGCTTCGTCCGCACCACCTCAGCGACCGGACTGAGCTGGCGCGACTACCCGGGCAACGCCATGTTCCTCACCCTCGGCAACCTGGCCACCGACCCCCGGGCGGGTCTGCTCCTGCTCGACTGGACGACGGGAAGGTCGCTCCAGCTCACCGGCGAGGCCCGCACCGAGTTCACCGCCGACGGGGAGCGCCGGGTCCACTTCACCGTCGCGGAGGCCGAGGACACCCCGGGCGCCGTGCCGTTGCGCTGGTCGGCCCCCGCGTACTCACCTGCCAATCCGCGGCCGCCGGGATAACGTCCCCGGATGCGAAGGAAGTTGAGGGTGGCGGCCTACGCCGTGGTGGTGCGTGACGGACAGTTCCTGCTCGCCCGGTCCCCGGGCCCCGGGGGCGTGCCCGAGTGGGTGCTGCCGGGCGGGGGCATGGAACACGGCGAGGATCCCCACGACACCGTGCGCCGGGAGGTCGAGGAGGAGACCGGCTATCTCGTCGAGGTCACCGGACTGCTCGGCGTGCACTCCCTGCGCCGCACCTTCCCCGGGCGCCTCGGCCGCGGCGTCGACCACCACGGCCTGCGGCTGGTCTACGAGGGCCGGATCACCGGCGGTGAACTGCGCGACGAGATCGGCGGGACCACCGAACTCGCCGCCTGGCAGCCCCTCGACGCCGTGCCCGGACTGGTCCGGGTACCCCTCGTCGACATCGCGCTGCGGCTGTGGCGGGAGCGCCCGGCGGACGGGCGGGTGGAGACCGCCGGGGGGTAGCCGGGCGGTCCCCGCCCCGTGAGGTGAACGCGGCGTGACCGGCCCGGGGCGGGTGGGGGAGCGGCCGTCGACGACCGTGGCGGTGCGGGATCCACGTACGGCGATCGGCGTTGCGCGTTGCCGTCCCGTTCACGCGCAGGCCATTCCCGGTGCCAAGCATCCAGTACGAGCGGGGCGCTCGCCAGGCGGGCGCCCCGCGACCACTGCCGACGCGTTCGCACCCGGGGAGACAAGCGCCATGTCGCGCACACGCTCAGCCGCCGGCTCCACTGGACTCCACCGTCGTTCCCTCCTCGCCGTCCCCGGAGCGGTGGCCCTCTCCGCCGGCGCCGGCTACGCCCTGCGGCCCGGCGACGTCGCCGCCGCCGCGGCCACCGGTGCCGGCTCCGAGGAGGCCGCGCCCGCCTCCCCCCGGCAGACACCGCCCGCCCCGCCCGCGCCGTACACGCGCGGCACCACCGTCGCAGGCACGGCGGCCCCGCGCGGCGGCGGCCCGGGCTACCGGCGCCTCGCCGACGGCCCGGGCTGGGACCGGGTGGTGCGCGGCGAGCTGGCCGCCGCCCGCCCCGGCCGGGCCGGCCGCCGTACCGCGCTCGCCGCGTTCGTGCAGCTCACCGACCTGCACCTCATCGACGCCCAGCACCCGCTGCGCCTGGAGTACCTGCGCCCGGCCGACGTGCACGCCTGGCGGCCGCAGGAGGCGCTGACCGTGCAGGGCGCGGTCGCCCTCGTGGAGCGGATCAACGCGCTGCGCGGCGCCCCCGTCACCGGCTCCCCGCTGGACTTCGCGATGACCACCGGCGACAACACCGACAACAACTGCCGCTCCGAGCTGGAGTGGTTCCTGACGGTGATGAGCGGGGGCCGGATCACCCCCAACACGGGCGACCCACGCCACTACGAAGGTGTCCAGAACAGTGGCCTGAAGCAGTACTGGCAGCCGGACTCCGCCGTCCGCGACGCCGACAAACGGCTCGGCTTCCCGCACCTGGACGGCTTCCTCGCGGCGGCCGTCCGCGAGGTGAACAGCCCCGGCCTCGACCTGCCCTGGTACTCCACCGTCGGCAACCACGACTCGATGCCGCTCGGCTGCTACGCCTCCCACGGCGACCCCCGCCTCACCGAACTCGCGGTCGGTGGACGCAAGCTGATGGAGGTACCGGCGGCCGAGGCCCGCCGGCTCCGGCAGACGATCAAGAAGGCCACGGACCCCAGGGGCGTGCGGTACGGCGACTTCCTGAGGGCGCACGCCCGGGCCGCGCGCCCCGTCACCCCGGACGAGAAACGCGCCCCCTTCACCCCCGCCGAGTACCTGCGGGCCCACCTGGACCCGGCGTACCGCGGTCCGGGCCCGGCCGGCCACGGCTACTCCGCCGCCAACCTCGACGCGGGCACCCAGTACTACTCCTTCCGCGTCGCCGGCGACGTCCTCGGCATCAGCCTCGACACCACCGACCCGGGCGGCCACTACACCGGCTCCCTCGGCACCGCCCAGCTGCGCTGGCTGGAGCGGACCCTGCGGGACAACCGGGACTCCCACGTCATCGTCTTCAGCCACCACACCAGCACGAGCATGAACAACACGCACCGCGACCCGGCACGCCCCGGGGAACGGCGCCACGACGGCGAGGAGGTCACCGCCCTCCTCGGCCGGTACGGCAACGTGGTGGCCTGGGTCAACGGCCACATCCACCGCAACGCCATCACCCCGCACACCGGTTCCGGCGGCTCCTTCTGGGAGATCTCCACCGCCTCCCACGTCGACTTCCCCCAGCTCGCCCGGATCGTCGAGCTGGTCGACAACAAGGACGGCACACTCTCGCTCCTCACCACGCTCGTCGAGTCCGCGGCCCCGGCCCGCACGGACTTCGCCGACCTCTCCCAGACGGGCCTCGCCGCCCTCTACCGCGAACTCTCCCTCAACGCCCCGGGAGCCCGCACGGACCTGGCCGGCGCCGCGCGGGACCGCAACACCGAGCTGGTGCTGAGGAAGCGCTGAGGACGGCCCGCACCCGGGCGCGGGAAGGGGGCCGCCGGCGGCCCCGCCTCCCCGTCTACCGGGGAAGGACCACGACGTACGCCGCCGGATCGCGGTCGGCCGCCGCCATCAGGGCCGTACGCACCACCGCCGCCTGCTGTTCCGCCAGGTCCCGGAGCTTGCGCGGGGTGATGTGGACGACCGTGACGCCGAGGCGTTCCAGGTGCTCGCGCCTGCGGGCGTACTCCGACCACTCCGCCTCGTCCTCGGGCCGCCGGCCCGGGCGCGGCGCGCGGGTGTCCAGCTCCACCGCCACCGCCTGCTCCGGCCAGTACGCGTCCAGGCCGCCGAGGCGGGGACCGCCCGGCAGCCGCAGGTCGACGTTCCAGCACGGCTCCGGCAGGCCGTGGTCGCGCACCATCCGGTACAGCCGCCCCTCCGCCAGTGCCCGGCCCTCGGCCAGCAGCGAGTCCACCGCGTCCACCACGTGCGGCCGGTTCAGCAGCTTCGCGGCGGTCAGTTCCCGCACCGCCGCCGCCGGTTCGCAGTGGCCGCCCCGTACCGCCTCCGTCAGCAGCCGGCGCACCGCGACCGCGTCCTCCAGCCGTGCCACGGCGTCGGCCAGCGCACGCGCGACCGGCGCCACCGGCACACCCGTGACCTGCTCCGGGGCGGGCAGGGAGGAGGTGCGGACGACGCGCGCGCAGCCCGTCGACCGCAGCCGGCGCAGCCGCGGCACCAGGACGTCGAGGACCTCCAGGGAGGCCGGCGGGGGAGCGGAGGCGAAGCCGTGCAGGGCCAGCGCGGCCAGCCCGGTGATCATCGCCTCCCCGGCGGGGGACGCGGGCGGCCGGTCCGCACCGGGCTGCGCGGGAACGCTCCCGGTCCGCTCCCGCGCCGCGTACAGCAGCACCGCGTGCAGCCGCTCGTCGCCGGTCGGCGGGCCGGGGTGGAGCAGGACGACGCCCGGCAGGAGCTGCTGCCAGGGCCCGCCGGGGCGGCACCGCTCGCCGGCCTCCGCGGCCGAGACGCCCCGGGCGCGCAGCTGGGCGTGGGTGAGCACCCGGCGCGCGCCGTCGGCGATCCGGTGCGGGGAGCGGGGAGAGAGGGGGGTGTTGTGGGTCATGCCCGGCAATTTCCCGCTTGCGGCCCGCCCGTGAACCCCTGTTACGACTCCGTCGACAAACGCGGACAAACGCGCATCCGGGGAAGCGTGTTCGGATGCCGGAAACCCCTGGTCCGTTCGGGCGGGGACCAGGGGTTACGGCTCGATTGCCCGCGTTCCGTAACGACTCCCCGGACGCCACCACGGGGAGCCGCGGCGGCGGACCCGGGGCACGGTTCAGCCGGCCGCCGCGTCGCAGCGCCGGCCGCGCAGTGCGCGGGCCAGGTCGTCACGGGCCTCCAGGACCAGTCGGCGCAGTGCCGGTGCCGCGTCCTCGTGGGCCGTGAGCCACGCGTCGGTCGCCTCCAGCGTCGCCTGCGGGTCCTGGTGCGCGGGGAACAGCCCCCGCACCACGTCCATGCCGATCTGGATCGACCGCTCGGTCCACACCCGCTCGATCACCGCGAAGTACTTCCGCGCGTACGGCGCGAGCAACTCCCGCTGGGACGCCTGCGCGAAGCCCGAGATCGTCGCCTCCACCAGCGCGTTGGACAGGGCGTCCGACTCCACGACCCGCGCCCAGCACTGCGCCTTCACCGCCGCCGACGGCCGGGCGGCCAGACAGCGGACGTGGTGCCGCTTGCCGGAGGCGGTGTCGTCCCGGGCCAGCTCCTCGTCCAGCGCCTTCTCGTCCGCCACCCCGTGCGCGGCCAGCGGCTCCAGGAACGCCCAGCGCAGTTCCTGGTCCACCTCGAGCCCCGGCAGGGCCACCGTGCCGTCCATCAGCGAGGTCAGCAGCTCGAAGTGGGCCGGGGCCTCGGCGACGTGCGCGAAGAACCGCGCCCACGCGAGCTGGTGCTCGCTGCCCGGCTCGGCGGCGTGCAGCAGCGCCGAGGCGCCCTCGGCGAGCCGGCGGCCGGTCTCCTCCCGCCGCTCGGGCGCGGTGTAGTGCACGGCGGCCGACTCCGCCCACGCGTGCAGCATCTGCAGCACGCCGATGTCGGACTCCCGGCCCGCGAACTCCAGCACCAGGCCGATGAACTCCCGGGCCGGCAGCAGCGCGTCCCGCGTCATGTTCCACAGCGCCGACCAGCACAGCGCGCGGGCGAGCGGGTCGGTGATGTCGCCCAGGTGCGCGCCGAGCGTGGCCAGCGAGGTCGCGTCGAAACGGGTCTTGCAGTACGTCAGGTCGTCGTCGTTGACCAGCACCAGCTCCGGGGCGTCGGCGCCGGCCAGCTCCGTCACCACCGTGCGCGCGCCGTCGACGTCCGTCTCGGCCTGCGCGTACCGCTCCAGGGTGCCGCCGTCGGTGCGCCGGTACAGGCCCACCGCGACCCGGTGCGGGCGCAGTTCGGGGTGGGACTCGGCGGCCTCCTGCAGGACCGCCAGCTCCTCGATCCTGCCCTCGGTGTCCAGCAGCACCTGAGGCGTCAGGGAGTTGACGCCGGCCGTCTGCAGCCACGCCCGGGACCAGGCGGCCATGTCCCGCCCGCTGGTCTCCTCGAGCACCGACAGCAGGTCACCGAGGCGGGTGTTGCCGTACGCGTGCCGCTTGAAGTAGCGCCGGGCGCCCTCGAGGAACGCGTCCTGCCCGACGTACGCCACGAGCTGCTTCAGTACCGAGGCGCCCTTCGCGTACGTGATGCCGTCGAAGTTGAGCTTGGCGTCCTGCAGGTCGCGGATGTCGGCGGTGACCGGGTGCGTGGAGGGCAGCTGGTCCGCCCGGTACGCCCACGCCTTGCGGCGGTTGGCGAAGGTGATCCAGCCGTCGGTGAAGCGGGTCGCGCCGACCAGCGAGAACGCGCCCATGAAGTCCGCGAAGGACTCCTTCAGCCACAGGTCGTCCCACCACTCCATGGTGACCAGGTCGCCGAACCACATGTGGGCCATCTCGTGCAGGATCACGTTCGCGCGGGCCTCGTAGGACGCCCGCGTGACCTTGCCCCGGAAGATGAACTCCTCCCGGAAGGTGACCATCCCCGGGTTCTCCATCGCGCCCAGGTTGTACTCGGGCACGAACGCCTGGTCGTACTTCCCGAAGGGGTACGGGTAGTCGAAGTGGTCGTGGAAGAAGTCCAGGCCCTGCTTGGTCACCAGGAAGACGTCGTCGGCGTCGAAGTGCGGGGCGAGACCCTTGCGGCACATCGCGCCGAGCGGGATCTCCAGCCGCGTGCCGTCCTCGAGGACGCGCTCGTAGCTGTCCGTCACGTAGTGGTAGGGGCCCGCCACCACACACGTGATGTACGTCGCGATCGGCTTGGTCTCCGCGAACCGCCACACGCCGTCGGTGAGTTCACCGGCGCCGTTGCTCCACACCGTCCAGCCCTCGGGCGCGCGCACCTCGAAGCGGTAGGGCGCCTTGAGGTCGGGCTGCTCGAAGCCCGCGAAGACCCGGCGGGAGTCGGCCGGCTCGTACTGGGTGTAGAGGTAGACCTCGCCGTCCTCGGGGTCGACGAAGCGGTGCAGGCCCTCGCCGGTGCGGGAGTAGGCGCACCGCGCGTCGACGACGAGCTCGTTGTCGGCGGCGAGGTCCTCCAGCAGGATCCGGGAGCCGTCGAAGACCCGGCCGGGGTCGAGGTCCCGCCCGTTGAGCGAGACGGCCGTCACGCTCGGCGCGATCAGGTCCGCGAAGCTGCTCGCCCCCGGCTCGGCGCAGCGGAACCGGACGGTGGTGACGGACCGGAAGGTGCGCGGGCCCTCCCCGTCGCTGTCGCCGACCGCCGACCGCAGGTCGAGGGACACCTCGTACCCGTCGACGGACAGCAGGGCTGCCCGCTCCCGGGCCTCGTCGCGGGTCAGGTTCTCACCGGGCACGGGCGGCACTCCTCAGGCGTCGTCGACAGGGATGAACAGGACCGATCCTGCCATGTGCCCCTGACGGCGGTCAGCCGGGAATGGTCGGGAGCGGACGCCGCGTTGTCCCGGGAAAGACCGTCTTCACAAGGAGCGACATGTCGGACACCTCTCCCGCCACGCCCGTCGACTTCTGGTTCGACCCGCTGTGCCCCTGGGCCTGGATGACCTCCCGCTGGGTGCTGGAGGTCGAGAAGGTGCGGGACATCGAGGTCCGCTGGCACCTCATGAGCCTCGCCGTCCTCAACGAGGACAAGCTCGACGAGCTGCCCGCGGAGTACCGCGACCTGCTCGAGACCAAGGCGTGGGGGCCGGTCCGGGTGGTGATCGCGGCCCGGCAGGAGCACGGCCCCGAGGTGCTCGGCGACCTCTACACCGCGCTCGGCACCCGCATCCACAACAAGGACGAGGGTCCGGGCAGGGAGACGGTCGCCGCCGCCCTGACGGACGTCGGCCTGCCCGAGTCCCTCATGGAGCACTGGGACTTCACCCCCTACGAGGACGAGCTGCGCGCCTCCCACAAGGAGGGCATCGACAAGGTCGGCCAGGAGGTCGGCACCCCGGTCATCGCGGTCCCCGGCCCCGGCGGCGAGGAGATCGCCTTCTTCGGCCCCGTCGTCACCCCCGCCCCCAAGGGCGAGGAGGCCGCCCGCCTGTGGGACGGCACCCTCGCGGTGGCCTCCGTCCCCGGCTTCTACGAGATCAAGCGGACGCGGACGAAGGGGCCGGACTTCAGCAACCTGTGACGGTCACTCCAGCACGGGTGCCTTGATCGGCTCGGCGAACGGCTTCTTGTTGAAGCCCGTGCGCAGGTTGCGGCACTGCCTGCCGGTGTCGGGGTCGAGCACGTTCACGCAGAGCCAGAACTCGCCGACCCCGGACCGGCCCAGCCGTTCCTTGAGCCAGTCCTCCTCCTTCTTGTCCAGCCGGCGGTGCCGCTGGTACCCGCCGCAGGTCATGCAATAGTCGTTCATCGTCCTCTGTGTCGCCATTGCGCAACGATGACCCGGATTGCCGCATACGGGAAGCCCCCGCGAGTCACGTCCTCGCGGGGGCTTCCGTCTTTCCGCCTGCCGGGTGAACGGTGAGAAGACGATCACGAGGCAGGACGCTTATTGCAAATATATTGCAACTGCACGTTAGCAGCAGAAAGGTGTACGTGCCCCCGGACGCGCGAAACGGCCCCCGCGCGTCCACGCGGGGGCCGTTTCGCGGAAGGGCGGGGCCGGTCAGCTCCGGGAGCGCGCCCGCTGCCGGACGTATCCCGCCGCCGCCAGGGCCAGCGTCATCCCGCCCGTCGAGTACAGCTGCGCGCGCGTGCCCGGCTCCCGGGCCATGAGGACGAGGACCGCCGCCATCCCGGCCAGCGCCACCCACGTCAGCCACGGGTACGCCCACATCAGCACCGCCGGTTTCCCCTCCGCCTCCCGCTCCAGCCGGCGGCGCAGCCGCAGCTGGGAGACGGCGATGAAGATCCAGACGACCAGGATCACCGCGCCGATCATGTTCAGCAGCCAGGAGAAGACGTCGTCGGGCCGCCAGTAGCTCAGCAGCACGCACAGGAAGCCGAAGACGCAGGAGGCCAGCACGGCGATCCGCGGCACCCCGCCCGACACCCGGCCAAGGGCCTTCGGCCCCTGCCCCCGCTCCACCAGCGAGTAGCCGATGCGCGAGGCGCCGTAGATGTTGGCGTTCATCGCGGACAGCAGCGCCACCAGCACCACGACGTTCATCAGCTCGCCGGCGCCCGGGATGCCGAGGCGGTCCAGGGCGGCCACGTAGGGGCCGTCCTCGACGACCGCCGGGGAGTCCCACGGGACCAGCGTGACGATGACCGCCATGGAGCCGACGTAGAACAGCGCGATCCGCCACATCGCCGTACGGACCGCGCTCGCCACGCCCTTGACCGGGTCCTCCGACTCGGCCGCCGCGATCGTCACCGTCTCCAGTCCGCCGTACGCGAAGACGGAGGCGAGCAGTCCGATCACCAGGCCCTCGCCGCCGTTGGGCAGGAAGTCGGTGAGGTGGGAGGTGCCGGGGGAGTCCGTGCCCGGCAGCACCCCCGCGACGGCCAGCACGCCGAGTCCCAGGAACAGCGTGATCGCGCCGACCTTGAGCGCCGCGAACCAGAACTCGAACTCGCCGAAGTTCCGCACCGCGGCGAGGTTGGTCCCGCAGAAGACCACCATGAAGAGCGCCACCCACGCCCACTCGGGCGTGCCCGGCAGCCAGCCGGTGACGATCTTCGCCGCGCCGATCCCCTCCAGCCCGACCGCCGTGCACAGCAGCACCCAGTACGACCAGCCCGCCGTGAACCCGGCCCACGGGCCGATCGCCCGCTCCGCGTGCGCCGAGAAGGAGCCCGACGAGGGACGGGCGGCGGACATCTCGCCCAGCATCCGCATCACCAGCATCACCAGGAGGCCGGAGAGGGCGTAGGCGAGGACGATGGAGGGCCCGGCGGCGGCGATCCCCGCGCCGGAGCCGACGAACAGCCCGGCGCCGATCACCCCACCGAGGGCGATCATCGACAGATGGCGCTGCTTCAGGCCGTGCGAGAGGGAGGCGCCGTCCGCCTTCGGGGGCGTCTCGACCGTGGTACTGGGCATGGGCGCGGCTGGTCCAATGCGGGAGACGACAAAAACGCCGTCCATTCTGGTCGGCCCTCCCGCGCCCGCGGAGGGGGTGCCCGGCATGTGGACACGCTCCACGCGCAGGGTGACGTGCCGGTCACCGATTGCCGGTCGCCGTCCGCCGCACCGCTCCGGCGGTTCCCCACAGCCGCGCTTCCACCCGGAGCCGCCGGTCAAACCACCTCACCCCCGTGACCGGTGTCACCTCGTACCGCTTGTCACCTTCGCCCTTTGTCCGGAGCCCACCACGCCGGTGTTCACGCCTTTGTCGGGCGCTGACGGTGATCGGCGCGCGGGCGCCGGTATAGCGTCGCCGTGTCCTCAACTGCCCTCACCCCGCGGAGACCTCCATGAGCACCGCTGCCGTCACGTCCGCCCGATCCGGACAGGTCCTCGCGGACCTCATCCCGGCCTCCCGTGTCCGCGACGCCGCGCTCGTGCTCGGCGGTGCCGCGCTCACCGGCCTCGCCGCCCAGATCGCGGTGCCCGTCCCCGGCTCCCCGGTGCCGGTGACCGGCCAGACCTTCGCGGCGCTGCTCGTCGGCACCGCCCTCGGCGCCCGCCGCGGCTTCGCCTCGCTCGCGGTGTACGCGCTGGTGGGCATGGCCGGGGTGCCGTGGTTCGCGGAGGGCGGGTCCGGGACGTCCATGCCGTCCTTCGGCTACATCCTCGGCATGCTGCTGGCCTCCGTCGTCGTCGGCGCCCTGGCCCGCCGCGGCGCCGACCGCTCCGCCTGGCGGATGGCCGGCACCATGGTGCTCGGCTCGGCGATCATCTACGCCGTCGGCGTGCCCTACCTCGCCCTGGCCACCGGTATGTCCGCCTCCGCCGCGATCGCGGCCGGCCTCACCCCGTTCCTCATCGGGGACGCCCTGAAGGCGGCCCTGGCGATGGGCGTGCTGCCCACGGCCTGGAAGCTCGCCGACCGCCGCTGACGAGCGGACGCCCCGCACGCCGGGACCGGGACCCGCAGGACGGGGGCCCGGACCAGCACAGCGGGGCCGCCGCCCCGCATGGCAGGACGGCGGCCCCGTACAGGGCCGCGGGCCGCACGACGGGGCCGGCGCCCGCATCGACAGGGCCACGGGCCACATGACAGGGCCGGGGGGGGCCGGCCCCCGGCCCCCGGCCCCCCCCCCCCCGCGGGGGGGGGGGGGCCGGGGGCCGGGGGCCGCGGCCCCCCGGCCCTGTCACGGAGCGGAGCGCGGCGTCAGCCGGCCCGGACCTCGTCCCGCGGCTCGGCGTCCGGGGCCCCGCGCCCCGCCATGCGCTGCCGCACGACGGCGATCGCGAGGACGACGGCGGCGACCAGCAGCGACAGCAGCACCGTGGTGCGCCCGTCGTGCTCCGTGTCGGTCAGCATGTAGCCCAGCACGAACACGATCAGCGCCGCGCTGGCCCACGTCAGGTACGGGTACAGCCACATCCGCACGACCAGCTTCTCCGGCGCCTCCGCCTGGATGATCTTCCGCATGCGCAGCTGCGAGAAGCAGATCACCAGCCAGACGAACAGGGCGACCGCACCGGAGGAGTTGACCAGGAAGAGGAAGACGGAGTCCGGGAACCTGTAGTTGAAGAAGACGGCGACGAAGCCGAACACGACCGACGCGATGATCGCGGTCCGTGGCACGCCCCGGTCGGTGGTCCGGGCGAACGCCTTCGGCGCGTCCCCGCGCTCACCGAGTGAGAAGGCCATCCGGGAGGCGGTGTAGAGCCCGGAGTTGAGGCAGGACAGCACGGACGTCAGGACGATGAAGTTCATGATCTGACCGGCGTGCGCGATACCGAGGGAGTCCAGGGCGGCCACGTACGAGCCGTCCTCGGCGATCGACTCGCTGTCCCAGGGCAGCAGACAGATCACGACGAAGATCGAGCCGAGGTAGAAGACGCCGATCCGCCAGATGATGCTGTTGGTCGCCTTGGTGACGGCCCGCTGCGGGTCCTCCGACTCGCCGGCGGCCAGGGTGGCGATCTCGCTGCCCATGAAGGAGAAGACGACGAGCAGGATGCCGGTGAGGATGGCGCCGGCGCCGTTGGGCAGGAAGCCGCCGTGCTCGGTGAGGTTGGCCAGGCCCGCCTGGTCGCTGTCGACGCCGGGCAGCAGACCGAAGACGGCCAGTCCGCCGATGACGATGAAGGCGCCGATGGCGACGACCTTGATGCCGGCGAACCAGAACTCGAACTCGCCGTAGGAGCCGACGGACACCAGGTTGGTGGCGGTCAGCACCACCATCACGATGAGCGCCCAGCCCCACTGGGGAACGGCCGGGATCCATCCCTCGAGGATCGCGGCGCCGGCGGTCGCCTCCACCGCCAGCACCACGACCCAGAAGAACCAGTACAGCCAGCCGATGGTGAATCCGGCCCACGGGCCGAGCGCACGGTCGGCGTGCGCGGAGAAGGAGCCGGAGGTCGGGTTGGCCGCCGACATCTCACCGAGCATCCGCATCACCAGCACCACGAGCGTGCCGACGAGGGCGTACGACAGGAGGATGCCGGGGCCGGCGGTCGCGATGCCGGTGCTGGAACCGACGAACAGGCCGGCGCCGATGACACCGCCGATGGCGATCATCGACAGGTGCCGGTTCTTGAGTCCGGCCTGGAGCCCGGATCCTCCCGGGGCCCCGTGGCCGCCGGGGCCGTCCTCGGCCTTGGACAGGGTCGGCTGCGAAGTCATGGGGTGGTCTTCCTTTGCGCCGTTGAGCGGTCCCCGTACAGCGACGTACGAGCCGGACCAGTGAAACGGAGGCGAACGTGTAGGGGAACCTTTGATTTCGGATTGTTACTTGAGCTTTCCCTGAGCTTCTATGAATTTACTTAGAGTTCTTACGCGATGCGTCCCGCGCCCCACCCCGCGCCGCCACGTGCCGGCGCGCATGTCACACTCGACGCATGCGCGTGTATCTCGGCTCGGACCATGCGGGCTACGAACTCAAGAACCACCTCGTCGAGTGGCTCCAGGCGGCGGGACACGAGCCCGTCGACTGCGGCCCGCACATCTTCGACGCCCAGGACGACTACCCGCCCTTCTGCCTCCGCGCCGCCGAGCGGACCGCCGCGGACCCCGGCGCCCTCGGCATCGTGATCGGCGGCTCCGGCAACGGTGAGCAGATCGCCGCGAACAAGGTCAAGGGCGTACGGGCGGCCCTGGCGTGGAGCGAGGAGACGGCCGCACTGGGCCGCACGCACAACAACGCCAACGTGATCGCGATGGGCTCGCGCATGCACACCCAGGACGAGGCGACGAAGTTCGTCGAGATCTTCGTGAGCACCCCCTTCTCGGAGGACGAGCGGCACATCCGCCGCATCGACATGCTCGACGCCTACGAGGCCACCGGCGACCTCCCCCCGATCCCGGCCCACCACCCCCAGCGCTAGCACCCCGGACGAGACGGACGAGGAGAGCGAGGGGGAGGCCGACCCGTGCCCGAGGGCCACACGATCCACCGGCTGGCCGAGGACTGCGCCGCGGTCTTCCGGGCCGGCGCCCCCCTCCGCGTCACCAGCCCCCAGGGCAAGTTCGCCGACGCCGCCGCCCTCCTCGACCGCACGCCGCTGCACACCACCGACGCCCACGGCAAGCACCTCTTCCTCGGCTTCCTCGGCTTCGGAGACCCCGGCCCCGAGCACACCGACTGGGTCCACATCCACCTCGGCCTCTTCGGCAAGGTCACCTTCGGTCCGGCCCCGGCGCCCCCGCCCACCGACACCGTGCGCCTGCGGCTCGCCGACGACACCGCGTACGTCGATCTGCGCGGCCCCACCACCTGCGCCCTGATCACGGACGGGGAGAAGCGGGCGGTGCACGAGCGCCTGGGACCCGATCCCCTGCGCCCGGACGCCGACCCGGCCCTCGCCTACCGCCGGATCGGCCGCAGCCGTACGACGATCGCCGCGCTCCTGATGGACCAGAAGGTCATCGCGGGCGTGGGGAACGTCTACCGGGCCGAGGTCCTCTTCCGGCACCGGATCGACCCCTACCGCGCGGGCCGGGACATCACCCCGGCCGAGTGGGACGCCCTCTGGAGCGACCTGGTCGCCCTGATGCGCGAGGGCGTCCGCAACAACCGCATCGACACCGTCCGCCCGGAGCACACGCCGGAGGCGACGGGCCGCCCGCCGCGCGTCGACGACCACGGCGGCGAGGTGTACGTCTACCGCAGGGCCGGCCTGCCCTGCCACATCTGTGGCGGCGAGATCCGCACCGCCGACCTCGCCGCCCGCAACCTCTTCTGGTGCCCCGCCTGCCAGCGGCGGGCGGGGCGTTAGCTCCGAGGAACGGTTCCCCGGAACCCGTGCGGCAGCCACGGCGCCGGGCCCCCGCTGCCGAACGCCGGGGACGCCTCCGCCGGCGCGCCGGGCCGCGGTGCGCGTCCCCGCCCGGCCGTCGGCGCCCCGTGTTCCAGGGGCGGGAGGCGTCCTCCACCGCCAACTCGCCCCCCCAGGCGCCCGGCACCGTCCCAGGTGGCCAGAAAACGGTCGAACCCGGTGAGTGCGTGCCACAGTTGACGTTCTTCTTCCGCCTCTGGGTTCCCACTGAAGGCACGGCTCAGGTTTGCGTACCACTTGTCCCGTTCATCCGGCCGCAGTACCCGAATTCCGGCCGTGGGGTCCGCCTGCCCGGTCGCCATGGGCCGTGTCTGCCGGGACCCCGTGGGACGGGCCGGAGATTTTCCTCCGCTCGGGCCCCACGGCGCCGCTCCGTGAAGTTCACTGTGAAGTCGGTCCCCGACAGGGGGACAACCAGGACCTCCCGTGCCAAGCGGCCGGTCCGATGGATAGGGTCCCGAACTAATGGCAGCAGGACGAGAGCGGCGCGCGGCAGCCGACACGTTCACGGCCCGGTTGAAGAAGCAGTGGCACCGGGCCCGCGTCGGCATGCGCCGATCCGCCGTCGACTACTTCCGCGGGGACGGCTCGGACTGGGTCGCCCTGGCCGGACTGCTCCTCACCGTCCCGCTCATCGCGGCCGGGACCCTCGCCAACTCCGTCTGGTGCGCGCCCTCCGCACTGGTCCTCCCGATCGTCGCGGGCGGCCTGCTGCTGCGCCCGGCGAGCCTGCTCGGCCTGTACGCGGCGGCCGCGACCGCGCTGATCGTGGAGTCGGTGCAACTCGGCCCGTACACCGAGGGCGCGGCCCGGGTCACCCCCGGTGTGGTCCTCACCGTCGCCGCCTGCGGCTTCTTCGGGCTGCTCGTCGCCCAGTTCCGCAGCCGTGTCGGCGTGCCCTGGCGGCGCGGCGGCACCATGCTGTTCGACCTGCGCGAACGCATCCGCGTGCAGAGCAAGCTGCCGAAGCTGCCGGCCGGCTGGCACCGGGAGATGGCGCTGCGCCCGGCGGGCGGACAGTCCTTCTCGGGCGACTTCGTGGTCGCGGCCCGCACCAACGGCGGACGCACGCTGGAGGTCGTGCTGACCGACGTCTCCGGCAAGGGCATGGACGCCGGCTCGCGGGCCCTGCTGCTCTCCGGCGCCTTCGGCGGACTCCTCGGCAGCCTCCCCCCGCACGCCTTCCTGCCGGCCGCCAACGGCTATCTGCTCCGCCAGGACTGGGACGAGGGCTTCGCCACCTCCATCCACCTGGTGCTCGACCTCGACTCCGGCGACTACGAGCTGTACTCCGCCGGACACCCGCCGGGCCTCCAGCTCAGCATGGGCAGCGGCCGCTGGGAGGAGAAGGTCGCCGACGGCCCCCTGCTGGGCGTGTACGACGGCGCCCGGTTCGACCCGGTGAAGGGCTCGCTGCGCCCAGGCGACGTGCTGATGCTGTTCACCGACGGTCTGGTGGAGACCTCCGAGCGGGACATCGTCGAAGGCATCGACCGCCTCACGGGCGAGGCCGACCGCTATGTCGCCGGCGGTTTCCACGGAGCCGCCTGGCACCTCATCGAGGCGGTCGCCAAGGACGTCAACGACGACCGGGCCCTGCTGCTGATCTGCCGGGAGGGCCCCACGGCCGCCGCGTCCCGCTGACCGGCCCCGCACGGCACACTGGGCGGGTGACCGAGACACCGCGCACCCCGCTGACCCCGGCCCAGGTCGAGGCCACCGCCCGGGCCGCGCACGCCGGGCAGACCGACAAGGCGGGCCGGCCCTACGCCGAACACCTGCGGGCCGTCGCCGAGGGCGTACGGGCCCGCGGCGGCGACGAGGAGCAGATCGCGGCGGCCTGGCTGCACGACGCCGTGGAGGACGACCGGCTGACCCGGCAGTGGCTGCACGAGGCCGCGCTGACCCGGCGGACCAAGGACATCGTCCTCGCGGTCACCAAACGGCCGGGGGAGCCGCCCGAGGCGTACGCGGCCCGCGTCCTGGCCACTCCCGGCGCGCTCCTGGTGAAGGAGGCGGACCTGGCGCACAACGCCGACCCGGCCCGTCTCGCCGTCCTGGACGAGGCGACCCGCACACGGCTGACCGGGAAGTACGCGCGGATGCGCGCACTCCTCGGTCTGGCGGCGGAGGAAGGCGGGCCGTAGCGCCACGCGGAGACCTTCTCGCGGGTCTCCGCCTTCGCCTGCCGTTCGCGTGCGCGGGCCGGCCCGAACCGGCCCAGGCAGATGACGAAGGCCGGCATGCGGAACGCGTGCACGACCGTGTACGCCGCTTCCAGGACCCGGCTGTCGCCCTTGAGCGGCTCCCCGGCGTGACCGACCGCCACCAGCACGATCGCCGGGTACCCGGCATTGCCGGAGAACGCGTCGCGCCGTCTGCCGGACGCCGCCGGCGACCGGGCCGGGGGAAGCCGGGCCCCGGGGTCGCCGTGCGGTCGCCGCGAACTCGTCACGGCCCCTCCCGGCGGGAACCCGGGGAGACGCTCGGCGAACCCGCCGCGCCTGTGGGGGACGAGGCGGCGTGGAACATCCGGGGCACCCCGGCGTCGTCCGCGACATTCCGTGGAACGCCCCACGTCATTCCCGGTCATGCGGACCGAAGGCCCGTCAATGAGCCCGGGAACGGGAGAAAAACGCGCCGCCTGACGTGATGGTCAACACGGTGGTCGACCAAGGGTCCCACTGGACGCAGTGGAGGTCTTGCCGTGACGATTCCCGGCCAACCCCCACATAGGAGTACAGGAGACTCGGGTCAAATGCCCTGTTCCGGCTGCCTGCTGGACGCTGCCTCCCCGTCGGCGGGGTGCGTGCGACGGTCATCCGGGCCGGCTGCGAAAGCGTTGTGTGGACACGGAAACGATCCGGTTCGAATTCCCCGCACGGGTGTTTCCTCGAATTGGCGTACGGTACAAGGGTGTCGGCCCGCGCGGGCCGGTGCGGGCGTGCGGGGCCGGCCGCCGCGGGACGGATGATGCGTCAGCCACCGCACAGCCCGGCCGGGTTGGTGGCACGATGGTCCTGGCGGGGTGCGCGTGGTCGCGTCGCCCGGGCCGGGGAAGCCGAACCGACCAAGGGTGTGATCAGTTGTGGCCATTTCACTGTCTGTGGTGCTGCTGTTGGCGATCATCCTGGTGGTGTTGATAAGAGGCGGCTCCCTGAAGGCCGGGCCGGCGGTCGTCGCCGTCCTCTTCGGCTTCTTCCTCGCCTCCACCGGCATGGCCGACGACATCCAGAGGTTCCTGGACTCGGTGGCCGGGATGATCAACTCGATCAGCTTCTGACCCCGCCCCGCCCTGCGCGCGGACCCACGGAAACGACCGGGGCCGGGTCGAGGAGAAGTCCTCGACCCGGCCCCGGGCCGTACAGAGCGGGCGACGGGAATCGAACCCGCGTAGCTAGTTTGGAAGACTAGGGCTCTACCATTGAGCTACGCCCGCACGGTGCGCGCCGCGCGTCGGACGGCCGCGGCACTGACAGGCATCGTAGCGGGTCGTGGGCCCTCGTCGCACACCCCGTTCCCGGGGTGCCGCCGACGCCGCACCGCGCCCGGGAAAAGCGGCGGCCGTTCCGCCCGGGTGCATGTACCCTACGTGTCGCACCAGACGGGGTGTGGCGCAGCTTGGTAGCGCGTCCGCTTTGGGAGCGGAAGGCCGTGGGTTCAAATCCCGCCACCCCGACCAGCCACCTGCTTCACGCACCGGTGATCGCTTTTGGGTGCCGTAGCCGCTGCCGTTACTATGCAAGCTGCACGCCCGTGTGTCTCATCGTCTGAAGTCCTCCGGGCGGCGAATCGGCCGGACCGCTCTGGTCCCGGCAGAACCGAGAAGTCAGCCACAAGGAGACCGAACCGTGAAGAGCGCCGTGGAGACCCTGAACCCGACCCGGGTTCGGCTCACTGTCGAGGTGCCCTTCGAGGAGCTCAAGGACAGCCTCGACGCGGCGTACAAGAAGATCAACCAGCAGGTCACGGTGAAGGGCTTCCGCAAGGGCAAGGTCCCGGCCCGGGTCATCGACCAGCGGTTCGGTCGCGGTGCCGTCCTGGAGGAGGCGGTCAACGACGCCCTCCCGAAGTTCTACACCGACGCCGTCAACGAGGCCGAGCTGAGCCCGCTGGGCCAGCCCGAGGTCGATATCACGGAGCTGAAGGACGGCGAGACGCTGAACTTCACCGCCGAGGTCGACATCCGCCCGGCCATCGAGATCCCGGACTACTCCGGCATCGAGGTCGAGGTCGACGCCGTCGAGGTCACCGACGAGGACATCGAGAAGTCGGTCGAGCAGCTCCGCGAGCGCTTCGCCTCCACCTCCCCGGTGGAGCGCGCCGCCGAGGAGGGCGACGTCGTCACCATCGACCTGGAGGCCAAGGTCGACGGCGAGGTCCTGGAGGACGGCGTCGCCAGCGGCGTGTCCTACACCATCGGCTCCGGTGAGCTGCTGGACGGCATCGACGACGCCGTGAAGGGCCTGGAGACCGGTGGCGAGGCCACCTTCACCTCCGAGCTGAAGGGCGGCTCCGCGGCCGGCAAGGAGGCCGAGGTCACCGTCAAGGTCACCCAGGTCGCCGCCCGTGAGCTGCCCGAGCTGGACGACGAGTTCGCACAGCTCGCCTCCGAGTTCGACACCCTCGAGGAGCTGAGGGCGGACAGCCGCAAGCGCCTGGAGAACATGAAGCAGTACGACCAGGCCACGCAGGCCCAGGAGCGCGTCCTGGAGAAGCTGCTCGAGCTGGTCGAGGTCCCGGTCCCCGAGAAGCTGCTCGAGGACGAGATCAACACCCGCAAGCACAACCTCGAGCACCACCAGCTCGGCCAGATGGGCCTCGACCTCGCGAAGTACCTGGAGATCCAGGGCAAGACCGAGGAGGAGTTCGAGACCGAGACCCGCGAGGCCGCGGTCAAGGGCATCAAGACCCAGTTCGTGCTCGACGAGCTGGTCAAGCAGGAGAAGCTCAACGTCAACCAGGAGGAGCTCACCGAGCACCTCATGCGCCGCGCCGCCTCCTCCGGCATGTCCCCCGACCAGTTCGCGCAGGCCGTCGTCGAGCAGGGCCAGGTCCCGCTGCTCGTCGGCGAGGTCGCCCGCGGCAAGGCCCTGGCCGTCGTGGTCGAGAAGGCCACGGTCAAGGACACCAACGGCGAGGTCGTCGACCTCGACGACGAGGAGGACGAGGCGGAGACCGCCGAGGCCGCCACCGAGTCGCCCGAGGCCGAGGCCGGCGAGACCGCCGCCGAGGAGAAGACCGAGGGCTGAGCCTCGCGTCACCTCCGAAAGAGCATGTGACGGGCCCCGGGTACGTTTGTGACCCGGGGCCCGTTCCTCACCCCAGGGGCGCGGGGAACCGCGCGACCGGCCTCCCCCGGGCCGCAGCCGCCCACGCCCCGGCGGACCCGCGAGGAGAAGGCGCCCCGGGTGTCCCGCGGAGCACACCGCGCTACGCCCCCGGCGAACACCCCCGTTACCGGGATTCTCCGGCGCAGCCACCGCGTTAGGGTCCATGAATACGAGGGCAGTGGAGTCCCCGAACGGCTCCCGCCCCGCAGGGAAACGTGAGACGGCCCGGCGCCGTCGTAAGACGAGCAGGTGGATACGTGACGAATCTGATGCCCTCAGCCGCCGGCGAGCCTTCTATCGGTGGTGGCCTCGGCGACCAGGTCTACAACCGGCTGCTCAACGAGCGGATCATCTTCCTCGGCCAGCCGGTCGACGACGACATCGCAAACAAGATCACCGCACAGCTGCTGCTCCTTGCCGCCGACCCGGACAAGGACATCTACCTGTACATCAACAGCCCCGGCGGTTCCATCACCGCCGGCATGGCGATCTACGACACCATGCAGTTCATCAAGAACGACGTGGTGACGATCGCCATGGGCCTGGCGGCCTCCATGGGGCAGTTCCTGCTGAGTGCCGGCACGCCCGGCAAGCGTTTCGCGCTGCCCAACGCCGAGATCCTGATCCACCAGCCGTCCGCCGGTCTGGCCGGCTCGGCCTCGGACATCAAGATCCACGCCGAGCGGCTGCTGCACACCAAGAAGCGCATGGCCGAGCTGACCTCCCAGCACACCGGCCAGACGGTCGAGCAGATCACCCGCGACTCCGACCGGGACCGCTGGTTCGACGCCTTCGAGGCCAAGGAGTACGGCCTCATCGACGACGTCATCCCCACGGCCGCCGGTATGCCGGGCGGCGGCGGCACCGGGGCGGCCTGAGCGGCTCCAGGGAGCCCCTGCGGCCCCGTGGACGCCACCCGGCCCGCCCAGGGCCGGTGACCAGCCCCAGCAGCCCCAGCCGACCGCCTCAGCCCCTTTCCAGGAGACACTGTGAACGACTTCCCCGGCAGCGGCCTGTACGACCGTACGCGCGCCGAGTACACCGGCCCCGCGGCCGAGTCCCGCTACGTGATCCCGCGCTTCGTCGAGCGCACCTCCCAGGGCATCCGCGAGTACGACCCGTACGCGAAGCTCTTCGAGGAGCGCGTGATCTTCCTCGGGGTCCAGATCGACGACGCCTCCGCCAACGACGTCATGGCGCAGCTGCTGTGCCTGGAGTCGATGGACCCCGACCGGGACATCTCGGTCTACATCAACAGCCCCGGCGGCTCCTTCACGGCACTCACCGCGATCTACGACACGATGCAGTACGTGAAGCCGGACATCCAGACGGTGTGCATGGGCCAGGCGGCCTCCGCCGCCGCCATCCTGCTGGCCGCCGGCACGCCCGGCAAGCGCATGGCCCTGCCGAACGCCCGCGTGCTGATCCACCAGCCCTACAGCGAGACGGGCCGCGGTCAGGTCTCCGACCTGGAGATCGCCGCCAACGAGATCCTCCGCATGCGCACGCAGCTGGAGGACATGCTGGCCAAGCACTCCACCCGGCCGATCGACAAGATCCGCGAGGACATCGAGCGCGACAAGATCCTCACGGCCGAGGACGCGCTGCAGTACGGCCTGATCGACCAGATCATCAGCACCCGCAAGATGGACAACTCCAGCCTGCGCTGAGGCGGGGCGGAGAGTGAGGTCTGCCGCCTCTTGGCACGGTTTGGCACGGTCCACGTCAAAGTGAACCGTGCCAAGGGGGGCCCGGACGGGGGGCTCGGCAAGGTACCGTCGGACATAAGGCAGCACCAGGAGCCGCAGGGCGTTCGCGTCCAGGCGGCTCCCAGGCGAAGGGGAAGCACACCGTGGCACGCATCGGTGACGGCGGCGATCTGCTCAAGTGCTCGTTCTGCGGCAAGAGCCAGAAGCAGGTCAAGAAGCTCATCGCAGGGCCCGGTGTGTACATCTGCGACGAGTGCATCGATCTCTGCAACGAGATCATCGAGGAAGAACTCGCCGAGACCAGCGAGGTCCGCTGGGAGGAACTGCCCAAGCCGCGCGAGATCTACGAGTTCCTCGAGGGCTACGTGGTGGGGCAGGAGGCGGCCAAGAAGGCCCTCTCCGTCGCCGTGTACAACCACTACAAGCGCGTCCAGGCCGGTGAGAACGGCGGCGCCGCAAGCCGGGACGACGCCATCGAGCTGGCGAAGTCCAACATCCTCCTGCTGGGCCCCACGGGTTCCGGCAAGACCCTGCTGGCGCAGACCCTCGCCCGCATGCTGAACGTCCCCTTCGCGATCGCCGACGCCACGGCGCTCACGGAGGCGGGATACGTCGGCGAGGACGTCGAGAACATCCTGCTGAAGCTGATCCAGGCGGCCGACTACGACGTCAAGAAGGCCGAGACCGGGATCATCTACATCGACGAGATCGACAAGGTCGCCCGCAAGAGTGAAAACCCGTCGATCACCCGTGACGTCAGCGGCGAGGGCGTCCAGCAGGCCCTGCTGAAGATCCTCGAGGGCACCACGGCCTCGGTGCCCCCGCAGGGCGGCCGCAAGCACCCGCACCAGGAGTTCATCCAGATCGACACGACGAACGTGCTGTTCATCGTGGGCGGTGCCTTCGCGGGCCTGGAGAAGATCATCGAGGGCCGGGCGGGTGCCAAGGGCATCGGCTTCGGCGCGACGATCCGCTCCAAGCGGGAGATCGAGTCCAAGGACCAGTTCGAGCAGGTCATGCCGGAGGACCTGGTCAAGTTCGGCATGATCCCCGAGTTCATCGGCCGGCTGCCGGTCATCACCTCGGTCCACAACCTCGACCGCGAGGCACTGCTCCAGATCCTGGTCGAGCCGCGCAACGCGCTGGTCAAGCAGTACCAGCGCCTCTTCGAACTCGACGGCGTGGAGCTGGACTTCGAGCGCGAGGCGCTGGAGGCCATCGCCGACCAGGCCATCCTCCGCCAGACCGGCGCCCGCGGCCTGCGCGCCATCATGGAGGAAGTCCTCCAGGGCGTCATGTACGAGGTCCCGTCCCGCAAGGACGTCGCCCGCGTGGTCATCACGGCGGACGTGGTCCTGTCCAACGTCAACCCCACGCTGATCCCGCGCGACGCGCGCGGCCGGGGCTCGGGGGAGCAGAAGACGGCGTGACCGCCGCGGCGGCGGCGAGGTGAAGGGGGCCCCGGTCGACCGGGGCCCCCTTCACCTCGCCGGAGTCGTCAGGCCTTCACACGGACCTCGTCGCGGAGCTTGGTGGTGATGTCCGCGGCGGCGTCCTTGGTGATGTCCTTGGTGTTGTCACCGGGGGAGACGATCGCGATGGTGCTGTAGTCGGCCCAGGCGCAGAACCAGTTGGTCGTTTCCTTCTGGGTGAGGTCGTTGGTGCCCTTGCCCGCCTGGCACTTCATGACCGCGCCGTCCATGTCGACCGACTCCGGCTCGCCGACCAGTTCGGACATGAGCCCGTTGCCCGAACTCTTGCCGGTCTCCTTCTTGATGGAGGCGAAGATCTTGTCGAGCGCCGCCTCCGGGTCCTCGACCTCACCGTAGGCGCCCATGAGCGACACCCCCTTGGCCGCCAGCAGCTCGGCCTGGTCGGGGAGGGTGGTGGGGTCCTGCGGGTCGTAGCCGCTGAAGTCGGCCGTGGAGTACTGGACACCGACGGACTTGCCGTTCTTGACGCCGCCCTCGGCGAGGTCGTCCACGGTGCTGGAACTGGAGTCCTCGCCCGCCTCGCCGACGCGGGTGTACTCGCCGAGCACCTTCTGCGGCGCCGACAGCTTGTGCGCCCCGTCGTCCTCCAGGCCGCCGCCCGCGCCGCCGCCCCCGCCGATCACGAAGTACGCGCCCACGCCGATCGCGGCCACGACCGCCACCGCGCCGATGATGATCCCGGCCTTCTTGCCGCCGCCCGACGCCGGGGGCTGGGGCGGCATGCCGTACGGGGGCTGACCGTAGGGCGGCTGCTGGCCGTACGGCGCCTGCTGCGGCGGGACGCCGGGGCCGGGCTGCTGCGGGTAGCCGTAACCGGGCTGGCCGGGCGGGGGAGCCTGCTGCGGGTAGCCGTAGCCGGGCTGCGGAGCCTGCGGCTGCTGACCGTAAGGACCCGGCTGGCCGTACGGCCCGGGCTGCTGGGGCTGCCCGCCGTACGGGCCCGGCTGGTTGTAGCTCATTACGGGGTTCCCCCTCCAGATGCCTGTGTACTGCTGACATCCTGACCCAGGCATGACGGGTCCCGGCCACCGGGTGCCGCACCGTTACAAAGCAAACGCGTTTCGGGACCGGGTGGTGACACCTCTAAACTGACCCCCGTGACCGAGAACACTCAGCAGCCGCAAGCAGCGCCCACGACCGAACTGCCGACCCAGTACGCGCCGGCCGACGTAGAGGGGCCGCTGTACGAGCGCTGGGTGGAGCGGGGTTACTTCGAGGCCGACGCCAGGAGCGACAAGCCCCCGTACACCGTCGTCATCCCGCCGCCGAACGTCACGGGCAGCCTGCACCTCGGGCACGCCTTCGAGCACACCCTCATCGACGCCCTGACCCGCCGCAAGCGCATGCAGGGCTTCGAGACGCTGTGGCAGCCCGGCATGGACCACGCCGGCATCGCCACGCAGAACGTCGTCGAGCGGGAGCTGGGCAAGGAGGGCAAGTCCCGGCACGACCTCGGCCGCGAGGCGTTCGTCGAGCGGGTCTGGCGGTGGAAGGGCGAGTCCGGCGGGCAGATCGGCGGGCAGATGCGGCGCCTGGGCGACGGCGTCGCCTGGTCGCGTGAGCGCTTCACCATGGACGAGGGCCTGTCGAAGGCCGTCCAGACCATCTTCAAGCGGCTCTACGACGACGAGCTGATCTACCGCGCCGAGCGCATCATCAACTGGTGCCCGCGCTGTCTGACCGCGATCTCCGACATCGAGGTCGACTACCAGGACGACGACGGCGAGCTCGTCTCCATGAAGTACGGCGACGGGGACGAGACCATCGTCGTCGCCACCACCCGCGCCGAGACGATGCTCGGTGACACGGCCGTCGCCGTCCACCCCGAGGACGAGCGCTACCGGCACCTCGTCGGCAGGCTCGTCAAGCTGCCGCTGACGGACCGTTCCATCCCGGTCGTCGCCGACGAGCACGTCGACCCCGAGTTCGGCACGGGCGCGGTCAAGGTGACCCCGGCCCACGACCCGAACGACTTCGAGATCGGCCGGCGCCACGACCTGCCGTCCCTCACGGTGATGGACGAGCACGCCGTCATCACCGCCCACGGCCCCTTCCAGGGCCTGGACCGCCTCGAGGCGCGCTCCGCCATCGTCGCCGCGCTGCGCGCCGAGGGCCGGATCGTCGCCGAGAAGCGGCCCTACGTCCACTCCGTCGGCCACTGCTCGCGCTGCAAGACCACCATCGAGCCGCGCCTGTCCATGCAGTGGTGGGTCAAGGTCGGCCCGCTGGCGAAGGCCGCCGGTGACGCGGTCCGTGACGGCCGGGTCAAGATCCACCCGCAGGAGATGGAGAAGCGGTACTTCGACTGGGTCGACAACCTCCACGACTGGTGCATCTCGCGGCAGTTGTGGTGGGGCCACCGCATCCCGGTCTGGTACGGCCCGGACGGCGAGGTCGTCTGCGTCGGACCGGACGACGAGGCCCCCGTCGGGGAGGGCTGGCACCAGGACACCGACGTCCTGGACACCTGGTTCTCCTCCGGCCTGTGGCCGTTCTCCACGCTCGGCTGGCCCGAGCGGACGGAGTCGCTCGCGAAGTTCTACCCGAACTCCGTCCTGGTCACCGGCTACGACATCCTCTTCTTCTGGGTCGCCCGGATGATGATGTTCGGCCTGTACGCGATGGACGGCACCCCGCCGTTCGGCACGATCGTGCTGCACGGCATGGTCCGCGACCAGTTCGGCAAGAAGATGTCGAAGTCCTTCGGCAACGCGGTCAACCCGCTGGACTGGATGGACGAGTACGGCTCCGACGCCCTGCGCTTCACGCTCGCGCGCGGCGCCAACCCGGGCGTCGACGTGCCGATCGGCGAGGACTGGGTCCAGGGCTCGCGCAACTTCGCCAACAAGGTCTGGAACGCCACCCGCTTCGCGCTGATGAACGGCGCGACGGTCCGGGGCCCGCTGCCGGACGCGTCGGCGATGTCGTCCACCGACCGCTGGATCCTGTCCCGGCTGAACTCCGTCGTCGCCGAAGTCGACGCGTACTACGAGGACTTCCAGTTCGCCAAGCTGTCGGACGCGCTGTTCCACTTCGCCTGGGACGAGGTGTTCGACTGGTACGTCGAGCTGTCCAAGACGACGTTCCAGGCGGGCGGCGAGCCGGCCGAGGTCAGCAAGCGGGTCCTCGGCGAGGTCCTCGACGTCACGCTGCGGCTGCTGCACCCGGTGGTCCCGTTCGTCACCGAGACGCTGTGGACGACGCTGACCGGCGGCGAGTCGGTGGTCGTCGCGGACTGGCCGCAGGACAGTGGCTTCCGGGACGCCGGTGCCGAGCGGGAGATCGAGACGCTCCAGTCGGTGATCACCGAGGTCCGCCGGTTCCGCGCCGACCAGGGTCTGCAGCCCGGTCAGCGGGTCCCGGCCCGGCTGGCGCTCGGCGCCACGGCGCTGGCCCCGCACGAGCCGGCGATCCGGCAGCTGCTGCGGCTGCAGCCGGAGGGCGACGCGTTCACGGCCACGGCGACGCTGCCGGTGGGCGGTGCCGAGGTCGCGCTGGACCTGTCCGGCGTGATCGACGTGGCCGCGGAGCGCAAGCGGCTCGCCAAGGATCTCGCCGCCGCCGAGAAGGAGAAGGCGCAGGCGACGGCGAAGCTCGGCAACGAGGCGTTCCTGGCGAAGGCGCCGGACCACGTCGTGGACAAGATCCGCACCCGCCTGGCCAAGGCGGAGGAGGACATCGTCCGCATCGGGACCCAGCTGGAGCGCCTGCCCAGCGCCTGAGGGCCGGCACCGCCACCCCGCGGCCCCCGACCGGAGACCTCCCGGCCGGGGGCCGTTCACGTCGCGGTGGGCAGCGCGTAACCCGCCCGCGTCATCCTGCGGCTTTGCCCACCGCCAGGCCCATGCCGTCAGGAGCACCCCCACGATGCCCCGAACCGCGACCCCGACCGCCGCTCAGCCCGCCGCGCGGGGCGGACCAGGCCGGGAGCGGCGGTACGACATCGACCTGCTGCGCGTCGTCTGCACCGCCGCCGTCGTGCTGGTGCACGCCTCCGCCGAGTTCATCGACGCCGGCCACCGCACGACCGGTGTCCTCGGCGACTCGGTCAGCCGGTTCGCCGTGCCCGCGTTCTTCGCGATGGCCGGGTGGGCGGCCCTCGCCGGTTCGCCGGTGCGCGGCGACGCCCAGCTCCTCACCCGGCTCGCCCGGATCCTGCGCCCGATGGCGGTGTGGACGGCGCTCTACCTCCTGTGGCAGTACGTGTCCGGGCCGTCCCCGAACGGCGGCGCCGAGGAGGCGGTACGGGCTCTCTTCGGCTCCGTGGAGGCCGCCTTCCATCTCTGGTACCTCTACGCCTACGTGCCGCTCCTCCTGCTCCTCGGCGTCGCCGCGCTCGTCCTCCAGCGCCACGCCACGCCCCGCCGTTCGCTGCTGCTGCTCGCCGCGTTCGCCGTCGCGCCGGCGGTCGTCGGGGACGCGCGGACCCTCACCGGGCTGCCGCTGCCCGGGTGGGACTGGAGCGTGTCGCTGTCCTCGCTGGGTTACGCGGTGGCGGGCGCCGCCCTGCTCGCCGCCCGGCGGCGCGGCCCGCGCCCGCTGTGGGCCGCGGGTGTGGCGGTCGCGCTCGTCGCCCTCACCCTGTACCAGTTCACCGTGCGGCACCCCGCCGCGTACGGGAGCGTGGCGGTGGCCGCGCTGACCTTCACCGTGCTCGGCGCGGTGGGAGGGGTGCGGGTGCCGGAGAGGGCGCGGGCGGTGCTGGGACGGCTGTCGGACGCGTCGTTCGGCACGTACCTGGTGCATCTGCTGTTCGTGATGCTGCTGGTCAGGCCCGTGGCGGAGAGGGTGCCGCACGGGTTCGCGGCGCCCGTGGCGCTGGCCGTGACGGCAGTGGCCGCCGCCGCGCTGTCCTTCGCCGCGAGCGTCCTGTGGGGGCGGCTGGGGATGCGGAGATGGCTCGGCTGACGCCCGGCCCGGGGCCTGCCGGGCGCCGCCCCGGCCGCTCCGTAGACTGGGTGCCGTGAGCAAGCGCCCAGAATCACCAGGTCCCGATCCGGACGACACCTTCGACGAGTTCGCGGAGCTCGTCGAGGAGGAGACCCGACGCGACCCCGACCTGGCGGTGATCGAGGCCGGCAGCCGCACCCTGCGCACGCAGGGCGGGCCGCCGCGGGGGGACGTGCCCGCGCGCCCCGAGGACCCCGAGGTCGACAAGGCCCTGCGCGAGGTCGAGGCGGAGCTCGCCGGCCGCTGGGGCGAGACCAAGCTGGAGCCCTCGGTCGGCCGCATCGCCGCGCTGATGGACGTGCTGGGCGAGCCGCAGCGCACGTACCCCTCGATCCACATCACCGGCACCAACGGCAAGACCTCCACGGCCCGCATGATCGAGGCGCTGCTCGGCGCCTTCGATCTGCGCACCGGCCGGTACACCTCGCCGCACGTGCAGTCGGTCACCGAGCGCATCAGCCTGGACGGCGCCCCGGTCTCCGCCGAGCGGTTCGTCGAGACGTACCGCGACATCAAGCCCTACGTCGAGCTGGTCGACTCCCGGCAGGAGTACCGGCTGTCCTTCTTCGAGGTGCTGACCGCCATGGCGTACGCCGCCTTCGCCGACGCGCCCGCGGACGTGGCCGTCGTCGAGGTCGGCATGGGCGGCAGCTGGGACGCGACCAACGTGATCGACGCGGGTGTCGCCGTGGTGACGCCCATCGACCTCGACCACACCGACCGGCTCGGCACCACGCCCGCCGAGATCGCCACCGAGAAAGCCGGCATCATCAAGCGGGGCGCGACGGTGGTCATGGCCCAGCAGCCGGTGGACGCGGCGCAGGTGCTGCTGAAGAAGGCCGTCGAGACGGATGCGACGGTGGCCCGGGAGGGTCTGGAGTTCGGCGTCGTCGCCCGGCAGGTCGCGGTCGGCGGCCAGTTGGTGACGCTGCGCGGACTCGGCGGCGAGTACGAGGAGGTGTACCTCCCGCTGCACGGCGCCCACCAGGCACACAACGCGGCCGTGGCGCTCGCCGCCGTGGAGGCGTTCTTCGGCGTCGGCGCGCAGCGCGACGGGAAGCTCGACATCGACATGGTGCGCAAGGCCTTCGCCGCCGTCTCCTCCCCGGGCCGGCTGGAGGTCGTCCGGCGTTCGCCGACCGTCGTCCTGGACGCCGCCCACAACCCGGCGGGCGCGCGGGCGGCGGCCGAGGCGGTCGGGGAGGCGTTCCAGTTCAGCCGGCTCATCGGCGTCGTCGGCGCGAGCGGCGACAAGGACGTGCGCGGGCTGCTGGAGGCGTTCGAGCCGGTCTTCGCCGAGATCGTCGTCACCCGCAACTCCAGCCACCGCGCGATGGACGCCGACGAGCTCGCCGCGGTCGCCGTCGAGGTGTTCGGCGAGGACCGGGTCCAGGTCGAACCGCGGCTGCCCGACGCCCTGGAGGCCGCGATCACGCTGGCCGAGGAGGAGGGCGAGTTCGCCGGCGGCGGTGTGCTCGTCACCGGGTCCGTCATCACCGTCGGCGAGGCCCGACTGCTGCTGGGGAAGGGCTGAGATCCCGTGCGTACGCTCTGCGCCTCGACGCTGATCGGCGAGTTCTTCATCATCGGTTTCGCCGGGCTGGTCGCCATGAAGGACCCGGACATGTCCACCGGCACGGTGTGGACGGTCTGCGGCGTCGCGATGTTCCTGTGCGTGGCCCTGTGCGGGGTGATCACGCGGCCCGGCGGTGTCGCCCTCGGCTGGGCGCTGCAGATCGCCCTCGTCGCCTCCGGTGTCTTCGTGCCGATGATGTTCTTCATGGGCGTGGTCTTCGCGCTGCTGTGGTGGGCATCGGTGCACTTCGGGCGGAAGGTGGACGAAGCCAAGGCCCGTTTCGCCGCTCGGGCCGACCAGCCTGACAGTGCGTGACAGGTGCCCCGACACGCCCGGTAACCTCGTGTCCCCGCACCACTTCACGCACAAGGAGCCCCGTCGTGACCCAGCGCACCCTCGTCCTGCTCAAGCCCGACGCGGTCCGTCGCGGCCTGACCGGCGAGATCATCGGCCGTATCGAGCGCAAGGCCGGCTGGCGGATCACCGCGCTGGAGCTGCGCACCCTGGACCAGGACACGCTGGAGCAGCACTACGGCGAGCACAAGGGCAAGCCGTTCTACGAGCCGCTGGTGGAGTTCATGGCCTCCGGCCCGGTCGTGGCGATGATCGTCGAGGGTGAGCGGGTCATCGAGGGACTGCGCCAACTGGCCGGTCCCACCGACCCGATCGCCGCCGCGCCGGGTTCGATCCGCGGTGACTTCGGGGTGATCGTCCGGGAGAACCTGATCCACGCCTCGGACTCCGAGGAGTCCGCCGGACGCGAGGTGAAGATCTTCTTCCCGGGGCGCGCGTAAACTCGCGCATAACGATCACGTCGCGGCCGCGTACAGCGCCTTTGGCCGCCATCTCGGATGGTCTGGGGGCTTTGCCCCCGGACCATTTTTGACATATGCGTGTCGTTCGGGGGAACGGATGCCCCCGATTGCCCGTCTCCACAAGCAGCGGGACACGCCGTCTGATGACAATGGCGAAGACCCTCGCGCGGTGTTCGCGACGGCGCGTCTACGATGGAAGCCATCACGTCACCGCACCCACCTCGCCGACCTGAAAAGCCCTCAAAAGCTCGTGGGAAGGCCAGACGAATCTCGATGGGGAACTCAATGTCGTTCATCGGCCGTGACATGGCTGTCGACCTCGGGACCGCCAACACGCTGGTGTACGTCAGGGGTCGCGGGATCGTGCTCAACGAGCCGTCCGTCGTGGCGATCAACACCAACACCGGCGGCATCCTCGCGGTCGGCGCCGAGGCGAAGAAGATGATCGGGCGCACGCCCGGCAACATCGTCGCCGTGCGCCCGCTGAAGGACGGCGTGATCGCCGACTTCGAGATCACCGAGCGGATGCTCCGCTACTTCATCCTGAAGATCCACAAGCGGCGGTACCTGGCCCGCCCGCGGGTCGTCGTCTGTGTGCCCTCGGGCATCACCGGAGTGGAGCGCCGCGCCGTCATCGAGGCGTCGTCCCAGGCCGGCGCCCGCCAGGTGCACATCATCGAGGAGCCCATGGCGGCGGCCATCGGCTCCGGCCTGCCGGTCCACGAGGCCACCGGCAACATGGTGGTGGACATCGGCGGCGGCACCACGGAGGTCGCGGTCATCTCCCTCGGCGGCATCGTCACCGCCCAGTCCATCCGCGTCGCGGGTGACGAGCTGGACAACGCGATCATCCAGCACATCAAGAAGGAGTACTCCCTCCTGCTGGGTGAGCGCTCCGCCGAGCAGATCAAGATCACGATCGGTTCGGCGTACGACCTGGAGTCCGACGAGCACACCGAGATCCGCGGGCGGGACCTCGTCTCCGGACTGCCCAAGACGGTGGTCATCTCCGCAGCCGAGGTGCGCAAGGCGATCGAGGAGCCCGTCAACGCCATCGTGGACGCCGTCAAGACGACCCTCGACAAGTGCCCGCCGGAGCTGTCCGGCGACATCATGGACCGGGGAATCGTTCTGACCGGCGGCGGAGCCCTGCTGCGCGGACTCGACGAGCGGCTGCGCCGGGAGACGGGCATGCCGATCCACATCGCCGAGGACCCGCTGGACAGCGTGGCGCTCGGCTCCGGCAAGTGCGTCGAGGAGTTCGAGGCGCTCCAGCAGGTGCTGGACGCCCAGCCGCGCAGATGACACGACTCCCCGACTCCGCCGTACGGGACGTTCTCCTCCCGTACGGCGGATCGCTGGTATCGGGACACAGGCTCTCCCGTACCATCCCGGAAACCCGGCGCACACCGCCGGACAACCGAACACACCGATAGCTCGTATCCGTTCTCGACGAGGAAGGCACGGCCGCCGCACGTGAGGGACACACGAGAGAGCCGGCTGCTCCTGGTGCTGCTGATCGCCATCGCGTTCGCACTGATCACGGTGGACATCCGCGGCGGGGAGGACTCACCGGTCGACGGTGCCCGGCAGGCCGCGGCGACCGTCTTCGGCCCGATCGAGAACGGCGTGTCCGGCGCGGTCGACCCGATCGGCAACGCCGTCACCGCGGTCCGCGAATCCGGCGAGCGGCACGACCGGCTCGCCGAGCTGGAACGGCAGAACGCCGCGCTCAAGGCCGAACTCGGCAGCGACGACCGCAACCGCAGCCGGCTGACACAGCTCGACAAGATGCTGAGAATCGCCGGCGGGGGCCAGTACGGCATCAAGGGCGCCCAGGTCATCGCCATAGGAGCGGCCCAGGGCTTCTCCTGGACCATCACCATCGACGCCGGCGCCGACGACGGCATCGAGCGCGACATGACCGTCCTCAACGGCGACGGCCTCGTCGGCCGCGTCACCACCGTCGGCCCGGACACCGCCACCGTGCTGCTCGCCACCGACCCCGACTTCACCGTCGGCACCCGCATGGAGGCCGGCGACGAACTCGGCTTCGCCTCCGGCCAGGGCGACCGCCCGCTGCGCGTCGAACTGCTCAACGGCAAGGCCGAGGTCAAGAAGGGCGACCGGCTCGTCACCTTCGGCTCGCAGGCCGACAAGCCGTTCGTGCCCGGCGTCCCCGTCGGCATCGTCTCCCGCGTCGACCCCTCCGGCGGCGACCTCACCCGCACCCTCTACGTCACGCCCTACGTCGGCTTCAGCAAGCTCGACATCGTCGGCGTCGTCGTCCGGACCCCCGAGAAGGACCCGCGCGACACGGTGCTGCCCAGGAAGCCCGAGCCGACTCCCGCCCCGACCGTGACGGTGACCGTCACCCCCTCCGCCCCTGCCGACGGCCAGTACCAGCAAGAGCAGTAGGAGCTGTCACTTCCATGCGCGTCAACCGGATCCTGCTCTCCAGCTCGCTGATCGTCGTCGCCCTCGTGGTCCAGGTGAGCGTTCTCGCCCGCCTCCACCTCCCGGGCGCCGTCCCCGATCTGCTGCTGCTCACCGTCCTCGGCCTCGCCCTGGTCTACGGCCATGTCGGCGGCGCCCTCGTCGGGTTCGCCGCCGGACTCCTCGCCGACCTCGCCCCGCCCGCCGACCACGCCGCCGGCCGCTACGCCCTCGTGCTGTGCGTCATCGGCTACCTCGCCGGACTCGTCAAACCCGAGAGCGGACAGGTCAGGTCGGCCACCGGCCCCATGGTCGTGGTGGTCGCCGCCGCCCTGGGATCCACCCTGCTCTACGCCGGTGTCGGCGCCCTCGTCGGTGACACCGCCGCCCGCCATGTCGGCCTCGGCGGACTGCTGTTCACCGCAGCCCTGTACGACCTGCTGCTCGCCCCGTTCGTCGTCCCCGCCGTCATGGCCTTGGCCCGGCGCGCCGAGAACGATCCGCTCGCCGAGACCAACTCCGCCGGCTCCGGCGACATCTCCTCCGGCTGGCTCTCCGGCGGCACCGGACTGCGCGTCGGCGGCCGGCGCAACGGACTGCGGGTGAAGGCGGCCCGGGCCCGGGTGGCCCGCGCCGGACGCATCAAGGGGGTCAAGCGCCTGTGACCCTCCACAACTTCACCGGAACGAGTGAACGACGCCGGAACCCCGGCCCACCGACCGGCCGTTCCCCACGCGTACCCGCATACGCGCACGCACTCCGAGAGGGGGAGGAAACCGCGTGACCAACATCCCCGAGACCGGCCGCAGTCCACGCGTCCAGATCCGGCTCGTCGTCATCCAGGTCCTCGTCGTCTCCCTCCTCGGCACCCTCGGCGGACGCCTGTGGTACCTCCAGATCCGCGAGGGCGACCACTACGCGAAGGAAGCCTCCGGCAACCACGTCCAGCAGGTCGTCCAGCCCGCCGTCCGCGGCTCCATCCTGGACGCCCGCGGCGTGGCCCTCGCCGACAACGAGACCCGCCTGGTCGTCTCCGCCTCCCGCACCGACCTCCTGAAGATGAAGGACGACGGCAAGGCGGTCCTCACCAAGCTCGCCGGAGTCCTCGGCATGACCCCCACGGAGGTCATGCAGAAGGTCCGGCTGTGCGACGCCGAGACCCCCCAGCCCTGCTGGAACGGCTCGCCGTACCAGCCCATCCCCATCACCGACGAGGCCACCGCCAAACAGGCCCTGCAGATCCGCGAACGCGCCGAGGACTTCCCCGGCATCACCGCCGAGCCCCAGGCCCTGCGCCGCTACGCGAGCCCCGGCAAGGCCAACACCGCCCAGGTCCTCGGCTACCTCTCACCCGTCACCGACGAGGAGATCCAGCAGGCCCAGGACACCAGTTCGCCCTACCTGCGCTCCGACATGGTCGGCCGCTCCGGACTGGAGCGCCAGTACGACAAGCAGCTGCGCGGCAAGGCAGGCGTCACCCGCTACGAGGTCGACAACCTCGGCCGCGTCATCGGCAAGGCCGAGGACGACCCCGCCCGGCCCGGAGCCAACCTCGTCACCAGCATCGACTCCCGCGTCCAGCGCATCGCCGAGTACGAGCTGAACGAGGCGATGAAGGCCGCCCGCAAGGAACACGACCGCAACACCAACCGCACCTACGAGGCCGACTCCGGCGCCGTCGTCGTCATGGAGTCCAGGACCGGCCGCGTCGTCGCCATGGCCTCCAACCCGACCTACGACCCCAACGCCTGGGTCGGCGGCATCTCCGCCAAGGACTACGCCCGCCTCACCGGCAAGAAGTCCAACTACCCGCTGCTCAACCGCGCCATCCAGGGCCAGTCCGCACCCGGCTCCATCTTCAAGGTCATCCCGACGGCCGCCGCCATCAACGCCGGATACTCCTTCGAGGGCCCCTACAACTGCTCCAGCTCGTACTCCATCGGCGGGCAGGTCTTCAAGAACTTCGAGTCGCAGAACCACGGCCCGATCAGCCTCGGCCGCGCCCTGGAGGTCTCCTGCGACACCGTCTTCTACAGCCTCTCCCACCAGGAATGGAAGCGCGACGGAGGCAACAAGCCGAAGAAGAACGCCAACGACTGGTTCTACAGGACCGCCCACCAGTTCGGCCTCGGCGAGGAAACCGGCATCGACCTGCCCAACGAGGTCACCGGCCGCGTCCCCGACCGCCAGTGGAAGCGGGACTACTGGACGGCCAACAAGGACGCCTGGTGCAAGTCCGGCAAGAAGGACGGCAGCTACGTCGAGCGCATCGCCTACGAGAACTGCCTCGAAGGCAACCGGCTGCGCGCCGGTGACTCCGTCAACTACTCCATCGGCCAGGGCGACACCCTCGTCACCCCCATCCAGATGGCCACCATCTACGCGGCCATCTCCAACGGCGGCACCCTCTACGACCCCACCGTCGGCAAGGCCGTCATCAGCCCCGACGGCAGGACGGTCACCGAGATCGAACCCCGGTCGCACGGCAAACTGCCCATGTCGAAGAAGACCCTCGGCCAGATAGACGCAGCCCTCGAAGGAGTCGCCACCCGCGGTACGGCCGCGTGGCGGTTCGGGGGCTGGCCACAGGACGAGATCCCGATGCACGCCAAGACCGGTACCGCCGAGGTCCACGGCAAGCAGACCACCTCATGGTTCGCCACCTACACCGAGGACTACTCGATCGTCATGACGATCTCCCAGGGCGGCACCGGCTCCGGCGCCTCGGGCCCCGCCGTGCGCAACATCTACAACGCCCTGTACGGCGTCTCCGCGGAGGGCGAGATCGACAGGAAGAAGGCGCTGCTGCCCACGCCGCAGAAGAACCTTCCCCAGGTCCGCGCGGACGGCACCATCAAGTCCCCCAAGGTCTCCAAGGACCCCGTCAAGGACCGGGCGACCCCCTCACCCGACGCGGGGGCCACCGCCCCCCAGGACGGCCGGGACGCCCCCGCCGACCCCCAGCAGACGGGCACGGCCCCCTCACCGGAGACCGGCGACCGCGACACCCGCCGCCGCGAGCGACGACGGGGCGGCGGACCACGCCACGACGAGGGCCGGCCCCGCCGCGCCCACCGCCGGCGCGGCGGCACCGGCACCCGGAGGACCGCGTCATGACCGGCGGCGTCAACAGCTTCCAGGTCTCCGGATACGGACCGGAACGGGCCGGCTGGACCCGGGTCTTCGCCCGCGACTCCCTGGCCCGCCGACTCGACTGGCCGATACTGCTCTCGGCCATCGCCCTGTCCCTGCTGGGCTCGCTCCTGGTCTACTCGGCCACCCGCAACCGCACCGAACTCAACCAGGGGGACCCCTACTACTTCCTGGTCCGGCACTGGCTGAACACCGGCATCGGACTGGTCCTGATGATCGGCGCCGTCTGGCTCGGCCACCGCGTCCTGCGCACGGCCGTCCCCCTCCTCTACGGCGCCTCCGTCCTCCTGATCCTGCTGGTGCTGACCCCCCTGGGCTCCACCATCAACGGCGCCCACTCCTGGATCAAACTCCCCGGCGGCTTCTCCCTCCAGCCCTCGGAGTTCGTGAAACTCACGATCATCCTCGGCATGGCCGTGCTGCTCGCCGCCCGGGTCGACGCGGGCGACAAGCCCTACCCCGACCACCGCACCGTCCTGCAGGCCCTCGGGCTGGCCGTGGTCCCCATGCTGATCGTGATGCTCATGCCCGACCTCGGATCGGTCATGGTCATGGTCGTCATCGTGCTCGGCGTGCTGCTCGCCTCCGGCGCCTCCAACCGCTGGGTCTTCGGCCTCCTCGGCGCCGGCGCGGCCGGCGCGATCACCGTCTGGCAGCTCGGCATCCTCGACGAATACCAGATCAACCGCTTCGCCGCCTTCGCCAACCCCGAACTCGACCCCGCCGGCGTCGGCTACAACACCAACCAGGCCCGCATCGCCATCGGCTCCGGCGGACTGACCGGCTCCGGCCTCTTCCACGGCTCCCAGACCACCGGCCAGTTCGTGCCCGAGCAGCAGACCGACTTCGTCTTCACCGTCGCCGGCGAGGAACTCGGCTTCATCGGCGGCGCACTGATCATCACCCTGCTCGGCGTCATCCTCTGGCGCGCCTGCCGCATCGCCCGCGACACCACCGACCTGTACGGCACCGTCGTCGCCGCCGGCATCGTCGCCTGGTTCGCCTTCCAGGCCTTCGAGAACATCGGCATGACCCTCGGCATCATGCCGGTCACCGGCCTGCCCCTGCCCTTCGTGTCCTACGGAGGCTCGTCGATGTTCGCCGTATGGCTCGCGGTGGGCCTGCTGCAGTCCATCCGGGTACAGCGGCCGATGTCCGCCTGACCACCCCGCCGAACCGCACCGGTGCGGAGCGACCCCCTGCCGCTCCGCACCCCGCCCGGCTAGATTCGGGTCATGGCGGACATCAAGCGAGAGATCGAGCGAAAGTACGAGTCCGAGGAGAACGGGCTGCCGGACCTGACCGGCGTCCCCGGCGTCGCGTCCATCCGCGACCGGGGAGTCGCCCACCTCGACGCCACCTACTACGACACCGCCGACGAGCGGCTCGCCGCGGCGTCCCTCACCCTGCGCCGCCGCACCGGAGGCTCCGACGCCGGCTGGCATCTGAAATTCCCCGTCGCACCGGGCGTACGGGACGAGATCCGGGAACCGCTCTCCGACACCGTCCCCGGCCGCCTCGCCGCGCTCGTCCGCTCCCGCGTCCGCGACAGGGACCTCCAGCCCGTCGTCCGGCTGCGCTCCGAACGCGACGTACGCCACCTGGTCGACACCGACGGGGGCCTGCTCGCCGAGATCAGCGTCGACACCGTGGACGCCGAACGGCTCACCGGTGACGGCGGCACGGCCCGGTGGACCGAGATCGAGGTCGAACTCGCCGACGGCGGCGACCCCGCCTTCCTCGACACGGTGGACGAACACCTGCGCGAGGCCGGGCTGCGCCCGTCGAAGTCGGCGTCGAAACTGGCCCGGGCCCTGGCCGAGACCGCACCGGACACCACCCGCGCCCACGGACGGGCGGCCCACGGACCGGCGGCCCCCGCACCGGCGACCGCACCCGCCGCCGCGCCGAAGAAGAAGCGCACGACACGAGCGGTCGGCACCCCCGTCACCGCCGGCGACCACGTCCTCGCCTACGTCCGTGCCCAGCGGGACGCCCTCGTCGAACTCGACCCCGCCGTCCGCCAGGACGTACCCGACTCCGTACACCGCATGCGGGTCGCCACCCGCCGCCTGCGCAGCACCTTCCGCTCCTTCGGCACCGTCCTCGCCCGCGCCACGACCGACCCGGTCGGCGCCGACCTGAAATGGCTGGCCGCCGAGCTGGGCCGGGACCGCGACCAGGAGGTACTCGCCCACCGCCTCGGCTCGGCCCTGGACGACCTGCCCGCAGCCCTCGTCTCCGGCCCCGTCGCCGGCCGGCTCACCGCCTGGTCCGACGCCGGACACAGGGGCGCACACAGCCGCCTCAACGGCATCCTCGACTCCCGCCGCTACCTCACCCTGCTCGACACCCTGGACGCCCTGCTGGCCGACCCGCCGCTGCGCGGGAAAGCCTCGGCCGACCCCGCGGGACCGCTCGCCAAGGCCGTACGCAAGGACTTCGGCAAGGTCGCCGACCTCGTCGGCCAGGCCCTCGACCTCCCGCCCGGCCGGAACCGCGACATCGCCCTGCACGAGGCCCGCAAGAAGGCCAAGCGCACCCGGTACGCGGCCGAGGCCGCCGCCCCCGCCCTCGGCAAACCCGCCAAGGCACTGATCAAGTCCATGCAGTCGCTGCAGAGCCTGCTCGGCGACCACCAGGACAGCGTCATGGCCCGCCTGACCCTGCGCGAGCTGGCCGCCGTCGCCCACGCGGCGGGCGAGAGCGCCTTCACCTACGGAGTCCTCCACGGCCGTGAGGAACGCCGCGCGGAACTCGCCGAGGCCGCTCTCCCCAAGGCCTGGACCACGATCAGGAAGGACACCGCCCTCTGATCGGCGTACGGGGAACCCGTTCGGCCGCGTTAGTCTGGATGGTCACCCGCCCCCAGCCATCGGCCGGGGGACCTCCAGCCAGCACACGAAGGTGCGCGAGATGCCTGCCGAAGCCGCCGAGTCTGTGAAATCTGTCTTTCCGCAGCTCGAAGCTCTGCTCCCGCATGTGCAGAAGCCGATCCAGTACGTCGGCGGAGAGCTCAACTCCACGGTCAAGCCGTGGGACAGCTGCGACGTCCGCTGGGCGCTCATGTACCCCGACGCGTACGAGGTCGGACTGCCCAACCAGGGCGTCATGATCCTCTACGAGGTCCTCAACGAGCAGGACGGCGTCCTCGCCGAGCGCACCTACAGCGTCTGGCCGGACCTCGAGGCGCTGATGCGGGAGCACCGCGTCCCGCAGTTCACGGTCGACAGCCACCGCCCGGTGAAGGCCTTCGACGTCTTCGGCCTGAGCTTCTCCACCGAGCTCGGCTACACCAACATGCTCACCGCCCTGGACCTGGCCGGAATCCCGCTGGAGGCCAGGGACCGCGGCCTGGACGACCCGATCGTCATCGCCGGCGGCCACGCCGCCTTCAACCCCGAGCCGGTCGCCGACTTCATCGACTGCGCGATCGTCGGCGACGGCGAGCAGGCCGTGCTGGAGGTCACCCGGATCATCCGCGCCTGGAAGGAGGAGGGCCGCCCCGGCGGCCGCGAGGAACTCCTTCTGCGCCTGGCCAGGACCGGCGGGGTGTACGTCCCCGGCTTCTACGACGTCGAGTACCTCCCCGACGGCCGTATCGCCCGCGTCGTGCCGAACCGGTCGGGCGTGCCGTGGCGCGTCTCCAAGCACACGGTGATGGACCTCGACGAGTGGCCCTACCCCAAGCAGCCCCTCGTCCCGCTCGCCGAGACGGTCCACGAGCGCATGTCGGTGGAGATCTTCCGCGGCTGCACCCGCGGCTGCCGCTTCTGCCAGGCGGGCATGATCACCCGCCCGGTGCGCGAGCGTTCGATCACCGGCATCGGCGAGATGGTCGACAAGGGCCTGAAGGCGACCGGCTTCGAGGAGGTCGGCCTCCTCTCCCTCTCCTCCGCCGACCACTCGGAGATCGGCGACATCGCCAAGGGCCTGGCCGACCGCTACACGGAGGACAAGGTCGGCCTCTCCCTCCCCTCCACCCGCGTCGACGCCTTCAACATCGACCTGGCCAACGAGCTGACCCGCAACGGCCGCCGCTCCGGCCTGACCTTCGCCCCGGAGGGCGGCTCGGAGCGCATCCGCAAGGTCATCAACAAGATGGTCTCCGAGGACGACCTCATCCGGACCGTCTCCACCGCCTACGGCAACGGCTGGCGCCAGGTGAAGCTGTACTTCATGTGCGGCCTGCCCACCGAGACCGACGACGACGTCCTGCAGATCGCCGACATGGCCACCCGGGTGATCGCCAAGGGCCGCGAGGTCTCCGGCTCCAACGACATCCGCTGCACGGTCTCCATCGGCGGCTTCGTCCCCAAGCCGCACACCCCCTTCCAGTGGGCGCCGCAGCTGAGCGCCGAGGAGACCGACGCCCGCCTCGCCAAGCTGCGCGACAAGATCCGCGGCGACAAGAAGTACGGCCGCTCCATCGGCTTCCGCTACCACGACGGCAAGCCCGGCATCGTCGAGGGACTGCTCTCCCGCGGCGACCGCCGCATCGGCGCGGTCATCCGCGCCGTCTACGAGGACGGCGGCCGTTTCGACGGCTGGCGCGAGCACTTCTCCTACGACCGCTGGATGGACTGCGCCGACAAGGCCCTCGCCCAGTTCGGCGTCGACGTCGACTGGTACACCACCCGCGAGCGCACCTACGAGGAGGTCCTCCCCTGGGACCACCTCGACTCGGGCCTCGACAAGGACTGGCTCTGGGAGGACTGGCAGGACGCCCTCGACGAGACGGAGGTCGAGGACTGCCGCTGGACCCCGTGCTTCGATTGCGGCGTGTGCCCTCAGCTGGACACCTCCATCCAGATCGGCCCGACCGGCAAGAAGCTGCTGCCCCTGACGGTCAAGGACGCGGCGCCGGCGCCGAGCGGCCACGCGCACTGACACCGGAGCGGGTCCGGGAGGCGGTTCCGGACCCGCGCCCGGCTCGCGGCCCGGTCGCCCGGCCCTGCCGGACGGGGGTCACGGCGTGCTGGTCCTCCGGTGTCCCGGGACCGGGGCAGCCGCCGTCGTCACCACGCCGGCCCCGGTCGGTTGCGCTGCACAACGAAGCGGAGAAGCGGGGGCGCCCCCGGGCGGGGGGGGGGGGCGGGGGGGGGGGCGGGGGGGCCCCGGGGGGGGGCCCCCCGCGGGCGGGGGGGGGGGCCCGCCCCCCCCCCCCCCCCCCCCCCCCCCCCCGCGGGGGGGCCCCCCGCTTCTCCGTCGCGGCGCCGTGACGCCGGGGCTAGGGGACCTCGCGGCGGTAGGGGTGGACACGGTGGCGGGGGGCGGTGCGGCGGGGTGGGCGGGTCAGGGTGATCTGGCGGACCAGTTGCTGGAAGCACGCCAGGGCGGCGACTCCCGGGAGCGCGGCGGCGGCCGTGTCGGTGGGGGTCCGGGGGGCCTGGGCGACGCACAGCAGGACCGCGACGGTCGAGAACAGCAGGACGACGAACCAGGAGTGCAGGGCGCGTCGTTGGTGCAGTGCGGCGCGGAGGACGGACAGCGAGCCCGCCAGCCAGGGACCGTAGACCAGTACGGGCCACCAGGCCGACGAACTGCCGCTGCTGTGCGCCGTGGTGACGACGAGCAGCGGTTCGTAGGTGACGACGCCGCTGAAGACGCTGACCATCGACATGGTGACCGCTGCCAGGGCGGCGAGGACGTAACTGGCCAGGCGCGCGACGTCGGGGCGTTTGCGCGGGCTGAGTCTCCGGTGACCGCGCGGGGCCGGGTGCAGGGGAGGCAGTTCGGCTGTGATCTCCTGCAGATGGTCCATGGGGCTGCCGGCGGGAGGGGCGGTGACCGAGGCCTCCTCCCGGGGGTGCGGGACGGTCCTGCCGTATTCCTCGCTGCGGGCTTCCTGGAGCAGGTAGGCGAGTTCCTCGGCCGGGTCCCAGGGCGGGACGGCCGGGTCCATGGGATCCGCGTAGGCGGCTCCCGCCCGGTGCCGTCCGGTGCCCGCTCCGTCGAATTGGCCCGAGCCGTCGGCGCTGTACCAGAGAGGATCGTAGCGTTCATCATTCATGTCACGGTTGATTCATCGGGTTGGCGTGCGGATCGCCCGAGTGGGTTTTCTTGTTGTTCAGTTGAAGTGGCCCTGACCTGCTTGCCTTCGTCATATAGCGACTAACGGCGGGTGTTTCGCTTGGATACGTGGCAAATGAGTGAACGGCCGTAGGGAAAAGCGCTTTATACAAGTCCCGCAATTCCTTTTGTTGGATGGGCGTTCAGCATATGAAGGGCACGGTGCCGGGGTGCGGGATCCGGACGGGCCGCCCGCGCGTCCGTGCCGGTGCGGATGGCGTGGGACGCGCTGGTCGTCCTTGTGGCCCTGGCGCTCCACCTCCATGTGCCGGCTCCGTCCGGCCGTGCGCCCGCCCGGCCGGACGCGCGTGTGCCGACGCCGTTCGGGCATGTGCTCGCCGTGATGGGGGCAGGAGTGTGGACGGGGCCGGTACGGCCGGTGCGGTATGCGGTCGTCGTGCCCTCGGCGTGGTCGCACAGGTGTTCTCGCACCGGCCGGGCACGCGGTCGTCCGGTGCGGCAGGGGGGTGGTGTGGTGCGGGAAGGACGTCGTGCGGGTGGTGACGGTGGTCGTCACCGGGATCGGCGCGACGCTGTACCGGATCACCCGGATCCTGCTGGTGCCGTCCGCGCCGGCGGTGCGGCGCCGGGTCCCGGGGCCCGTCGTGCGGGTGCTCGCCGTGGCCGTGCGCGTGGTGGGCCGGGCGAGCGGGCAGGCCCTCGCCGCCGCCCGTACGCCGGTCCGGCGGACACGCGCGGACCGCCGCCGGACGCCGTTCGGGGAACCGGCCGGCGAACACGCCGGTGAACCGGCGAAACCGCGGCTCGCGCCCCGGCGGGAACCTACCGGCCGGGAGACACGTACTCTTGGTAGCAGTACGACCGCTCTCACGAAGGACTGAAGAACACTGGGCAAGCGACAGCCCGAAGGCCCGCCGCCCGCACCCGCGGTGCAGCGCATCCGACTGCGTTACACCAAGCGCGGCCGCCTCCGGTTCACCAGCCACCGTGACTTCCAGCGCGCCTTCGAGCGTGCGTTGCGCCGTGCCGAGGTGCCGATGGCGTACTCGGCGGGGTTCACGCCCCACCCGAAGGTGTCGTACGCCAATGCCGCACCCACCGGCACGGGCAGTGAGGCGGAGTATCTGGAGATCGCGCTCACCGAGGCGCGCGACCCCGAGCGGCTCCGGGTCCTCCTCGACGCGTCGATGCCCGCCGGGCTCGACATCGTCGAGGCGGTCGAGGCCCGCGCATCGGGGCTCGCCGACCGGCTGACGGCCTCCGTGTGGGAGCTGCGGCTGGACGGTGTCGCCCCCGAGGACGCCCGCCGTGCGGCGGACGCCTTCAACGCGGCCGGAACCGTCGAGGTCCAGCGCATGACCAAGAACGGCGTCCGTACCTTCGACGCCCGCTCGGCGGTCGTGGCGCTCCGGAGCGTGGAGACGCACTCGTCCCTGGCCGATAGGCCGACCGGTCGGCCCTGTGCGATACTGCGGCTGGTTGTTCGGCACGTGACGCCTGCCGTACGACCCGACGACGTCCTGTCCGGTCTCCGCGCCGTGGCCGACCTGGCGCCGCCGGTCCCCGTAGCGGTGACCAGGCTGGCGCAGGGGCTGTTCGATGCAGAGACCGGCACGGTGACCGACCCGCTCGCGCCCGACCGCGAGGCAGCAGCGACCGAGCCGCATCCGGCCGGCGCCACTGCCGCCGCGACGGCGTCGGCGTAAGGAAGGTCCCGCGTAGGGACGGACGTCGTAAGCGCCGCCCTCGACCTCAGGAGCCACCTGGGTCGGGCAGCGCACCGATCACAAGACTTTCGCCAGGCCGTGCGCATTCGGCGTACGGAACCGGCGAGACAGGACACAGAGAGCTCCCGTGCGGCGCCCGCGCCCCGGACGGCGGCAGCCGCGCACCGCGCGAGCCGCGGACGTCACCGGCATCGCCGGTCCGGGTGCGGCGCCCGGGAGCCTGACGGGAGAAACGCCCGCATGCTCGAACCGATCGAGCCCACCGAGGGCTCCGAACCGAACAGCCCCAGCGACACCCTGCCGCCGAGGCGGCGGCGCCGTGCCGCGTCCCGTCCGGCGGGCCCGCCCGCCGCGACGGCAGAGAACGCCGAGAACGCCGAGAACGCCGAGAACGCCGAGAACGCGGACGGCACGACGGCCGAGATCGTCGCGCCGGCCATACCCGCCGCGGAGGCGGAGGGGTCCGTGGAGGCTCCCGAGCCCGCCGCGCCCCGGCGCCGTCGTGTGGTCCGCCGCGCGGCCGCGCCCGCAGGGGCACCGGCGTCGGTGGAGGCCGCCGAGACCGTGGTACCGGCGTCGCAGGTCGCGCCCGGGACCGTTCCGGCTCCCGAGTCGGCCGCCGTCGCCGCCGACACGACCGAGGACGCCGCTCCCCGGCGTACGCGGCGCCGCGCGACGCGCAGCGTGACCTCGGCGACGGCGACCGCCGAGGCGACCGGAACCCCCGAGGCCGTCGTCGCCGGGACGGCCGCGACTCCCGCCGAGGCAGCCGAGGCGCCCGAGGTCCAGGCGCCCGCCCAGGACGTCGCCCCGCGCCGCACCCGGCGCCGCGCGACGCGCACCGCGACCTCGCCGACGGCGACCGCCGCCGCCGAGAGCGCGGAGAGCGCCGCAGCGTCCGGGCCCGCGGCGTCGGCCGCGGACGCGGGGACCGCCGAAACCGCCGTCACCGGCGAAACCGCCGGATCCACCGAAACCGCCGGTGCGCCCGAGGACGCCGCCCCGCGCCGTACCCGGCGTCGTGCCTCGCGTCGTGCCTCCGCGCCCGCCGGTGCGCCGGTGGCCGCCGAGCCGGCTGAGGACGCGGCGGGCGAGGCGGACGAGGCAGGCGAAGCGGACCGGTCCGCACGGACCGCCCAGGCCGCCGAGGAGGCCCCGGCTGCCGAGGAAGCCCCGGTGACCGAGGCCGAGCAGGCGCCCGAGGGCACCGAGGCCCCCGCGGAGGACGCCGCCCCGCGGCGTCGTCGCCGGGTGGTCCGCAAGGCCGCCGCCGGATTCGCCGAGCCCGCGCGTTCCGCCCGGGCCGCCGGGTCCGAGGAGGCCGAGACCTCGTCGCGGCGTCCCGCGCGTCCGGCCGTCGCGGTGTTCCAGCCGCCGGTGTTCACCGAGCCGCGCTTCCAGACCCCGGAGCGGGCCGCCGCCGAGGCGGCGGCCGAGGTCGCCGAACCGGTGGAGCCGGAGGAGACCGAGGAGTTCCCGGAGGAGCAGCCCGCCCCCTCCCGCCGCCGTCGTCGGCGCCGGGGTGCGGGCGATGAGGCCGAGGCCCCGGCGGCCGGGACGACCGTGTCCGAGGCGATCGTGACCGAGGACGAGGCGGAGGAGGACGAGGAACCGGCCGAGGACCACGCCGACGCCGACGACCAGGACGAGAGCGAGGGCTCCGGTTCGCGCCGGCGCCGTCGCCGCGGTGGCCGGCGCCGCCGGCGCGGTGAGTCCGCCGAGACCGACGCCGAGGGCGGTGAGGACGCGGACGCCGACACCGAGCGCGTCTCCGCCGAACAGGCCGCCCAGGACGCGGAGGACACCGCCGAGCAGGCCGAGGAGGACGACGAGGAGTCCGAGGACTCCGGCGCCGGCTCCAGCAGCCGTCGTCGCCGGCGTCGGCGCCGCCGGGCCGGTGACAGCGGTGGCGAGGCCGAGCCGTCCACCGACGACCCCGAGCGCACCGTGGTGAAGGTCCGCGAGCCGCGCAAGGCGGCCGAGCCGTCGGACGAGGTGCAGTCCATCAAGGGCTCCACGCGTCTGGAGGCGAAGAAGCAGCGCCGTCGCGAAGGCCGTGAGCAGGGCCGCCGCCGGGTGCCGATCATCACCGAGGCCGAGTTCCTGGCCCGCCGCGAGGCCGTCGAGCGCGTCATGGTGGTCCGCCAGTACGGCGACCGTACGCAGATCGGCGTCCTGGAGGACGGCGTGCTCGTCGAGCACTACGTCAACAAGGAGCAGGCGACCTCGTACGTCGGCAACGTCTACCTCGGCAAGGTGCAGAACGTGCTGCCGTCGATGGAGGCCGCCTTCATCGACATCGGCAAGGGCCGCAACGCCGTGCTCTACGCCGGTGAGGTCAACTTCGAGGCGCTGGGCATGTCGGGTGGCCCGCGCCGCATCGAGTCCGCGCTGAAGTCGGGCCAGCCGGTCCTGGTGCAGGTGACCAAGGACCCGATCGGCCACAAGGGCGCCCGCCTCACCAGTCAGGTCTCGCTCCCGGGCCGCTACCTCGTGTACGTCCCCGAGGGCTCGATGACCGGCATCAGCCGCAAGCTGCCCGACACCGAGCGGGCCCGGCTGAAGACCATCCTCAAGAAGGTCGTCCCCGAGGACGCGGGCGTCATCGTGCGCACCGCCGCCGAGGGCGCGAGCGAGGACGAGCTGCGCCGGGACGTCGAGCGGCTGCAGGCGCAGTGGGAAGAGATCAAGAAGAACTCCCGGAACGGCGGCGGCAGCGCGCCGACGCTCCTGTACGGCGAGCCGGACATGACCGTCCGGGTCGTGCGGGACATCTTCAACGAGGACTTCACCAAGGTCGTCGTCAGCGGTGACGACGCCTGGGAGACCATCCACGGCTACGTCTCCCACGTCGCGCCCGACCTGGCCGGCCGGCTGCAGCGCTGGACCAGCGAGGTCGACGTCTTCGCCACGTACCGGATCGACGAGCAGCTCGCCAAGGCGCTGGACCGCAAGGTCTGGCTGCCCAGCGGCGGTTCGCTGGTGATCGACCGGACCGAGGCGATGGTCGTCATCGACGTCAACACCGGCAAGTTCACCGGTCAGGGCGGCAACCTCGAGGAGACGGTCACCAGGAACAACCTGGAGGCGGCCGAGGAGATCGTGCGTCAGCTGCGGCTGCGCGACCTCGGCGGCATCATCGTGATCGACTTCATCGACATGGTGCTGGAGTCCAACCGGGACCTGGTGCTGCGGCGCCTCCTCGAGTGCCTGGGCCGTGACCGTACGAAGCACCAGGTCGCCGAGGTGACCTCGCTGGGCCTGGTGCAGATGACCCGCAAGCGGGTCGGCCAGGGCCTGCTGGAGTCGTTCTCGGAGACCTGCGTCCACTGCAACGGGCGCGGTGTCATCGTCCACCTGGACCAGCCGGCCGCCGTCGGCGGTGGCGGCAAGCGCAGGAAGCGGGCGCGGGCCGGTGCGGCCGAGCAGCCGCACGAGCACGAGACCGCCGCGAGCGTCGAGACGGCCGAGGAGGAAGCGGAGGCGGAGGCGGAAACGGTGGCCGAGGTCGCCGCCGAGGCCGCCGAGCCGGTCGCGCTCCCGGCGCCGGAGTTCGTCCCGGACGAGGAGCTGTACAGCAGCGCCGCCGAGGCGGAGGCCGCGGCCACCCGTGGGCGTACGCGCCGCCGGGCGAGCCGGCGGGTGTCGGCACCGGCGGGCGCGCCGAAGCGGGAGAGCGCCGGGGCCGGCCGGCAGCGGGCCGAGAGGACCGGGGCGGACGAGGAGGCGGAGCCCGCGGTGACGGCCGGGGAGGCCGTGACGGCCGTGGCCGAGGTCCCGACGGCGCAGGATGTGACGGCGGCCGAGGAGGCCGCCCGCCCGGTGCGGCCGGAGCCGGCAGCCGAGGCGCTGGCCGAGCCCGCGGCCGTCGAGGACGCGGTGGTCCCCGAGCCGGTGACCGAGGTCCCGGCCGCCGAGGAGGCCGCGCCCAAGGGCCGTACGCGGCGCCGGGCCACCCGCAAGGCGTCCGCGCCGGCCGGTTCCCCGGCGGGGGCCGAGACCGCGGTGGTGACGGTCGCGGAGCCCGCGGCCCCGGTCGCCGAGGTGCCCGAGCCGCAGCCCGCGGAGCCGGTCGCCGAGGCACCGGCCGAGTCCGAGGCCCCGGCCCGTCCGCGCCGTCGCGCGGTGCGCAAGCCGACCACGTCCACCGCGTCCGAGGAGACGGCCGTCGTGGTCGTCCCGTCGGCCCCGGCGGAGGAGCCCGCGCCCGCCGCGGAGCCTGCGGAGGCCGGGGAGGCCGGGGAGGCCGGGGAGGCCGCGGAGCCGGCGGAGGCCGCGGAGGCCGAGGCCGCTCCGGCCAAGAAGACCGCCCGCAAGGCGGTCAAGAAGGCCACGGCGAAGAAGGCCGCCACGAAGAAGACGACGGCCAAGAAGACCGTCGCCAAGAAGACGACGGCCAAGAAGACGACGGCGAAGACCGCCAAGTCGGCCGCCGCCAAGACGACCGCCAAGAAGGCGACGTCGAAGAAGACCGCGGCCGCAGCCCAGCAGCCGTCGTCGTCGGTGACGGCCTCGGCGCAGGAGTGACCGGTCCGCCCCTCGGGGCGGGCCCGCATCCAGGAGCGCGGGACACCGGAAGCCACCGGTGTCCCGCGCTCCGTCGTGACCTCCCGCCCTCTTGCCGTGGCCCCGACCAGGGCATGTCACCCGGTCGGCGCGACGGATCAGCGCGGGTGCCGGGAGCTGTCGCGGCCCGGCAGGCGGAACATCTCTCTGTGGTAACTCCGCGGATACTTCCTGCAAATGTGCTGGTAACGTAAATGCGGTCCCGACCGCTGATCTTGCGCTCGTCGTGGACCGCAGCCGACTGCTTCGGCCGAACCTTCCGCCCCGCGGACGGCGGCCGCCTTCCGCGGGTGGCTCTCCGGGGGGCGGAGCCCGCGCGGGAACCGTTCGGCACCGACAGCAGCCTGCGAACTTCCGAAGACACGGGCACGGACCGCCCCCCTCACGGGGCCGGTCCCATCCCGGTCCACATCGTGGTGGGCCGCAGAGGTCGCCGAACGAGGAGGGGGACGTCGATGACCGACGCCCATGAGCTGATACCGGCCGCCAGGCCCGTCATCGACGAGGAGGAGATCGAGGCCGCGGTACGCGTCCTGCGCAGCGGACGGGTCGTACAGGGTCCGGAAGTGGCCGCCTTCGAGGAGGAGTTCGCCGGACTCGTCGCCGGCCGGCACTGCGTCGCCGTCAACTCCGGCACCTCCGCGCTGCACCTGGCACTGCTCGCCCTGGGCATCGGCCCCGGGGACGAGGTCGTCGTGCCGTCGTTCTCCTTCGCCGCCTCCGCCAACGCCGTACGGCTCGTCGGCGCCGACGTGGTCTTCGCCGACATCGAGGCCGGCAGCTTCTGCCTGGACCCGGCGGCCGTCGAGGCCGCCCTCACCCCGCGCACCGCCGCGATCATGCCCGTCCACCTGTACGGCCACCCGGCCGCCATGGACCGGATCACGGCCATCGCGCAACGGCACGGGCTGGCCGTCGTCGAGGACGCCTGCCAGGCCCACGCCGCCGCGCTGCACGGCACACCGGTCGGGGCGTTCGGCGATGCCGGAACGTTCAGTTTCTACCCGACCAAGAACATGCACAGCCTCGAGGGCGGCATGGTCAGCACCGCCGACGCGGAGCTCGCCCGCACCCTGCGCCTGCTGCGCAACCAGGGCATGGAACAGCGCTACGCCAACGAGATCGTGGGCGCCAACGTCCGGATGACCGACGTCTCCGCCGCGATCGGCCGGGTGCAGCGCGCCAAGCTGGACGGCTGGACCGAGCGGCGCATCGCCAACGCCGCCTACCTCACGGAGCACATCACCGCGCCGAACGTGGTCACCCCGACGGTCGCCGAGGGCGCCCGGCACGTCTACCACCAGTACACCGTGCGCGTCCGGGGCGACCGCGACGCCGCCATGGCCCGCCTCACCGAGGCCGGCATCGGCAACGCCGTGTACTACCCGACCCCCATCCACCGGCTGAAGCCGTACTGGGAACCGGACCGCAAGGCGGGCCGCGTCTGGGACCTGCCCGAGACCGAGCGCGCGGCGGCCGAGGTCGTCTCGCTGCCCGTCCACCCCGGCCTGTCCGCGGGCGACCTGGAACGCGTCGTGGCCGCCGTGAACGACCTGGGGGAGCGGGAATGAGCACCGCGAGACGACTGCGGGCCGGACTCGTCGGCCTCGGATCCATGGGGCGCCACCACGCCCGCGTCCTGTCCGGCCTGGAGGGCGTCGACCTCGTCGGCGTCGTCGACCCGATGGGCGACAGGAACGGCGCCGCGCAGGGCGCGCCCGTCCTGGCCACCGTCGAGGAACTCCTCGGCCTGGACCTCGACTACGCGGTGGTCGCCTGCCCCACGGCCCTGCACGAGGAGGTCGGCCTGCAGCTCGCCGCGGCCGGCGTCTGCGCGCTGATCGAGAAGCCGGTCGCCGACACGGTGGCCGGGGCGCGCCGTCTGGTCGAGGCCTTCGAGACGCGGGGCCTGGTGGCCGGAGTCGGCCACATCGAGCGGTGCAACCCCGCGCTGCGTTCGCTGCGGACCCGGCTGGAGGCCGGTGAACTCGGTGAGGTCTTCCAGGTGGTCACCCGCCGGCAGGGCCCCTTCCCGCACCGCATCGCGGACGTCGGTGTGGTCAAGGACCTCGCCACCCACGACATCGACCTCACCGGCTGGGTCACCGGCCGCGAGTACGTCTCCATCGCCGCGCACACCGTGTCCAAGAGCGGCCGTCCGCACGAGGACATGGTGTCCGCGGTCGGCCGCCTCGACGACGGCACCATGGTCAACCACCTGGTCAACTGGCTGAGCCCGCTCAAGGAGCGCTTCACCTCGGTCACCGGCGAGCGCGGCTGCTTCATCGCCGACACCCTCACCGCGGACCTGACCTTCCACTCCAACTCGGCCGTGGCCACCGAGTGGGAGGCCCTCCAGGCCTTCCGCGGCGTCGCCGAGGGCGACATGATCCGTTACGCCATACCCAAGCGCGAGCCGCTCCTCGTCGAGCACGAGCTCTTCCGCGACGCGGTGCTCGGCAAGCCCGCCGACATCTGCACGCTCCGCCAGGGCCTGCGCACGGTCGAGGTCGCGGCCGCTGTACTGCAATCCGCGGCGGACAACCGCAGCGTCTCGCTCGAGTCGGAGGACCTGACGACCCATGCCTGCTGAGAACCGCACGGCGCCCGCCCGGCCCACCCGCGGCCGGATCCTGATGCTCGTCGACAACGGGGTCAACGGCGATTCACGGGTGCAGAAGGAGGCCCGCTCGGCCGCCGAGGCGGGCTGGGACGTCGTCCTGCTGGGCCGGACCAAGGGCAAGAAGGAACAGCGCTGGCGGATCGGGGAGGCCGAGGTCCGGCTGCTGCACGTGCCCGGGCCGCTGTTCCGCCGCCGCCACGAGTACCGGCGGGCGGTGCTGCGCTCCCCGCTCGCCTACCGGCCCGGCCCGCTGGCGGCGTACCGCCGGCAGAAGGTCAAGGCCTGGCGCGCCGACCTCAACATCCGGCTGATCCTCGCCCGGCAGCAGGGTTCGGCGCTCGGCCGGCTGCGGCTGCTGCCCGCCCGGCTCGCCGCCCGGCTGACGCAGTCCTGGGTCACCCTGCGGTACGCCAGGACCCAGGCGCTGGAGAAGCGGCGCAAGAGCATGGACTCGGCGCTGGACCGCTTCACCACCGCCTTCTGGCGCAGGACCATGGGCGACCGCGCCTGGCGCAGGCTCGACCCGCACCTGTGGGACTTCGAGCTGGCGTACGGCAAGGTCGTCGACGAGCTGAAGCCGGACCTCATCCACGCCAACGACTTCCGGATGCTCGGGGTCGGCGCCCGCGCCGCGCTGCGCGCCCGCGCCAAGGGCCGGGACGTCAAACTCGTCTGGGACGCCCACGAGTTCCTGCCCGGCATCAAGCCGTGGAACCCGCACCCGCGCTGGCACGTCGCCCAGTGCGCGCACGAGAGCGAGTACGCCCGCCACGCCGACGCCGTCGTGACGGTGTCGGACACGCTCGCCGGGATGCTCCAGGAACGGCACCGGCTGGCGGAGCGCCCCGGCGTCGTGCTCAACGCCCCCGACGGGGAGATCTCGCCCGAGCAGGCCGCCGAACCGGTGCCGGACCTGCGGGAGCTGTGCGGTGTCGGGCCCGAGGTGCCGCTCGCCGTCTACAGCGGTTCCGCCGCCCCGCAGCGCGGACTCGACATCATGGTCGAGTCCCTGCCGCACCTGCCCGAGGTGCACACCGTGTTCGTCGTGCTCAACACCGAGTCCGACTACATGAGGACGCTGCGCGCGCGTGCCGAGGAGCTGAACGTCGGCGACCGGCTGCACATCCTGCCGTACGTGCCGCACTACCAGGTGGCGCGCTTCCTCGCGACGGCCGACGTCGGTGTCATCCCGATCCACCACTGGCCGAACCACGAGATCGCCCTCATCACCAAGTTCTTCGAGTACTCCCACGCCCGGCTGCCGCTGGTGGTCAGCGATGTGAAGACGATGGGCGCGATGGTCGAACAGACCGGCCAGGGCGAGGTGTTCCGGGCCGAGGACCTGGAGGACTACGCCCGTGCGCTGAAGACGGTCCTCGGTGACACCGGCCGGTACCGCGCCGCGTACGACGCGAGCGGACTGCTCGACCAGTGGACGTGGGAGGCACAGGCCGAGCGGCTGGACGCGGTCTACTCGCGGCTGCTGCCCGGCAGGGGGGACCGGCCCGCGGCCGGACGCGGAGAGGCGGAGACGCAGGCATGAGCGGCGCACCCGACGTCAGTGTGATCGTCGCGGTCTACAACACGATGCCCTATCTGACGGAGTGCCTGAACTCCCTCGTGGGGCAGAGCATCGGACGGGAGCGCCTGGAGATCGTCGCGGTCGACGACGGCTCCACCGACGACAGCGGCGCCGAACTCGACCGCTTCGCCGAGCGGTACCCGGGCACCGTCAAGGTGATCCACCAGGAGAACTCCGGCGGTCCCGCGGCCCCCAGCAACCGGGCGCTGGACATCGCCACCGGCCGGTACGTCTACTTCGTCGGCTCCGACGACCACCTCGGCGAGGAGGCGCTGGAGCGGATGGTGGCCTGCGCCGACGAGCACGGCTCGGACGTCGTCGCCGGCAAGATGGTCGGCACCAACGGCCGGTACGTCCACCAGGCGCTGTACAAGAAGAACGACCCGGACATCGGGCTCACCGGCTCCGCGCTGCCGTGGACCCTGGCCAACACCAAGCTGTTCCGGCGCGACCTGGTCGAGCGGCACAAGCTGCGCTTCCCCGAGCACCTGCCCGTGGGCAGCGACCAGCCCTTCACCATCGAGGCGTGCGTGCGCGCCCGGAAGATCTCGGTGGTGGCCGACTACACCTGCTACTACGCGGTGAAGCGGGGCGACGCCGGCAACATCACCTACCGGGCCGACCACCTGTCCCGGCTGCGGTGCACGGCGGAGATCATGGAGTTCACCGCCGGGCTCCTCGAGCCGGGCCCGGAGCGGGACGCCGTCCTGCGCCGGCACTTCACCTGGGAGCTGGCCAAGCTCGTCCAGGACGACTTCCCGGCCCTGGACCCCGAGCTCCGGCGCGAGCTCTGCGCGGGCATCGCGCGGCTGGCCGACGCCTACTTCACGGACGCCGTCCGGGACGCGATGGACGTCAAGCGCCGGGTGCGCATCTGCCTGGCCCGGGCCGGCGCGGTCGACGAGCTGTGCGAGGCGATCACCTCCGAGAAGCTGCACGGGGCACCGCCGTTCGTCGTCGAGGGCGACCGCGCCTACGCCCGCTACCCCGGCTTCCGCGATCCCCGGATCGGGCTGCCCGACCGCTGCTACGAGCTCGTCGGGGAGGCGGTCCCGGGCCGGCTCGCCCAGGGCACCGAACTGCTCGCCTCCGGCTGGGAGCAGGAGGGCGAGCGGATCGCCTACACCGCCTCGGTCCGGGTGGGCGTCCTCGGCGACCTGGACGGCGCGGCCCTGCGGCTGGTCCACGGAGCCATGCCCGCGAAGGCGGACAAGCCCGGCGCCAGGAAACTGCCGGACGGGCACGCCCTCCCGGCACCGGCCGGCGACATCACCGCCGAGCCCGCCGGGGACGGCGCCGCCACGGTGCTGCACGCCCGTGTCCCGCTGGAGCCGCGCGACGTCAAGCTGGGCGTCCGGCTCTACGTGGACGTCGCCGGGTCGACGTACGAGATTCCCGTGCGCGGCAAGGACAAGCCCATGCCGCTGGCCCGCCGCTGGGGCCGCCACGAGGATCCCTACCGGGCCGCCGCCCTGGTCAACGACAAGGGCCGCGTGGTGATCGCCACGGCGCGGATGTACCCGCCGAAGAAGTCCCTGGCCTCCCGGGTGAAGGCCACTCTCGTCCGCGGTTCCAAGAGGAAGTAACGACCGACCATGAACATCTGTGTAGTAGCGCTCGGCAAGATCGGGCTTCCGCTGGCCGTGCAGTTCGCCGCCAAGGGCCACCGGGTCATCGGCGCGGACGTCAACGAGAAGGTCGTGGAGCTGGTCAACGCCGGCGTCGAGCCCTTCCCGGGCGAGCACGACCTGGACGTGAAGCTGAAGCGGGCCGTCGACGCCGGCCTGCTGAGCGCGACGACGGACACGGCCGCCGCGGTGGCCGTGTCCGACGCGGTCGTCGTGGTCGTCCCGCTGTTCGTCGACGCCGAGGGCGTGCCGGACTTCGGCTGGATGGACTCCGCCACGAAGGCGATCGCGCAGGGGCTCAGGCCCGGCACCCTCGTCTCGTACGAGACCACGCTGCCGGTCGGCACCACCCGTACCCGCTGGGCGCCGATGCTCGCCGAGGGCTCCGGGCTGACCGCGGGCGAGGACTTCCACCTGGTCTTCTCGCCCGAGCGCGTCCTCACCGGCCGGGTCTTCGCCGACCTGCGCCGCTACCCGAAGCTGGTCGGCGGCATCGACGAGGCGTCGGCGGCCCGCGGTGTGGAGTTCTACGAGGCGGTCCTCGACTTCGAGGTCCGCGAGGACCTGCCGCGCCCGAACGGGGTCTGGGACCTGGGCACGGCGGAGGCGTCGGAGCTGGCCAAGCTCGCCGAGACCACCTACCGGGACGTCAACATCGGCCTGGCCAACCAGTTCGCGCGGTTCGCCGACAGCAACGGCATCGACGTCAAGAAGGTCATCGAGGCCTGCAACTCGCAGCCCTACAGCCACATCCACCAGCCGGGCATCGCCGTCGGCGGCCACTGCATCCCGATCTACCCGCGGATGTACCTGTGGAACGACCCGGCCGCGACCGTCGTGCGCTCCGCCCGCGAGGCGAACGCCGCGATGCCCGAGTACGCCGTCGACCTGCTCGCGGCCGCGTACGGCGACCTGACCGGCGTGAACGTCCTGGTGCTGGGCGCGGCCTACCGAGGGGGAGTGAAGGAGACGGCGTTCTCCGGCGTCTTCCCGACGGTGGCGGCCCTGGAGGCGCGCGGCGCCGTCGCGTACGTCTCCGACCCCCTGTACACGGCCGGGGAACTGTCCGCCCTGGGCCTGACCCCGCACGCCGGGGAGAAGGTCACCGCCGCGATCCTCCAGGCCGACCACGCCGAGTACCGCGCGCTCACCCCCGCCGACCTGCCGGACGTCACGGTCCTGGTCGACGGGCGCCGCACCACCGACCCGGAGGCCTGGAAGGGCGTCCGCAGGGTCGTCATCGGCGGCTGACCGCCGCTGCCGGGACCGCCCGCACCGGGCGGTCCCGGCAGCCGTGCGGGGCGCTCAGGCGCCGCGCTCGACGAGCACGCCGTCCCTCTCGTCGTACAGGCTGCCGCTCTGCGGGCACTCCCAGGTGCCCGGCTCGGCCTCCCGCTCCACCAGCCGCACCCCGGTCCGGCCCACCCAGCCCACCCGGCGGGCCGGAACACCGACCACCAGGGCGAAGTCGGGCACGTCCCTGGTGACCACGGCGCCGGCCGCGACCATCGCCCAGCGCCCGATCCGCACCGGAGCCACGCACACCGACCGCGCGCCGATCGAGGCCCCGTCGGCGATGTGCACGCCCACGGCCTCCCAGTCGCCGCCGCGCTTCTGCTTGCCCTCGGGGGTCACCGACCGCGGATTGTGGTCGTTGGTGAGCACCACGGCGGGGCCGATGAAGACCCCGTCGCCGAGCTCGGCCGGTTCGTAGACGAGGGCGTAGTTCTGCACCTTGCAGTTGTCGCCCATCCGCACACCCGAGCCGATGTACGCGCCGCGCCCGATGACACAGTTCTCGCCCAGCCGCGCCCCCTCCCGGATCTGCACGAGCTCCCACACACTGCTTCCCCCGCCGATCTCGGCACTCGCGTCGACCTGCGCGCTGGGCTGGACCCTGTAGTTCACGTTCTCGCCTTCCCCTGTCTCACTCGGCCCGGTGAGCATACGGGGGGAGGACGGGGGCGCTCGGTGGCGCCGTGGGGGCGTCGCGGCCGACCGCCCGCCCGCCGGCACCGGGCGGGGCCCGGTTTGACCCCTCAGGCCCGGCCCCGTAACCTTGACTGTCGGCGTGTCCATCGGGGCCGCCACATCCCCGTAAACCTCTTCCTTCCGGGTGCCGCGGTGCCTGGGAGAGGTCGTCCGTGTTCTCGGCCGGGCGGCTGGCCTGCGGGGGTGCCGTTCTTCGAGTGAGAGTGAGACCCGCGTGTACGCCATCGTGCGCAGCGGTGGCCGCCAGCACAAGGTTGCTGTCGGTGACATCGTTGAGGTTGACAAGATTTCCACCGCCAAGGTCGGCGACACGGTCGAGCTCTCGACCCTGCTCGTGGTCGACGGCGAGGCCGTGACCAGCGACCCGTGGGTGCTGGCCGGGATCAAGGTCCAGGCCGAGGTCGTGGACCACCACAAGGGCCAGAAGATCGACATTCTGCGCTACAAGAACAAGACCGGCTACCGCCGTCGTCAGGGCCACCGCCAGCAGTACACGGCGATCAAGGTCACTGAGATCCCCGCGGCTGCGAAGTAAGGGACTGAGGAGAGATGGCACACAAGAAGGGCGCATCGTCCACCCGGAACGGTCGTGACTCCAACGCTCAGCGCCTCGGCGTGAAGCGCTTCGGCGGTCAGGTCGTCAACGCGGGTGAGATCCTGGTCCGCCAGCGCGGCACCCACTTCCACCCGGGCGCCGGTGTGGGCCGTGGCGGCGACGACACGCTGTTCGCGCTGCAGGCCGGTGCGGTGGAGTTCGGCAAGAGCCGTGGCCGCAAGGTCGTGAACATCGTTCCGGTCGCCTGATCGGAAGCTTTCGCGAGGCGGACCTCACTTCCCCGGTGGGAAGGCGGGTCCGCCTTTCGCGTGTTGGACCGACAACAGATCCGTACGTTCTCGTAGTGCTGGAGGCACCCCCATGACCACCTTCGTGGACCGCGTCGAGCTGCACGTCGCCGCGGGTAGCGGAGGCCACGGCTGTGCCTCCGTCCACCGTGAGAAGTTCAAGCCGCTGGGCGGCCCCGACGGCGGCAACGGCGGACGCGGCGGCGACGTGATCCTCACCGTCGACCAGTCCGTCACCACCCTGCTGGACTACCACCACTCCCCGCACCGCAAGGCCACCAACGGCAAGCCCGGCGAAGGCGGCAACCGCAGCGGCAAGGACGGCCAGGACCTGGTCCTGCCCGTGCCGGACGGCACCGTCGTCCTCGACAAGGCGGGCAACGTCCTCGCCGATCTCGTGGGGCACGGGACGTCCTACATCGCCGCCCAGGGCGGCCGGGGCGGGCTCGGCAACGCCGCCCTCGCCTCCGCGCGGCGCAAGGCGCCCGGGTTCGCGCTGCTCGGCGAGCCGGGGGACCTGCGGGACATCGTCCTGGAGCTCAAGACCGTCGCCGACGTGGCGCTGGTGGGGTACCCGAGCGCCGGCAAGTCGTCGCTGATCTCCGTGCTCAGCGCCGCCAAGCCGAAGATCGCCGACTACCCGTTCACCACCCTCGTGCCGAACCTCGGGGTCGTCACCGCCGGGTCGACCGTGTACACCATCGCCGACGTGCCGGGTCTGATCCCGGGGGCCAGCCAGGGCAAGGGTCTCGGGCTGGAGTTCCTGCGGCACGTCGAGCGGTGCAGCGTGCTGGTGCACGTGCTGGACACCGCCACGCTGGAGTCCGACCGCGACCCCCTCTCCGACCTCGACATCATCGAGGAGGAGCTGCGGCAGTACGGCGGCCTCGGCGACCGTCCGCGCGTCGTCGTCCTCAACAAGACCGACGTGCCGGACGGCAAGGACCTCGCCGAGATGGTGCGGCCCGACCTGGAGGCGCGCGGCTACCGCGTCTTCGAGGTGTCGGCCGTCGCCCATCTGGGCCTGCGGGAGCTGTCGTTCGCGCTCGCCGAACTGGTGGCCGGGGCGCGGGCCGCCAGGCCGAAGGAGGAGGCGACGCGGATCGTCATCCGGCCCAAGGCCGTGGACGACGCCGGGTTCACCGTCACCCAGGAGGACGAGGGGCTGTACCGCGTGCGCGGCGAGAAGCCCGAACGCTGGGTCCGCCAGACCGACTTCAACAACGACGAGGCCGTCGGCTACCTCGCCGACCGGCTCAACCGCCTCGGTGTCGAGGCGGAGCTGGTGAAGGCCGGGGCCCGCTCCGGCGACGGCGTCGCCATCGGTCCCGAGGACAACGCGGTCGTCTTCGACTGGGAGCCGTCCCTGACGTCCGGCGCGGAGATGCTCGGCCGGCGCGGCGAGGACCACCGCTTCGAGGCACCCCGCCCGGCGGCGCAGCGGCGACGCGACCGGCAGGCCGAGCGGGACGAGGCGGACCGGGAGTACGACGACTTCGAACCCTTCTAGGCCGGTCCGGCCCGGGCCGTCGCCCGGCGCTCACCTGGCCGACCCGTCGCGGCAACGGGGCGTTCCCGTGCCGCGGCGGGTTTTCTGTTGTCTCTCTCCTTGTCATGCACGCGATCCGCCGTGTTCAGCGGGCGGACCGCCCGGACGGCGAGCTTCCCAGTGTCCGAGAGACATCAGAGGCAGGGGAGTTCGCCGATGACCGGAGCAGTTCAGCCCGACCGCCGCCGCGTACTGACCGCAGGCGCCGCCGTGCTCGGCGCCGCGGCCTCCGCCCACCTGTGGCTGCCGACCAGTGCCCACGCGGCCGAAAGACCGCTGCCCGACGGCGTGTTCAGCCTGGGCGTCGCCTCCGGCGACCCGCTGCCGGACGGGATCGTGCTGTGGACCCGGCTCGCCCCGGACCCGCTCAACGGCGGCGGCATGCCCGACCGCACCGTCACCGTGCGGTGGCAGATCGCCCAGGACGCCCGCTTCAGGAAGGTCGTCCGCGAGGGCACCGCCCAGGCCCGCCCCGCCTACGGACACAGCGTCCACGTGGACGTGCGCGGACTGCGCCCGGACACCACGTACTACTTCCGCTTCCGCGCCGGCGGGCAGCTCTCGCGCGTCGGCCGCACCCGTACCGCGCCCGCCGCGCACAGCTCCGGCGGCACCCTGCGGGTCGCGCTCGCCTCCTGCCAGAACTGGCAGCACGGCTACTTCACCCCGTACGCCGACATGCTGGAACAGGACCCGGACGTCGTGGTGTTCGTCGGCGACTACATCTACGAGTCGGCGCCGTCGGCCACCGGCGTACGGCGCCACGAGGGCACCGCCGAGCCGTACGGAATCACCCAGTACCGCAACCGGTACGCCCAGTACCGCTCCGACCCGCACCTCGCGGCGATGCACGCGAACGCCCCCTTCGTGGTCACCTTCGACGACCACGAGGTCGACAACGACTTCGCCGGCGAGATCCCGCAGGACCCCGGCAAGCAGCCGCACGACGCGTTCGTGAAGCGGCTGACGGCGGCCTACCAGGCGTACTACGAGCACATGCCGGTACGCGCCACCGCCGTCCCCGACGGTCCGCACATCCGCATGCACCGCCGCCTGGACTTCGGCCGCCTGGCCCGGCTCAACGTGCTGGACACCCGCCAGTACCGCAGCGACCAGGCCACCAGCCAGGAAGGCGCCCAGGACCCCTCGCTGACCATGCTCGGCGCCGAGCAGAAGCGCTGGCTGATCAGCGGGCTGCGCCTCTCGCCCGCCCGCTGGAACCTGATCGCCTCCCAGATCATGATGGCCGAGACGGACCTCCAGGTGGGCGAGGGCAAGCTCTGGTACTACGACGCCTGGGACGGCTACCAGGCCGAACGCAACGCCCTGATGAGGGAGTTCCGGCGGGTCAGCAACCCCGTCGTGCTCACCGGCGACCGCCATCTGACGATGGTCAGCGACCTCAAGGCGGACTTCGCCGACCCCGGGTCCGCCGTCGTGGGCGCCGAGTTCGTCGGCACGTCCATCTCCAGCGGCGGCGACCGCGACCATGCCGCCTTCCGCACGCAGTGGGACCCGCGGCGCGCGGACAACCCGCACTGGAAGCTGCTCGACGCCCACTGCGGCTACCACCTGTTCGACATCCGCCGCGACGCCATCGACGCGCGCGTGCGGGTGGTCGACACGGTGGTGAAGCCGCGGGCCACGCCGAGCACGCTGGCCAGGCTGCGGGTCGAGGCCGGCCGGCCCGGCGTCCACCTGGTCTGAGCCGCGCCCGACGGGAGGAGCCCGGCACCCGGTCGAGGCCGTCCTCGCCGCCTGCGCCCGCCCGTGACGACGGGGGACCCCGTCGTCACGGGCCGGGCGCAGGCGGCAGCGGTTCCCGGACCGGGGGAACGCCCCGCGGTCACCGCGAACCGTTCCCCGGCTCCCGCCGGGACCGGGACGCCGCGGAATCCCGATAAGGAATTCCGCGGCAATGATCTTCCGGAGAAGTCGTATTCGCGGCTCGTGCGGCACGGCGCGATCGCGCATATGGAGAACTCGTGCAGTCCCGCCCCGCAGGACGTGAAGACCCATACGCCGCAATGGGCGCTCGAGGCCGCCGCCGGGACCGGCGCCGGGACGGCCGCGCGGACCGGCGGCACGGGGTGCGCGCCCGGCGGCCCCGGCCTGCCGCCCGCCGTACCGGACGCCCCGGCGCCCGCGGGTGAGCCGCGGCTCACCCCCGAAACGGCTGGGCCCGCGCTGGAGGCGCCCGCGTGTCACCGGTGTCACACACGGCAATGACATAACTCCTGTGGAGTTACTCACAGCAATTCGCGGAGTGTCCGGGGAACCGTCACCAAGCCCCATGGGATCTCAGGTGAATGACAGGTTGCGCGCACATATGCGGCGGAGGTCGCTCACCTTGCACTGCGGTAACCACAAGTGGGACCATTTCCAGGTTCCCTGACGCCCCGAGGTAGGTCACCCGTGTCCCAGCACATAGCCAAGCCCCGTACCACCGCAGTGATCCTGGCCGGTGGCACCGGTCAGCGGGTGGGTCTGTCGATCCCCAAGCAGCTGCTGAAGATCGCCGGCAAGGCAGTCATCGAGCACACCCTGGCCACCTTCGAGAAGGCCGGCTCGATCGACGACATCATCGTGCTGATGGCGCCGGGATACGTGCCCGACGTGGAGAAGATCGTCGCCAAGGCCGGTTTCACGAAGGTCACGCGCGTCATCGAGGGCGGCTCCACGCGCAACGAGACCACGGAGCGGGCCATCGCCGCGCTCGGCGAGGGACTGGCCGAGGGCGAGGACCGCAACGTCCTCTTCCACGACGCCGTGCGCCCCCTGCTGTCGCAGCGCGTCATCGACGACTGCGTGACCGCGCTGGAGCGCTACCAGGCCGTCGACGTGGCCATCCCGTCCGCGGACACCATCATCGTCACGCGCACGCACGGCGAGGACGGCGAGTTCATCACCGAGATCCCGGACCGCTCCCGGCTGCGCCGCGGCCAGACCCCGCAGGCCTTCAAGCTGTCGACCGTCCGCCGCGCCTACGAGGTCGCCGCCGGAGACCCCAACTTCCAGGCCACGGACGACTGTTCGGTCGTGCTCAAGTACCTGCCGGACGTGCCGATCCACGTCGTCGCGGGCGACGAGTACAACATGAAGGTCACCCAGCCCGTCGACGTCTTCATCGCCGACAAGCTCTTCCAGCTCGCCTCCACCGCCACGCCCGAGCAGAAGGGGGAGGCGGCCTACCGCGAACTGCTCACCGGCAAGACCATGGTCGTCTTCGGCGGTTCGTACGGCATCGGCCAGGACATCGCCGCCCTCGCCGAGTCCTACGGCGCCACCGTCTACGCGCTGGGCCGCTCCACCACCGGCACCCACGTGGAGAACCCGGAGGAGGTCGACGACGCCCTGTCCAAGGCGTACGCCGAGACCGGCCGCATCGACTACGTCGTCAACACCGCGGGCGTGCTGCGCATCGGCAAGCTGGCCGAGACCGACAACGCCACCATCGAGGAGGCGCTGAAGGTCAACTACCTGGCCCCGGTGCAGATCGCCCGGTCCGCGTACAAGTACCTGGCCGAGACCAAGGGGCAGCTGCTGCTGTACACCTCCAGCAGCTACACCCGCGGGCGCGCCGAGTACAGCCTGTACTCCTCGACCAAGGCCGCGATGGTGAACCTCACCCAGGCGCTGTCCGACGAGTGGGCCGGTGACGCCGTCCGGGTGAACTGCATCAACCCGGAGCGCACCGCCACACCGATGCGCACCAAGGCTTTCGGCCAGGAGCCCGCAGGCAGCCTGCTCTCCTCCGAGGCGGTGGCCCGTACGTCGCTGGACGTGCTGTTGTCCGAGCTCACCGGCCATGTCATCGACGTACGCCAGCAGGACCCGACGGCGGGCGCGGCGCGCGCCTCGGGGTTCGAGCAGGCGCTGGCCTCGGTGCTGGACCGTCAGGACGGCGTGTAATAATCGGCGTCAAATAGCCTCCGGTAATTCAGGCCTCCGCGGTCTCCCGTTAACGCAGTCCAGCGACGGGACTTCGTGGGGGCCTGAATCCGTACCTCCCGGATTACCCGTAGGCGAAAAAACCGGCACTCTCCCTCCAAGAGCAGGTTCTCCGTGATATCCACCGCTATTCGCGTCGCCCGGGTGGGCAGCGCGGCCGAGCTGGCCGCGGCGGTCCTCATGATGCTGGGCTTCCCCTGCCTCATGCTGGCCGCGCTCGTCCCGAGCGTTCCCGCCTTCGCGGCGGCGGCCGCCGTGACGTACCTGGCGGACCACTATCTGCACCGCAAGGGCAGCTACCTGGTCAACCGCCTCAGCAAGGTGCGGGCCGGCCTGTCGATCCGCTTCCTGATCCGACAGCTGCTGCTGATCCTGCTGCTGGCCCGCCTGTCCCTCGCGGACAACCTGATCTACTACGGGGCGATCGCCTGCTTCATCGTCTTCTACGGTCTTCAGGCCCCGCACGGCGCGCTCACCACCCTGATCCGCAACCGCCGCCGGATGCCGGTCGCCACCCGCAACGTCGACCTGGCCTCCCGGATCCGCATCCCGGACGCCCCGCCGCACGCGCTGCTGAACCGCGCCGCGGAGAAGATGCTCCACCTCGACCTCGCGGCGGTCGTCGGCATACTCGTCGGCGCGCAGCTGGAGTCGGCCGCCGCCGGTTACGCCGGCATCGGCGTCACGCTGGCCCTGAGCACCCTGTACGTCGCCGTCCTGGTGCCCTACGTGCGCGGCCGGAAGATCCCGCCGAACGCCGACAGGGTGCTGGAGGCGGTCGACGTCTGGCTGCGCGAGTACCGCCCGGAGACCGTGCTGTACTTCTCCGGCTCCAAGGACTCCGCCTACCAGGTCAACATGTGGCTCGACACCATGGCGCAGCTGGACACCCGTCCGCTGGTCATCCTGCGCGAGCGGGTCATCCTGGAGAAGCTGGCGCCCACCACGGTCCCCGTCGTCTGCGTGCCCGGAGGGGTGCACCTGATGAACATGGACCTGTCCACGGTGCGGGTCGCGCTGTACGCGGCGAACGTGGGCAAGAACATCCACCTGCTGCGCGTGCCCACCATGAAGCACGTCTTCATCGGCCACGGCGACAGCGACAAGCTGGCCAGCGTCAACCCGTTCAGCAAGGTCTACGACGAGGTGTGGACGGCCGGCCGCGCGGGCCGCGACCGCTACGCCATCGCCGACGTCGGTGTCCGCGACGACGACATCGTCGAGGTCGGCCGCCCGCAGCTGGCCCCGATCCAGACCTGGCAGGGCGTGCCGGACGACCGCATGCCCACGGTCCTGTACGCCCCCACCTGGGAGGGCTGGGACGACAACCCGGGCAACACCTCGATCCTGCTGGCCGGCGAGAACATCGTGAGGAGGCTGGTCGAGGCGGACCCGGCGGTACGCGTCCTGTACAAGCCGCACCCCTTCACCGGCACCCGCAGCGCCCAGGCGAAGGCCGCCCACCAGCGGATCACCGCGCTGATCGAGAAGGCCGCCGCAGAGCGCGCCGCCGACCCCCGCTTCACCGCGGACACCGCCGCCCAGGCCGGGGCCGGGGCCGAACTGGCGCGCATCGAGGCCCGGCTGGCCGAGCTGGCCGTCGGCACCGACAAGGGCGACGAGGCCGAGGCGACCCGCGACGGACTGGTCGACGTCACCCGGTTCGAGGAGGCCGCACGGCTGCGCGTCGAGTGGAACGCCGCGTACTGGCGTTCCTTCCCCGACTGGGAGCACCGCGTCATCACCGGTGCCCGGCCGCTGCTGTACGACTGCTTCAACGTCTCCGACGCGATGGTCTCCGACATCTCCAGCGTGGTGTCCGACTTCATCGCCAGTGGCAAGCCCTACGCCGTCACGGACTCCGCCGAGCTGGGCGCGGAGGAGTTCAAGCGGCAGAACACGGCGGTGCGTGCCGCGGTGATCCTCTCCAACGGCGCGGCTGAGCTGGGCGCACTGCTCGACGCGGTCCGCGTCCCGGCCGCCGACCCGCTGGCCGAGGACCGCAGGGAACTCAAGCGCTACCTGCTCGGTCCGGACGAACCCTCCTCCATCGTCCAGTTCAACGCGGCGGTCGCGCAGCTCGCGCTGAAGGCCGAGACGCGCAACCTCGGTCAGGAGTCCCGCATCACGGTCGGCGGACCCGGCGTGGAGCTGGCGGACGCGGTGCCCGTGCAGCGGGCGTCGGCGCCCGGCGAGACGGACGGCATAAACGCGGGCTGACCGGTCCCGTAAGCCCAACAGGGCCCGGCCCCCGAAGAGTTGGTTCTTCGGGGGCCGGGCCCTTTCGGATGTCCGGCGGCACGCGGGACCGAGCGGGCCTCGCCTGTGACGTGACCCACTAAAGCGGCGGGGCCGGGCAACCCCTCACCTCGAACACCCGTCTATCAAGTAGCGAATGAGGCGATACAGGATGAATATCCCGTAACGAGGGGGAAACGTGACCGTGACGCAGCCTGATGTCACCGTCGTCATCGGGGCGTACGAAGCGATGCCGTATCTGGTCGAGTGCCTCGCCTCCGTCGAGGCGCAGACCATCGACCCGGAGCGCATCGAGGTCATCGCGGTCGACGACGGCTCGACCGATGGCACGGGGGAGTACCTGACGGAGTTCGCGGACCGCGCGCCGATGCCGGTCACCGTGCTCCGGCAGGAGAACTCGGGCGGCCCCAGCGGCCCGCGCAACGTGGGCCTGGACAAGGCCGCCGGGCGCTACGTCTTCTTCCTGGACGCCGACGACCGGCTGGGCCCCGAGGCCCTGGAGCGGATGGTCGCCATGGCCGACCGCGCGGGCACCGACGTCGTGCTGGGCCGGGTGGAAGGCGTCAACCGCAACGCGCCGAAGTCCATGTGGGGCGAGACGCTGGAGCGCACCGACGTCTTCTCCTCCCCCATCAAGTTCACGCTCAGCGCGCAGAAACTGTTCCGCCGTGACCTGCTGGACCGGCACGGCATACGGTTCGACGAGTCCCTGTACACCGGCGAGGACGCGCTGTTCACCATGGAGGCGTACCTGCGGGCGGACGGCGTCTCCGTGATCGCCGATTACACCTGCTACTACCTGGTGGGCCGCGACGACGGCAAACACGTCACCAAGAGCGGCGGCTACACCCTGCGGTTCGACTCCGCCCGCGCCCTGATGAACCTCATCGCCGCCCTCGTCCCCGCGGGCCCCCGGCGCGACCAGCTCATGGTGCGGCCCTTCACGGTCACCCTGCTGCCGCAGTTCGGCCCCCGCTTCCTCAAGGACGGCGACGACGTCCGGCGGCACAAACTCCTGCTCGCCCGGCCGCTGATGGACGCCCACTGGACCGAAGGCGTCGCCGAACGGCTGAAGGTCGAGGAGCGGCTGCGGCTGCACCTGGTGGCCGAGCGGCGGCTGGAACTCCTCACGGACGTCCTGGAGTTCGTACGGGCGGGGAAGCGGGCACCGGTCCTGCTGGAGCGGCGGGGCCGCCGCGTCTACCTCGCCTACCCGCACTTCCGCGACCGGGCGGCGGGCATCCCCGACTCCGTCTACCTCGCCGCCCCCCGCGAGGCCCGCGCCCACCCCGGCTACCGCGAGGGCGGCATCGGCTCCCTCCTGCGCCGCGCCGCCCGCAAGGCCCGCCGCGCACTGACCCCGCCCCGCAAGGACACCCGGGGCGGGACAGCCGCCCCGGCCTGACCGCGCGGCGCCCCGCCACGGACCGCGGCCGTCCGCGCCTCCGGGTCCCGGCTCCGTACGGGCCCGGCCGGCCGCCCGGGTCAGGCCCGGCGGCCGGTGCCCGCCCGCGCGGCGGCCTCCCGGCGCTGGCCGGGGACTTCCGTGGTGAGGCGGTGCGCGGTGCGGGCGCGGTGTTCCCCCGCCGCCGTGCACAGCGCGCGCACGGCCCCGGCGAAGCGCCGCTGGGACGGCGGCTCCGCCGGGCCCAGCAGGCGGAGCTTCAACTGTGCCCGGGCCGAAGCCAGTTCGTCCTTCTCCGGGTGCCGTACCGACTCCAGCAGGGCCGGCACCCCGGCCGCGTCCGGCGTCAGGACGGTCGCCGCCGCCACCGTCGGGAACGCCGCGCGGAACGCCTCCTCGGACAGCCCGCTGGTGTTCGCCACCGCGTACGGCTTCCCGCCGGCGAGGAAGTCGCTGACCACACTCGACACATCGCTGATCAGCACGTCGGCGACGTTGAAGCAGGCGTACAGGGCGGGACGGGCGTCCTCGACGACCTGGTGCTCCCACTCCGGCAGCGACGCCCAGTACGCCTCCTCCCAGGCCGCCGCCGCCCGCGCCACCGCCTGGGCGCGGCCCGGCTCGGGCGCGGACTGCGCGAGCATCCGCTCGGCCTGGTCGGCGCCCGCCCGGACCACGGCCCGGGTGAGCCGGTCCAACTCCGCTGTGCACCGTGCCAGTTCGTCCGACGGCGCCGGGCGCGGACCGGACCGCTCCCGGTTCGCCGCCCGGATCAGCTCCCGGATGCGGCGGTCGGCGGCGCCCGCCCGCGGCTCCACCGAGCCGGTCAGCGGGTGCGGCTTGTACAGCAGCCGCACCCCCGGGTCCGCGAGCAGCGCCCGCACCAGGTTCTCACCGGCCGCGATCACCGACGTGTTGCCCGGATGGCCGTCCCAGCCCTCCCAGGTCGGCGCGTACAGGACCGTGACCGGCCCGGCCGGCGGGCCCGCGTACGGCCGTACGCCGTCCAGCTGCGGGCGGCCGATCTCCACCACGTCCTTGTCCTCGACCCCGACCTCAGCCAGCGCGTACCGTTCGCGCGCCGCCGGACCGGCCACCCACACCTCGTCGTAGGCCTTCGCGTAGGGGTTGCAGGACGACAGCTTGTCGCTCTCGCCGTGGTTGACGAAGGCGTGCTTGATCGTGGGGATGCGCAGCACCTGGGAGGTCTTGCCGGAGTTCGACGGGTGGATGAGGACCTGGAGGGTGGAGTGCTCCAGCCGCATCAGCGTGGACACCTTCGGCAGGCACACCACGGGGATGTCGGTCGCCGCGATCCGCGGCACCATGAACCGCTCGCGCAGGATGATCACCGGCCGGCCGCCGGCCCCGGCCAGCGGTTCCAGCCACATGTTCGCCTGGTAGGCGGAGGAGGGACCGCCGGAGAAGTACAGACCGACCGTGGGCCGGTACTCGGCCAGCCAGGCGTCGAACCACTCGAGCACCTCCCGCTCGCCCGCCGGACGCCGGCCGGGCAGCAGCCGCAGCAGCAGGGCGCCGAGCCCCGCGGAGGTGAGCAGCAGGGCCAGCGCGACACCGGCCGCCGCGCACCGGGCGTCGTCGGTGACCGCCGTGGCCGTCAGGCCGGCCGTCGCGGGCAGGCCGAAGAGCAGCAGCCGATGGCCGGGGCGGCGCAGCAGAGCGGCCGGGGCGGGGGACAGGCGCAGCGCGGAGGCGTCGATGTTCCGGGTCAGCACGGGCAGCGTGCGGGTGCGCCGGACCAGGACGGACACCGCCTGGACCGCGCAGTGCAGCGCGTAGAAGGCCAGCAGGCCGGCGACGAGCGGGGCGTACTGGGGCTCCCGGTGCTGTTCGCCGAGCCGCAGCAGGCCCACCACCAGCAGCAGATCGCGCAGCACATGGCGGACCGTGATGTCCGCGTGCGTCTTGGCGAACAGCGACAGCATCCCGGGCTGCCACCGGTACAGCACGCCCTCGACCGCCAGGGACACGGCGGTCGAGGCGAGCAGCAGCGGCACGTGCGGGCGCAGCGCGGCGACGGCCTGCGCGACGAAGGCCGCCGCCAGGACGGCGAGGAGGAGCAAGGAGGCGGCGGGCAGCCGCCGTCGGGGCGAGGGTTCGGGCACTGCGGTCACTCCAGGGTCGACGCAGAACGGGCGCCCGGGTTAACGCGCGTCGACCTCCGGACGACACGCGCGTGTCCGGACCCTGGAGTGAACGGGCCGTGCTATACGGCTCCGCTGCCCTTCGGCGAGGGCTGCCGCCCCGGCTGCAGCGCCCGCCGCAGCGGGCCGCCCACCACGCGCCGCGCACGGCGGTAGACCGAGGACTTCACGGCCGGCGCGGCCGCCTTGACGGTGGTCTTGGTCCCGGACCTGGCCCGGGCCAGCTCGCGCTTCAGCTTGGCGTTGTCCGCGGACAGCTGGGACACGCGGCCGTACATCCAGCTGAACCGCGCGGTGAGCGAGGCGGGGTCGTTGTCGATCCAGGGGCGGATGCCCGCGGGGAAGGACAGGGACCTGAGCTTCTCGTCGAACGCCGCGCCGCCGTCGCCGTGCGTGAAGGTGTTCTGCAGCCCGTTCTTGTCGAGGAACGCGGTGAACCGGTCGAAACGCTCACGGTGGTTGCCGGTCAGGGCGCTGAAGTCGGCCTTCTCGTACAGCTCGGCCGGGTCGGTGTCCGGGGGCGTCCGGTCCAGCTGCTGGTGCGGTATCTCGAAGTACCGGCACAGCTCCAGCGTGCGCGAGTCGAAGGTCAGCACCGTCGCGGGCGTGCCCGCCAGCAGCGCGGCGATGTTGCCGTGGATGCGCGAACCGAAGGAGTAGTCGAACTCCCGCAGGTCGTCGAACCAGGTCTGCGGGTCGATGTACACGCGGACCTTGTCCTCCCGGTACATCGGGTGGTCCGGGTGCGTCGGCATCATCGTGACCCGGCCGGCCGGGGAGTTCACGTCCCGCCAGTGCAACTGCTTGGCGTCGGTGAGGTTCTGGCCGATGTAGCGCAGGTGCGGATAGCGCGCGTGGGTGCGGCCGACGATCTCGTGCAGGCCGCCGCGCATCGCCGAGTGGGAGCCGTTGACGGCGATCCGCGACTCGGTGGTCAGCCGCTGCGCCTTCTTCTCCACGGTGAGCTTGTCGCCGTGCAGGAACATCGACGGGCAGCCGATGACCTCCACGTCCCTGAAGCCCATCTCGTTGAGGTACCGCTCGGTGAACTCGCCGCGCACGCCGATCGTCGCGCTGTGGTCCAGCACCGCCGAGCAGAAGGCGCGCACGGTCGGCTCCATGGCCTTCAGCCGCGCCGCGTCGTACGACACCCCGCTCTGCGCGCCGACGCCGAGCACCACGACCGGGATCCTCAGCTTCTTGATCAGCCGGGTCAGGCGTTCCAGCGAGCCCTCGAACGACGGCCGGAAGGCGTTGGCCAGGGGCACCACGAACGCGTCGTACTCCTCGTTGATCCGCCCGGCCGCGGTGAGGTCCGTCTGTATGCCGTTCGAGACGACCTCGGTGTCCCGGGCCGTGAGGATCTTGTGCGCGGCGTCACTGAAGATCAGGTTGCCCGAGTTGGTGGCTATGACGTCCCGGTGAAGGGCTTCTTCCACGGGTACGACATCGAACGGGTCCTTGCCCGAACGAAGCAGGATGCGTCTCACAGGGCGCCCTTCACGATCTTGAGATGACTCAGACGTTCACATTAAGTTGCACAGTTCTTTAATTTCTATAGGCAATTAATACAACCTTTTGGCCGCATGCGGTATGTGTTCGAACAATCACCCGGCACCTGTCCGGAGACTGGACCGCCGGGCGCCGTCCGGCCCGCTTCGCGTAGATTGCCTGACGGGGCGGGCGACCGACGACATGACGTGACGTGACGTGATGAGAGGGGACGGGCGGCAGGGTGGCAGGCGCAAGGCAGGCCGTGGGCGAGGCGCGCAGGATCGTCGTCAAGGTCGGCTCCTCGTCGCTGACCACCGCGGCGGGCGGACTGGACGCCGACCGTGTGGACGCCCTCGTGGACGTGCTCGCGAAGGTGCGCAGCGGCGGCGAGCGGGAGATCGTCCTCGTCTCCTCCGGTGCCATCGCCGCCGGTCTCGCGCCGCTGGGCCTGCGCCGCCGCCCCACGGACCTCGCCCGGCAGCAGGCCGCCGCCAGCGTCGGCCAGGGGCTGCTGATGGCCCGCTACACCGCCTCCTTCGCCCGCTACGGCGTCCGGGCCGGGCAGGTGCTGCTGACCAGCGACGACATGAGCCGCCGCGCCCACCACCGCAACGCCTCCCGCACCCTCGACGAGCTGCTGGCGATGGGTGCCTTCCCGGTCGTCAACGAGAACGACACCGTCGCCACCGACGAGATCCGCTTCGGCGACAACGACCGGCTCGCCGCCCTCGTCGCCCACCTGGTCCACGCCGACCTGCTGGTGCTGCTGTCCGACGTGGACGGCGTCTACGACGGGGACCCCGCCCGGCCCGGCACCTCGCGGATAGCGGAGGTCAGGGGCCCGGAGGACCTCGCCCACGTGGAGATCGGCAGCGCGGGCAGGGCGGGCGTCGGCACCGGCGGCATGGTGACCAAGGTCGAGGCCGCCCGGATCGCCGCCGCCGCCGGCATCCGGGTGGTGCTGACCAGCGCGGTCCACGCGGCCGACGCCCTCACCGGCGGTGACACCGGCACCTACTTCCACCCCACCGGCCGCCGCTCCGCCGACCGCCTGCTGTGGCTCCAGCACGCCTCCACCCCGCAGGGCTCGCTCACCCTGGACGACGGTGCGGTGCGCGCGGTCGTCCAGGGCCGCAAGTCGCTGCTGCCCGCCGGGATCGCGGGCGTCGAGGGCGAGTTCAGCGCGGGCGACCCGGTCGAGCTGCGGGACCGCGAGGGGCGGGCGGTGGCCCGCGGCCTGGTCAACTTCGACGCCAGGGAGATCCCCCTCCTGATCGGCCGCTCGACCCGTGAACTCGCCCGCGATCTCGGCCCGGAGTACGAACGCGAGGTCGTACACAGGGACGATCTGGTGATCCTGCATCCGTAATGCGCCGAAACTTCCGCCCTCGGTGGTGGACGTTCCGCGAAAGTGCCCCGCGATCCCCCGGTGGCCTGCTCAACTTTGTGGCGAGGACACATCCGCCCGACCACCGGGTGGGTCCGCGCGCGTGAAGGAGGCCGTCGTGAGACGAGTGCGCCCGGGGACGACGTCGTCCCGCGGTGGTACCGGCTTCCGCGCGGCCGGCGACGAGCGCTCCCTGACCAGCGTCCCGGCCGGGGGCCGGTTCCCCGGCGGCGAACCTCGCGACCTCCCGCGCCTGTGGCACGTCACCCTCAGCGTCTCCGGCGTACGGGCCCCGGTCACGGAGGTCCGGCGGGCCCTGGAACAACTCGCCCACGACCATCCCTTCCTGCTGACCAGCCGCTACGCCGACGACCACGCGGAGATCCGCTACTGGGAGGAGGCCCGCGACCTGCACGACGCGGCCGCCGTGGCGCTGCGCCTGTGGGGCGAGCACCGGCAGACCGCGGGCCTGCCGCCCTGGGAGATCGTCGGCCTGGAGGTCATCGACCGGCCCACCTACCACCAGCGCGTCGCCGCGGGGTACGGACCGGTCCTGGCCACCCCCATGGGAGTGCACCCCTTTTAGGACAAAGCCCCCCGTCTCGGGGTTCGGGACGAATGCCGACGTACCCGGCCACCCGCACTACCCTTCCCTACATGACCACGCTCTCGTCGTACGACTCGATGTCCCCGGTCGGCCAGGCCGCCCACCGGGCCAAGGGGGCCGCCGCCGCCCTCGCGCCGCTGCCGCGCGCCGTCAAGGACGACGCACTGCTCGCCATCGCGGACGCGCTGGAGGCCCGCGCGGGCGAGATCGTCGAGGCCAACGCCCAGGACGTGGCCAGGGCCCGCGAGGCCGGTGTCGGCGAGGGAATGATCGACCGGCTCACGCTCACCCCGGAGCGGGTGCGCGCGATCGCCGCCGACGTGCGGGACGTGGCCGCGCTGCCCGACCCGGTCGGCGAGGTCGTCCGCGGCTCCACGCTGCCCAACGGCATCGACCTGCGCCAGGTCCGGGTGCCGCTCGGCGTCGTCGGGATCATCTACGAGGGCCGGCCGAACGTGACGGTCGACGCCGCCGCCCTGTGCCTGAAGTCCGGGAACGCGGTGCTGCTGCGCGGCTCCTCCTCCGCCTATCGTTCGAACACCGCGCTGGTACGGGTGCTGCGGGACGCCGTGCACGGCGCCGGGCTTCCCGCCGACGCCGTACAGCTGGTGCCCGGTGAGAGCCGGGACAGCGTGCGCGAGCTGATGCGCGCCCGGGGCCTGGTCGACGTGCTCATCCCGCGCGGCGGCGCCTCCCTGATCAACACGGTCGTCCAGGAGTCGGTCGTCCCGGTCATCGAGACCGGCACCGGCAACTGCCACGTCTACGTCGACGCGGCCGCCGACCTCGACATGGCGGTGGAGATCCTGGTCAACTCCAAGGCCCAGCGGGTCGGCGTCTGCAACGCCGCCGAGACCCTGCTGGTCCACCAGGACGTCGCCGCCGAGTTCCTGCCGCGCGCCCTGGACGCCCTGGCCGACGCGGGGGTCACCGTGCACGCCGACGAACGCGTGATGGCGTACGGCAAGGACTCCCGGGCCACCGTCGTGGAGGCCACCACGGAGGACTGGGAGACCGAGTACCTCTCCCTCGACATCGCCGCCGCCGTCGTCGACTCCCTCGACCGGGCCGTGGAGCACATCCGGCTGTGGACCTCCGGCCACACCGAGGCCATCGTCACCACCTCGCAGCAGGCCGCGCGCCGGTTCACCCGGCTGGTCGACTCCACCACGGTCGCGGTGAACGCCTCGACCCGTTTCACCGACGGCGGCCAGTTCGGCTTCGGCGCCGAGATCGGCATCTCGACGCAGAAGCTGCACGCCCGGGGCCCGATGGGGCTGCCCGAGCTGACCAGCACGAAGTACATCGTCACCGGCGACGGCCACGTACGGAGCTGATCCGGACACGGTGCGCGAGGGCCGGCGCGGCGGTCCCGGCGGCCGGATGAATTTCCATACCGTCTGCCCAAATTGACCCCCCAGGTCTACTCTGGACCCGTGCCGGAGGACGTGGGGGGCACGCCGTTCCCTGACGGCTGGGAGCCCGACGACGACCACGACCGCGGGGTGTCGGACGAAGAGTTCGCCTCCGTGGTCCTCGACGAGGCCTTCGTCCGCGCGGCCGAGGTGCACGAGCCGACCGCGGTCGAACGCCTCCTGGCGGCCGCACAGGCCAGGGCCGAGGCCTTCGAGGCCGAGGCCCACCGCCCCCCTGCGCGCGGCGAGCGGTACGACGGGTACGGCGGCCACCGGGGCGGCCCCGGCCACGACGACCCGGACGACGGGCCGGGCTCCCTGGACGACGACTACGGCTTCCCGGGCCCGTACGGCAGGCGGGCGCGCTGGCACCGCCCCGTCGCCTGGCTGCTCGCCCTGGTGATGGGCGTCGGCATGGTCGCGCTCGCCTTCTCGGCCGTCTACCGGGGCGCCTCCCCCGACCGCGAGGAGCAGGTTCCGCCGCCCGCCTCGACCGGCCTGGAACAGGGCGGTTCGGCGGCCCCCTCCGCGTCGGCCGACTACTCCCGGCCGACCGTCCCGGTGATCCCGCGCGGCTCCCCCTGAGACCGTCCACCCGCTTGGTGAGTACCTGCCAAAAGTTGTGGCGCGGGCGGGCGTGTACCGGGCCTTCGCCGGACCTACCCTGAAGACATGGGAGGGCCTTCGGACCCACCCGAGGGGACGCCCGAGGGAGTCCCCGGGGGTGGAGAGGACGAGTACAGGTCCGTCGTCTTCGACGAGTCCTTCGTCCGCGCTGCCCAACTCCAGGAGTACTCCGCGCAGGAGCGCATCACCGACCACGCGCCCGCCGTACGCCGCCGCCCGCCCCCGCGCCGGGGCCTGTCCCGGCAGGCGCTGGCGCTGGTCGTCCTGATCGCGGTGGCCTTCGGCACCGCCCTCTACATGGGCGTGCGCAGCCCCTACCGGAGTCCCGTCGCCGAGAAACCCGCCGAGCCCCTGCGGATGACCGTCATCCCGCTCGTCCCGCGGAACGAGGTGCCGGGCGACACCGACGTCGAACGGCTGTACGCGCGCAGTCCGGCGGCGCAGTTCCGTACCGGCGCCGAAGGGGTGACGCTGCCCGCCGCGCGGCGCACCGCGCACTTCTCCGACGGCCAGGTCGTGAGCGCGCTGATCACCGCGAAGGACTACCTCGTGCGGTCCTCCCTCGACCCGGGCGTGCTCACCGGCGGCCGGACCCGCCCCGTACGGGTGCTGCTCGACTCCGGCCAGCTCGACCAGTTCGACCGGAGCTTCACCCGGCCCACCGCCGACGGACGGCACGCCCCCACGGGGTGGCTGGTCCGCTTCGACCCCGCCCGGGTGGAACTGGCCGACCGCGGGATCCGGGTCCGGGGCACCATGCAGGCCGCCGAGACCGACTCCGCCACCCTCGAGGTCACCACCGACCACACCTTCGTCTACGCCCTGCGGCCGGCCGGCGCGGGCCGGGACGCGGCGGCGTCGCTGTTCACCGTCCGCCGCGAACTGCACTTCCGCTTCGACCGCGACGACCTGCGCCTGCACCAGGCCGAGCTCGCCGTCGCCCACGTCCAGGCCGGACCGCTGTCCTGCGCGGAGGACTCCGCCGGACGGCTGCGCCCGCTGCTCGCCGGCCGGACGGCCGAGGAGGGCGGCCCCGCCGGCACCGATCCCTACGCCACCGGCAGCGCCCCCGCGCTGTGCGGCTCCCTGGCCGAGGGCGCGCAGCCGGACGTCTGAGCGGGCCTCACGCGCCGTCGCGCGGCGGTTCCCCGCCGTCCCGGCCCGACGGCTCTCCCGGCTCCCGGGGGTCGCGCGGGGGCCGCGGCGCCGAGGACGTGAAGCCGCCGAAGCCGCGGCGGACCCGGCCACCCAGGTCACCGGCACCGCCCGCGATGTCGTTGACCAGCTTCATCAGCGGGTCCTTGGAGGTCCTCACCTCATCGGCGTAGCCGCTCGCCGACTCCCGCCACGACTCCCGCACCGACGCGTCCTTGTCCTCGTCGCGGCGCGGGTAGTGGCCGTCCATGATCCGCTGGTGGTCCCGGGACGCCGCCCACTTCTTCAGCTCGGCCGCCCGCACGGTGGTGAACGGGTGCGAGCGGGGCAGCACGTTGAGGATCTTCAGCACGGAGTCGCGCAGATCGCCCCCGGCCTCGTACTCGTCGGCCTGCTCCAGGAACGCGTCCACGTTCATCTCGTGCAGGTGGTCGCCGCCCGCGATCTTCATCAGTCCGCGCATCGACGCCTGGATGTCCTGGCCGACCAGCAGCCCCGCGCGGTCCGCGGACAGCTCCGACTTGCGGAACCACTCGCGCAGCGCGGTCACGATCGCCATGATCGCGAAGTTGCCCAGCGGGATCCAGGCGACCCGTACCGCCAGCGACGTCAGGAACAGCAGGATCGTCCGGTACACCGCGTGCCCGGACAGCGCGTGCCCGACCTCGTGCCCGACGACCGCCCGCATCTCCTCCTCGTCGAGCAGCTCCACCAGGCCCGTGGTCACCACGATGATCGGCTCGTCCAGGCCGACGCACATCGCGTTCGGGTTCGGGTCCTGGTTGACGTACATCGGCGGGACCTTCTCCAGGTCCAGGATGTGGCAGGCGTCCCGCAGCATGTCGTGGAGGTGCGCGAACTGCCGGTCGGAGACCCGCACCGAGTCGGACAGGAACAGCAGCCGCAGACTGCGCTCGGGCAGCAGGCCGCTCAGGGCCTTGAAGACCGTGTCGAAACCGCTCAGCCTGCGCAGCGCCACCAGCGCGGAGCGGTCGGCCGGATGTTCGTACGCACGCGAGGAGATCCCGGGGAAGCGCCTGCGCTGCCTGCCCGGCACGCTCTCGTGTCCGTTGTGCGGATGGCCGTCGGACATGTTTCCCCCAGGTGCGTCTGAGTGACCCGTCGCGGTCCCTTGTGCGGTCCTTCGCTGCCCCGCGGCGCTGCCCAGCCTAGGCGGAGTCACCGTGGACGGGGCAGTGCGGACGGCGGTACGGCCGAGGAGGCGGGGATCCTGCTCCGGGTCTCGTTCCGGTCGTGATGGTGGTGGGCTGTGTGCTCACCGCGTGGTTCCTGTCGCGCGGCTACAGGCGGAAGGACGACTGAGGCACCGGGAAGGTTGCCCGGTGAGCGGCCCCGCGCCCGCAACGGCGGAGTCGGCGTGATCGCTGCCGGGGCGCCCGCTTACCATGAGCCGACGTCTTTATCCCGCCCACACGCGATAGGTCCTGCCGAAGATGAGCTTCCCCAGCACCGCTGCCCAGTTGGTCACCCTCGCCGCCGGGGGCGGAGAGCACAGCGGCAACCACGAGAGCCTCAACCCCTACGTCACCGGCGGCGGCGCCCTGCTGGGCCTGCTGCTCCTGCTGTGGATCACCACCCGCTTCAACCGCGACCGCTGAACCCGCCGCGGGCCCGCCCTGCCCGCCGGGGCTCTCGGGCCGGGCCGGTAGGGTCTGCACGCATGGGAGAGCAGGACACGCCTACCGGCCCCGGCAGTGACCCGGCCGGGCGGGGCAAGCGCCGTCTCGGCGTCATGGGCGGCACTTTCGACCCGATCCACCACGGGCACCTGGTGGCGGCCAGCGAGGTCGCCGCGCAGTTCCACCTCGACGAGGTCGTCTTCGTCCCCACCGGCCAGCCGTGGCAGAAGAGCCACCGCGCGGTCTCCGCGGCCGAGGACCGCTATCTGATGACGGTCATCGCGACCGCCGAGAACCCGCAGTTCTCGGTGAGCCGCATCGACATCGACCGCGGCGGCCCCACCTACACCGTGGACACCCTGCGCGACCTGCGCGCCCTCAACCCGGACACGGACCTGTTCTTCATCACCGGCGCCGACGCCCTCGCCCAGATCCTCACCTGGCGCGACAGCGAGGAGCTGTTCTCCCTGGCACACTTCATCGGTGTGACCCGGCCCGGCCACCATCTGACCGACGCCGGCCTCCCCGAGGGCGGTGTCTCGCTCGTCGAGGTCCCGGCCCTCGCCATCTCCTCGACGGACTGCCGTGCGAGAGTCGCCAAGGGGGAGCCCGTCTGGTATCTGGTGCCGGACGGAGTCGTGCGCTACATCGACAAGCGCGAGCTGTACCGCGGCGAGTGAGCCGAGAGGGGCACCGGTGAACGACCGATACGACGCGGGACACGGAACCGACGGGGCCGCCCCGTACGAGCTCGTCGGCTACGACGAGTACGGCCAACCCGTCTACCGCCAGGCCACGGCCCAGCAGACCCAGCAGACCCAGCAGTACGACGCCTACCAGCAGCAGGGGCAGCAGGAGCAGCAGGGATACGGCTACGACCCGTACGACCCGTACGGCACGGGCGGACACCAGCAGCCGTACGACCCCTACGGAACCGCAACCGGGACCGGGGTTCCGCAGCAGCCGCAGGACCCCTCCTACGACCCCTACGGCGCCCAGCAGGGCGGCCGGAGCGCGTCCTACGACACCTCCTACGACACCTCTTACGCCCCCTCCTACGACCCCTACGGGCAGGCCGCGCAGGGCGGCACCGGGCAGCAGCCCCGGGTCGCCGAGCAGACCGCGCACATCCCGCAGCAGGCCGGCCCGGTCGACGACGGCGACGGCGACGGCGACGGTCGGGCCCCCGCCGAGCCCGGCCGGGACTACCGCACCGAGCAGTTCGCCTTCGTCGAGGAGCCCGACGGCGACTCCGAGGACGTCATCGACTGGCTCAAGTTCACCGAGAACCGCACCGAGCGGCGCGAGGAGGCCCGGCGGCGCGCCCGCAGCCGGATCGTCGCCCTGGCCGTGGTGCTCGCCCTGGTCGCCGCCGGCGGCGTCGGCTACCTCTGGTACGCCGGGAAGCTGCCCGGCCTGTCCGGCTCCGGCTCCGGCACGGGCACCACCACGGCCGCGGGCGCCCAGAAGCGCGACGTGCTCGTCGTCCACCTGCACGACACCACCAGCGGCGGCACCGCCACCGCGCTGCTCGTCGACAACACCACCACCAAGCAGGGCACCACCGTCCTGCTGCCCAACTCCCTGGCGCTCACCGCCGACGACGGCAGCACCACCACCCTCGCCAAGTCGGTCGACGACGACGGCTCCGAGGGCACCAGGACCGCGCTCGACACCGTCCTCGGCACCGACATCGAGGGCACCTGGCGGCTGGACACCCCGTTCCTGCTCACCCTCGTCGACCTCGTCGGCAACATCGAGGTCGACACCGACACCGACGTGCCCGACCCGGACGCCGGGAAGGGCGAGGCCCCCCTGGTCAACCAGGGCAGGAGCCAGACCCTCAGCGGCAAGGCGGCCGTCGCCTACGCCACCTACCGCGCCCCCGGCGAGGACCAGAACGCCCAGCTGGAGAGGTTCGGGCAGGTCCTGCACGGCGTCCTGCGCAAGATGACCTCCGACCCGGACGCCGCCACGACCACCGTCCAGACCCTCGGGCAGATCATCGAGCCGCCCCTGACCGACAAGGACCTGGGCGCCTTCCTCGCCCGGCTCTCCGACCTCGCCAAGGGCGGCGACCACAGGACCGCGCTGCTGCCCGTGCAGGACGACGGCACGCTCAGCGCGCAGGCGAGCGACAGCGTGGTCAAGGACGTCCTCGGCGGTACCGCCAAGAGCCCCGACGAGGACGCCGCCGTCAGCGTCTCCGTGCGCAACGCCACAGGTGTGAAGGACCACACGGAGAAGGCCCGCGTGGTGCTCCTCAACGGCGGCTTCACCTTCCGGGAGGCCGGCGCGGCCGGCGCCGTGGAGGCCGCGTCGAAGGTCGTCTACGCCGACGCCGCCGAGAAGGAGAACGCCACCGAGGTCGCCAAGACCCTGGGGCTGCCCGCCGACGCCGTCACCAAGGGCGAGGTCTCGGCGAACGCCCGCGTCTCGGTGCTGCTCGGCCAGGACTACGACCCCGGGTCGTAGCCGGGAGGGCGAGGGCGTACCCCGTCATGGCGTGGGGTGCGCCCGGCGGTCCGTGAGACCCTTGAGGGCAAGTGACCGCCGACCGAAAGCCTTGTGGTGACCGCAACCGACCGTTCCATCGAGCTCGTCCACACCGCCGCGCAGGCGGCCGCCGACAAGCTCGCGCACGACATCGTCGCCTACGACGTCAGTGACGTGCTGTCCATCACCGACGCCTTCCTGCTGGCGTCCGCGCCCAACGACCGCCAGGTCAAGTCGATCGTCGACGAGATCGAGGAGCGGCTCAGCAAGGAGCTCGGCGCCAAGCCGGTCCGCCGCGAGGGCGACCGCGAGGCGCGCTGGGTGCTGCTCGACTACGTCGACATCGTCGTCCACGTCCAGCACAGCGAGGAGCGCGTCTTCTACGCCCTGGAGCGGCTGTGGAAGGACTGCCCCGAGCTGGAGCTCCCCGAGGACGCCAGGGCCACACGTGGCAAGGCGGCCGAGCACGCCCGGCTGCGGGAGGCCGAGGAGGCCGCGGAGCCGGGTGGTGAATGGCGGTGAGCGCCATCGGTGAGGCGAGCGGGTCCGGGCGCCGGGGCCGCCGCGTCATCCTCTGGCGGCACGGCCAGACCTCCTGGAACGTGGAGCGCCGCTTCCAGGGCACCACCGACGTCGAACTCACCGAGACCGGCGTCGCCCAGGCCCGCCGGTCCGCCCGTCTGCTCGCCGGTCTCGGGCCGGACGCGATCGTGGCCTCCGACCTGAAGCGGGCCGCGGACACCGCCGCGGAACTCGCCGCGCTCACCGGCCTGGAGATCACCCACGACGAGGCCCTGCGGGAGACCTACGCGGGCGTCTGGCAGGGCCTGACGCACGACGAGATCATCGCCAGGTACGGCGACCAGTACGCCGCCTGGAAGCGCGGTGAGCCCGTGCGCCGCGGCGGTGGCGAACTGGAGACCGAGGTCGCCGACCGCGCCGCCCCCGTGGTGCTGCGGCACGCCGAGAAGCTCCCCGAGGACGGCACGCTCGTCGTGGTCAGCCACGGCGGCACCATCCGCACCACCATCGGCTGGCTGCTGGGTCTCCAGCCCCACAACTGGGAGAGCCTGGGCGGCCTCACCAACTGCTGCTGGTCCGTCCTCGGCGAGGGCGCCCGCGGCTGGCGGCTGCTCGAGCACAACGCCGGCACCCTGCCCGAACCGGTGCTCGGCGACGACGACTGAACGCCCTCCCGTCCGGCCCCGGGACACCCCGGGACCCGGATTTCACTTTCTGGCAGGTCGCAGGCTAAAGTTCTTCTTGTTCGCCCCGCCGAGCGGGACGGAAGACCAGGCGGTTGCACCGCGTGGCACCAGGGGCTATAGCTCAGTTGGTAGAGCGCCTGCATGGCATGCAGGAGGTCAGGAGTTCAATTCTCCTTAGCTCCACGTGACGAAGATCCCGCCTCCCTCCGGGGAGGCGGGATCTTTCGTTGTCCGCACATGAGCAGGACGGCCCTCCCGGACGTACACCTCCACGAGACGTCGAGCCGTGTCCCGACCGGTACCTCGGCGTCGCTGACCGTATTGGTCCGGTCGTGGCAGAATCAAACGGCCGGAAGGGGGCGCGGCCCGACGGGAGGGAGTTGTGATGCCTGCGAGCATCCTCGAGGAGGTCGACCACCTTCTCGGAGCGGTGCCGACGCGACGTATCCCGACCATCCCCTACATGTGCACGGCCCGCGGCCACACCTGGAGCTGATCAATGGGTGCACACAGGCGGAAGTGCGACTGGTGCGGCAGCGGAACGCCGATCGTCCGGGACATGGAGCCGGTCAACGCCGACTACCAGTACTGGTGCGAGGAGTGCGCGCGGGCGCTGATCATAAAAGGCGACCCCATCGAGACGTACCGCGAACTCGAGGGGGAGCCGATCTACGGCCGGCTGCTGGAAGAGCACTGCACCCTCAAGCGCTTCTATTCGTTCGTGACCGCGTGACCGCGTGACCGCGGCGGTGGCATATCGGGCATAGCCGAGCGAAGCGAAACCGATTTGGTGTTGGCCCGGGTCGACCGTGTAAAGTTGGCGTCGCCGCCGGGGAAACCGGGCGGAGCGAAGCAAGGGGCTATAGCTCAGTTGGTAGAGCGCCTGCATGGCATGCAGGAGGTCAGGAGTTCAATTCTCCTTAGCTCCACAGAAGTCGAGGGCGGATCATCCGAACGGATGGTCCGCCCTCGCTGGTTGGTCTCGCTGTCCGGTGGGGATGGTCCGCCCCCGACTCCGCGGGGGCGGACCGCCTCAGCGGCCCAGGGCGCGCCGGCCGCGGCCCTGGGAGAGCACCGGCAGATTCCGCGAGGGCGCCTTGGCCTGGGGAGCCTCCTCCTCGATGCGCAGGGCCAGCGCCGGACAGCGGCGCACCGCGCGCAGCGCCTTCGCCTCGGCGAAGCGCGGCACCTGGGCCTGGGCCACCGTCGGGAAGCCGTCCGCGCCGAGCTGGAAGACCTCCGGGAGGATGTCCGCGCACAGGCCGTGGCCCCGGCACAGCGTCCAGTCGACGTAGATCTTCTGGCGGCTGGGCCCGTTCTCCTCCCCGCCGCCGCCCGGGATGCCCGTAGGGGCCCTGCCCCCCTCGAAGAGCGGCAGAACGCCCGCCACGGGCCGTCCGCAGCCGTTGCCGAGGACATGGGCGGCGAGGTCGTCGGTGAACGCCCTGACGGTCGACTCCAGGAACATCGCGGAGCCGTCCGGGTGCGAGCAGGCGCCGCGCCGCTTCACGTTCTTGGCGACCTGCTTGACCGCCTCCAGGGCGGCCGGCCCGCCGCCGTCGAGGATGTCCTCCAGGCCGCGCGCGGCGGCCGGCAGTCCCAGGTAGCAGGGGCCGCACTGGCCGGCGCTCTCCTCGGCCAGCCACTGGGCCACCCGCAGCGACTCGCCGAGCGCGCAGGTGTCCTGACTGATCGGCAGAATCGCGCCCGCGCCGAGCGAACCGCCCACCGCGTCCAGCGAGTTGCGGGAGACGATCGCCTCGTTGACGGTCGCCGCGTCGATCCACTTGCCGTGGTAACCGCCCGTCAGCACACCCTGCGGCACCGGGGGAGCCCCGGCGAGCTGCAGGACGTAGCGCAGTGGCACGCCCGTCGGCACCTCGATCACCATGGGGCGGGCCACCGCGCCGGACACCGTGAGCATCACGGTGCCCGGCTCGTCGTACAGGCCGGTGTTGCCGTAGCGCTCGGGGCCGATGCGGGCGGCGATGGCGAGCTGGGCGAAGGTCTCCGCGTTGGACAGCAGTGTGGGGGCGCCGCCGACGCCGTTCCTCGAGGCGCTGACCTTGCGGCCCGGCGGGACGGCCGGGCCGCCGTCGATGGAGCGGATCAGGGAGGCCGCGGCGCCGGTGACCATGCGGACCGGGTTGCGCTGCACACGGGCGCGCAGCACGGAGCGGCGCCCGTTGCTCAGGCCGCGTTCGGCGAGCGCGGCCTCCATGGAGCGCTGGGTGGACTCCCGGGTGACCCCCACGACGAGCGTGCGGGCCCCCATGGCCTCGGCGCACAGCAGCGCGCCGTCCAGGATGAGGTGCGGGGCACGGTTGATCAGCACCGTGTCCTTGCGGCAGGCCGGTTCGTCCTCGCTGCCGTTGACGACGACGACCGGCCGGACGCCGCGCTTGATCGCCGATTCGGCGACCGAGCGCAGCTTCTTGTGGAAGGGGAAGCCCGCGCCGCCGCGGCCCCTGAGGTTGATGCGTTCGGCGAGCTGCGCGAGCTGCTCACCGCCCAAGGGCTCGAGCGGTCCGTGCACCTTGAGGTGCATGGGCAGATCGAGCCGGTCGACAAGGTCGAAGCCCGACGTGAGCTGGGGAAGGCCGACCACGCGGACTTCGGGTACGTCGGGCAGGGCCTCGTTCACTTAAAGCCTCCGGAGGGCATGTTCCAAGGTTCGCCCGAACCCGGTGCGTCGACGCCGTAGGACGACGAGGGCGACGCACCGGGGGGTGTTTCAGTGGCGGGACCGCTGTTGTACGTGTCGTCCGGGTTGTACGTGCCGTAGTGGGCGTTCGTCTCAGCGGTGTCGTACACATCACTCGAGCCGTAGCCGGAGCCGACCGGATTGTCGTAGGCCGGGATGGTGTATCCGGTGTCGTTGAGCGGGTCGTAGGCCGACGGCGGGGCCTCGCCGACCGGCGGCGGGGACGGGACCGGCCAGGTGCCCGAGGTGCTCGCGGGCCCGTCCACGCGCGCGATGACCTCCGTGGGCCGCAGGTCCGGCGGCAGTTCCACGCGGGCCGTCCCCTCGGTCAGGGGCGACCGCCGGCCGGGCGTGGAGACCGCGCGGTAGGCGGCGGCGAAGCCGTTCGCCGGTTCCGGGGCGGGGGCCCGCTCGGCACTCCCGTACAGCGGGCGGTCCCCGCCCCGCGCGGAGCCGCGCCGGCCCTCGTGGCCGGGCGGGGCGGACCCGGCCGCCCGGGCTCTGCTCTCCGCCGGCTTCTCCCGGTCGCGCCGGCCGGAGGGGCCGAGCAGCGCGGTGACCCGGTCGGCGATCCCGCGCCTGACCCGGGGCGGGGAGGCGCGCAGCACGAGGACCGCCGTGACGCCGAGCACGGACAGCCCGTAGAGGATCAGGAAGACCGGCTTCGCCGCTCGGCCCGCGTAGAGGCCGTGCACCAGGGCCGCGCACCAGGCCGGGTAGGCCAGCATGTGCATCGCCCGCCAGCGGGCCGCGACCGGGGCCGGGGAGGCGAATCGATTGCGCAGCACACCGGTGACGCCCACGAAGAACATCAGCAGGCCGGCGAGGGTGCCGAGGCCGATGAGGAAGGCCCTGCCGGTGACGGCCTCGTCGTCGGTGAGGGCCAGCCCGAAGGGGATCACCGCGGCGATCCAGGTGGTGTGCTCCTGCCCCACCTTGATGCCGATGTGCATCAGCAGGAAGACGATCGAGGCGACCGCGGTGGTCCGGTGCACCGCCTGCGCCAGGATCCGCTGCCGGGGGCCGAGCAGGATCCGGTCCTGGGCGACGAGTCCCCAGATCACCGAGCAGCTCAGGCAGACCAGTGACAGGACGCCCACACCGAAGCTGAGGAACTCGGCGAGCCAGTCGTCCGCCGTGCTGTCGTCCGGTCTCATGACCCGCCCCCCGGCGTCACGACGCGACGAGGGCACGGCTCGGCCGCAGCCGACCGGCCCCGTGCGGGGGGTGGGCTGCTGTCTGCACGAGAGTTCATGGGGCAACTCCGAAAGGTTCGGTAAAGCGGTCCCGCTGCCGAACTCTAGGCCCCGTCATACCGAGGAGTACGACGTTTGAGCCATTGCGCTGTCATCGAAGGACCGCGCGGTCGTGGTGATGCCCCTCAGGGTGTGTGACGCGGAGTGACCGAGGCTCTCGTGGTGCGGCGGGAAGCGCGTCGCGGCCGAATCGGGGGCTGCGGTACCCTGTCGCCATGCGTGCCGCACGCCTTCTGCTTAGCGAGCCGCGCTGATCAGTCCCGACCGCCGGTTGCCGGCCGGCCGGAATCGGCGCGGCGTCCCCTCCTGTGCGAGGGGATTTTTCATTTCCAGGAAGTCGCAGCAGCAGGCAGAGACGATCGATGGAGCATTGAGGATCATGAGCGAGACGAACCCCGCTGCCACCGCAGCCGCGGAGGCCGCGCCGCACCGCTACACGGCCGCCCTGGCGGCCGAGATCGAGGCACGCTGGCAGGACTTCTGGGACGCCGAGGACACGTACGCCGCCCCGAACCCGAGCGGCGACCTGGCGGGCGACGCGGAGACGGTCGCCAAGCCCAAGAAGTTCATCATGGACATGTTCCCGTATCCCTCCGGCGCGGGGCTGCACGTCGGTCACCCGCTGGGGTACATCGCCACCGACGTCTCCGCCCGCTTCCAGCGCATGACCGGGCACAACGTCCTGCACACCCTGGGTTTCGACGCCTTCGGCCTGCCCGCCGAGCAGTACGCCGTGCAGACCGGCACGCACCCGCGCGTGTCCACCGAAGCCAACATGGAGAACATGAAGTCCCAGCTGCGCCGGCTGGGCCTGGGCCACGACAGGCGCCGGTCGTTCGCCACGATCGACCCGGACTACTACAAGTGGACCCAGTGGATCTTCCTGCAGATCTTCAACTCCTGGTACGACCGGGAGGCGGGGAAGGCCCGCCCGATCTCCGAGCTGGTCGCGCTCTTCGAGTCCGGTGAGCGGCCCGTACCCGGCCACACGCGCGCGTGGAGCGAACTGAGCGAGACCGAGCGCGCCGACGTCCTGGGCGGGTTCCGCCTGGCCTACGCCTCCGACGCGCCCGTCAACTGGTGCCCCGGCCTGGGCACCGTGCTGGCCAACGAGGAGGTCACCGCCGAGGGCCGCTCCGAGCGCGGCAACTTCCCCGTCTTCAAGGCCAAGCTGCGCCAGTGGAACATGCGGATCACGGCTTACGCCGACCGGCTCCTGGACGACCTGGACGCCCTGGACTGGCCCGAGGCCATCAAGCTGCAGCAGCGCAACTGGATCGGCCGCTCCGAGGGCGCCCGCGTCGACTTCCCGATCGACGGCGAGCGCATCACCGTCTTCACCACGCGCCCCGACACCCTGTTCGGCGCGACCTACATGGTGCTGGCGCCCGAGCACCCGCTGGTCGAGAAGTTCACCCCGGACGCCTGGCCCGAGGGCACCCACGAGGTGTGGACCGGCGGCCACGCGACCCCCGCCGAGGCCGTCGCCGCCTACCGCGCGCAGGCCGCGTCGAAGTCCGACGTCGAACGGCAGGCCGAGGCCAAGGACAAGACCGGCGTCTTCATCGGCGCGTACGCCACCAACCCGGTCAACGGCGAGCGGGTGCCCGTCTTCATCGCCGACTACGTGCTGATGGGCTACGGCACCGGCGCGATCATGGCCGTCCCCGCCGGCGACCAGCGCGACTTCGAGTTCGCGCGCGCCTTCGAGCTGCCGATCCGCTGCATCGTCGAGCCCACCGACGGCCGGGGCACGGACACCTCGACGTGGGAGAACGCCTTCGCGTCGTACGACGCGACGATCACCGGCTCGTCGAACGACGAGGTCTCCCTGGACGGCCTGGGCGTCGCCGAGGCCAAGGCGCGCATCATCGAGTGGCTGGAGAACGGGGGCCACGGCGAGGGCACCGTCAACTTCCGCCTGCGCGACTGGCTGTTCAGCCGGCAGCGTTACTGGGGCGAGCCCTTCCCGATCGTCTACGACGAGGACGGCGTCGCCCACGCCCTGCCCGAGTCGATGCTGCCGCTCGAGCTGCCCGAGGTCGAGGACTACGCGCCGCGCACCTTCGACCCGGACGACGCGGACACCCGGCCCGAGACACCGCTGTCGCGCAACGAGGACTGGGTGAACGTCACCCTGGACCTGGGCGACGGGCCGAAGAAGTACCGCCGCGAGACCAACACCATGCCCAACTGGGCCGGTTCCTGCTGGTACGAGCTGCGCTACCTGGATCCGCACAACTCCGGGAAACTGGTCGACCCGGGCGTCGAGCAGTACTGGATGGGCCCGCGCGAGGGCATGCCGCACGGCGGCGTCGACCTGTACGTCGGCGGCGCCGAGCACGCCGTGCTGCACCTGCTGTACGCCCGCTTCTGGTCCAAGGTGCTGTACGACCTGGGACACGTGTCCTCGGCGGAGCCGTTCCACAAGCTGTTCAACCAGGGCATGATCCAGGCCTACGTCTACCGCGACAGCCGGGGCATCGCCGTGCCGGCCGCCGAGGTGGAGGAGCGCGACGGCGGCTACTGGTACCGGGGCGAGAAGGTCTCCCGGCTGCTGGGCAAGATGGGCAAGTCCCTCAAGAACGCCGTCACCCCGGACGAGATCTGCGCCGAGTACGGGGCCGACACGCTGCGCCTGTACGAGATGGCCATGGGCCCGCTGGACGTGTCGCGGCCCTGGGACACCCGCGCGGTGGTCGGCCAGTTCCGGCTGCTGCAGCGGCTGTGGCGCAACATCGTCGACGAGGCGACCGGCGAGGTGACCGTCGTCGACGCCGAGGCCGCCGACATCGACGAGGACACCCTGCGCGCCCTGCACAAGGCGATCGACGGGGTGCGCGGTGACCTGGAGGGCATGCGCTTCAACACCGCCATCGCCAAGGTCACCGAGCTGAACAACCACCTGACCAAGCGGCAGGGGGCGCTGCCGCGGCCCGTCGCGGAGTCCCTGGTGCTGCTGATCGCGCCGCTGGCCCCGCACATCGCCGAGGAGCTGTGGCGCAAGCTGGGCCACCAGGACTCGGTCGTCCACCAGGACTTCCCGGTGGCCGACCCGGCGTACGTGGTCGACGAGACCGTGACCTGCGTCGTGCAGATCAAGGGAAAGGTCAAGGCGCGGCTGGAGGTGTCCCCGGGCATCTCGCAGGAGGAGCTGGAGAAGGCCGCGCTGGCCGACGAGCGGGTCGTCGCGGCGCTGGACGGGGCCGGGATCCGCAAGGTGATCGTGCGCGCGCCGAAACTGGTGAACATCGTCCCGGCGTGAGGTGAGCGGGCCGGGATCCGGGTGGTCCCCTACGGGCAGGTTCGGGGTTGGTCAGGAACTCCGGGCCTGCCCGTAGCGTTTACCGTTGAAGAGCGGCGCGCAGTGCGCCGGGACGGACGGAAGGGCCCGGAGGAGAAGCTTCGTGGAAGCGGTGTTCGCAGTGGTCGCCCTGCTCTTCGTGCTCTTCGTCGTGCTCGGCGTCTACGCCACGGTGAAGGTCGTCGGCGCCGCCAAGCGCGGCGCGGACCGCCACCTTACCCAGGTGCGCCGCACGGTGGAGGACCACACCCTGAGGGCCAAGGCCTTCGTCCAGCCCGGCGCCGCCGGTGAGGTCGCCCAGCTGCGGCTCAAGCTGCGCACCGCGATGCGGGCCACGCAGGACGCGCTGGAGGCCGCGTCCGCCGAGGACGCCTCCCTCAAGGAGTCCCTCGACCTCTTCCAGCGGCTCAGCGCGCACGGCCACGAACTGGACGGCGAACTCAGGCGCCTGGAGTCCGAACCGGACCGCACCACCCTCGCCGCGCGGCTGCCCGGGCTGCGCGAGCGCACCGAGCGCATCACGACGTCCGCGGACTCCCTGCGCTGGGCCGCCCGCGACCGCGCCCACCGCTTCGCGGAGGACGACCTGGACTCGCTGAGCGAGCAGATCGACATGGAGGCCGGGGCCCTGCGGCACTGGACCACCACGGAGCCGAGCCCCGCGCCCCCGCCCTGGCCCGAGGCGCCCGCCGCCGACGCCCCGGCGGCCGGCCGGACCCGGCCGGACAACCCGAAGCCCGCCTCGTCGGGCGAACCGGAGCAGCAGCCGGCGCGGCCCGCCATCACCCCGCCCGCGCCCCGTCCCACCTATCCCTGGCAGAAGAAGCACCGCCCCGAGAACACGACTTGAGCACCAGGTGATCCGGCCACGGGCGGACCGGGCCCGTGGGGCAGGGCTGCCGCACGGCCACCCTGCCAGGTAATCTCCAGCTCATGTCCCGCCATGTCGCGATCGTCACCGATTCAACGGCCTACCTGCCGGCCCGGACGATGGAGCGGCACCGCATCACGGCGGTACCCCTGACGGTGGTCCTCGGCGATCGCGCGTTCGAAGAGGGGACCGAGATCTCCACCCGGTCCCTCGCCCAGGCCCTGCAGAAGCGCCGCCCCGTCACGACCTCCCGGCCCGGCCCCGAGGTGTTCGCCGAGACCTACCGCAGGGTCGCCGAGTCCGGCGCGACCGGCATCGTCTCCCTCCATCTCTCCGCCGAACTCTCCGGTACCCACGACGCGGCGGTCGTCGCCGCCCGCCAGGCACCGGTGCCGGTGCGGGTGGTGGACACCGGCATGATCGCGATGGCGCTCGGGTTCTGCGCCCTCGCCGCGGCGGAGACCGCGGAGGCGGGCGGCACGGTGGACGAGGCGGTCACCGCCGCGGAGAAACGGGCGGCGGGCACCTCGGCCTACTTCTACGTGGACACGCTCGACTATCTGCGCCGCGGCGGCCGCATCGGTGCCGCCCAGGCACTGCTGGGCTCGGCCCTCGCCGTGAAACCCCTGCTCCAGCTGGCGGACGGCCGCATCGAGCCGCTGGAGAAGGTGCGCACGGCGTCGAAGGCGATCGCCCGGCTGGAGGAGATCGCGGCCGAGCGGGCGGACGACGGGGAGGTCGACGTCGCCGTCCACCATCTCGCCGCCCCGGACCGCGCGACGGCTCTCGCGGAGCGGCTGCGGACCCGGCTGCCGGGCCTGGCCGACCTGCATGTCAGCGAGGTGGGCGCGGTGATCGGGGCACATACGGGGCCCGGCCTGCTGGGAGTCGTGGTCTCGTCGCGGTGAGGCGCGTGGGGCGCGTGAGGCACGCGGGGTGCGCGGGGGCTGCTCCGCACTCGTACGGGTGAGGGAGTTGTCCACAACCGGGCGGTAATCCCCGGGAATCGAGCAAGATCATCGCGGTGGGGGCGAGGTGCCGGATCCTCCTCGCATGGCACTTCGATCACGCTCACGCACAGCGACGCCGACCAGCGGGCCGGGCCGCGGACCCACGTCCGACGGCCGCGCGCGTCACCGCCGCCCCGCGCGATCCCACCGTCGGCTCCGCCCCGGCCACCGCTCCCGCCGGGAGCCGTCGGAGGAACTCCGACGGCGGGCCGAGGCACTGTTCGGCAAGGGTGGTGCGGATGGTGGGGAAGCGCGCGCCGTCGGTGGTGGCGGGGACGTGCGGGCCGTCGGGGGCGGCCGGGGCGGCGGGGGCGGCGGGGGCGGCGAGGATACGTGTGACGCCCGCGCGGGCGGGGAATCGCGGGCGACCGGAGGCGGCCGGGAGCCGCGGGCCGCCGGGGGCGGGACAGGCGTCAGGCGGACACCGAGCTGGGCGGTGAGCGGGGCGGGCCCGGACTCGGCGGCCGCCGTACGCGGTTCGGCGGTGCCGGTGCGCTCGGGCGGCGTGATGCACGCGGCGGCTCCGGACCGCCGCGCGGCGCCCCTGGGCCGGACGGCGCCCCTGGCCGGGGCTGCGGTGGTGGCCCGTACGGCTGTCGTCGACCGGGCGGCGGCGGTGGACCGTACGGCTCCTGCCGACCGGGCGGCGGTCACCGTGCCCCGGCCGTCACCGCGACGTGCCGGCGGTGGTGGCGGTGCGGCCGGCGACGACGCGGGCTCCGCGGACCGGGGGGCGGCCGGGGGAGACCCCGAACCGGGGCCTGCGGGGGAGCGGCGCCGGATGCCGGTGGGACTCGCGCTGCGGGAACGCCTGCCGTTGTGGGTGCAGGCGCGGTGCGGGATGGAGCGGCGGAGCGTGGTCGCGCTGTCGGTGCTGCTCGTGGTCGCCGTGGCATTCGCCGTGCAGCACTTCTGGGCGGGGCGCGCCCAGCCCGTACGGGCACCGGAGGTGGTACGGGCGGCGGCCTCCGGAGGGGAGCAGACGGACGGGGGAGCCGGCCGGCCGGCGGAGGGGGCGTCGGCCGGCGCGGAGCGGGCCGCCGGCTCCGCGGCTCCCGGGATCGTGGTGGACGTCAGCGGCAAGGTGCGCAACCCCGGTATCCACCGTCTGCCCGCCGGTTCACGGGTCGAGGACGCCCTGCGGGCAGCGGGCGGAGCACGCCCCGGGACCAGGACCGACACCCTCAACCGCGCCCGTTTCCTCGTCGACGGCGAACAGGTGGTCGTCGGAGGGCCGGCACCGGCCGCCGGACCGGGAGGAGCCACCGCAGCCGCCCCCGGCGGCAGTACCGGCACGGCCGCGGGGGCCGGTCCCCCCGGCCCGGTGTCCCTCAGCACCGCCACCCCGGAACAGCTCGACGCCCTGCCCGGAGTCGGCCCCGTACTGGCCCGGCACATCATCGACCACCGCACCCGCAACGGCGGTTTCCGCTCGGTGGACGAACTGCGCGAGGTCAACGGCATCGGCGACCGCCGCTTCGCGGAGCTGCGGAACCTCGTACGGCCATGAGCACCGAGCCGGACACGACCGCGGCGGCGACACCGCCACCATCCCAGGAGCCCACCGCCCGGCGGCGCGTCCACGCCGCCTCCGGGAACCGGCTCGGGGCCGCCCACCCGCGGCAGGAGGGCCCCACGGACCTTCGGCTGGTCCCGCCCGCACTGGCCGCCTGGGCCACGGCGGCGGTGATGCTGCACGCCCCGCCCGGCCCGGCGGCGGCTGCCGTGCTCGTCTCCCTGCTGACGGCCGGCCTGCTCGTCCTGGCGCGCGGCCGCCTGCCGGAGCGCGGACGCGCCACCGCCCACGCCGGTGCCGCCGTACTGCTCTGCGTCGCCGCCGCCGCCGGATCGGCGGGACTGCACGGGGCGGATCTGCGGCGGGGACCCGTGCCCGCCCTGGCACGGGAGTACGCCCCGGTCACCGCCGAGGCCGAGATCACCGCCGACCCCCGGCTCACCCGGCCCAGGGTCAGCGGGAACCGCATGGCCCCGGCGTCCGTGCTGATCGAGGCCGATCTGGTCCGGGTGCGCAGGGCCGGCGGAGCGGCGGAGACGACCCGGGCACCCGTGCTGCTGATCGTCGACGCCCACCCGGCGCGGCGGGCCGTATCCGGTGGCGGCCGGGGTTCCCCCTGGCTCGGCCTGCTGCCCTCCACCCGCCTGCGGCTCGAGGCACGGCTCGCGCCGGCGATGGCGGGCGGCGACCGGTTCGCGGCGGTGCTCCGCGTGCGGGGCCGCGGCGGACCGGACGTGGTGGGGGAGCCGTCGGGTCCGCAGCGGCTGGCGGGACGGCTGCGGGCCGGACTGCGGGAGGCCACCGACGAACTGCCGGCGGACGCGCGGGCGCTGCTGCCCGGGCTCGTGGTGGGCGACACCGCCAGGATCACCCCGGAACTCGACGAGGCGTTCAGGGAGACCGACCTCACGCACACCCTCGCCGTCTCCGGTGCCAACTTCACCATCCTGCTCGCCCTGCTCCTCGGCCCGCCCGGTCTGGCGCAGCACGTCGAGCGACGCGGACTCGCACCCCGCCTCGGCATCTCCCTGCGCACCACGGCCCTGCTGGGTGCGGCGCTGTCCCTCGCCTTCGTCGTCGTGTGCCGACCGGACCCCAGCGTGCTGCGGGCCGCCGCCTGCGGCTCCGTCGCCCTGCTCGCCCTCGCCACCGGCCGCCGCAGGTCGCTCGTTCCGGCGCTGGCGACGGCCGTCCTGGTCCTGGTGCTCTACGACCCGTGGCTGGCCCGCAGTTACGGATTCCTGCTGTCCGTGCTGGCCACCGGTGCGCTGCTCACGCTCGCTCCGCGCTGGAGCGCGGGGCTGCGGCGGCGCGGGGTGCCGCCCCGCCTCGCGGAGGCGCTGGCCGCCGCGGGCGCCGCGCAGGCGCTGTGCGCGCCGGTCGTCGCCGTGCTCGCGGCGCGGGTGAGCCTGGTGGCGATCCCGTGCAACCTGCTGGTGGAGTTCGCCCTCGCACCGGCCACGGTGCTGGGCTTCCTGGCCCTGGCGACCGCTCCGGTGGCGATGCCGGCGGCGCAGGCACTGGCCTGGTGCGCGGGCTGGCCCGCGCAGTGGATCGCGCGGGTCGCCAGGACCGGGGCGGCGCTGCCCGGCGCCGGGGTGGACTGGCCCGGCAGCTGGGCCGGCGCGGCGGCGCTCGGCGCCGTCACCCTGGCCGTGCTGCTCGTGGGCCGGCGGCTGCTGGGCCACCCCTGGTGGTGCGGCGCCTGCGCCCTGCTGCTGGTGCTCGTGGTGGTGCGGCCGCCGCCACTGGTCCGGGTGATCACGGGCTGGCCGCCGCCGGGCTGGCGCATGGTGATGTGCGACGTGGGGCAGGGAGACGCGCTGGTGCTGGCGGCGGGCGAGGGCACCGGCGTGGTCGTGGACGCCGGACCCGACCCGGACCTCGTGGACGCCTGCCTGCGCTCCCTGGGCATCACCAGGGTGCCCCTCGTCGTACTGACCCACTTCCACGCCGACCACGTGGCGGGCCTGCCCGGCGTACTGCGCGGACGCGCGGTGGGTGGCATCGGGACGACGGCCTTCGAAGAACCGGCGGCACAGGCCGCGTTCGTACGGCGGCTCGCGGCGGCCCGGCGGGTTCCGGTGCGGCATGCCGTCGCCGGTGAGGTGCGGCGCACGGGGGAGCTGACCTGGGAGGTGGTGTGGCCACCGCCGAGCGCTCCGCCGGCACCGGCCCCGCACCCCGCCGGACCGCGCCTTCCCGCCCCGCCGTCACCGGGGTCCGCGTCGGAGGGCCCGAACGACGCCAGCGTGGCCATGCTGGTCCGCACGGCCGGCCTGCGCCTGCTGCTGCTCGGGGACCTGGAACCCCCGTCCCAGCGGGCCCTCGCACGGTCAGCGGCGGGCCGGCGGCTGACCGGTGTGGACGTCCTCAAGGTCGCCCACCACGGCTCGGCGTTCCAGGATCCCGGCCTCATGCGCCGGGCGGCCCCGCGGCTGGCGTTGATCAGCACCGGGGAGGGCAACACGTACGGGCATCCGGCGCCGGGCACGGTCGCCGCGCTGCGTGCCGGCGGCGCAGCGGTGCTGCGGACGGACCGGGACGGGGCGCTGGCGGTGACAGGCGGAGGGGAGGGCGGCGGAGAACTGGGGGTGGCGCGACACTGAGGTCATGACCGAGGCCGTGAACACCGAGTGGACCGACGCCTATCTGCGCCGCCTGGACGTCGGGCGGCCCGCCCGGCCCACCGCGGAGGCGCTGTGCGAACTGCACGTGCGGCACCTGCGGACCGTGCCGTTCGAGAACCTGTCCATCCATCTCGGCGAGGAGATCGTGCTGGACGAGAAGCGGCTGGTGGACAAGGTGGTCCGGGCGCGGCGGGGCGGGTTCTGCTACGAACTCAACGGGGCCTTCGGAGCGTTGCTCGGCGCGCTCGGCTACGACGTCACCCTGCTCGCCGCACGGGTGTACGGGGCCGGGGGCCGGCCCGGGATCCCGTACGACCATCTCGCGCTGCGGGTACGGACGGTGGACGGCGGCGACCGGCTGGCCGACGTCGGCTTCGGGTCGCACTTCCATCTGCCGCTCGTCTTCGGGGAGCGCGGGGAGCAGAAGGATCCCGGGGGCGTCTTCCGGGTCGCGGAGGCGGGTGCCGACGCGGCCGGGGCGCGCGGCGGGCACGACACGGTGGAGGCGGCGGACCTGGACGTGACGCGGGACGGGCGGCCGGTGTACCGCCTGGAGGTCCGGCCGAGGACGCTCACCGACTTCACGGCCGGGGCGTGGTGGCACAGCACCTCACCGGCCTCCCCCTTCACGCGGTCGCCGGTGTGCTCGCGGATCACCGGGGACGGGGGGAGGATCACGCTCAGCGGCCGGCGGTTCACCGTCACGGCCCCGGACGGGACACGGCGGGAGGACGAGCTGGGCGGGGACGAGGAGGTCCTCGCCGTCTACCGGGAGCGGTTCGGGATCACGCTGGAGACGGTGCCGGCGGCGCGGGGCACCGGGCACGGCGGCTGACCCCGGTACCGGACAATGGCCCGTGTGAGTGATGTGCGACATGTGCTGGTGCTGCCCGACCGTGACGCCGCGGAGGAGGCGGCCGCGGCCCTCGGGGAACGGTTCGGCGTGGACGAGGAGCCACGGCTGGTGCGGGACGCCCTGGCGGGGGAGGACGACGCGGAGGACGCGCAGTGGCTCGTCGTCCTGCGCGACGAGCCGGGGCGGCTGGACCCCGGCGAGCTGAACGAGTTCGCGGCGGAGTGGGAGGGCTGGCGCGAGGAGCCGTAGCGGGTCCGCGCCGGTCCGGGCGTCATGGGCGTCTCGGGGCTGTGGGGTCATGGCGTCATGGCGTCATGGGCGGCGGGGCGGTGTTGTCGGTGGCGCGTGGGATGCTTGTCGCGATGGCCAGGAAGACCGCATCCGACGACCCCCTCGCTCCGGTGACACTCGCCGTGGGCCAGGAGGACCTGCTCCTCGACCGCGCCGTGCAGGAGGTGGTGGCCGCCGCGAAGGTCGCCGACGCCGACACCGACGTACGGGACCTGACACCGGACCAGCTCCAGCCCGGCACCCTCGCCGAGCTGACCAGCCCCTCGCTCTTCGCGGAGCGCAAGGTCGTGGTGGTGCGCAACGCGCAGGACCTGTCGGCCGACACCGTCAAGGACGTGAAGGGGTATCTCGGCGCGCCCGCCGAGGAGATCACGCTCGTCCTGCTGCACGCGGGCGGCGCCAAGGGCAAGGGGCTGCTCGACGCGGCACGCAAGGCGGGGGCGCGGGAGGTGACGTGCCCGAAGATGACCAAGCCGGCGGACCGGCTGGCCTTCGTGCGGAATGAGTTCAGGACCGCGGGGAGATCGGCCACCCCCGAGGCGTGCCAGGCCCTCGTGGATGCCCTGGGCAGTGATCTGAGGGAGCTGGCCTCGGCGGTGTCCCAGCTCGTCGCCGACATCGAGGGGACCATCGACGAGGCGGTCGTGGGCCGTTACTACACCGGGCGGGCCGAGGCCTCCAGCTTCACGGTCGCCGACCGGGCGGTCGAGGGACGGACGGCGGAGGCCCTGGAGGCCCTGCGCTGGTCGCTGTCGACGGGGGTGGCGCCGGTGCTGATCACCAGCGCGCTGGCCCAGGGCGTTCGGGCGATCGGCAAGCTGTCGTCGGCGCGCGGCGGCAGACCGGCCGACCTCGCCCGCGAGCTGGGCATGCCGCCGTGGAAGATCGACCGGGTGCGGCAGCAGATGCGCGGCTGGACCCCGGACGGGGTGGCGGCGGCGCTGCGCGCGGTGGCCGAGGCGGACGCGGGAGTGAAGGGCGCCGGGGACGACCCGGAGTACGCGCTGGAGAAGGCCGTCGTCACGATCGCCCGGGCGGCCCGCTCACGGGGCCGGGGCTGACGGCGGACCACTGACCTCCGGCCACCGGCCACCAGCCACCGGCCAGGGGGCGCCGACCACTGGCGACCGGCGACCGGCGACCGGCGTCCGGCCACCGATCGCAGGGCGCCGACCACCGGTCGGCAGCCCCTGGCCACCGCCGGGCGGACAACGCCGAAGGCCCCGCCCGCCACCCGGGGAAGGGCGCGGGCGAGGCCTTCGGATGAAGCGTGTGAGCCCGTACCCGCGTGGCGAACGCAGGCCGCGTACGAGCTCGGGGTGCCGGCCGGGGGCGGATGAGAGAGGGCCCGCCCGGGTCCCGCCGACGGTCAGATCAAAGGGTTGTTCAGCCCTTGACGGCCGCGACCTTCTGCGCCAGCGCCGACTTCTTGTTGGCGGCCTGGTTCTTGTGGATGACGCCCTTGGAGACGGCCTTGTCGAGCAGACGAGCGGCGGAGCGCTGGTACTCGGTGGCCTTCTCGGTGTCACCCGCGGCGGCGGCCTCACGGGCCTTGCGGATCGCGGTCTTCAGAGAGGACTTGACGGCCTTGTTGCGCAGCCGGGCCTTCTCGTTGGTCTTGTTCCGCTTGATCTGGGACTTGATGTTCGCCACGAATGAGCCTCTACAGGTTCTGGCACGGAGCCGCACGATGGCGCACGGATCCCGCACCGGGTGATTTCTTGGGGTGTGCCTCGCGCCGAGAGGGCATGAGACACAGCCCCCCACACTACCAGCGGCCCATTCCGCGGCCCAAACCCGTCCCGGGTCCCCACCCGTGGGACGATGGAGGCTACGTATCGATCCGACCCGAGACCGCAGACGCACAAGCACACGTATGCGGACGCCTCAAGAATCAGGACCCTGCGTGCCCGCGATCCCCAGCCATGTACCCGAGCCGAGCCGTACCGACCCCGCGCTGATCCGCAATTTCTGCATCATCGCGCACATCGACCACGGCAAGTCCACGCTCGCCGACCGGATGCTCCAGCTGACCGGTGTGGTCGAGCAGCGGCAGATGCGCGCCCAGTACCTCGACCGCATGGACATCGAGCGCGAGCGCGGCATCACGATCAAGTCCCAGGCGGTGCGACTGCCGTGGGCCCCGACCCACGACAAGAACGACACGCACATCCTCAACATGATCGACACCCCGGGGCACGTCGACTTCACCTACGAGGTCTCGCGGTCGCTCGCCGCCTGCGAGGGCACGGTCCTGCTGGTGGACGCCGCCCAGGGCATCGAGGCGCAGACCCTCGCCAACCTGTACCTGGCAATGGAGAACGACCTCACCATCATCCCGGTGCTCAACAAGATCGACCTGCCGGCCGCGCAGCCGGAGAAGTTCGCCGAGGAGCTGGCGAACCTGGTCGGCTGCGACCCCGACGACGTGCTGAGGGTGTCCGCGAAGACCGGTCTGGGCGTCGAGGCGCTGCTGGACAAGGTGGTCGCCGAGATCCCCGCCCCGGTCGGCGTCGAGGACGCCCCGGCCCGAGCGATGATCTTCGACTCGGTCTACGACTCCTACCGCGGTGTCGTGACGTACGTCCGTGTCATCGACGGCCAGCTCAACAAGCGCGAGCGGATCCGGATGATGTCCACCGGCGCCACGCACGAGCTGCTGGAGATCGGCACCAACTCGCCGGAGATGCTGTCCGCCGACGGCCTCGGCGTCGGTGAGGTGGGCTACCTCATCACCGGGGTGAAGGACGTCCGCCAGTCGAAGGTCGGTGACACCGTCACCAGCCAGCACAAGGGCGCCCAGGAGGCGCTCGGCGGCTACAAGGACCCCAAGCCGATGGTGTTCTCCGGCCTCTACCCGCTGGACGGCTCGGACTACCCGGAGCTGCGCGAGGCGCTGGACAAGCTCCAGCTCAACGACGCCGCCCTGGTCTACGAGCCGGAGACCTCCGCCGCCCTCGGCTTCGGCTTCCGCGTCGGCTTCCTCGGCCTGCTGCACCTCGACGTGATCCGCGAGCGCCTCGAGCGCGAGTTCGGGCTCGACCTGATCGCCACCGCGCCGAACGTGGTCTACCGCGTGGTCATGGAGGACGGCACCGAGCACGTCGTCACCAACCCGAGCGAGTTCCCCGAGGGGAAGATCAGCGAGGTGTACGAGCCGGTGGTGCGCGCCACCATCCTGGCGCCCAGCGAGTTCATCGGCTCGATCATGGAGCTGTGCCAGACCCGGCGCGGTGTCCTGCTCGGCATGGACTACCTCTCCGAGGACCGGGTGGAGATCCGCTACACCCTCCCGCTGGCCGAGATCGTCTTCGACTTCTTCGACCAGCTGAAGTCCAAGACCCGCGGCTACGCCTCCCTCGACTACGAGCCCACCGGCGAGCAGACCTCCAGCCTGGTCAAGGTCGACATCCTGCTGCACGGCGACAAGGTGGACGCGTTCTCCGCGATCACCCACAAGGACCAGGCGTACGCGTACGGCGTGCGGCTCGTCGCCAAGCTCAAGGAACTGATCCCGCGGCAGGCGTTCGAGGTGCCGGTGCAGGCCGCCATCGGCTCCCGGGTCATCGCCCGCGAGACCATCCGCGCCATCCGCAAGGACGTCCTCGCCAAGTGCTACGGCGGCGACATCTCCCGTAAGCGCAAGCTGCTGGAGAAGCAGAAGGAGGGCAAGAAGCGGATGAAGATGGTGGGCTCCGTGGAGGTTCCGCAGGAGGCCTTCATCGCCGTCCTCTCCAGCGACGACGGCGCGGGATCGGCCAAGAGCAAGAAGTAGCCGGAGGTTACTGCGGGTCACTCCGCGAAGCGGGCGAACAGGGGCCCGCCGCACCCGAGTGCGGCGGGCCTCCGTGCGTCCGGCGGGTAGTCCTCTGTTCGAAGTGACAGGCCGTGGCCCCTTACGTCGTGGCCGATCGGCCCTTACTCTGTCCGTGCTCGATAGTTACTCGCGAGTTAAACAACGACGCGAGGGAAACCCAGCCGCACTGAGCCAGCCGCACCGTCGCGGGCCCGGAGGATGTCGTGAGCGACACACAGACACTGATCGAGAACCGTCCGCCGAGCGTGGCGACCCTCTTCCTGGAGCGTGTGACGGCCACACCGGACATCGAGGCCTACCGCTACCCCGTCCCGTCGTCCTCCGGTGAGGGCCCGGACGACTGGAAGTCGCTCACCTGGGCGCAGTCCGCCGAGCGCGTCCACGCCATCGCGGCCGGTCTGATCGAGCTGGGCGTGCGCCCGGAGGAGCGGGTGGCGCTGGCGTCGTCGACCCGCGTCGAGTGGATCCTCGCCGATCTCGGCATCCTCTGCGCGGGCGCCGCCACCACCACGGTCTACCCGCAGACCAACGCCGACGAGTCGGCCTACATCCTGTCCGACTCCCAGAGCCGGGTGCTCATCGCGGAGAACGCCGAGCAGGTGGCCAAGGCGGTGGACAGGCGCGCCGAGCTGCCGGAGCTGACCCGGGTCGTGGTCGTGGACCCGGCCGGCGTCGAGACCGACGACTTCGTGATCACCCTCGGCGAGCTGGAGAGCCGCGGCGCGGACCGCCTGCGCAGGGAACCGGAGCTGATCAAGGAGCGGGTCGCGGCGATCACCCGGGACCAGCTCGCCACCGTCATCTACACCTCCGGCACCACCGGCCGCCCCAAGGGCGTGCGCCTGCCGCACGACTGCTGGTCGTACATGGCCAAGGCGATCGCCGCGACCGGCCTGGTCAGCGCGGGGGACGTGCAGTACCTGTGGCTGCCGCTCGCGCACGTCTTCGGCAAGGTGCTCACCTCCGGTCAGATCGAGGTCGGTCACGTCACCGCCGTCGACGGCCGCGTCGACAAGATCATCGAGAACCTGCCGGTGGTCCGGCCGACCTACATGGCGGCCGTCCCCCGCATCTTCGAGAAGGTCTACAACGGCGTCGCCGCCAAGGCGAAGGCCGGCGGAGGCGCCAAGTACAAGATCTTCCAGTGGGCCGCCGGGGTCGCCCGCGAGTACGCCAAGGTGACCCAGGACAACTTCCGCCGCACCGGCACCGCGAGCGTCCCCTTCGGCCTCGGCGCCAGGCACAAGGTCGCCGACGCCCTCGTCTACGCCAAGATCCGCGAGGCCTTCGGCGGCAACCTGCGCGCCTGCGTCTCCGGCTCGGCGGCCCTCGCCCCGGAGATCGGCTACTTCTTCTCCGGCGCCGGCATCCACATCCTCGAGGGCTACGGCCTCACCGAGTCCTCCGCCGCCTCCTTCGTCAACCCCGGCGAGGCCTACCGCACCGGAACCGTCGGCAAGCCGCTGCCCGGCACCGAGGTGCGCATCGCCGACGACGGCGAGATCCTGCTGCGCGGCCCCGGCATCATGCAGGGTTACCACAACCTGCCCGAGAGGACCGCCGAGGTCCTGGAGGACGACGGCTGGCTCCACACCGGCGACATCGGCGAGCTCTCGCCCGACGGCTACCTGCGCATCACCGACCGCAAGAAGGACCTCATCAAGACCTCCGGCGGCAAGTACATCGCGCCCGCCGAGGTCGAGGGCCGCTTCAAGGCGGTCTGCCCCTACGTCTCCAACATCCTGGTGCACGGCGCCGACCGGAACTACTGCACCGCCCTCATCGCCCTCGACGAGGTCGCCCTCACGGCGTGGGCCGCCGAGAACGGCATGACGGGCAGGCCGTACGCGGAGATCGTCGCCGCGCCCGCCACGGTCGAGATGGTCGACGGCTACGTCAAGGAGCTCAACGAGGGCCTGCAGCGCTGGCAGACCATCAAGAAGTTCCGGCTGCTGCCGCGCGACCTCGACGTCGAGCACGGCGAGATCACCCCGAGCCTGAAGCTGAAGCGGCCGGTGGTGGAGCGCGAGTACAAGCACCTCATCGAGGAGATGTACGAGGGCGCGCGCGAGGCGTGACCGTCACTCCGTGACGGGCGAGCGGGGCGGGGAGGCAGCGGTGGCGGTGCCTCCCCGCCCGGCGTGATCGAGCGGTCGGCCCGGTCGCCGCCGTGAACGCGGGGGCTCCGGCCTCACGGCCGCGCCTGCCTCGGCAAGGTGAGTATCTCGGCTCCGTCGTCGGTGATGGCGATGGTGTGCTCGCTGTGTGCCGTCCGGCAGCCCGTCGCGCTGCGCAGCGTCCACCCGTCGGGATCGGTGACGAGCTGGGCGGTGTCCGCCATCACCCACGGCTCCAGTGCCAGCAGCAGTCCGGGGCGCAGCGTGTATCCACGGCCGGGCCGTCCGGTGTTCGCGACGTGCGGGTCCTGGTGCATCGTCGATCCGATGCCATGGCCTCCGAACTCGGTGTTGATCGGGTACCCCGCCTCGCCGAGGACCGTGCCGATGGCGTGGGAGACGTCGCCGACGCGGGCCCCGGGCCCGGCGGCGGCGATCCCGGCGGCCAGCGCGCGTTCGGTGGCGCTGATCATCGCGACGCTCTCCGGGGGCTTCGCGTCGCCCACGAGGAAGCTGACGGCGGCGTCCGCGGCGACTCCCCCTCTGGAGACGGCGAGGTCGAGCGTCAGCAGATCGCCGTCGGCGAGCGCGTAGTCGTACGGCCGCCCGTGGAGCACGGCGTCGTTGACGGCCGTGCAGATGTAGTGGCCGAACGGGCCGCGTCCGAAGGACGGCGCGTAGTCGACGTAACAGGAGAGCGCTCCCGCCTCGACGATCATGGTCTGGGTCCACCGGTCGATGTCCAGCAGGTTCGTGCCGATCGTGATGCGGCTCTTCAGCGTCTGGAGGATGTCGGCCACCAGGGCGCCGGTGTCTCTCGCCCGGGCCAGCAGGGTGGGGTTCAGGATCTCGATCATGCGACGCCCTTCTCATGCGACCAATAACTATACCGGTCGAACTATACCGGTATTAGAATCGGTGCCATGGTCAGGTTGCCCCTCACTCCCGAAGAGGTCGAACGCGGACAGCGCCTCGGTGCCCTCCTGCGCCGGGCCAGGGGAGAGCGCTCGATGCTCCATGTCGCTCTCGACGCGGGGGTCTCACCGGAGACCCTCCGGAAGATCGAGGCGGGCCGCGTGGCCACCCCCGCCTTCCCGACCATCGCGGCGATCGCCGATGTCCTCGGCCTCTCCCTCGACGTGGTGTGGGCCGAGATCCGCCGGCCGGAACCCGACGTCGGACCGGCCGGCTCCCTTCACCGCGTACGTGAGCGGTTGACCGCGTAGGTTCCCGTCCCGCGGCCGCGTCGGAGCGTCGGCGGAGGACAAGGCGTGGGAGCGGTCCTCTCCCGAGGTGCCCGGCCGGTACTCCCGGGCGTCCGGGTGCCGGTCCCGGGCCCGGGGCGTGGCCGCCGTGACCGGCCCGGGGCCCCGGGTGGGTCCGCTCCGGCGGGCCCCGGCCCGAGTGCCGGTGCCGTTCGCAATGGGTCGCTTTTCTGTCCGTTCGTGATCACGCGCGTAGCACTGTTCTCACTCCTGAAGGTTCACTTCGGTAACTCGGTGCTTACGGGCGGGGCCGGTCTGTCACCCTGTGGGCGTCGATCGAGGTTCTATTCGTACGAACTGCCCGGGAGCCGCCCATGAGGGCCATTCCGACCCAACGGGAGACCGCCTCGTGCGCCTCCGGCGCGCGGGAGTGCGCGCGGGTGGAAGCGACCCTGCCCGGAAGTCCCCTCGCGCCGGGTTCCGCGCGGGCGCTGCTGCGCAAGTCGCTCACCGAGTGGGCCGATCTCGCACTGCCCGGCGCCGCACACCTCACCGGCCGCTTCGGCGACGACGTCATGCTCGTCGCCAGTGAACTCGTCACCAACGCCGTGGTGCACGCCGGCACCGACGTGCGCCTGACGTGCCGGATCGAGGAGGGGACCGGCGCGCTCGTGGTCGAGGTCACCGACCGGCACCCCCTCCGCGCGCCCGGCGGCGGCGAGCCGGAGGCGCCGGTGTACGAAGCCCCCGAGTTCGGACGCGGCCTGCGCCTCGTCTCCGCGCTCTCCGAGGCCTGGGGGGTCACCTACCGCCCGGGCACGAAGACCGTGTGGGCGCGGCTGCCCGCCGGGGGGTGCGCGACGGGGGAGCAGGTCGAGGCGTACGCGGGGGAGTGCGGGCCGGCGCGGGACCTGAGGGTGGCGCACATCCTCGCGGCGGAGCCGCCCCGCGCCGGACAGGGCGGCTCCGACCCGCTGTTCGCGCTGGTCGGCCGGGGCTCGTCCGGCCACCGGGAGGCACCCGGTCCCGCCCGGGATCCCTGGCGGGGCGGCTCGTACGGCGACGACTGGCTGGCCCGCCGTCACGGGCGGGACGGCGCCTGGCTGGGGCGCGGCGCCCTGTCCTTCCTCGCCGAGGCCTCCGACCTGCTCGCCGGCCAGCTGGACGAGGACCTGGTCGCCTCGCTCACCGGGCAGCTGATCGTGCCGCGACTGGCCGACTGGTGCGCGGTGTGGCTGGAGGACGAGTCCACCGCCCACGGCGGCTGGAGCGGCGGGACCCGGACCGGCGGCCCGCGCCTGGCCCGGGTCTGGCACGCCGGCGAGAACCGCATCGAGGACCTGAGCCGGGCCCTGGAACGGAACCCGCCCCACCCCTGCGACCCGCTGCGTCCGGGCCCCGTGCCCTATCCCTGGCCGGGCCGGGCACTCGACGTCCCCGGCGACGTCCCCGGCGACGGCCCCGGAGCCCTCGCCGATGTCCCGGCCGACGGCACGGGCCACGTCCCCGGCACCCGGGAACCGGCCAGGGGACGGGTCGGGGAACCGTCCCCGGCGGTCTCGGGAACCGCACCCGGCATCCCGGACACCTCCCCGGACCCGGCCGGGGAACCGTCCCCCGCCGTCTCCGGGACCGCCCTCGCCTACCGGCTCGTGGCCGGTGGACGGCCACTCGGGACGCTGGTCATCGGGCGGAGCGGGATCGACCGGTTCCCCGACGAGATCACCGGGCTCGTGGAGGATCTCGGCCGGCGGGTCGCGCTCGCCATCGGGGCGGCCCGGCAGTACTCCCGCCAGGCCACCATCAGCGCCGTGCTCCAGCGCGGGCTGCTGCCCGGCGCCGTCGCCGAGATCCCGGGCGTGCGCAGCGCCCTGGTCTACGAACCCTGCGACAAGGGCGGCCCGAGCGGTGACTTCTACGACCTCTTCCCGGCCGGGGACGGCCGCTGGTGCTTCGCCGTCGGCGACGTCCAGGGCAAGGGCCCGGAGGCCGCCGTCGTCATCGGGCTGGCCCGGCCCTGGCTCCGGCTGCTCGCCCGCGAGGGCTACCGCGTCGCCGACGTCCTCGACCGCCTCAACCAGCTCCTCCTCGACGACGCCACGGAGGCCGCCGACGCCGCCGCCCGCGCGCTGGTGGCCGCCGGTGCCCGGCCCACCGCCCCCGGCGAGGGTCCCCAGACCCGCTTCCTGTCCCTGCTCTACGGCGAACTGGTCCCCTTCGCCGGCGGTGTCCGCTGCACCCTCGCCTCCGCCGGACACCCCCTGCCCCTCCTGCTCGCCCCCGACGGCGCGGTCCGTACGGTCGCCCAGCCGCAGACCCTGCTCGGCGTCGTCGAGGACGCCGCGTACACCAGCGAGACCTTCGAGCTGTACTCCGGCGACACCCTGCTCTGCGTCACCGACGGAGTCACCGAGCGGCGCTCCGGCTCCCGCCAGTTCGACGACGGGGACGGGCTCGCCTCGGCGCTGGCGGGGTGCGCGGGGATGGAGGCCGGCCCGATAGCGGAACGGATCACGCAGCTGGTGCACGAGTTCGGGGCACGGCCGCCCGCCGACGATCTCGCCCTGCTGGTGCTCCAAGCGGAGTGACGCCGCTCCAAGCGGAGTGACGCCGCTCCCTTTGAACGGAGCAACGCGGAGGGTGCGGGACAATGGAGCACATGCCTTCCGCACTCCCCGACGGCGAGCCCGTCCCCGCCGACGGCGCGCTGCCCGCGTCCGCGCTCGCCGGGGCCGCCGACCGCCCCCTCGGCTTCTACCTGCACGTTCCGTACTGCGCGACCCGCTGCGGCTACTGCGACTTCAACACCTACACCGCGACCGAACTGCGCGGCACCGGCGGAGTGCTGGCCTCCCGCGACAACTACGCCGAGACCCTGATCGACGAGATCCGCCTGGCCCGCAAGGTGCTGGGCGACGACCCGCGGCCGGTCCGCACGGTGTTCGTCGGCGGCGGCACGCCGACGCTGCTGGCCGCCGGCGACCTGGTGCGGATGCTGGGCGCGGTCCGCGAGGAGTTCGGGCTGGCGGCGGACGCCGAGATCACCACGGAGGCGAACCCGGAGTCGGTCGACCCGGCCTACCTGGCGACCCTGCGGGCCGGTGGCTTCAACCGGATCTCCTTCGGCATGCAGAGCGCCAGGCAGCACGTCCTGAGGGTGCTCGACCGCACCCACACCCCCGGGCGGCCGGAGGCGTGCGTCGCCGAGGCCCGCGCGGCGGGCTTCGAGCACGTCAACCTGGACCTGATCTACGGCACGCCGGGCGAGTCCGACGACGACTGGCGGGCGTCCCTGGAGGCGGCGCTCGGCGCCGGACCGGACCACGTCTCCGCGTACGCGCTGATCGTCGAGGAGGGCACGCAGCTGGCCCGCCGCATCCGTCGCGGCGAGGTCCCGATGACGGACGACGACGTCCACGCGGACCGCTATCTGATGGCCGAGGAAAGTCTTTCGGCGGCGGGCTTCACGTGGTACGAGGTGTCCAACTGGGCCACCTCCGAGGCGGGCCGCTGCCTGCACAACGAGCTGTACTGGCGCGGCGCCGACTGGTGGGGCGCGGGGCCGGGCGCGCACTCGCACGTGGGCGGGGTGCGCTGGTGGAACGTGAAGCACCCCGGCGCGTACGCGGCGGCGCTGGCGGCGGGGCGGTCGCCGGGAGCGGGCCGGGAGGTCCTGTCGGACGAGGACCGGCGGGTGGAGCGGATCCTGCTGGAACTGCGGCTGGAGGAGGGCGTCGAGCTGGGGCTCCTCCGTACGGCGGGTCTCGCGGCGGCGCGCCGGGCCCTGGCGGACGGGCTGCTGCGGCGGGGGCCGTACGCGTCGGGCCGTGCGGCTCTCACCCTGCGGGGGCGGCTGCTGGCGGACGCGGTGGTGCGGGACCTGGTCGACTGACCGGGGTCCTCCGCCCCGCCGCTCCTTCCCTTCCCGCCCTCGGGCGCTGCGCCTACGGGACCCTTCGGCCCGGACGGCCTCGTCCTCCGACGCCGACGGGCCGGAGCGGCCCCTCCCGGCCGCGGGGCCGGACCCGTCAGGACGGGGCCGTGACGAAATCGATCAGTTCCTCCACGCGGCCCAGGAGCTCCGGCTCCAGGTCCTTGTAGGAGTGGACCCGGGAGAGGATGTGCTGCCACGCCGCGCCGGTGTTCTCCGGCCACCCCAGCGCCCGGCACACCCCCGTCTTCCAGTCCTGCCCCCGCGGCACCCGCGGCCACCCGGCGATCCCCACGGCCGCCGGCTTCACCGCCTCCCAGATGTCGATGTACGGGTGGCCCACCACCAGGGCGTGCTCGCTCGTCACCGACTCCGCGATGCGCCACTCCTTGGAGCCCGGGACCAGATGGTCCACCAGGACACCCAGGCGCGCGCCCGGACCGGGGGCGAAACCGGCCACGACCGACGGCAGGTCGTCGACGCCCTCCAGGTACTCCACGACCACGCCCTCGATGCGCAGGTCGTCGCCCCACACCTTCTCGACCAGCTCCGCGTCGTGCCGGCCCTCGACGTAGACGCGACCCGCGCGGGCGACCCGCGCGCGGGCGCCGGGGACGGCCACCGAACCGGATGCCGTGCGGGACGGGCGTACCGGACCGGCGGCGGGCCTCACCAGGGTCACCACGCGGCCCTCCAGCAGGAAGCCGCGCGGTTCCAGTGGGAAGACCCGGTGCTTGCCGAAGCGGTCCTCCAGGGTCACCGTGCCGGCCTCGCAGCGGATCACCGCGCCGCAGAAACCCGTGCCGGGCTCCTCCACCACGAGACCGGGCTCGGCCGCGACCTCGGGCACCGGCTGCGGCTTCTTCCACGGAGGGGTCAGATCGGCGGAGTACGGGCGCATTCTGCTGACGATACGAGGAGCCCACCCGCGCTGATCAGCGCGACACGCCGAAACGGGCCGCCAGGGCGTCGCGCTGGGCCCGGACGAACGCCGCGTCCACCACCGCCCCGTGACCGGGGACGTACCGCGCGTCCTCGCCGCCCAGTTCCAGCAGCCGGTCCAGGGCGGCCGGCCAGCGCGAGGGCACGGCGTCGGGTCCGGCCTGCGGTTCTCCCGACTCCTCCACCAGGTCGCCGCAGAAGACCACCTCCGGGTCGCCGGGGACCAGCACCGCGAGGTCGTGCGCCGTGTGCCCGGGGCCCACGTTCGCCAGCAGCGCCTGCCGGCCGCCGCCCAGGTCGAGCGTCCACTCGCCGCTGACCGGGTGCCGCGGCCGGACCAGGGCGTCCACCGCCTCCTCCGCCAGGCGCGCGTCCAGCCCGCCCCGCACCGCGTCGGCGCGCAGCTCCTCCCGCCCGCGGCCGGTCAGTGCCGTGTCCATGCCCACAGCGCCGAACACCTCCGCGCCCGCGAACGCCGCCGCCCCGAGCACGTGGTCGAAGTGCGGGTGGGTGAGCGCGAGATGCGTCACACGGCGGCCGGTGAGCGCCTGCGCCTCGGCCCGCAACCGCGCGCCCTCGCCCAGGTGGGAGCCCGCGTCGACGAGCAGCACGGCGTCCGGGCCCACGACCAGCCCCGCCGTGCAGTCCCACACCGGCAGCCGGCACCGTCCCACCCCGTCGGACACCCGCTGCCATCCCGGCTCTTCCCACGTCACGGTCATACCGCGACGCTAGCGGGGACGGCGTCCCGGGGCGCGGGGGACGGACCGGCCTTGCCGGGGGCGTACCCCCCGGCCGTACACTGGCCGGGGAAGTCTGGCACTCGCGTGCGAAGAGTGCCAGGGAGTGTCAGGGAACGCGTCGGGCGGAAGGCTTCTGGAGGTGTGCGCGATGCTCAGTGAACGCAGGCTCCAGGTGCTGCGCGCCATCGTCCAGGACTACGTCGGCACCGAGGAGCCGGTCGGCTCCAAGGCGCTCACCGAGCGGCACAACCTCGGCGTCTCCCCGGCCACCGTGCGCAACGACATGGCGGCCCTGGAGGACGAGGGCTTCATCGCCCAGCCGCACACCAGTGCCGGGCGCATCCCCACCGACAAGGGCTACCGGCTGTTCGTCGACAAGCTCGCCGGGGTCAAGCCGATGAGCCCGCCCGAGCGGCGGGCCATCCAGAACTTCCTCGAGGGCGCCGTCGACCTCGACGACGTGGTGGCCAGGACGGTCCGGCTGCTCGCGCAGCTGACCCGGCAGGTCGCCGTCGTGCAGTACCCGTCGCTGACCCGCTCGACGGTGCGGCACGTGGAACTGCTGTCCCTCGCCCCCGCGCGTCTGATGCTGGTGCTGATCACCGACACCGGCCGGGTCGAGCAGCGCATGGTCGACTGCCCGGCGCCGTTCGGCGAGTCGTCCCTGGCGGATCTGCGCGCGCGGCTGAACAGCCGGGTCGCGGGCCGCCGGTTCGCCGACGTGCCGGGCCTGGTGGAGGACCTCTCCGACGCCTTCGAGGCCGAGGACCGCGGTACGGTCTCGACGGTGCTCTCCACTCTCCTGGAGACGCTCGTCGAGGAGAACGAGGAGCGGCTGATGATCGGCGGCACCGCCAATCTCACCCGCTTCGGCCATGACTTCCCCCTCATGATCCGGCCCGTGCTGGAGGCGCTGGAGGAGCAGGTCGTGCTCCTCAAGCTGCTCGGCGAGGCGAAGGATCCGGGCGTGACCGTGCGTATCGGTCATGAGAACGCCCATGAGGGACTCAACTCCACGTCCGTCGTGTCGGTGGGCTACGGTTCGGGCGGCGAGGCGGTTGCCAAGCTCGGCGTGGTCGGACCGACCCGCATGGACTACCCGGGAACGATGGGAGCGGTACGCGCAGTGGCACGGTACGTCGGACAGATCCTGGCGGAGTCGTAGTGGCCACGGACTACTACGCCGTACTCGGCGTGCGCCGCGACGCGTCGCAGGAGGAGATCAAGAAGGCCTTCCGGCGGCTCGCCCGCGAGCTGCATCCGGACGTCAACCCGGATCCGAAGACCCAGGAGCGGTTCAAGGAGATCAACGCCGCCTACGAGGTGCTGTCGGACCCGCAGAAGAAGCAGGTCTACGACCTCGGCGGCGACCCGCTCTCGCAGGCCGGCGGCGCCGGCGCCGGCGGTTTCGGCGCGGGCGGCTTCGGCAACTTCTCCGACATCATGGACGCGTTCTTCGGTACGGCGTCGCAGCGCGGGCCGCGCTCGCGCACCCGCCGGGGCCAGGACGCGATGATCCGCATCGAGATCGAGCTGGACGAGGCCGCCTTCGGCACGACCAAGGACCTCCAGGTCGACACGGCGATCGTCTGCACCACGTGCAGCGGGGAGGGCGCCGCCCCGGGCACCACCGCGCAGACCTGCGACATGTGCCGCGGCCGCGGTGAGGTCTCGCAGGTCACCCGGTCCTTCCTGGGCCAGGTCATGACCTCGCGCCCCTGCCCGCAGTGCCAGGGCTTCGGCACCGTCGTCCCCACTCCGTGCCCGGAGTGCGCCGGCGACGGCCGGGTCCGCTCCCGGCGCACGCTCACCGTCAAGATCCCGGCCGGTGTCGACAACGGCACCCGGATCCAGCTCGCCGGCGAGGGCGAGGTCGGACCCGGCGGCGGTCCCGCCGGTGACCTGTACGTCGAGATCCACGAGCTGCCGCACGCGCAGTTCCAGCGGCGCGGCGACGACCTGCACTGCACCGTCACCCTCCCGATGACGGCGGCGGCCCTCGGCACCAAGGTGCCGCTGGAGACACTGGACGGCATGGAGGAGGTCGACATCCGGCCCGGCACCCAGTCCGGCCAGTCGATCCCGATGCACGGCCGGGGCGTCACCCACCTGCGCGGCGGCGGCCGGGGCGACCTCATCGTCCACGTCGAGGTCCAGACCCCGGGCAAGCTCGACCCCGAGCAGGAGCGACTGCTGCGGGAGCTGGCCAAACTGCGCGGCGAGGAACGCCCCACGGGCCAGTTCCAGCCGGGACAGCAGGGGCTGTTCTCCCGTCTGAAGGACGCCTTCAACGGGCGTTGACGGTGCGGTGGGGCCGCGTGCGCCGGGCGGCCGCCGGGTCCGGGGGCCGTCCCCCGGGCGGGCGCGGCCGGCCGGGGCGGCAGGGGCCGTCCTCCCGTCCGAGGGACGCCTTCGACGGGCGTCGACACCCCTGCCGGCGCCCTTCGGGAAGCGGCTCGCGCCAAGGGGAAGGGCGGGTTCGGAGTCGATCGGGGGACGTGGCAACATGCCGTCATGTCCTCCGTACCGACCGATCTCCTCCCGCACCCGATCGTGCAGGCGCCCATGGCGGGCGGTGTCTCCGTGCCGCAGCTCGCCGCCGCCGTGTCCGAGGCCGGCGGGCTCGGTTTCCTGGCCGCCGGGTACAAGACCGCGGACGGGATGTACCAGGAGATCAAGCAGCTGCGGGGACTGACGGGCCGGCCCTTCGGCGTCAACCTCTTCCTGCCGCAGCCGGAGACCGCCGACCCGGCCGCCGTCGGCGTCTACGCCCACCAGCTGGCCGGCGAGGCCTCCTGGTACGAGACCGCGCCGGGCGACCCGGACGGCGGCCGCGACGACGGCTACGACGCCAAGCTCGCCGTACTGCTGGACGACCCGGTGCCGGTGGTGTCGTTCCACTTCGGCGTCCCGGCCCGTGAGGTACTGGACTCCCTGCGCCGCGTCGGCACCTTCACGCTGGTCACCGCCACGACCGTGGAGGAGGCCCGGGCCGTGGAGCGGGCCGGCGCGGACGCGGTGATCGCGCAGGGCGTCGAGGCCGGCGGCCACCAGGGCACCCACCGGGACGTCCCGGAGACGGACGGCTCCGGCGTCGGGCTGCTGTCCCTCCTCGCCCAGGTCCGGGAAGCCGTCGGCATACCGGTCGTCGCCGCCGGGGGCATCATGCGCGGCGGCCAGATCGCCGCCGTCCTCGCCGCCGGGGCCGTTGCGGCCCAGCTCGGCACGGCCTTCCTCGCCGCCCACGAGTCCGGCGCGCACACCCTGCACAAGCAGGCCCTGACCAACCCCCTGTACGTCCGCACCGAGCTGACCCGCGCCTTCTCCGGCCGCCCGGCCCGAGGCCTGGTCAACCGGTTCCTGCGCGAGCACGGGCGGTACGCGCCCGCCGCCTACCCGGACGTCCACCACCTCACCGCGCCGCTGCGCAGGGCCGCCGCCAGGGCCGGGGACGCGCAGGGCATGGCGCTGTGGGCGGGACAGGGCCACCGCATGGCCCGTGAGCTGCCCGCCGGGCGGCTGGTGGAGGTGCTGGCCGCCGAACTGGCCTCCGCCCGGACGGCGTTGTCGGCGGGAGGCACCCGATGACCGCGCCGGTGTTCGTCGTCGACCACTTCGACACCGACGGCGCCGGCCGTTACGTGCTCGACGGCCCCGAGGGACGGCACGCCGTCTCCGTGAAGCGGCTGCGGGCCGGTGAGGACGTCGTCCTCACCGACGGCGCCGGCCGCTGGGCCGAGGGCGAGGTGGACGGCACCGAGGGCAAGGACCGGCTGGTCGTGCGGCTCGGCCGGGTCGCCGAGGAGCCCGAGGAGTTCCCCCGGCTCACCGTCGTGCAGGCGCTGCCCAAGGGAGACCGGGGCGAGCTGGCCGTGGAGACGATGACCGAGGTCGGCGTCGACGCGATCGTGCCGTGGCAGGCGGCCCGCTGCATCACGCAGTGGAAGGGCGAGCGCGGGGCGAAGTCCCTCGCCAAGTGGCGGGCGACGGCCAGGGAGGCCGGCAAGCAGTCCCGCCGGGTGCGCTTCCCGGAGGTCGCGGACGCGGCCACGACCAGGCAGGTCGCCTCGCTTCTCGCCGAAGCCGACTTCGCCGCCGTACTCCACGAGAGCGGCACCGAACCCCTGGCGACGGCCGAACTGCCCGCCTCCGGCCGCATCGTGCTGGTCGTCGGCCCCGAAGGCGGCGTCTCCCCGGAGGAGTTGGCCCTGTTCGAGGAGGCCGGCGCCCGCGCCCACCGGCTGGGCCGCAGCGTGCTGCGCACCTCCACCGCCGGAACGGCCGCCGCGGCCCTGCTGCTCGGCCGCACGGGCCGCTGGTCCTGACCGTCCCCCGGGGGCGGCGCCCCCGGGACCGGGAAAGGGCGGCGGGGGGCGCAGGAACGCCCCGGCGCTCCGTACGTGGCCGTATGCGCTCTACCGCCCCGCCCGTGACGGTGGCAGTCTGCCGTCCATGGGGGCGACGAAAAGGGCTCCGCGAGGGGCGCGTTGGTGGCGGCGGCAGGCGCTCGCCGCCGGGTTCGTGGTGGCCGCCGTGGGCGGCGCCGTGGCGTGCGAGGGCGGCGGCCTGAGTTCCGCGGCCATCGCGTTCACCACCGACGAGGCCGTGACCGAGGAGCTCGACCGGCGGAAGGCCGGGGTGCGATGGCTCAGCTGCACCGCGTCCCTCGGGGACGGGGGCGAGTCGTCGTCCTCGCCGCGGGCGGGAGGCGAGGACACCGTCGCCTCCGTCGACTGCGAGGGCGAGACCCGGGACGGCGAGGAGATCACCGTCACCGGGAAGGTCACCCACGCCGTCAACGGCGCCTGTGTGCGCGGGAACATCACCGCGAAGGTGGACGGAAAGCAGGTGTTCCGGGTCGACGGCCTGGGCGACTGCGACTCCACCAGCCCGCCGGGCGTGGGCGAACCCACCCACCGCGGGCCGGACCCCACCGTCACCGTGACCGTCACGACGACCGTGTGGTGCGAGCGGTACCCCTCCTGTCGCCCCGTCGAGGGCAAGTGACCGAAACCCCTGTCCGGGACCGTCCGCGCCTGCATAGGGTGACCGGGTGACACAGCCTGCACCGGTCGCATCCGCCGCTTATCTCCGGTTCCCGCACCCGCACGGCGAGTTGGTCGCCTTCACCGCCGAGGACGACGTGTGGCTCGCCCCGCTCGACGGCGGCCGGGCCTGGCGGGTCAGCGCCGACAACGTGCCCGTGACCCACCCCCGGATCTCGCCCGACGGCACCACCGTCGCCTGGACCTCCACGCGCGACGGCGCCCCCGAGGTGTACGTCGCGCCCGCCGACGGCGGCCCCGCCCGGCGCCTGACCCACTGGGGGAGCCACCGGACGCAGGTGCGCGGCTGGACCGCGGACGGGCGGGTCCTGGCGATCACCACCCACGGCCAGCCCAGCCCGCGCCGCACCTGGGCCCGTGCCGTCCCCCTCGACGGCGGTCCCGCCGCCACGCTGCCCTACGGCCCCGTCGGCGACGTCGCCCACGGGCCGCACACCGTGCTGCTGTCCGCGCCGATGGGCCGCGAGGCCGCCTGGTGGAAGCGCTACCGGGGCGGCACGGCGGGCAAGCTGTGGATCGACCGGGACGGCGAGGGGGAGTTCGTCCGGCTGCACGAGGACCTGGACGGAAACATCGAGTACCCGCTGTGGGCGGGGACGGGGGTCCCCCCGGTCCGGGCGGAGCCGGGGGCTTCGGGAAGGATCGCCTTCCTCTCCGACCACGAGGGCACCGGCGCGCTGTACTCCTCCCTCGCCGACGGCTCCGACCTGCGCCGCCACACCCCCCTCGGGGGCACCTCCCGCTCGGGCGAGGCCGGGAGCGGGGGAGGCTTCTACGCCCGGCACGCCGCCACCGACGGCACTCGCGTCGTCTACTCCAGCGCCGGCCGGCTGTGGCTGCTGGACGACCTCGACGGGGCCGAGCCGCGCCCGCTCGACATCCGGCTCGGCGGGCAGCGCGTCGACCTCCGGCCGTTCCCGGTCAACGCCGCCCGCTCGTTCGGCTCCGCCTCCCCGGACCACACCGCGCGCGGCAGCGCCGTCTGCGTCCGCGGCACCGTCCACTGGGTCACCCACCGCTCCGGCCCCGCCCGCGCGCTCGGCGCGACCCCGGGCGTACGGGCCCGGCGGCCGTGCGCCTTCCGCGTGGACGGCGAGGAGTGGGTGGTGTGGGTGACCGACGCCGAGGGCGAGGACGCCCTGGAGTTCGCCCCCGCCACCGGCCTCGCCCCGGGCGCCACCCCGCGCCGCATCGCCGCCGGCCGGCTCGGCCGGGTCGTGGAGCTCACCATGGCCCCCGACGGCAGCCGTGCCGCGGTCGCCTCCCACGACGGCCGGGTCCTGCTCGTCGAGCGGGAGACCGGCGAGGTCCGGGAGATCGACCGCAGCGAGGACGGCGACGTCTCCGGGCTGGTCTTCTCGCCCGACTCCGCCTGGCTCGCCTGGTCCCACCCGGGGCCGCGCCCGCTCAGCCAGCTCCGCCTCGCGAGCACCACCGACCTGTCGGTCACCGAGGCCACCCCGCTGCGCTTCCAGGACTACGCGCCCGCCTTCACCCTCGACGGCAGGCACCTCGCGTTCCTGTCGGCCCGCTCCTTCGACCCGGTCTACGACGAGCACGTCTTCGACCTGGCCTTCGTCGAGGGCGTCCGTCCGTACCTGATCACCCTCGCGGCGACCACCCCGTCCCCGTTCGGTCCGCAGCGGCACGGCCGCCCCTTCGAGACACCGGACCGGGAGGAGACCCCCGACAGCGAGGGCGCCCCGGCCACCCGGATCGACCTCGACGGCCTCGCCGACCGGATCGTGCCGTTCCCCGTCGAGGCCGCCCGCTACGGCAACCTGCGCGCCGCGAAGGACGGGGTGCTGTGGCTGCGGCACCCGGTGCGCGGGGTGCTCGGCGCCTCCCGGGCCACCCCCGACGACCCCGACCCCAAGACCGACCTGGAGCGCTACGACCTCGCCCAGCAGCGCATCGAGCACCTGGCCGTGGACGCCGACCACTTCGAGGTCAGCGGCGACGGCAAGCGGGTGCTGCTGTGGACCGACGGCCGGCTGAAGGTCGTCCCCAGCGACCGGCGCGCCTCCGGCGACGAGGACAGCGACAGCAACATCACCGTCGACCTCGGCCGGGTGCGCCAGTTCATCGACCCGGCCGCCGAGTGGCGGCAGATGTTCGACGAGAACGGCCGCATCATGCGGGACAACTTCTGGCGTCCCGACATGAACGGCGTCGACTGGGACGGCGTCCTCGACCGCTACCGTCCCGTCCTCGACCGCCTCGCCACCCACGACGACCTCGTCGACCTGCTGTGGGAGGTGCAGGGCGAACTCGGCACCTCGCACGCCTACGTCACCCCGCCCGGCGGATACGGCCGCGGCGCCCGGCAGGGACTGCTCGGCGCGGACATCTCCCGGCACGAGGACGGCAGCTGGCGCGTCGACCGCGTCCTGCCCTCGGAGACCTCCGACCCCGACGCCCGCTCCCCGCTCGCCGCGCCCGGCGTGGCCGTGCGCCCCGGCGACGCGATCGTCGCGGTCGCCGGGCAGCCCGTCGACCCGGTGACCGGGCCGGCACCGCTGCTGGTCGGGACGGCGGGCAGGGCGGTCGAGCTGACCGTGTCGCCGGCCGGGGGCGGGGATCCCCGGCACGCGGTCGTGGTGCCGCTCGCCGACGAGGAGCCGCTGCGCTACCACGCCTGGGTCACCGGCCGGCGGGCGTACGTACTGGAGAAGTCCGGTGGACGGCTCGGATACATCCACGTTCCCGACATGCAGGCGCCCGGGTGGGCGCAGATCCACCGCGATCTGCGGGTGGAGGTGCTGCGCGAGGGGCTGGTCGTGGACGTGCGGGAGAACCGGGGCGGGCACACCTCGCAGCTGGTCGTGGAGAAGCTGGCCCGGCGGATCGTCGGGTGGGACCTGCCGCGGGGGATGCGGGCGGAGAGTTATCCGCGGGACGCGCCCCGGGGACCCGTCGTCGCCGTCGCCGACGAGTTCTCCGGGTCGGACGGGGACATCGTCAACGCGGCGATCCGGGCGCTGGGGATCGGGCCGGTGGTCGGGACCCGCACGTGGGGTGGCGTGATCGGGATCGACAGCCGGTACCGGCTGGTCGACGGCACCCTCGTCACCCAGCCCAAGTACGCCTTCTGGCTGGAGGGTCACGGCTGGGACGTGGAGAACCACGGGGTCGATCCCGACGTGGAGGTCGTGCAGCGGCCCCAGGACCACGCGGCCGGGAGGGACGTGCAACTGGACGAGGCGGTGCGGCTGGCGTTGGCCGCGCTGGAGACCGCGCCGGCGAAGGTGCCGCCGGCGCTGCCGTGAGCGGGGGCGGTCGCGCGGCCCGGCGCTCCCGGGGTGCCTCCCGGGGCACTTCGGGCGAGCGGGGCACCCCCGTCGCCCCCGAGGCGGGACTGCCCGCGGGTGCGCGGGCGCGGACCTCGAGCGCGGGAAGAACGCCACCGTCCGGGGGGACTGCCCGCGGGTGTGCGGGCGCGGATACGATGCCCCGGTAAGAGATCATCCGCGGGAGGAGGCCACGCATGGCAGGGGAGCCGCAGGACGACTGTCTGTTCTGCAAGATCGTCGCGGGGACCATTCCGGCGACGGTCGTGCGAGAGACCGAGACGACCATCGCGTTCCGTGACATAAATCCCCAGGCGCCCACCCACGTCCTGGTGATCCCGAAGGCGCACCACGAGGACGCCGCGGCCCTCGCCGCCGCCGAGCCCGGGATCGCCGCGGACGTGCTGCGCGAGACGCGGGCCGTCGCGGACGAGGAGAAGCTGGAGAGCTACCGGATCATCTTCAACACCGGCAGCGGCGCCGGCCAGACCGTCTGGCACGCGCACGCCCACGTCCTGGGCGGTCGCGGCCTCGAGTGGCCCCCCGGGTAACCCGCCTTGTCCGTACGCGAACTGGTGGTGCTCGGCACCGCCAGCCAGGTACCCACCCGGCACCGCAACCACAACGGCTATCTGCTGCGCTGGGACGGCGAGGGCATCCTGTTCGACCCCGGCGAGGGCACGCAGCGCCAGATGCTGCGCGCCGGGGTCGCCGCCCACGACCTGAACCGGATCTGCGTCACCCACTTCCACGGCGACCACTCGCTCGGGCTCGCCGGGGTGATCCAGCGCATCAACCTCGACAAGGTGCCGCACGGGATCACCGCGCACTTCCCGCGCTCCGGGCAGCGCTTCTTCGACCGGCTGCGGTACGCCACCGCCTACCGGGAGACCGTCGCCCTCACCGAGGCCCCGGTCGACGCGGACGGTCCGCTCGCCCGCACCCCCGGCTACACGCTGGAGGCCCGGAAGCTGTCCCACCCCGTCGAGGCCTACGGCTACCGGCTGGTCGAGCCCGACGGCCGGCGCATGCTGCCCGACCGGCTCGCCGCGCACGGCATCGAGGGCCCGGACGTCGGCCGCATCCAGCGCGAGGGCACGCTCGGCGGGGTCCCGCTGGAGGAGGTCAGCGAGGTGCGGCGCGGGCAGCGGTTCGCGTTCGTCATGGACACCCGGCTGTGCGACGGGGTGTACGCGCTCGCCGAGGACTGCGACCTGCTCGTCATCGAGTCGACGTTCCTCGACGAGGACGAGCGGCTCGCGGCCGAGTTCGGTCATCTGACCGCCGGTCAAGCGGCGCGGGTGGCGCGCGACGCGGGCGTACGGCATCTCGTCCTCACCCACTTCAGCCAGCGCTACACCGACCCGGCGGAGTTCGAGCGGCAGGCGCGGGCGGCCGGGTACGAGGGCGAGCTGAGCGTGGCGCACGATCTGCAGCGGGTGGGACTTCCGAAGCGTCGGTGAAACGGCCGTACGATATTTCGATGCCCGTACCCAAAGCCGAACTCCACCTTCATATCGAAGGCACCCTCGAACCCGAGCTGGCCTTCGCGCTCGCCGCGCGCAACGGCGTCGAGCTGCCGTACGCCGACACCGGCGCGCTCCGGGAGGCGTACCGCTTCCAGGACCTGCAGTCCTTCCTGAACCTGTACTACGAGCTCATGGCGGTGCTGCGCACCGAGCGGGACTTCGAGGACCTCGCCGACGCCTATCTCGCCCGTGCCGCGGCCCAGGGCGTACGGCACGCGGAGATCTTCTTCGACCCGCAGGCGCACCTGGCGCGCGGCGTCGGCATGGGCACGGTGGTCGAGGGGCTGTGGCGGGCGCTGGGCAGGAGCGAGGGGACGCACGGCGTCTCCACCCGGCTGATCATGTGCTTCCTGCGGGACGAGTCCGCCGGGTCGGCCCTGGCGACCCTGGACGCCGCGAGGCCGTACCTGGACCGCATCACCGGTGTCGGCCTGGACTCGGCCGAGGCCGGGCATCCGCCGGTGAAGTTCCGCGAGGTGTACGAGGCCGCCGCCGCGCTGGGCCTGCGGCGCGTGGCGCACGCCGGCGAGGAGGGGCCGCCGGAGTACATCACCGAGGCGCTGGACGTCCTCGGCGTCGAGCGCGTCGACCACGGGCTGCGCTGCGTGGAGGACCCGGCGCTGGTGGAGCGGCTGGTGCGCGACCGCGTCCCGCTGACCCTGTGCCCGCTGTCGAACGTCCGGCTGCGCACGGTGGACACCCTCGCCGCCCATCCGCTGCCCGCGATGCTCGACGCGGGCCTGATGTGCACGGTCAACTCCGACGACCCGGCCTACTTCGGCGGCTACGCCGGGGACAACTTCGACGCGGTGCGCGAGACGCTGGGCCTCGGCCCGGAGCGCCTGCGCGAGCTGGCCCGCAACTCCTTCCTCGCCGCCTTCCTGGAGGACGACGAGGAGCGCAGGTCCCGCTGCCTGGCCGAGGTGGCGGCGTACGACTTCGGGTAGCCCTCAGCGCTGCCCGGGCGCCCGGGCGGCGGCCGCCGTGTCGTAGGCGCCCCGGGCCGGGGCCGGGGTGCCCTCCACGGGGATCCGTACCACCGCCTGCTCCGGGGCGCCGATCTCGGGCACCGTGCCCGTCGGCGTCCCCGTGGCCGCGGCGACCAGGGCCGCCGGGTGGCCGCCGCGGCGGCGGACCGCGCCCGGCAGCAGCGGCCGTCCGCCGGTGTGCAGGGCGACGGCGGTCATCGGGACGGCGACCAGCAGCAGGCCGGCGCCGAGCACCGCGCCCATCACCGGGAACCCGGCCTGCGCGGACAGCACACTGCCGGTCAGCGGTCCCGCCGCCGTGCCCAGCGACGACGCCGAGCCCACCAGCACGGCCCAGCGCCCCCGCGGATCCAGCGAGGCGGCCAGCCCGATCAGGTACGACAGGACCACCGGGTACATCGTGTTCCAGGCGATCTCGCCGCCGGCGAAGCCGACCAGGCCGTCCGCGGAGGCGGTGAGCGCGATGCAGCCGGCGATGAGCACGGTGCCGCCGCCGATGGGCAGGGCCCGCCCCATCCGCGAACCCAGCGCGCCCGCGCACACGACGCCCAGCAGCCCGGCGCCCAGCGCCACCGCGAAGACGACCCCCACGGCCGGCTCGGACAGGTGCGCCTGGCCGACCCCGATGCGGCCGCTCACGCCCCACAGCGCGTTCTGCGCGAGCGACCACAGCAGCATGGCGCCGGCCAGCACCAGTCCCGAGCGCCGGTGCGGCAGGCGGGCGGCCGTACCGGCTTCGGCGTGGCGCGGAGCGGGCGTGCCGGCGGGCAGCCGGGAGGTCAGCGGCCACACGGCCAGCGCGGTGAGGGCGATGGCGGCCAGGGTGAGCCCGTGGCCGGGCAGATGAGGCACCGTCAGGTACAGCAGCCCGGCGAGCGCGGAGACACTGAGCAGTCCGAGGGTGGAGGCGCGGTGCGGATCGCGTTCCGCGGCGATCCGGGTGGCGGCGACGGTCGTCGCCGTGCCCGAGCCGAAGCCGCCGACCACGGCACCGGCGACGACGGCCGGCACGGCGGTGGTGAGGGCGGCCCCGCCGTAGCCGACGACGGCCAGTACGAGACCCAGCCGGGCCAGGGTCCGCGCCCCGGCCCGCTCCACGCGGGAGGCGAGCAGGAAACCGGCGGTGGCCGAGCTCAGCAGCAGCGCGCTGCCGACGGCTCCCGCCTGGGTCGCGGTCAGGCCGAGGCCGCGTTCGAGCCGCCCGACGGTGGTCGGGAGGAGGTACGGGGCGAGGTACCCGGCCGTGAAGAGGGCGACGAGGGGCCAGGGGGTGGTGCGAGGGGCGAACACGGGCGTTCCCAGGGCATGCGAAAGGGACGGTGCGAGGAATGCGGGAAAGGGGCGACGACCGTCGACTGACAGGAGCGCGCGGGCAATTTGTATCAAGCCGGGGGACGGCCGGGGGAGGGCGGCCGGTGTGATCTGGATCACTCTTGCGTTTGTGGTCCGCGAAGGGCGGGTAGCAGTGGTCGCTATCGCCAGTGAACGGCCCCGCCACCTGCGGGAACGACGGCCTCCACCTTCGCCCGGATCTCCCGCATCACGGCGACGATCCGCTCCTCGCGCTCCGGTGTCAGCCGGGCCACCGGCACCGAGCAGCTGAGGGCGTCCTGCGCGGGGGAGTCGTACCGCAGGGCGAAGCCGAAACCGACGATCCCGGGCACGCCCTCCTCCCGGTCCACCGAGTGGCCGCGCTCGCGCACCCCGGCCAGATCGGCGGCCAACGACGCGCGGGAGGTGTGGGTGCGGGGCGTGGCCGCCTCGTACGGGCCCTCGGGCAGTTCCTCGTCCGGCCGCTCCGCCAGCAGTGCCTTGCCCAGCGCACCCATGTGCGCCGGCAGCCGCCGTCCGACGCGGCTGATGGTCCGCAGGTACTCGTGCGACTCGCGGGTCGCCAGGTACGCCACGTCGTACCCGTCGAGCCGCCCCATGTGGATCGTCTCGCCCAGCGCCTCGGAGGCCTCGTCGAGGTAGGGCCGCACCACCCGCACCCGTGGATCGGAGTCGAGGTAGCTGGTGCCGGTGAGCAGGGCGTGGATGCCGATGCCGTACAGCGAGCCGGTGACGTCGGTGCGGACCCAGCCGCGCGAGACCAGGGTCTGCAGCAGCGCGTACATCGAGCTGCGCGGCACCTCCAGCGCGTCCGCCAGCTCCTGAAGACGGGCGGGGCGGTCACCGCGCGCGGCGAGCAGTTCCAGCAGCTCCACCGTCCGCGCGGCGGACTTCACCTCGCGCACGCCCCCGGCCGCGCCCCCTGTTTCCGGCATGCGCCGATCGTAGACCGGCGTGGCGGCCGGTCCGCCGACAGTGCTCGACGGTGCGGCCCCGGGCCGGCCCGCCGGGTGGGGATTTCCCGTCGTCGTCGGCACGTGTGCACACGGATCGCCTGCCGGCCGCCCCGTGGTACGTCCATACTCGAGGCACGGCGACCGATGTCCCGCATCGCCGTTCCGGGCTCCCGCCCTCACCGTGAAGGGATCGGACGAAGGGTTTCATCCGCATGCACGCGAAGGACGCCGCCGACCGCCCCGGGTCCGGCCTCACCCGTCCGGCATTCGTTCCCCCCGGCGCGACCAGGGTGACGGGGAGGGACTTCCGCGAGGCCGCCCATCGCTACGGCGTCCTCGACGCGCTGCTGGGTTCGGGGCTGGACGCGGCCCGGGTGCAGGTCTTCCACGACCAGGAGGGCGACGGTGTCCACTGGGTCGTCACCCTGGACGGCGGGCGCACGGCCGTGCTGACCGACGACACGGAGCAGCACGTGGGCCACCTGGAGGGGCCGTGGCCCTTCAAGGCCCTGTTCATCGGCCCTGACGGTGTCCGAACGGAGATCGACCACTCGGTCGGTGACCTCACGGCCCACGTCGTCAGGTGGTGCACCGGGGCCGCGGGACCCCGGACCGACCCCCGCTGACCGGCAACCGGGCCCCGTCCGGCTCCCTGTGGGCCGGGGGAGGGCTCCGGTGAAGGGGGTTCGGCGTCTTCCGGGCCGCCCCGGCGCGTCGGGCACCACCGGAACACCGTCCGGTCCTTCCCGCCGCGGTGTCGCACCACCCGGCTCGCCCGGCGGTCTCCCGCCACCGCCCCGCGAAGGGCCGCCGGGCCCGTCCTGGCCGGTCGTCGCCCTGGCCCTCCACGCCGAGGGCGCATGACCATTGACGACTCACGTTCGCGTATCTAATCTCCATCTTCATACATGGATGACGTCTACATGGGGAGATGGAGGACGGTGAGTCCCGAAACGGGAACGAGCGGTGCGGCCGACGTGGCGGGGCGCCTGGAGGACGGCTTCCGCGCCTGCCTCGGGGCCCGGCTCGCCACCGGCCCGGGCGCCGTCCTCCCCGCCCGCGGCACCGGCGGGTTCTTCTCCCTGGGCGAGGACGAGGACGAGGACGAGGACCGCCGGGTCGTCGCCGTCACCGTCGAGAAGCTGCTGCGCGACCTCCACGTCCCGCTCGCCGGACTGCGCGAGCGCGTCCCCGGATGCGCGGTGTCGCCGGTGAAGGCGGCGGCCCGGCTGCGCGGACGCCCCGTCGGCCCCGTGCGCGCCCCGCTCACCGCCCCCTCGGACCGGGACCTCGCCGACCTCAGGACCCTGCTCACCGCCGGACCCGACCTCGTAGGAGCCGCCCTGTGACCACGCCGAAGCACGACCTGACCGTGACCGAGGTCCGGCTGACGCCGGTCCTCGTCGCCGACCCGCCCCTGCTCAACACCCAGGGCGTCCACCAGCCCTACACCCCCCGCCTGATCATCGAGGTGGTCACCGCCGACGGCACCGTCGGACTGGGCGAGACCTACGGCGACACCAAGTACCTGGACCTGGCCGAGCCGCTCGCGGACAAGCTCGTCGGCCGCCGGGCCGGCGACCTCAACGCGCTGTTCGCCGAGGCCGGCGAGATCGCCGTCGACGCCTCCCAGGTGTCCGGGAAGGTCGACGTCGGCGGACTGCGCGGCGTGCAGACCGCCGACAAGCTCCGCCTGTCCGTGCTCTCCGGCTTCGAGGTCGCCTGCCTCGACGCCCTCGGCAAGAGCCTCGGCCTGCCCGTGCACGCCCTGCTCGGCGGCAAGGTGCGCGACGCCGTCGAGTACAGCGGCTACCTGTTCTACAAGTGGGCCGGCCACCCGGAGGGCGTCGACTGCGAGCAGGACGACTGGGGCGCCGCCGTCGACCCGGCCGGCATCGTCGAGCAGGCCCGGCGCTTCAAGGAGCGGTACGGCTTCACCTCCTTCAAGCTCAAGGGCGGCGTCTTCCCGCCCGACGAGGAGATCGCGGCCGTCCGCGCCCTCGCCGCCGCCTTCCCCGGCCACCCCCTGCGCCTGGACCCCAACGGCGCCTGGTCCGTGGAGACCTCCCTGACGGTCGCCGAGGAACTCGGGGACGTCCTCGAATACCTGGAGGACCCCGCCCTGGGCACCCCCGCCATGGCCGAGGTCGCCGCCCGCCTGCGGGGGGCGGCGCGCAGCGCCTCGGGCGAGGGCGGTGGTGGGCGACGGGCGGGCGTCCCCCTCGCCACCAACATGTGCGTCACGACCTTCGCCGAGATCGAGGAGGCGTTCACCCGGGGCGCCGTCCAGGTCGTCCTCTGCGACCACCACTACTGGGGCGGACTGCGCAACACCCAGCAACTCGCCGCCGTCTGCCGCACCTTCGGCGTGGGCGTCTCCATGCACTCCAACACCCACCTCGGGATCAGCCTCGCCGCCATGACCCACGTGGCGGCCACCGTGCCCGACCTCCACCACGCCTGCGACTCCCACTACCCCTGGCAGTCGGAGGACGTCCTCACCGAACGCCTCACCTTCGAGGGCGGTGCCGTCCGGGTCTCCGACGCGCCCGGCCTCGGCGTCGAACTCGACCGCGACCGACTGGCGTTCCTGCACCGGCGCTGGCTCGACGACGACGGCTCGCTGCGCGACCGCGACGACGCGGCGGCCATGCGCGTCGCCGACCCGGACTGGACCACCCCGGCCGTGCCGCGCTGGTGAGACGCCCGCCGTCCCCCTCCTCCCCCTCCGCCGCGATCGGAGCCGCTCGTGTCCGCGGGGCCGGCGTGACGGCGGTCGCCCGTCCGTGGCGTGGTGCACACTGGCTGGATCCGCACCACGTCAGGGAGCGCACCGTGATGGCGTCCACCCGGAAGGCACTCACCCAGGGACCGAACTGCTCCCCCCAGATCGATCCCCTCGCCGCCCTGCGCACACCGGGCGATCCCCCCTGGGACGTCTATCTCACCGGCACCGTCTTCCTCGACATCGTCTTCACCGGGCTCGACTCCGCCCCGGTACGCGGGACCGAGTCCTGGGCCCGCGGGATGGGGTCGAGCCCCGGCGGCGTCGCCAACATGGCCACCGCGCTGGCCCGCCTGGGCCTGCGCACCTCCCTCGCGGCGGCCTTCGGCGACGACCACTACGGCGAGTACTGCTGGGACACGCTGCACCAGGGCGAGGGCATCGACCTCTCCCCGTCGCGCACCGTGCCCGGCTGGCACTCGCCGGTCACCGTCTCCATGGCCTACGAGGGCGAGCGCACGATGGTCTCCCACGGCCACGAACCGCCCCCCGGGGAACCGGCCCCCGACCGCCCGCCCCGCGCACGGGCCGCCGTCGCCTCCCTCACCCCCGGTCACAGCGCCCCCTGGATCGCCCAGGCCGCGCGCAAGGGGGCGAGGATCTTCGGCGACGTCGGCTGGGACGACACCGGCACCTGGGATCTGGCCGCGCTGCCCGACCTGCGGCACTGCGAGGCGTTCCTGCCGAACGCGGAGGAGGCCATGCGCTACACCCGCACCGACTGCCCCCGCGCCGCCGCGCACGCCCTCACCGAGCACGTCCCGGTCGCGGTGGTCACCCTGGGCGCGCAGGGCGCGTACGCGGTGGACCGGCGTACGGGGGAGACCGCCTCGGTGCCGGCCATCGAGGTCGAGGCGCTGGACCCGACCGGCGCGGGGGACGTGTTCGTCGCGGGGTTCGTCACCGGCACGCTGGCCGGCTGGCCGCTGGCCGACCGCCTCGCCTTCGCCGGCCTCACCGCCGCGCTGTCCGTCCAGGAGTTCGGCGGTTCGCTGTCGGCGCCGGGCTGGACGGAGATCGCGGCGTGGTGGCGCAGGGTGCAGTCCGTCGACGGGCAGGACCCCGCTGCGCTGCGGCGGTACGGGTTCCTGGCGGACCTGGTCACGGAGGAACTGGTACGGCCGTGGCCGCTGCGGCGGGCGGTGCCGACGATCGGCTTCCGCCGGTCGGCCTGACGAGCGGGGCCTGCCCCGCGCCCCGCTCCCGGGGCCCCGCACCCGTTCCCCGGGCCCCGCCCACCACCACCCGGCTCGGACGGACGGGGAACCGGCCGTCGAAAAGGCCTACGGCGTTGTCACCCGCGCGTCGTACCCTGGGAGTCGCGAGGCCGCCCTCAGCTGTGCGGCCGTGACGAGGAGGAACCGCAGGCCTTCAGCGCCGGCCCATGACTCAGACACCCACAGCTCACACCCCCGCGCAGGGGCAGGCGAGAGTGCAGCTGACCATCCCCGCCCAGCACCCCATGGTGACCGTGCTGGGTTCCGGGGACTCGCTCCTGCGCGTCATCGAGAAGGCCTTCCCGGGGGCCGACATCCACGTCCGGGGCAACGAGATCAGCGCGGTCGGCGACGCATCGGAGGTCGCCCTCATTTCGCGCGTGTTCGACGAGATGATGCTGGTGCTCCGCACCGGGCAGCCGATGACGGAGGACGCAGTGGAACGCTCGATCGCCATGCTCAAGGCGAGCGAGGACGGGGAGAGCGACGGCCAGGAGACCCCGGCCCAGGTGCTCACGCAGAACATCCTGTCCTCGCGAGGCCGCACGATCCGTCCCAAGACGCTCAACCAGAAGCGCTATGTGGACGCGATCGACAAGCACACCATCGTCTTCGGCATCGGCCCGGCGGGCACCGGAAAGACGTACCTCGCCATGGCCAAGGCGGTACAGGCCCTGCAGTCCAAGCAGGTCAACCGCATCATCCTGACCCGGCCCGCCGTCGAGGCGGGGGAGCGGCTCGGCTTCCTGCCCGGCACGCTCTACGAGAAGATCGACCCGTACCTGCGCCCGCTGTACGACGCGCTGCACGACATGCTCGACCCGGACTCGATCCCCCGCCTGATGGCGGCGGGCACGATCGAGGTCGCCCCGCTGGCGTACATGCGCGGCCGCACGCTGAACGACGCCTTCATCATCCTGGACGAGGCCCAGAACACCAGCCCCGAGCAGATGAAGATGTTCCTCACCCGTCTCGGCTTCGACTCGAAGATCGTGATCACGGGTGACGTGACGCAGGTCGACCTGCCGGACGGCACCAAGTCCGGCCTGCGGCAGGTGCAGGACATCCTGGAAGGACTGGACGACGTCCACTTCTCCCGGCTGTCGTCCCACGATGTCGTCCGGCACAAGCTGGTGGGCCGTATCGTCGACGCGTACGAGCAGTACGACAGCCAGCACGGCACCCAGAACGGCGCTCACAAGGGCGGCCGGGGCAAGTCCGGGCACAAGGGGAAGTAGACCGAGCACCAGATGTCGATCGACGTCAACAACGAGTCCGGAACCGAGGTCGACGAGCAGGCGATCCTCGACATCGCCCGGTACGCGCTCGCGCGGATGCGCATCCACCCGCTCTCCGAACTCTCGGTGATCGTCGTGGACGCCGGAGCCATGGAGCAGCTGCACATCCAGTGGATGGACCTGCCCGGGCCGACGGACGTCATGTCGTTCCCGATGGACGAGCTGCGGCCGCCGTCCAAGGACGACGACGAGCCCCCGCAGGGGCTGCTCGGCGACATCGTGCTCTGCCCCGAGGTCGCCGCCCGGCAGGGCGAGGAAGCGGAGACGCAGCACACCATGGATGAGGAGCTCCAGCTGCTCACCGTCCACGGTGTGCTGCACCTGCTCGGCTACGACCACGAGGAACCGGACGAGAAGGCCGAGATGTTCGGCCTGCAGGCCGCCATCGTGGACGGCTGGCGCGCGGAGAGGGGCCTGACCGGCCCCTCCCCGGCTCCGACCGTGTCATGAGCCCCCAACTCGTCCTCGGCGCGGTCGCTCTGGTCGTCGTCGCCTGGCTGGCCGCCTGCGCGGAGGCCGGCATCGCCCGCGTCTCCAGCTTCCGCGCCGACGAGGCCGTACGCTCCGGCCGGCGGGGCAGCACCCGGCTCGCGCAGATCGCCGCCGACCCCACCCGCTACCTCAACGTGGCGCTGCTGGTCCGCGTCGCCTGCGAGATGGCCGCCGCGGCGCTGGTCACCCACGGCTGTCTGCGCGAGTTCGACGGGACGGCGGAGGCGCTGCTGATCGCCATCGCGGTCATGGTCCTCGTCTCCTACGTCGCCGTCGGCGTCTCCCCGCGCACCATCGGCCGCCAGCACCCGTTGAACACCGCCACGGCCGCCGCGTACGTCCTGGTCCCGCTCGCGCGGATCATGGGCCCGATCCCGTCGCTGCTCATCCTCATCGGCAACGCGCTCACCCCCGGCAAGGGCTTCCGGCACGGCCCCTTCGCCTCCGAGGCGGAACTGCGCGCGCTGGTCGACCTCGCGGAGGCGGAGTCCCTCATCGAGGACGAGGAGCGCCGCATGGTGCACTCGGTCTTCGAACTGGGCGACACCCTGGTGCGCGAGGTCATGGTCCCGCGCACCGACCTGGTGGTGATCGAGCGGTACAAGACCATCCGCCAGGCCCTCACCCTCGCCCTGCGCTCCGGTTTCTCCCGGATCCCGGTGACCGGCGAGAGCGAGGACGACATCGTCGGGATCGTCTACCTCAAGGACCTGGCCCGCAAGACGCACATCAGCCGGGACGCCGAGAGCGAGCTGGTGTCCACGGCGATGCGCCCGGCCTTCTTCGTGCCCGACACCAAGAACGCCGGCGATCTGCTGCGCGAGATGCAGAAGGAACGCAACCACGTCGCCGTCGCCGTCGACGAGTACGGCGGCACCGCGGGCATCGTCACCATCGAGGACATCCTCGAGGAGATCGTCGGCGAGATCACCGACGAGTACGACCGTGAGCTGCCGCCGGTGGAGGAGCTGGGCGAGGAGCGCTACCGGGTCACCGCCCGCCTCGACATCGGCGACCTCGGCGAGCTGTACGGCCTGGAGGAGTTCGACGACGAGGACGTGGAGACCGTCGGCGGGCTGCTCGCCAAGCACCTGGGCCGGGTACCGATCGCGGGTGCCTCGTCCCTCGTCGCGCTCCCCGACACCCGCGAGCTGCGGCTGACCGCGGAGGCCGCGGCCGGCCGCCGCAACAAGATCGTCACCGTGCTGGTGGAGCCGGTGTCCCCGGCGGACCCGCCCGGAGTGCGGGAGGCGGACCCCGAGTGACCCCGCGGCAGCTGCGCGCCCTGTGCCTGTCCTTCAACGCGGCCGCGGAGGACTTCCCGTTCAACCCGGAGACCTCGGTCTTCAAGGTCCGGGGCAAGCTGTTCGCCCTGACGAACCTGGACGCCAGGCCCCTCACGGTCAACCTCAAGTGCGACCCGGAGGACGCGATCCGGCTCCGCGCCGGCCACCCGGGCCTGATCGTCCCCGGCCACCACATGAACAAGCGCCACTGGAACACGGTGACGGCGGACGGCGGCCTCCCGGACCGCCTGGTCCGGGAGCTGGTCGAGGACTCCTACGACCTGGTGGTGGCCGGCCTGCCGCGGGCCGACCGCCTCCGCCTCGACCGGCCCTGAACGGCCTTTATGCTCAGGTGCATGACCGACAGCAGCGCGCTCGACCCCGAGGACCGCAAGATCGTCACCCTGGCCCGTTCCGCGCGGGCCCGCAACGGCGTGCCCGAGGGGGCGGCCGTACGGGACGAGACCGGACGCACCTACGTCGCCGGGACCGTGGCCCTGGACTCCCTGAAGCTCAGTGCCCTGCGGACGGCGGTGGCGATGGCCGTGGCCTCCGGCGCGAAGTCGCTGGAGGCGGCGGCGGTGGTGACGGAGGCGGAGTCGGCGTCGGCCGGGGACCGCGCGGCCGTGCGCGATCTCGGCGGCCCCGGCACCCCGGTGCTGGTGGCCGGCCCGGACGGGGTGGTCCGGGAGACCCTCACCGCGGGCTGAGGGCCCGCCGCACCACCCCTTGTTACCGTCGGTAAATAGGCCGGAATCACACCTTGTCGCACGCTGCCTCCCGCGCATCAATGGAAACGCCGGACCTGACGTGACGTCAGCCGGCGTGGCACAGCGGGTCCGGACCCCTTCTGCCGAGCAGTTCCCCCACGGAATCCCCCCCCCACGAAAGGGAGCCGGAATCCCATGAGAGGCAACCGGATCGGAACAGGTGCGTCCCTGGTGGCAGGTGCTCTCGCGGTCTGCGGGCTGGCCTTCGCCCCCACCGCCGCCGCCGTCGCCCCCGGATCGGCGACGGTCACCGCCGACTGCGGCAGCTACGGCGGCGGCGAGGCCACCCTCACGGCCACTCAGAACGGCACGTCCGCCACCGTCACCCTCACCACCTCCGCGGTCACCGCGCCCGTCGCCCTGGGCAAGGACTCACTGGTCTCGCAGCTCACCATGGTGAAGGCCGGCGGCGGCACCACCGTCTTCAAGGGCACCAGGAACCCGGCCATGGCGACCGGCGACGCCCTCGAGGTCGGCCCGCTCACCGGGACCGTGGCCGCCGGCGACAGCCTGGAGGCGTACGGCGGTTCGCTGAAGGTGACCGCGTTCGGCTTCATCACCATCACCTGCAGGGCGACCGGCCCGCAGGCACCGGGCCCGTTCGTCTTCGACTGATCCGGGCCGCAGGGGCGGGCGGTACGGACAGGTGACCGACACCGGTGGACGACCCGCCGGACGGCCGGCCGGGGCCGGGCCCCCGCGGGTGCCCGGCCCCGGCCGGTCCGTCGTTCCGGCCGGTGGTACGGCGGTGCTCCGGCGATCAGGGACAATGGGCGGCATGAGTGTTCGTACGCAGTCATCCGAGCAGCCTGCCGACGAGGGGGGCAGCTCCCGCGCCTTCAGGGCTGCGGAGGACCACAGGGCCGGTTTCGCCTGCTTCGTGGGCCGTCCCAACGCGGGCAAGTCCACCCTCACGAACGCTCTGGTCGGGCAGAAGGTGGCGATCACCTCCAACCGGCCGCAGACGACCCGGCACACCGTGCGCGGGATCGTGCACCGCCCGGACGCGCAGCTGATCCTGGTGGACACCCCCGGCCTGCACAAGCCGCGCACCCTGCTCGGCGAGCGGCTGAACGACGTGGTCCGCGCCACCTGGGCGGAGGTCGACGCGATCGGTTTCTGCCTCCCCGCCGACCAGAAGATCGGCCCCGGCGACCGCTTCATCGCCAAGGAGCTCGCCGGGATCAAGAGGACCCCGAAGGTCGCGATCGTCACCAAGACCGACCTGGTGGACGGCAAGGCCCTGGCCGAACAGCTGATCGCCGTCGACCAGCTGGGCCGGGAACTGGGCATCACCTGGGCGGAGATCGTCCCGGTCTCGGCGACCGCGAACAAGCAGGTCGACCTGCTGGCCGACCTCCTGATCCCGCTCATGCCCGAGGGCCCCGCCCTCTACCCCGAGGGCGACCTCACCGACGAGCCCGAACAGGTCATGGTCGCGGAACTGATCCGCGAGGCCGCCCTGGAGGGCGTACGCGACGAGCTCCCGCACTCCATCGCCGTGGTCGTCGAGGAGATGCTCCCGCGCGAGGACCGCCCCGCCGACAAGCCCCTGCTCGACATCCACGCCAACCTGTTCATCGAGCGCCCCAGCCAGAAGGGCATCGTCATCGGCCCCAAGGGCAAGCGCCTGAAGGACGTCGGCATCAAGTCCCGCAAGCAGATCGAGGCGCTCCTCGGCACCCCGGTCTTCCTGGACCTCCATGTGAAGGTCGCCAAGGACTGGCAGCGTGACCCGAAGCAGTTGCGCCGCCTGGGGTTCTGATCCCTCCGCACCGGCCGTGAACGAAGCCGGCGCCCCTGCCCGGCGACCGGGTCACGCGCCTTCCCCCAGCACCCTGCGGATCAGTTCCCGCTGTTCCTCCGTCAGCCGGGGGTCCGCGCAGTACACCGACTTCCCGTCCACCGTGATCCGGTAGCCGAAGCCGTCCGGCACCCCGGGCGGCGGTGTGCCCCGGCCGGCGGCGACGGCCCGCTCGGCCAGGGCGTGCCACTCACGGGCGTCGGCGCGGTCCGAGGTGTCCACCTCGGCCCGCCGCTCGATGCCCGCGAAACCACCGGTGCGTGTGACCTGAATGCGCATGGGTCCGTGTCTAGTACGGAACTACGGCGTCCGCACCCCCACCCGCTCCCACGCCTTGGTCACCGCCTGCAGTTCCTCGCCCTCGCCGTACCGGGCGCGGGCCGCCTTCACCGTCAGGCCCGCGAAGTCCGCGAACAGCGCGTCCTGCTCCAGCTCGCCGCCGGTGAGGACGTCGTACCAGACCTGCCCCGCCCGCTCCCAGGCGTGCCCGCCGAGGGTGGTGGCCGCCAGGTAGAAGGCGTGGTTCGGGATGCCGGAGTTGATGTGCACGCCGCCGTTGTCGCGGCCGGTGCGGACGTAGTCGTCCATCGTCGCCGGCTGCGGGTCCTTGCCGAGGACGTCGTCGTCGTACGCGGTGCCCGGCTCCTTCATCGAGCGCAGCGCCTTGCCCGTGACGCGCGGGGCGAGCAGGCCCGCGCCGATCAGCCAGTCGGCCTCGGACGCGGTCTGGCCGAGCGAGTACTGCTTGATCAGCGCGCCGAAGACGTCCGACATGGACTCGTTGAGCGCGCCGGGCTGGCCGAAGTACGTCAGGTTCGCGGTGTACTGCGTGACGCCGTGCGCGAGTTCGTGCCCGATGACGTCGATGGGGAGGGTGAAGTCGAGGAAGATCTCCCCGTCCCCGTCACCGAAGACCATCTGCTCGCCGTTCCAGAAGGCGTTGTTGTAGTCCCGGTCGTAGTGCACGGTCGCGTCCAGCGGCAGCCCGTCGCCGTCGATGGAGTCGCGGGCGTACACCTCGAGGAACAGCTCGAACGTGGCCCCCAGGCCGGCGTAGGCACGGTTGACGGAGGCGTCCTTGCCGGGCGGGGCGCCCTCGCCGCGCACCGTGTCCCCGGGCAGCTCGGTGCCGTGCCGGGCGTCGTACACGGTGCGGTGCGGTGTGCCGGGCCCGGTCCCGGCGGGCCGGGCTGCGGCCGCGGCACCGATCACCGTGGTCAGACGGCGCCGGGTGCGCTCGTAGGCGTCGCGCTGGAGGGTGCGGCGCGCGGGTCCGGCGAGCGCGGGGTCCCCGGCCTGCGCGAGCCGGTCGAGGACATGCGGCGGGACGATCGTGCAGAAGACGGGCTCGAAGCCCCCGTTGGCGGTCATGTCCGGCACCTTCGCACCGTGTGACGCGCCTGTCACCACCCGCAACCATGATGGGGGAACTCTCCCGCCAGTCCGCCTCCCGTCCCCCCGTGAAGTGGTATACGGCACTTTTCGCCCGGTTCCTCCCGCCGGTCCCGCATACTGATACGGACCCTCGCACGACGGGCGACTCGGTTATGCTGCGGAGCATCATGCGTATCGGGCTGCTCCTCCTTAGCTGCCGCGGCGAGGGTCCCCAGTAGAGGCCGACCCCCTCCCCGCGGAGTCTGGCGTTGCGCCGTCGGCCGTCCCTTCGGACACCCCGCGGACCACCGAGGAGCCCCCGCATCATGGCGAACCGCCAGCAGCCCAGCCCTATGCCGATCCACAAGTACGGCCGCTACGAGCAGGTCGACCTCCCCGACCGCACCTGGCCGCAGCAGCGGATCACCACCGCTCCCCGCTGGCTCTCCACCGACCTGCGCGACGGCAACCAGGCCCTGATCGACCCCATGTCGCCGGCCCGCAAGCGCGCGATGTTCGACCTGCTGGTCACGATGGGCTACAAGGAGATCGAGGTCGGCTTCCCGGCCTCCGGCCAGACCGACTTCGACTTCGTCCGCTCCATCGTCGAGGACCCGGACGCCATCCCGGACGACGTCACCATCTCCGTACTGACCCAGGCCCGTGAGGACCTGATCGAGCGCACGGTGGAGTCCCTGAAGGGCGCCAGGCGCGCCACCGTCCACCTGTACAACGCCACCGCCCCGGTCTTCCGCCGGGTCGTCTTCCGCGGCTCCAGGGACGACATCAGGCAGATCGCCGTCGACGGCACCCGTCTGGTCATGGAGTACGCCGAGAAGCTGCTGGGCCCGGAGACGGAGTTCGGCTACCAGTACAGCCCGGAGATCTTCACCGACACGGAGCTGGACTTCGCGCTGGAGGTCTGCGAGGCGGTGATGGACGTCTACCAGCCCGGCCCGGGCCGCGAGATCATCCTCAACCTGCCCGCCACCGTCGAGCGCTCCACCCCCTCCACCCACGCCGACCGCTTCGAGTGGATGGGCCGTCACCTGTCCCGCCGCGAGCACGTCTGCCTGTCGGTCCACCCGCACAACGACCGCGGCACCGCCGTCGCCGCCGCCGAGCTGGCGCTGATGGCCGGCGCCGACCGCGTCGAGGGCTGCCTGTTCGGGCAGGGCGAGCGCACCGGCAACGTCGACCTGGTCACCCTGGGCATGAACCTGTTCTCGCAGGGGGTCGACCCGCAGATCGACTTCTCCGACATCGACGAGATCCGCCGTACGTGGGAGTACTGCAACCAGATGGAGGTCCACCCGCGCCACCCGTACGTGGGCGACCTGGTCTACACGTCCTTCTCCGGCTCCCACCAGGACGCCATCAAGAAGGGCTTCGACGCCATGGAGGCCGACGCGGCCGCCCGCGGAGTCACCGTGGACGACATCGAGTGGGCGGTCCCGTACCTGCCCATCGACCCCAAGGACGTCGGCCGCTCCTACGAGGCCGTCATCCGCGTCAACTCGCAGTCCGGCAAGGGCGGCATCGCCTACGTCCTGAAGAACGACCACAAGCTGGACCTGCCGCGCCGGATGCAGATCGAGTTCTCGAGGATCATCCAGGCGAAGACGGACGCCGAGGGCGGCGAGATCACCCCGGCCGACATCTGGGCGGTCTTCCGGGACGAGTACCTGCCCAACCCGGAGAACCCCTGGGGCCGCATCCAGGTCGCGAACGGCCAGACCACCACCGACCGCGACGGCACGGACACCCTCACCGTCGAGGCCACGGTCGACGGCGTGGAGACCACCCTGGTCGGCACCGGCAACGGACCGATCTCGGCGTTCTTCCACGCGCTGCAGGACGTCGGCGTCGACGTACGCCTGCTCGACTACCAGGAGCACACGATGAGCGAGGGCGCCTCCGCGCAGGCCGCCTCGTACATCGAGTGCGCCATCGGCGACAAGGTGCTGTGGGGCATCGGAATCGACGCGAACACCACGCGGGCCTCGCTGAAGGCGGTCGTCTCGGCCGTCAACCGCGCGGCGCGCTGACCAGCCGAATCGGCGGTTTGAGGCCCCGCTCGCCGGAAAACGGCGGGCGGGGCCCCGTCGTATACCGGCCATCTGTGCGTGCGGGTCACGGAAAGGTCTCGTCCGGGGTACTGACTCCGCCTCATGGATGTGGCTAACATCACGCAAGCGCGGCGATGATGCTGCGGTGTTACGGAGGTGCGACGTGCTGCCAGGACGGGGACCCGACGGCCGTGCCGCTGTCGCCAGACTGTCGCGCCTGCTGGGCACCCGCACCTCGTGGACGCCTGTCGGCGACGGGGAGTTCTTCTGCCCCGGCTGCGGCGGCGACCGCAACTACCAGCGGCTGACCGGACACCGCCGCTTCGCCCTGTTCGGCGTGCCGGTGCTGCCGCGCGGCGCGACCGGACCCGTCGTCGAATGCGCGGCCTGCCGCCGCCACTTCGGCACCGACGTCCTGGACCATCCCACCACCACCCGCTTCTCCGCGATGCTCCGCGACGCCGTGCACACCGTCGCCCTCGCGGTGCTGGCCGCGGGCGGCACCTGTTCCCGCGCGTCCCTGGAGACCGCCGCGGCCGGGGTGCGTGCCGCCGGCTTCGACGACTGCACGCAGGAGCAGCTGGCCGCGCTCGTGGAGGCGCTGGAGGCGGACACCGGCCGCTACACCGGCGAACCCTGCGTGGCGGGTCTGGCCATCGAGCTGCACGAGGCCCTGGACCCGCTGGCCCCGCACCTCGCCGCCCCGGGCCGTGAGTCGATCCTCCTGCAGGGCGCCCGCATCGCCCTGGCCGACGGCCCCTACACCCCCGCCGAACGCGACGCCCTGGCCACCGTGGGCGCTGCCCTCACCATCTGCTCGGACGACGTGACCCGCCTGCTGGCAGCGGCACGAACCCCGTCCTGACCGCACGCCCCGGATCGGGAGCGGGAGCGGCCGCGTTGTCCGAAGGCCGGCCGGAAGCCTCCGTCACGGGCCGGGCCCGTGGGGTGGCCGAGGGGCCCGGGCGGAGAACCACGTGGATGCGGTCGGCGCCGGGGCGAAGCCTGTCCAAGTTCTCGGAACCAGGTATCCGGTACGGCCGTCCTGCCGTGCGCCCCTCATGCGGGAGGCCGTTCGACGGGGCGCGGGACCGGGCCCGGCCGGTGATCGTGGCGTACGAACCGGGGCCGGTGGCACCGGGGTGGCCGTGAGCCGGCCGGCTCACAGGGAGTGGCTGAGCCAGCGCTGGATGGTGGTGTTGATGCTGCCGGACAGCGCGCTCAGGCTCTCGATGGCCTCGCGGTCCTCCGGGCGGGGCGGGATGCCGGCGGCGGTCAGGGCGGCGTGCAGGTCCAGACGGCGGCGGTCGCGCGGGTCGATGGCGATGTCGATCCGTTCGGCCGGGTGCGGCGGCGGCAGCAGGTAGTCGCCGTCCCGCTGCCCTTCCGCCGGGGGCCACCGGACGGAGTCCGGGCCGGCCCCGCGGGGGTGGGGGCCGGCGAGGGCATGATTCGGGCCGTACTCGAAAGCGGTCGCGGTCATGTCGGTCTCCTCACCAAGCAGTGTCGGTTCCGCAGGACAGGAGGCCGGCCGCACCCGCCCCGGTTGCGACCGGGGCGGAACGTCACGCCGACGGCGTCATCGTCAGTTCATCGTCCGGTCGGACGAATGGCCCGGAGGTCGCCGCCGGCGCCTGCCTCGACCGCCTCGGCTGGACCCTCGTCGGCCTCGGCCTGCGGTTGGCCGCCGCGCCGAGGACACCGGCCCCCGCGCCCCGGAGGGCCGGCGAACCGGCCTTCCGGCGGCAGCGCACGTCCCGGGCGGGGCGTTCGCCGGTGGCGGGAAGCGGAGGACCGCGCGGTCGCCGCAGGCGTTGCCGTCGGCGAGGAGGGCCGGGGGTACGGCCGTGAGGGCGAGGCTGCGCGTGGCCGGTTGCGCGTGGCCGGTGACGTGCTCATGAGCCCCGCGGCATCACGCCCCGGCCCGCACCCGGGCAACGGCCGTGTTCCTCCGGGGAGTACCCCGGGGCGGGGAAAGGCGTCCCCCCGCCGCGGTGCTCACGCCGGGCGGCTCAGCCGGCCGCCATGGCGCGGCGCACGCTCTCGCGGAGCAGGGCGCGGCGCTGCTCGTGCGCTTCCGCGGGCTCCTGGGCGGTCGCCGCGTAGACGTTACTGACCGGCGACCAGGCCATGGACATGGCGATGACGAGGGCCATCACGTCGAACGGGTCCCCCTGCCGCACCAGGCCGGCGGCCTGGGCGTCGGCGATGGCGCGCAGCTTGCCGTCGTGGCGGCTGCCGTGGTTCTCCACCAGGTGGCCGGCCGGGCGGCGCTCCAGCCGCGCCCAGGTGGCCAACCGGATGAGGTCGGGGCGGCGGAGATACTCGTCGTAGAGGCGTACGGCCCAGTCCGCGAGGTCGGCGGCGTCGATCGGGACGACGTCCACGATCCGGTCCAGGGACCCGAGGAAGATGGCGTCGAAGAGCCCTTCCTTGTTCCCGAAGTAGGCATAGAGCTGCGCCTTGTTCGTGCGTGCGGCGGCCACGATCCGCTCGACGCGGGCGCCGGCGATCCCGTGCTCGGCGAACTCCCGGGTCGCCACGTCCAGGATGCGCTGGTACGTCGCCGCTCCGCGCGAGGTCAGGGGTTGGTCTGCCATACCCGGCACGCTACCAACCAGAACAGTTGGTTTGCTTTGCGGCCCGGGTACGCCTACCGTGAAGCAGACAGAACAGTCTGTTTAAGGAGAGGCACTGTGCGGACGACAACCGGCTGGCAGGCGGACGGCACCACGGGGGAGCTGCGGCGCGCACCCCTGGAGCGGCGCGATCTGCGCCCCGACGACATAGCGGTCCGGGTCGACTACTGCGGCGTCTGCCACACCGACCTGCGCGCCGTCGCCGGCCACGACCCCGAGGCGGGCCGCCCCTTGGTGCCGGGCCACGAGTTCACCGGCGTGGTCACCGAGAAGGGCCCCGCGGTCACCCGTTTCTCCGTCGGCGACGCCGTCGCGGTCGGCAACATCGTCGACTCGTGCGGCGAGTGCCCCATGTGCGACGCCGGTCAGGAGAACTTCTGCCACGCCTTCCCCACCCTGACCTACGGCGGCGTCGACCGGCACGACGGATCGACCACCCTCGGGGGCTACTCCCGTGAGTACGTCGTCCGCGAAGGATTCGCCTACCCGCTCCCCGCCGCCCTGGACCCGGCCGCCGCCGCTCCGCTGCTCTGCGCCGGGGTCACCGTCTGGGAACCGCTGCACACCCTGGGCGTGGGACCGCGGACCCGTGTCGCCGTGGCGGGACTGGGCGGCCTGGGCCACCTCGCGGTCAAGTTCGCCGTGGCGCTGGGAGCCGACACCTCGGTCATCAGCCGCTCACCCGACAAGGCCGACGACGCACGCCGACTCGGTGCCCACGGCTTCGTCGTCTCCACGGACCCGGACCGGATGACCGCCGCCCGTGACCGGTTCGACGTCGTCATCGACACCATCTCGGTCCCGCACGACCTCGGCCCGTACCTGCGCCTGGTCGCCATGGACGGCACGCTCAGCCAGGTCGGACACATCGGACCCGTCACCGTGGAGACCATGGACCTGCTGGTGGGGCGCAAGAAGCTCAGCTCCGCGGGCAGCGGCGGCAGGCCCGCGACCGCCGCCATGCTGGAATTCTGCGCCGAGCACGCCCTCACCGCCGACATCGAACTGCTCGCCTCGGCACGGGTGAACGAGGCACTCGACCGATTGCACCGCAACGACGTCCGCCACCGCTTCGTCCTCGACATGTCCGACCTGAGCGGTCCGTGAACACTCGGAGCCGAAGTGTTCACGGTTTCTCGAAGCACCCCCGGCCCCCCACCGGTCGCCGCCGGGCCGCCCGCCCGCTTCCGTCACCTCGCGAGCGGCGCTTCGCCGGCAGCCCGCACACCCGGCCGCGCACGTGCCCGGGTGTCCTTCGCCGGTGGTGTCGGGCCGGTGTGGGTGGCGCAGAAGGCGAGGACGTCGGCCGCCAAGTCCACCCAGCGGGAGGCGGTGCGGAAGCCGTGGCCGACGTCGGCCCCGGTGCGCGGGCGCCGTACCGACGCCGCACGGGCGGGAGCGTCCGTACCGTCCGGGCAGGCCCACGCCACCGGAGCCGTTCCCCGCGGGCCGGGGGCGAGCCGCGGGCGAGGAGGACCGCGAGCGACTCCCCGGCCGTCCTCACCCTGCACCTGACCTACTCGAGCCGAGGCCGGAAAAGGCTTTCCGCCGCATCTCCGGGGACGCACTGACGCTCCATTCGGCCGGACACCTCGTCCTCGGTGTACTCGGCCGACGCGAATGGGTTCACGCCGGCGTGACCGACTCCGGTTCGGCCGCCCTCACGAAGTAATCCGCATACCGCCCCTCGTCAATCGGCTTCCCGCGTGGCCACTCGAAAGCGCCGTCGGTTTGCGGCGCATCGTCAATCCGCTGAGCCACGTCCAATTGGGGCCTGCGAATGGCCTGTTCGAGCCGACCGGCGCAGCCGCCGGACACGAACAGCCGCGCACCCGGCTCCACCTGCGTGAACCTCGCACCCTCCCGCCGCCGTTCCGGCTCCGCGCCGAAAAATTCCCACGCCGGCTGACGCGAACCATTGGCCACGGCCAACCCTCATGTTCCGAACCGCACTTGCAGGGCAGAAGATCCTGCCGAGTATAGGCCGGACACGGCATTCCGGGGACGCGAAGAGTGAAACCGGAAAAGCGCGGGGATCACCGTGAAGGCACGGTACTCGGCGCTCCGCGTCGAAGAAACGGAGGAAGTGGTGAAGGAATTGCGGGCGACACTCGCGAAGGCCGGAATTTCCCTGCCGTCACCGGGGCCGGACCCGGTGAGTCTTGCGCGGGAGGCGCCCTGTCCGCTCATCGAACCGGGGCGGTGCCCCGCGGGGACCGCGCGGCGGATCGCGGCGGCGGTGGCGCGATGAAGCCGCCCGTCGGTGCGTACGTCATGGACACCAGGACCGAGCGGATCGGCATCGTCATGGGGCATGAGGGGCCCTACGTCCAGCTGAGGCCGTACGGCGGCGGCAGGGAGTGGGACGCCGATCCCGGGGTCGTCCGGCGCGCGACGCCCGCCGAGCGGCTGAGCGCGGCGACGGCCTACGCCAACGCCCGCAGCCGCGGTGAGGTGCCCTGAAGGCGGGCGGCGAAGCGTAGGCGACAATGGGTGCCATGAGCCTGTTCCGCGACGACGGCATCGTGCTGCGCACCCAGAAACTGGGTGAGGCGGACCGGATCATCACCCTGCTCACACGCGGTCACGGGCGGGTACGCGCCGTGGCCAGGGGCGTGCGCCGGACGAAGTCCAGGTTCGGTGCGCGCCTCGAACCGTTCTCGCACGTGGACGTGCAGTTCTTCTCCAAGGGGAGCGAACTGGTCGGCCGCGGTCTGCCGTTGTGCACGCAGAGCGAGACGATCGCGCCGTACGGCGGCGCCATCGTCACCGACTACGCGCGCTACACCGCCGGGACGGCCATGCTGGAGACGGCCGAGCGGTTCACCGACCACGAGGGGGAGCCGGCGGTGCAGCAGTACCTGCTGCTGGTCGGGGCCCTGCGGACCCTCGCCCGGGGCGAGCACGCGCCGCATCTCGTCCTCGACGCGTTCCTGCTGCGCTCCCTCGCCGTCAACGGGTACGCGCCCACGTTCACCGACTGCGCGAAGTGCGGGATGCCCGGCCCGAACCGGTTCTTCTCGGTCGCGTCGGGCGGTTCCGTCTGCGCCGACTGCCGGGTGCCCGGCAGCGTCGTACCCTCGCCGCAGGCCCTGGCACTCCTCGGAGCGCTGCTCACGGGAGACTGGGAGACCGCGGACGCGTGCGAGGCGCGCCACGTCCGGGAGGGGAGCGGGCTGGTGTCCGCCTACCTGCACTGGCACCTGGAACGCGGGCTGCGTTCGCTGCGGTACGTCGAGAAGTAAGCCACAGACCAACAGCCGAAGGAGACGAGAAGCACATGGTGGTACGCGGGTTCCTGGGGCGTCAGCGCCGGGAGTACAGGACGCCGGAACCGCACCCCTCCGGCGCGCGGCCCCCCAAGCTCCCCGGGGAGCTGGTCCCCAACCATGTGGCGATCGTCATGGACGGCAACGGCCGGTGGGCGAAGGAGCGCGGGCTGCCGCGCACCGAGGGCCACAAGGTCGGGGCCGAGCGGGTGCTGGACGTGCTGCAGGGCGGGGTCGAGATCGGTGTCGGCGCGATCTCCCTGTACGCCTTCTCCACCGAGAACTGGAAGCGCTCGCCGGACGAGGTGCGCTTCCTGATGAACTTCAACCGTGACTTCATCCGCAGGACCCGGGACCAGCTCGACGAGCTGGGGATCCGGGTGCGGTGGGTCGGGCGGATGCCCAAGCTGTGGAAGTCGGTGGCCAGGGAGCTCCAGATCGCCCAGGAGCAGACGAAGGACAACGACCGGCTGACGCTGTACTTCTGCATGAACTACGGCGGACGGGCGGAGATCGCCGACGCCGCGCAGGCGCTCGCGGAGGACGTGCGGGCCGGCCGGCTCGACCCGTCCAAGGTCAACGAGAAGACGCTGCAGAAGTACATGTACTACCCGGACATGCCGGACGTGGACATGTTCCTGCGGCCGAGCGGTGAGCAGCGCACGTCCAACTACCTGCTGTGGCAGAGCGCGTACGCGGAGCTGGTGTTCCAGGACGTGCTGTGGCCGGACTTCGACCGGCGTGACCTGTGGCGGGCCTGTCTCGAATTCGCCTCCCGCGACCGCCGCTTCGGCGGGGCCGTCCCGAACGAGGAACTGCTGGCGATGGAGGGCGGACAGCCCGAGGGCTGACGCCGGGGCCGCGTGTCGGTGTCCCCGCCCGTGGTCCACCGGGGGCGGGAACACCGGGGCGTCCGCGGCGCCGTGCGGGCGGACGGGCCGCGCCGCTAGGCCGCCGCGCACTCCGCGCAGGTGCCGAAGATCTCGACCGTGTGCGCCACGTTGACGTAGCCGTGCTCGGCGGCGATGGCCTCGGCCCACTTCTCCACGGCCGGGCCCTCCACCTCGACCGCCTTGCCGCAGTTGCGGCAGACCAGGTGGTGGTGGTGGTCGCCGGTGGAGCAGCGGCGGTAGACGGACTCGCCGTCGGCGGTGCGCAGGACGTCGACCTCGCCGGCGTCGGCGAGGGACTGCAGGGTGCGGTAGACCGTGGTGAGCCCGACCGAGTCGCCCTTGTGCTTGAGCATGTCGTGCAGTTCCTGCGCGCTGCGGAACTCGTCGACCTCCTGAAGGCACGCCGACACGGCGGCACGCTGCCGGGTGGAGCGGCCCTTCACGGGCGGTCCTGCGGTCGTCACGGGAATGCCTCCTCACATCTGGCCTCTGCCCGGGCCATTGTGCCAGCCCGGGCTGAGACCGGTCAGGCGCCGACCTCGCCGCGGTCCGTGCGGCTGGCCGGAATCGCGCACTCGGCGGGATCGCCGCCGGGCTGTGCGGCGGCCAGGGCCCGGGCGCGGCGGCGGGCCAGCGGGGTGGCCAGCACGGTGAGCGCGATGAACGCGCCGATCGTCAGCAGCACGATCGTCGCGCCGGGCGGCACGTCCTGGTAGTACGAGGTGACCGTGCCGCCGATGGTCACGCTCACCCCGATGGCGACGGCGACGGCGAAGGTGGCGGCGAAGCTGCGGGTGAGCTGCTGGGCGGCCGCGACGGGCACCACCATGAGCGCGCTCACCAGCAGCAGGCCGACCACGCGCATCGCGACCGAGACCGTCACCGCCGCCGTGACCGCGATCAGCAGGTTCAGGAACCGCACCGGCAGGCCCGTCACCCGGGCGAACTCCTCGTCCTGGCTGACCGCGAACAACTGCCGGCGCAGACCGACGGTGATCAGGACGACCAACGCGGCCAGCAGGCAGATGGCCGTCACGTCGGACTCGGAGACCGTGGACAGGGAGCCGAAGAGGAACGAGGAGAGGTTCGTGGTGGAACCGCCGGGGGCGAGGTTGACGAACATCACGCCGCCCGCCATGCCGCCGTAGAACAGCATCGCCAGGGCGATGTCGCCGCGGGTCCTGGCGTACCAGCGGACCAGTTCCATGAACAGGGCGCCGAGGACGGAGACCAGCGTCGCCATCCACACCGGGGACCAGGAGAGCAGGAAGCCCAGGCCGACGCCGGTCATGGCGACGTGGCCGATGCCGTCGCCCATCAGGGCCTGGCGGCGCTGCACGAGGTAGATGCCGACGGCGGGGGCGGTGACGCCGACCAGGACGGCGGCGAGCAGCGCCCGCTGCATGAAGGCGTAGTCGAGGATCTCCATCAGCTGAGCAGTCCCGTGCGGATCGGTTCGGTGCCCGCCGGTGCGTGCGGGTGTACGTGGTCGTGGCCGGGCAGGGCGTGCTGGCCGACGGCCTTCGGGGGCGGGCCGTCGTGCAGGACGCAGCCGTCGCGGAGCACCACCGCCCGGTCGATCAGGGGCTCCAGGGGGCCCAGTTCGTGCAGGACGAGCAGGACGGTGGCGCCCTCGGCGACCTGGTGCCGCAGCGTGTCGGCGAGGACCTCCTGGCTGGCCAGGTCGACGCCCGCCATCGGCTCGTCCATGATCAGCAGTTCGGGTGCGGCGGCGAGCGCCCGGGCGATCAGCACCCGCTGGTGCTGGCCGCCGGAGAGGGCGTCGACGGAGTCCCCGGCGCGGTCCGCCATGCCGACCAGGTCCAGGGCGTGGCGTACGGCCTCGCGGTCGGCCTTGCGGAAGACGCCGAAGCGGGTGCGGGCCAGGCGGCCGGAGGAGACGACCTCGCTCACCGTGGCCGGGACGCCGCCCGCGGCGGTGGTGCGCTGCGGTACGTACCCCACGCGCGCCCAGTGGCGGAACCGGCGCTGCGGGGTGCCGAACAGCTCGATCCCGCCGGCGCTGACCGGCACCTGGCCGATGACGCTGCGCACGGCCGTCGACTTGCCGGAACCGTTGGCGCCGAGCAGCGCGACGACCTCACCGCGGTGCACGGTGAGGTCGATGCCGCGCAGGACGGGGCGCGAGCCCAGTTCGGCGCGGACGCCGCGCAGGGATATGACGGGCTCGGTCATGCCGTCCTCCGATGGTCGCTCACTTGGCTCCCAGAGCCGTCTGCAGGGCCTTGAGGTTGGCCTCCATGACCTGGAAGTAGTCGTCGCCGCGGGACTTGCCGGTGATGCCCTCGACCGGGTCGAGGACGTCCGTCTCCAGTCCCGCGTCGCCGGCGAGGGTCTTGGCGGTCTTGTCGCTGACGAGCGTCTCGTAGAACACGGTGGTGACGCCGTCGGCCTTGGCCATCTTCTCAAGTTCCTTCACGCGGGCGGCGCTGGGCTCGGACTCGGGGTCCAGACCGCTGATGGCCTCCTCGGTCAGGCCGTAGCGCTCGGCGAGGTAGCCGAAGGCGGCGTGCGTGGTGATGAAGACGTCGGTCCTCGTGTCCTTCAGGCCGGTCTCGAACGTGGTGTCCAGCTCGTTCAGCTTCCCGACCAGGGCCGCGGTGTTCTTCCTGTAGTCGGCGGCGTGGTCCGGGTCGGCCTTCTCGAGGGCCTTGCCGACGCCCTCGGCGACCTCGGCGTACTTGACGGGATCGAGCCAGACGTGGGGGTCCTTGCCGTCCTCCGTCTCGTGGCTGTGCCCCTCTTCCCCGCCCTCGTGGCCGTGCTCCTCCTCGGCGTGGCCTTCTTCGGCGTGCTCCTCCTCGGCGTGCTCGTCCGCGTGGCCGCCGGCCTCGGCGCCGTGCTCCTCGAGCGTGGTCAGGGTGGCCGCGTCGATCTTCGTCCTGACCTCGGACTGGCCGATGGCCTCGTCGACGGAGGGCTGCAGGCCCTTGAGGTAGAGCGCCGCGTCGGACTCCTGGAGCTGCGCGGTCTGCTTGGCGCTGATCTCCAGGTCGTGCGGCTCCTGGCCGGGCTCGGTGAGGCTGGTGACGTTGACGTGCTCGCCGCCGATCTGCTCGGCGAGGAACGCCATCGGGTAGAACGACGCGACGACGTCGAACTTGTCGGTGCCGCCCGCCGCGGCGCTGTCGGAGGAGCAGGCGGAGAGCGTGCCGAGGCCGAGGGCGGTGACCGCGGCCACCGCGGCCGCGGATATGTGGTGTCGTCGTACGTTCATGACACTCATTTTCAACAAATATGGAAACCGTTGTCAACAAAGCACGTGAGAGGCCCGGAGCGGACACCGATTTGGTCGAGGGGCAGCTCGCGCCGGTAACCTGAGGCATTCGCTGGAAGCATCTCGCTCCGTCGCCCGTCGTCGTAATGAAGAGAGCACCGTGGCCGCCGACAAGATCGACACCATCGTCAGCCTGAGCAAGCGCCGTGGCTTCGTATTCCCCTGCAGTGAGATCTACGGCGGCCAGCGTGCCGCCTGGGACTACGGGCCGCTGGGTGTCGAGCTCAAGGAGAACCTCAAGCGCCAGTGGTGGCGCTACATGGTGACGTCGCGCGAGGACGTGGTCGGCATCGACTCGTCCGTCATCCTGGCCCCCGAGGTGTGGGTGGCCTCCGGCCACGTCGCCACCTTCACGGACCCGCTGACCGAGTGCACCTCCTGCCACAAGCGGTTCCGCGCGGACCACCTGGAGGAGGCGTACGAGGAGAAGAAGGGCCACGCCCCCACGGGCGGCCTCGCCGACCTCAACTGCCCCAACTGCGGCAACAAGGGCACCTTCACCGAGCCCAAGCAGTTCTCCGGCCTGCTCTCCACCCACCTCGGCCCGACGCAGGACTCCGGCTCCGTCGCCTACCTGCGTCCCGAGACCGCCCAGGGCATCTTCACCAACTTCGCCCAGGTGCAGACCACTTCGCGTCGCAAGCCGCCGTTCGGCATCGCCCAGATGGGCAAGTCCTTCCGCAACGAGATCACGCCCGGCAACTTCATCTTCCGCACCCGCGAGTTCGAGCAGATGGAGATGGAGTTCTTCGTCAAGCCGGGCGAGGACGAGGCGTGGCAGGAGTACTGGATGGAGCAGCGCTGGAACTGGTACACCGGCCTCGGCATGCGCGAGGAGAACATGCGGTGGTACGAGCACCCCAAGGAGAAGCTCTCCCACTACTCCAAGCGCACCGCCGACATCGAATACCGCTTCTCGTTCGGCGGCAGCGAGTGGGGCGAGCTGGAGGGCGTCGCCAACCGCACCGACTACGACCTCGGCGCCCACGCCAAGGCCTCCGGCCAGGACCTCTCCTACTTCGACCAGGAGGCCGGCGAGCGCTGGACGCCGTACGTCATCGAGCCGGCGGCCGGTGTCGGCCGGGCCATGCTCGCCTTCCTCCTCGACGCCTACGTCGAGGACGAGGCGCCCAACGCCAAGGGCAAGATGGAGAAGCGGACCGTGCTGCGGCTCGACCACCGCCTCGCCCCGGTGAAGGTCGCGGTGCTCCCGCTGTCCCGCAACCCCGAACTGTCGCCGAAGGCCAAGGGCCTGGCGCAGGCGCTGCGGCAGAACTGGAACATCGAGTTCGACGACGCGGGCGCCATCGGCCGCCGCTACCGCCGCCAGGACGAGATCGGTACGCCGTTCTGCGTGACCGTCGACTTCGACACGCTGGACGACAACGCGGTGACCGTGCGCGAGCGCGACACGATGAAGCAGGAGCGCGTCTCGCTGGACCAGATCGAGGGCTACCTGGCCTCGCGGCTGATCGGCGCCTAGCTCCCGACCGGCGCGCGCCGGGCACGTCGGCCCCCGGTACGGGACCCCTCAGCGGTCCCGTGCCGGGGGCTTTCGCGCGTGTCGAACCGGCGGGGTGGAGCCGCACGCATCGCGTTCCCGCCGCCCGCTCACGCCGCCGCGGGATCCACCGTCGCCTGGTGGGCCTCGGCGAGATGCTCCTGCGCCTTGAGCCACGGCAGGAACTGTGCGCCCCTGCGCCAGCCGCACGTGTCACATCTGATCGTGCGCTGCACACCGGTGCGCCGGACCCGTACGACGTGTTCGCGGCCGTGCAGGTCCCAGCGGCTCACCTTGCTCGTGTCGATCTGCGGCATGACTCCTCCGGCCTCCGCGACGGCTGTCGCTGTTCTCCTGCCCCCGATCGGGCACGACAAGGAGTGTGTACCAGGAACGGCGTCAACAGGCGTGCCGGGAAAGGCGGTTCCACTCCCCGGCGGCTCGCGGTACGGTCCCCGCGGGACCGTCGGCGGGCGCGGGAGGGGACGGCGGCAGGGCTGACGTGCCGGGAGTGTTCGCCGCCGCGCACGCGCCGGCGGTGTCGTCGTGGTCCGCTGCTCCCGCCGGACCGATCACGCGTTCGTTCCGGCGGGCCGGGCGATCTCCGCGGACCGGAGGCTCCCGGCGGTCCGCTCCGCGGTCCGGCGGGCCCAGCGGCCCGAGGTCAGCGCGCCCACCAGGAGGACCACCAGGCCGCACCCGGCCAGGATCCACCAGCCGGGCCGTGCCGCCGGCACGAAGGCGTCCGCGTACGACGACGAGCCGACGCCGGCCGCGAGCACCGCGCCGACCACCGCCACGCCCAGCGTCTGGCCCAGCTGGCGGCTGGTGGACGCGACCGCCGAGGCCACCCCGGCCCGCTCGGTCGGCATGCCGGAGACGGCGGTGTGGGTGATCGGGGCGTTGACGAAGCCGAAGCCGATGCCGAAGAGCACGTAGCCGAGGAAGAGGGTGGTGTCGGACGTCTCGGCCTCGAAGAGGGCGAAGAGCAGCCCACTGGCCGTCATCGCGCCGCCGGCGATCAGCAGCGGCAGGCGCGGGCCCCGGCTGCCGACCAGCCGGCCGGAGAGCGGGGCGCACAGGAAGGTCGGGACGGCCATCGGGAGCATCCACAGTCCCGCCTCCAGGGCGCTCAGGCCCCGCACGTTCTGCAGGTACAGCGTGGACAGGAACAGGAAGCCGCCGAGCGCCGCGAACGCGCCGACCGCGATCACCGTGGCCCCGCTGAACGGAGCGGAGCGGAAGAAGCGCAGGTCGACGAGGGGTTCGCGGCGACGGGGCTCGTACCACAGCAGGGTGAGCAGGGCGAGCAGCGCCACGGCGGCGAAGGGGGCGATCACCGGGAGGGCGGCGTGCGGGGCCTCGATGATCGCGTAGGTGAGGGAGCCGAAGAGGACGATCACCAGGAGCTGGCCGACCGGGTCCGCACGGCGGGCCCCGGGCGCGCGGGACTCCGGGACGAGGCGCCAGGTGAGCAGCAGGGCGGCCAGACCCACGGGCAGGTTGATCCAGAAGATGGCACGCCAGCCGACCGACTCCACCAGCAGGCCCCCGATCAGGGGACCCGCGGCCATCGAGATGCCGACGACCGCGCCCCAGACCCCGATCGCGCGGGCCCTCTCGCGCCGGCCGGTGAAGGTGTTGGTGATGATCGACATGGCGACGGGGTTGAGCATCGAGCCGCCCACCGCCTGCACCATCCGGAACACCACCAGCGACGACAGGTCCGGCGCCAGCGAGCACAGCAGCGAGCCCAGGGTGAAGACCACCAGGCCGGCCATGAAGACCCGCTTGCGGCCGATCCGGTCGGCGGTGGAGCCCGCGAGCATCAGCAGCGAGGCCAGGACGAGCGTGTAGGCGTCGATGGCCCACTGCAGACCGGAGGTGCTCGCGCGGAACTCCCTCTGCAGGGCGGGCAGGGCGACGTTGAGGACCGTGTTGTCCAGGCTCACGATCAGCAGGCTCATGCAGCAGATCGCGAGCACCAGCATGCGTCGGCCGTGGCTGAGCTCGGGCATGGACGCCATCGTACGCCCGCTTCGATAGTGCGGCTAACTAATGGCATCTACACGGGCTGCGCACCGGGCACCTCGCGGCATGCGGGACAATGGGGGAATGTCCACGCCCTCGCCGACGACGAACCCGACCCTGCGCATCGGCCCGCACGCGGTCCGGCCGCCCGTGGTGCTCGCCCCCATGGCCGGGATCACCAACGCGCCCTTCCGCACCCTGTGCCGGGAGTTCACCGGCGGCAAGGGCCTGTTCGTCAGCGAGATGATCACCACCCGGGCGCTGGTCGAGCGCAACGACAAGACCATGCAGCTGATCAGGTTCGACGCGAGCGAGGAGCCCCGCTCCATCCAGCTGTACGGCGTCGACCCGGTGACCGTCGGCAAGGCCGTCCGCATGATCGCGGAGGAGGACCTCGCCGACCACATCGACCTCAACTTCGGCTGCCCGGTCCCCAAGGTGACCCGCAAGGGCGGCGGTTCGGCCCTCCCCTACAAGCGGAACCTGCTGCGGGCCATCCTGCGCGAGGCGGTCGCCGGGGCCGGTGACCTGCCGGTGACGATGAAGATGCGCAAGGGCATCGACGACGGCCACCTCACCTACCTGGACGCCGGCCGGATCGCCGTCGAGGAGGGCGTGACCGCCATCGCGCTGCACGGCCGCACGGCCGCCCAGCACTACGGCGGCACCGCCGACTGGGAGGCCATCGCCCGGCTGAAGGAGCACGTCCCGGAGATCCCGGTGCTCGGCAACGGCGACATCTGGTCGGCCGGGGACGCGCTCAGGATGGTGCGCGAGACGGGCTGCGACGGCGTGGTCGTGGGCCGGGGCTGCCTGGGCCGGCCGTGGCTGTTCGCGGACCTGGTCGCGGCCTTCGAGGGGCGCCCCGGGGACAGCGCGCGGCCCGCCCTGCGCGAGGTGGCCGACGTCATGGTCCGGCACGCCGCGCTGCTCGGCGAGTGGCTCGGCGACGAGTCCCGCGGCGTGATCGACTTCCGCAAGCACGTCGCCTGGTACCTGAAGGGCTTCGCGGTCGGCTCGCAGATGCGCAGGCGGCTCGCGGTCACCTCCTCGCTGGCGGAACTGCGGGCCGGGCTCGACGAGCTGGACCTCGGCCAGCCCTGGCCGGACGGTGCCGACGGCCCCCGCGGCCGTACCTCCGGCAACAACCGGGTGGTGCTGCCGGACGGCTGGCTGAAGGACCCCTACGACTGCGCGGGCGTCGGTGAGGACGCCGAACTCGACACCTCCGGCGGCTGATCGGCCCCCGGCCGGGCGGGGGCCGGAGCCGCAGGCGGTCAGGGAGCGCCCGCGCGACGCGTCCGTCCGCCGCACCGGCGCCTCCGCGGCCGGCCTGAGTGCTTCCCCTCCGGTTCCCGTCGCCGGTCCTCTCCCGCTCCTCCGGGTCCTTGGCGGCGGTGTCGGCACCGGCGGGGCGCCGACACCGCGGGCGGCGGCGAGGACGTGGCGGCCCCGGCGGACGGGGCGGGCGGCGAGGGGAGGCGCGGCGGCGCGTGAGGACGGGCGACCCGGGAGTTCCCTCCGTGCGGAGGCGCGGTGAGGGGGCGGACCCGGTGTGGGGCCCGGGCCCGCCGACGTTCCGTACGGGCGGGCCGGTCGGCGCGTTCATCCGCGGGGGCGGGTCAGGTGCGGGAACGGGTCCGCATGGTGGAATCCGGCTCGGTGTGACAGCGTGATTCTCGCCACCCTTGATAAGGGTGGTGCTCAGATGAGCAGATCATGAGCGGCTGCAAGTCTCAAAGGGTGGCACTCGGTGCCACCTCTTGATCGTTCATCGAGCGAAATCAAACGTAGAGGATGTCGCTCGCATGAGCGCTCCCGTGGTCCTCGGGGAGGAGTGTGCGTTCAAGAGGTGAAAACACTCGACCGTGACCGCTTGCCAGCCTTTGACTTTCGATCCGCTGGCGGACGGGTGGTTACAGTCGCATGACGCTCGAGTAGACGTACCCAGACGCCTTTGATCTGGGTATGTTCCTCGCCGTCAGGGCAGCCACCGCGTCCTCGAGGAGTCGAGACCCGTGTCGGAAAACAAAGATCTCCAGGTAGCTCAGCCGGGCGCGAGCGTTGAGGACGTGAAGTTCGTCTACGACTTCACCGAGGGCAACAAGGACCTCAAGGACCTGCTCGGCGGCAAGGGTGCCAACCTCGCCGAGATGACCAAGCTGGGCCTTCCCGTCCCGCCCGGCTTCACCATCACCACGGAGGCTTGCAAGGTCTACCTGGACAGCGGTGAGGAGCCCGCGGCACTGCGTGACGAGGTGAGTGCGCACCTCGACGCCCTCGAGCAGCGGATGGGCAAGAAGCTCGGACAGGCCGACGACCCCCTCCTCGTGTCGGTCCGCTCCGGTGCCAAGTTCTCCATGCCGGGCATGATGGACACCGTCCTGAACATCGGCCTCTCCGACAGGTCGGTGCAGGGCCTGGCCCGGCAGGCCGGCGACGACCGGTTCGCCTGGGACTCCTACCGGCGCCTCATCCAGATGTTCGGCAAGACCGTCCTCGGTGTCGACGGCGAGCTCTTCGAGGACGCGCTGGAGGCGGCGAAGGCGGCCAAGGAGGTCACCGTCGACACCGAGCTGGAGGCCGCCGACCTCAAGAAGCTGGTCACCAGGTTCAAGAAGATCGTCAGGACCGAGGCCGGCCGGGACTTCCCGCAGGACCCGCGCGAGCAGATGGACCTCGCCATCAAGGCGGTCTTCGACTCCTGGAACGGCGACCGCGCCAAGCTCTACCGCCGTCAGGAGCGCATCCCCCACGACCTCGGCACCGCCGTCAACGTCTGCTCCATGGTCTTCGGCAACCTCGGCCCGGACTCCGGCACCGGTGTCGCCTTCACCCGTGACCCCGCCTCCGGCCACCAGGGCGTCTACGGCGACTACCTGCAGAACGCCCAGGGCGAGGACGTCGTCGCGGGCATCCGCAACACCGTGCCGCTCGCGGAGCTGGAGCGCATCGACAAGCGGTCCTACGACCAGCTGATGCAGATCATGGAGACCCTGGAGAACCACTACAGGGATCTCTGCGACATCGAGTTCACCATCGAGCGCGGCCGGCTGTGGATGCTGCAGACCCGCGTCGGCAAGCGCACCGCGGGCGCCGCCTTCCGCATCGCCACCCAGCTGGTGGACCAGGGCCTGATCGACGAGGCCGAGGCACTCACCCGCGTCAACGGCGCCCAGCTCGCCCAGCTGATGTTCCCGCGCTTCGACGACGGGTACGCCCGCGGCGGGAAGGGGGTCGAGCAGGTCGGGCGCGGCATCGCGGCCTCCCCGGGCGCGGCCGTCGGCAAGGCGGTCTTCGACTCCTACACCGCCGTCAAGTGGTCCCGCTCCGGCGAGCAGGTCATCCTGATCCGCCGCGAGACCAACCCCGACGACCTCGACGGCATGATCGCGGCCGAGGGCATCCTCACCTCGCGCGGCGGCAAGACCTCCCACGCGGCCGTGGTCGCCCGCGGCATGGGCAAGACCTGTGTGTGCGGCGCGGAGGAGCTGGAGGTCGACACCAAGCGCCGCCGGATGACCGTCCCCGGCGGGCACGTGGTCGAGGAGGGCGACGTCGTCTCCATCGACGGCTCGACGGGCAGGGTGTACCTCGGCGAGGTCCCGGTCGTCCCCTCCCCGGTCGTGGAGTACTTCGAGGGCCGGATGCACCCGGGCGCCGACGACGCCGACGAACTGGTCGAGGCCGTGCACCGGATGATGGCCTTCGCCGACCGCAAGCGCCGGCTGCGGGTGCGCGCCAACGCCGACAACGCCGAGGACGCCCTGCGGGCGCGGAGGTTCGGCGCCCAGGGCATCGGCCTGTGCCGCACCGAGCACATGTTCCTCGGCGACCGGCGCGGGCTGGTGGAGCGGCTGATCCTGGCCGACACCGAGACCGAGCGCGAGGAGTCCCTCAAGGCGCTGCTCCCGCTGCAGAAGCGGGACTTCGTCGAGCTGTTCGAGGCGATGGACGGCCTCCCCGTCACCATCCGCCTGCTCGACCCGCCGCTGCACGAGTTCCTGCCCGACATCACCGAGCTGTCGGTACGCGTCGCCCTCGCGGAGTCCCGGCAGGAGCCGCACGAGAACGAGCTGCGGCTGCTCCAGGCCGTGCACCGGCTGCACGAGCAGAACCCGATGCTGGGCCTGCGCGGTGTCCGGCTCGGCCTGGTCATCCCGGGCCTGTTCACCATGCAGGTGCGGGCCATCGCGGAGGCGGCGGCCGAACGCAAGGCGGCCAAGGGCGACCCGCGGGCGGAGATCATGATCCCGCTGGTCGGCACGGTCCAGGAACTGGAGATCGTCCGCGAGGAGGCCGACAAGGTCATCGCCGAGGTCGAGGCGGCCACCGGCACCGGGCTGAGGCTCGCCATCGGCACGATGATCGAGCTGCCGCGCGCCGCGCTGACCGCCGGACAGATCGCGGAGGCGGCGGAGTTCTTCTCCTTCGGCACCAACGACCTCACCCAGACGGTGTGGGGCTTCTCCCGGGACGACGTGGAGGCCTCGTTCTTCACGGCGTACCTGGAGAAGGGCATCTTCGGGGTGTCGCCGTTCGAGACGATCGACCAGGACGGTGTCGGCTCCCTGGTGAAGCTCGCCGCCAGGGCCGGCCGGGCGACCCGCCCCGACCTGAAGCTCGGCGTCTGCGGCGAGCACGGCGGCGACCCGGAGTCGGTCCACTTCTTCCACGAGGTCGGCCTGGACTACGTCTCCTGCTCCCCGTTCCGGATCCCGGTCGCCCGGCTGGAGGCCGGCCGCGCGGCGGTCGCGTCGACGGGCAGCGACCACCGCTGAGCCCTCCGGGGCCCGTTGGGCTCCGGAGCCGTTGTCCGCCACCCGGCCCTCACCGGTCGGCGGCGGCTCCGGAGCACGAAGGGGAGGGCGGTACCCGTGCGGGGGTGCCGCCCTCCCGCGTGCCCGGACCGGCTACGGCGTCAGCGGTTCCCGCGCCGCCTGCGGGCCGTGAACAGCACGCCGCCGCCCGCGAGGAGCACGGCGGCACCGCCGGCCGCGATGTACGGGGTGGCGTCGCTGCCACCGGTCTCGGCGAGGTCGGTGCCGCCGCCCCGGTCGTCGGCGCCGGTGTCCGTGCCGGTGCTCCCGGCGCCGTCGCCGGTGCCGGTGTCGCCGGTGTCGCCGGTGTCGTCGTCCTCCGTCGCGGGGACGAAGTCCGCCGGGGGCCGGTCGCAGCCGATGCCGTCGCCGTCCCGGTCCAGGTGCTTGCCGTAGTGGCCGCTCGTCACGGGGATGTGGGCGTGCCCGTTGGCGTACGCCTCGGAGCAGTTCTCGAACGGGGTGTTGCCGCCGTGTGCCTCGGCAGTGACCGGCAGCGCCGCCAGTGCCAGCGCGGCAACGGCCACGGCAGCGGACTTGTGGAACGGATTCACAGGGAGCCCCCCAGATGGTGCGTGTGCGGTGCGAGGCTGTCGAAGCTACTGGGGGGCTCGTGGTGCGACGGGGTTACGGAGGACCCGTGATGCGAACGTGACGTGACCGAAGGGTAACTCTCCGTTTCGAACCCCTCGTTACACTCGGAAGGGTCCCTTCACCTCGTACGTGATGCCGCCGGTCGAACTGCCGCTCGTACCGCGCTGGCTGGAGAAGTACAGGCGGCTGCCGTCCGGGGAGAAGGCGGGGCCGGTGATCTCGGAGCCGGACTGGCCGCCGACGCGCAGGAAGGGGGCCACCACGTCGTCGGGCGTGATGACGCAGATCTCCATGGTGCCGCCGTCCTCGGCCACGAAGAGGTCGCCGGAGGAGGTGCCGGTGACGTTGTCGACGCCGGTCAGCGGGGCCGTGCCGCCCGTCACCAGCGAGTCGTCGTAGGCGAGTTCGACGGTCTGGGCGGAGGCGTCGTACCGCCAGACGCGGTTGTCGCCCTTCGTGGTGAACCAGCAGGTGTCGTCCGCGTAGTAGCAGCCCTCGCCGCCGTTGAAGCGCTTGGCGCCGGAGACCTGGTTGCGGGTGGCGGTCGCCCCCGACGGGTCCGGGACCCGCGACCAGCTCACCGGACCGCTGGTGCCGCTGCCGGCGACCAGCACCTCCAGCGTGCCCGACGACAGGTCGCCCCAGGTGGTGGGCCGGAAGCGGTAGAAGCAGCCGTCCGACACGTCCTCGGTCAGGTAGATCACCTTGCGCACCGGGTCGGCGGCCGCCGCCTCGTGCTTGAAGCGCCCCATGGCGTCCCGGCGGACGGCCGCCTTCACCCCCCACGGGTCGGTCTCGTAGACGTACCCCCGGTCCACCTCCTCGCAGGACAGCCAGGTGTTCCACGGGGTCTTCCCGCCCGCGCAGTTCTGCCGGGTGCCGGACAGCACGCGGTACGCGCCCGTGATCGCGCCGGTGGCCGAGAACCTCAGCGCGCTCGCCCCGCCCGAGGGGTTGATCTCCGAGTTGGAGACGTAGATCCAGCCGGCGCCGTCCGCGTAACAGGCGCCGCCGTCGGGGGCGTTGTGCCAGGTGTACGAGGTGCCGGCGACCGTGCGGCCGGAGCGGGCGACGACCCGGCAGGTGAAGCCGGCGGGCAGGCTGATCCCGTTCGCGTCCGCCGCCCCGAGGGGGCCGTAGGGGCCTGCGCCGGGCTGGGCCGGGGCGGCGTGGGCCGCGCCCCGCCACAAGGTTCCGCCGAGCACGGCGGAGGTACCGCCGAGGGCGGTCGCGCGAAGGAAGGTACGGCGTTCCACTGTCGCTCCCGGGTGTCCCGTGACCGCCCCGCCGCCGGCCGGCGGCGGGGACGTGCGGGGAGGAATCTAAGGGAGTGGAATGAACATGCCATGGACGCGGTGGCACGGGAGGATGGCCGGTGTCCGCGCGGTGGACGCCATGGGCCCGGGACGCCCCCGTGGAGGACGGCGCCCCGGCCGGGGCGCGGGCCGGGGCGGTGGAGCGCGCCGTCGGCGCGGGAGCCCGGGCAGGCGCACGCGCGCCGCCGATGGTGACGCCCTCGGGCGGCCGGCCGCCCGGCAGCGGGAACTCGACGGGCCCCCGCGCCGTCAGGCCGCCTCCGCCTCGTACGCCGTCACCCGCACCGTCTCGTCGTCCAGGCACCGGCCCGACTCCAGGTCGAAGCGCTGCTTGAGCAACGGCGAGGCGACGAAGGGCCGGCCCTGGTGGGTGCCGGTCAGGCCGCGGGAGAGGACCGCCGCGCCGGTGAAGGGGTCGCGGTTGTCGATGGCGTAGAGGCGACCGGCGCGGTCGGCGAAGACGGCGGCCTGCCGGCCGTCGGGGAGGAGGGCCGCCACCCCCCGGCCGGGGAGCAGCGTGCTCAGGTCGCAGACCGTGAACCAGCCCTCCGCCAGGCGGAGCCGGACCTTCAGATCGGTGGTCTCGAGCGTCAGGGTCATCGCGCGGCGCTTCCTTCCAGGATGTCGTCGGAGGGCCGGAGGCCGATGGCCAGCAGCGGCAGGTCGGGCTTGATCTGGTCGCGCTCGGGGACGAACGCGACCACCGGGTCGGGGGTGTCGGGCGCGTTCACGAACGACACGAACCGGGCGAGCTTCTCCGGGTCGTCGATGGTCTCGGCCCACTCGTCGCGGTAGTGGGAGACGTGCGCGGCCATCAGCGACTCCAGTTCGTCGCAGATGCCGAGGGAGTCGTGCACCACCACGTCCCGTACGTGGTCCAGGCCGCCGGGGAGCCGGTCCAGCCACACGCTGGTGCGCTCCAGACGGTCGGCGGTGCGGATGTAGAACATCAGGAACCGGTCGATCAGGCGGATCAGTCCGGCGTCGGAGAGGTCCTGCGCGAGCAGGTCCGCGTGGCGCGGGGTGGCGCCGCCGTTGCCGCCGACGTACAGGTTCCAGCCGCCCGCGGTGGCGATGACGCCGAAGTCCTTGGACCGGGCCTCCGCGCACTCGCGCTGGCAGCCGGAGACCGCCGACTTGAGCTTGTGCGGCGACCTGAGCCCCCGGTAGCGCAGCTCCAGGTCGATCGCCATGCGCACGGAGTCCTGCACGCCGTAGCGGCACCAGGTCTGCCCCACGCAGGACTTCACCGTGCGCAGCGACTTGCCGTAGGCGTGGCCGGACTCGAAGCCGGCGTCCACCAGGCGGGTCCAGATCAGCGGGAGCTGCTCGACCCGCGCGCCGAACATGTCGATGCGCTGCCCACCGGTGATCTTCGTGTAGAGGCCGAAGTCGCGGGCGATCTCGCCGATCACGATCAGCTTCTCCGGGGCGATCTCGCCGCCGGGGATGCGGGGCACGACCGAGTACGAGCCGTTCTTCTGCAGGTTGGCCAGGAAGTGGTCGTTGGTGTCCTGCAGGGCCGCCTGCTCGCCGTCCAGGACGTGGGTGCCGGCGCCGATCACCGGGGCGAGGGAGGCGATGATCGAGCCGACCGCCGGCTTGCAGACCTCGCAGCCGTCGCCGCCCCGGGCCGCTTCACGGCCGTGCCGGTCGAGGAGGTCCCGGTAGGAGGTGATGCGCAGGGCGAGGACGATCTCGTACAGCTCCTCGCGGGTCCGGGCGAAGCAGCCGCACAGGCCCTTGTCGACCTCGACGCCGCTCGCCTCCAGCTCGGCGGTGATCAGCTGGCCGAGCACCTTGACGCAACTGCCGCACGTCGTACCGGCCTTGGTGCACTTCTTCACCTCGGGCACGGTGGTGCAGCGGTGCTCGGTGACCGCGCCGCGGATCGTGCCCTTGCGGACGTTGTTGCAGGAGCAGATGATCGCGTCGTCCGGCAGCGCGGCCGGGCCGAGCTGGGCGGGCGCGCCGGCGCCGGCGGGCAGCACCAGCGACTCGGGGGAGACGGGCGGGACCGAGCCGGTGAAGGCCTTCAGCGTGCCGTACGCCTCCGCGTCGCCGACCAGGATGCCGCCGAGCAGCGTGCCGTCCCGGCCGATGACCAGCTTCTTGTACAGGCCGGCCCGGGAGTCGGAGTAGACGACGTCCAGGCAGCCGGCGGTGGCGCCGTGCGCGTCGCCGAAGGAGGCCACGTCCACGCCGAGCAGCTTCAGCTTGGTGGACAGGTCCGCGCCGGTGAAGGACGCCTCGTCGGCGGCGATCGTCGCGGCGGCCGTCTCGGCCTGCTCGTAGCCCGGGGCGACCAGGCCGTACACCCGGCCGTCGGCGGCCAGCGCGCACTCGCCGATCGCGAAGACGTGCGGGTCGGTGACCGTGCGGCACCGCTCGTCGACCGCGATGCCGCCGCGCTCGCCGACGGTCAGCCCGCAGTCGCGGGCGAGCTGGTCGCGGGGGCGGACACCGGCGGAGAACACCACCAGGTCGGTGGCGAGTTCGGAACCGTCGGACAGCCTCATCCCGGTGACCGCGCCGTCCTCGCCGACCACGATCTCCTGCGTGCCGACGCCGGTGTGGACGGACAGGCCCATGTCCTCGATGGTGCGCAGCAGCGCCGCGCCGCCGCCCTCGTCGACCTGCACGGGCATCAGGCGGGGCGCGAACTCCACGATGTGGGAGGTGAGTCCGAGGCCCTTGAGCGCGCCCGCCGCCTCCAGGCCGAGCAGACCGCCGCCCACCACGGCGCCGGTCGTCGCCCTCCTCGCGTACTCCTCGATCGCGAGCAGGTCCTCGATCGTGCGGTAGACGAAGCAGCCCTCGGCGTCCTTGTTCGGCACCGGCGGCACGAACGGGTAGGAGCCGGTGGCCAGCACCAGGACGTCGTAGTCGACGGTCAGCCCGGAGCGGGCCCGCACCCTGCGCGCCGCGCGGTCGACCGTCTCCGCCGGGTCGCCGATGTGCAGCTCGATGCCGTGTTCCTCGAGGAACGCCGGGTCCGTCAGGGACAGGTCCTCGGGGGTCCTGCCCGAGAAGTACGAGGTGAGCGCCACGCGGTCGTAGGCCGGCCGCGGTTCCTCGCACAGCACGACCACGCGGTGCGTGGCGGTCAGGCCGCGCTGGGCCAGCGCCTGGAGGAAACGCTGGCCGACCATGCCGTGGCCGACGAGCACGATGGTCGGTGTGTCCGTGGACATCAGGAGCCTCCGTCATGGGTGAGCAGGTGGAGCAGGGGCCCGCCGCCGGAGGGGAGCGGCTCTGCTCCCTCCCAGGCGCGCGCGAGGGCGCCGACGGTGCCGAGTTCGCCGACGAGGACCCCGCCGACCAGGCGGTCGTCGCGGACGACGACCTTGCGGTGGGTGCCCCGGGTGGCGTCGGTGAGCTGGACGACGTCGTCGCCCGGCAGCGCCTCGGTCTCGCCGAACGCGGCGAGGTCGAAGGGGCTGTCGGACCCGGTGAGGGTCAGCCGGGTCAGGGAGCGGGTGCCGGTGTAGCGGGCGCCGGTGTCCCCGGCGAGCAGCGCGGCGAGCGCGTCGGCCTGCTCCAGCGCCGGGGCGGCGAGTCCGTACACCGTGCCGGCGTGCTGGACGCAGTCGCCGACGGCGTGGATGTACGGGTCGGAGGTGCGGAGCTCGTCGTCGACGACGATGCCCTTGCGGACCTCCAGCCCGGCCGCCTCGGCGAGCCCGGCCCGCGGGTGCACCCCGCAGGCGAGCACCACGAGATCGGCGTCCAGCGCGTAGCCGTCGGACATCTCCACGGAGCGGACCGCGCCGCCGGCGCAGCGCACGTCCCGCACCCGGCACTCGGTGTGCACCTCGACGCCGAGCCCGGTCAGATGCCGCTCCACCAGCGCGGACGCGGCCGGGTCGAGCTGGCGTTCCATCAGCCGTTCGGACTGCTGGGCGAGGACGACCTGCGCGCCGCGCACGGCGAGCGCGCGGGCCGCGGAGACCCCGAGCAGCCCGCCGCCGATCACCACCGCCCGCACACCGGGCCGTACCGCCTTGGCCAGGCCTAGGCAGTCGTCCATGGTGCGGAACGCGTGCACGCCCTCGGGCAGCTCGTGGTCCTCGGTGAACAGGCCGCGCAGCGGCGGCAGTACGGGGTTGGAGCCGGTGGCCAGGACGAGCCTGCCGTACGCGATCGCCGAACCGTCCGCGCAGGCGACGGTCCGCCCGGCGCGGTCGATGCCGGTGACCCGGGCCCGGGTCAGCTCCGCGGGCGCCGGAAGGGCGATCACCTCGGGGCCGTAGCGCCCGGCCAGCACCTCGGCGAGCAGCACCCGGTTGTACGGGCGGTGCTCCTCCTCGCCGATCAGCGTCACGGGCGTGCCGAGCTCGCCGAGCCGCCGGGCGAGTCGTACGCCCGCGAGGCCGGAGCCGATCACCACCACACGCTCGTTCGAGGTCATGTCATCGAGCGTGCGGTGCGGGTGTTACCCGGCGGCATCCCCTCTGTTTCCCGCGCGGAACGCTGCCCTCAGCGGGGGAGCGGGACGGGTGTGAGGGTTCCGGGGCGCGGCCGGGCGGGGAGGTGAGGAGGACGGCCGGGGCCAACCTCAACAAACGCTCATCTCGATGGACGCCACATCCATCGCGTCCTTAGGGTCGTGGCCATGCCCGACATCTCCTCGACCGCGGTCGTCCTGCTCTGCCTGGCCGCCCTCGCCGCCGGCTGGATCGACGCCGTGGTCGGCGGCGGCGGGCTGCTGCTCCTGCCGGCCCTGCTGCTCGGCCTGCCCGCCGGAACTCCGGCGGCGCACGCGCTGGGGACCAACAAGGCGGTCGCGATCGTGGGCACCACGGGCGCCGCGGTGACCTACGCCCGCAAGGCGCCCGTGGACGTCCGCACCGCCGTGCGCATCGGGCTGGCCGCCCTGGCCGGATCGTCGGCCGGGGCCTTCTTCGCGGCCGGGATGAGCACCGAGGTGCTCAAGCCGGTGATCATGGTGGTGCTGCTCGGTGTGGCGGCCTTCGTCATCCTGCGCCCCGCCTTCGGCACCGCCCCCGCCACCGGCCCGGCGAGCCGCCGCCGCATCCTCGCGGCGATCGGCCTCGCCGGGCTCGGCATCGGCTTCTACGACGGTCTCATCGGCCCCGGCACCGGCACGTTCCTCGTCCTGGCGCTCACCGCCGTGCTCCACCTGGACCTGGTCACCGCCTCCGCCACCGCCAAGATCGTCAACTGCTGCACCAACGCCGGCGCCCTCGCGACGTTCGCCTGGCAGGGCGCGGTGCTGTGGCAACTGGCCGCGGTGATGGCCGTGTTCAACCTGGCGGGCGGCACCCTCGGCGCCCACACGGCGCTGAGGAAGGGCAGCGGCTTCGTCCGCGTCGTCCTGCTGACGGTCGTCTTCGCCCTGGTGGCGAACCTGGCCTACGAGCAGTGGCTGGCCTAGACGGTGCCGCCCCGCAGGTCCAGCCGGCCGATCATGCCCGCCGTGTCCTCGTCGCCGTGGCCGTCGGCGACGTGGCGGGTCATCAGCTCCATGTACGGCCTCAGGAGTTCCGTGCTGACGCCCTGCTCCTCGGCCGTGCGCAGCAGCGTGGCGTTGCCGGCCGCCTGCATCGCCAGGTTGGAGACCACGCCCGTGGTGTAGTCGCCGCTCTCCAGCTGCTCGGCGGTCCGGTGCACGGACAGGGTCATCGCGGTGAGCCAGGAGGCGAGCAGCGGCGCGAAGTCCCCGGGCGCGATGTCCTCGCCGCGGACCAGCGCGAAGGCGTGCGTGACGCCCGCGAACAGTCCGCCCATCGCGCTCAGCAGTGCCACGTCGTGCAGGGCGGCGAAGCCCGGGTCGGCACCCACGTACCGGGTGCCCGCGGGGACCGCGAGGGTGTCGCGGTGCTCCTCGAACAGTTCGCCGGAGCCGCTGTAGAAGACATAGCCCCCGGACTCCGGATGCCCGATCATCGGCGGTACGGCCATGATCCCGCCGTCCAGGAAACGGGCGCCGCGCGAGGTGGCCCAGGCGGCGCGGGCGCGGCCCTCGGCCGGGGTTCCGGTGGTGAGGTTCACCAGGTCCCGTCCGGCCAGGTCGGCGTCCTCGAGGGCGGTGCCGACGGAGGCGTCGTCCAGCAGGCAGGCGATCACCAGGCGGTTCGCGGCCACCGCCCCGGCGGCGCTCGCGGCGACCGTCGCGCCCTCGGCGGCCAGGGCCGCGGTGCGGCCGGGGGTGCGGTTCCAGACGGTCACCGGGTGCCCGGCGGCGAGCCAGGCACGGGCCAGGGCGGTGCCCATGGCGCCGGTGCCCAGGAGGGTCAGGGGAGGGCGGGAAGCAGGGGCGGTGGCGGAGGTGTTGTCGGTCATGACGATCAGGCTCGCCGCGGGGCGGGGCCCGCTCAAGTACGTACTTCGAAGTGGGCGCTTACCCCGGGGAAAGCGTGCAGGCAGCGACGGTGGACGGGATGGCGGGGATGGCGACGGTACGGCGGCCGGGTGCGTACGTGTGCGGGATCGACGCGGCGATGGACGTGATCGGGGGCAAGTGGAAGGTGCTCGTCCTCTGGGCGCTGAACGAGCGGCCGCACCGCTTCGGCGAACTGCGCCGGGGCCTGCCCGGGGTCACCGAGAAGGTGCTCGCCGCGCAGCTGCGGGAGCTGGAGGCGGACGGCATCGTGCACCGCGAGGAGTACGACGAGGTACCGCCCCGCGTCGAGTACTCGCTGACGCCCCGGGGAACGGCGCTCAACGCGGCGCTGGAGCCGCTCGGGGCGTGGGGGCGGCAGAACGTGCTCGGGGACGCCTACCGCGGGGCGCGGCAGGAGTCAGCGGCTGCCGGTCAGGTGGGCGTAGACGACGACGTTCCCCTGGTACCCGGTCGTGCGTGACCAGCCCCCGCCGCAGGTGATGACCCGCAGTTCGGGGCGGGCCGCCGCGCCGTAGACCTTCTCGTCGGGGAAGTCCCGCGCGTCGTACACCTCGACGGCGTCCACCGTGAACTCGGCGACGCCGCCGTCGAGCCGGTCCACCTCGATGGTGCCGCCCTTGCGCAGCGCGCCGAGGGAGTAGAAGACGGCGGGGCCGTCCGCGTCGTCGACGTGGCCGGCGATGACCGCGGTGCCCGTCTCACCGGGGGTGGTGCCGGCCTCGTACCAGCCGGCGAGGTTCTTCCGGCCGGCGGGCGGGACGCCGAGGCTGCCGGTGCCTGTCAGTCCGAGCCCGGTCAGCGGCGCGTCCACGCCGATCGCGGGGATGCGCACCCGCTCGGGCGGGGAGGGCGGCAGCGCGGGCGCCGCGGGCCGGCCCGCGCCGTGGCCGCCGGTCCCGGTGTGCCCCTGGGCGGCGGAGGGCTGCGGCGGGGCGTCGTGCGCCCCGGTCCCGTCGCGCAGCAGCCACGTGCCGCAGCACAGGGCGAGCACGGTGGCGGCGGCTATGGCCGCGTTGCCCGGACCCCCGGTGCGGCGGAACCTGCGGCGCATGACGGGCTGACCTCGTCTCGAGTCGGCCCCGTACCCCCCTCCGGGCCCGCGAGGGGCGTCGGACCCGGAGGGGGAGGGGACGTGCGGTACCGGCGGGACGGGCGGCGGAGGGTGCCCGTCAGATCCCGTCGCCTCTCGCCCGGCGATGCAGGAGCCAGGTACCGCCCGCGGCGGCGACGGCGAGAGCCGTCACACCGGCCGCGGTCTGCACGGGGTCGGGGCCCAGCGCGCCCCCGACCCCCGTCTTCACACTTCCGCGCGGGTACACCCGCTGCGCGCCGGGCGTCAGCGTGACCTCCAGGTCACCGGCCACCCGCCGGTCGCTCCCGGCGCACGTCGCGACGATCTCGTACGTCCCCGGCTGCGCGCCCGGCGGCACCTGGAACAGCCCGGCCAGGCCCGGCTCGTGCGGGCGCGTCGCCAGCGTGAACCGGCCGGCGCCCACGGCGGAGGCGTCGCCCGCCGCCGGCCCTTCGGCGTCGCACGCCGCGGTGTTCACGGTCACCTGTCCGCCCGGCGCGACCGAGGACGGGTACACCTCCAGGCTCCCGGCCGACGTGCCGTGCGGGTGGCCGGCCGGGGCGTCGGCCCCCGCGGCGTGGGCGGGCGCGGCGAGCAGTCCCGCGGCGGCCACGGCGAGCGCGGGGCCGGCCACGCCGGTCAGCAGCCGGGCGGTACGTCGCATCGATGCTCCCTCGAGCTCTCACGAAGGGGCCACGGCCCGCGGCACCCCCATGTGCCGCCGTCGGACGCGTCCCTGCCCCTCCGAGGTAAGTCCCCCCGGGCGGGTACCGCTTCCCGAGGAACGGTCGGGCGCAGGGCCGAACGGGTGCCGGACGCGCCCGGACGCGGCTGCGCCGCAGCGCGTTTCAGCAGGTCACCGGCGTCCTGCCGGACCGGGCGCGGAAAGTGCCCGAAGGGGGCGCGGCGCGGCTGTGAACGGGTGACCGGGGCGGCCGGGGCACGACTTGACCTCAAGTTCGGTCGAGGTATCAGGCTGTGCCGTATGAAGACCGCAACCGATGCCCTCCACGTCACCGTCGTCGTCGGCAGCAACCGGCACGGCCGCTTCGGGCCCGTCGTGGCCGACTGGCTGCTCGACCGTGCCCGTGACCGCGACGACCTGACCGCCGACGTCGTGGACGTCGCCGGCCTCGACCTGCCGACCACCCTGGAACCGACCTCCCGGGCCACCGCCGCGCTGGCCGGCGTCACCCCGAAGCTGGCCCGCGCGGACGCCTTCGTGGTGCTGACCCCGGAGTACAACCACTCCTTCCCGGCGGGCCTGAAGAACCTCATCGACTGGCACTACACCGAGTGGCGGGCCAAGCCCGTCGCGCTGGTCACCTACGGCGGACTCGCCGGCGGTCTGCGCGCGGCCGAGCACCTGCGCCAGGTCTTCGCCGAACTCCACGCCGTCACCGTCCGCGACACCGTGTCCTTCCACAACGCGGGGGCGGCCTTCGACGACGAGGGCCGCCCGAAGGATCCGGCGGGTCCGGACGCGGCGGCGAAGACGATGCTGGACCAGCTGGTGTGGTGGGCGACGGCGTTGCGGGAGGCGCGGGAGCGCAGGCCGTACGCGGGCTGACCGCCGGCCGGGGCGCCGCCGGGGAACCCGCCCCTCTCAGCCGCGCCGCGCCGTCCGGCCACCGCCCGCACCCGGTCCGCTTCCCCGCGCCCGCGCCGCGACGGCGGGCGCGGCGACGTACACCCACGGACCGCGGGGACGCCCCGGTCAGGGACCTCGGCGTCCACCGCCCCTCCGGCGTCGCCGGCCACCTCGCCCACCTGCTCGCCGGGGGCGGCACCGGCGTGGGCCGGCCGGTCTCAGGGCCTGTCGGCCGCCTCCACCCGCACCGCGCACGCCTTGAACTCCGGCATGCGGGAGATCGGGTCGAGGGCGGGGTTGGTGAGGGTGTTGGCGCGGCCCTCGCCGGCCCAGTGGAACGGCATGAAGACCGTGTCGGGGCGGATCGCGGTGGTGATCCGCCCCGGTGCCACCGCCCGGCCCCGCCGGGACACCACGGCCACCGGGTCGCCCTCGGCCACACCGAGGCGTTCCGCGAGCCGGGGGTGCAGTTCCACGAACGGGCCGGGCGCGGCGGCGTTCAGCTCGTCGACGCGCCGGGTCTGGGCGCCGGACTGGTACTGCGCCACGACCCGCCCCGTGGTCAGGAGGACGGGGTACTCGTCGTCGGGCTCCTCGGCGATCGCCCGGTGCGAGACCGGCACGAACCTCGCCCGGCCGTCCTCCGTGGCGAACCGGTCGAGGAACAGCCGGGGGGTGCCGGGGTGGACCGGCCCGGCACCGGCGCGGCGGCCCCCGGCCCGCGCCGGTGCGTCGGGCCGGCCGTCCCGGCTGCCGGGCCGGGCGGCGTCCCCGTCACCGGCGGCCCCGTCCGGACCGTCCGCCCCCGCCTGTGCCCCCGTCCCCGCCTGTGCGTCCGTCCCCGTCCCCGCCTCCGGTGCCGGGCACGGCCAGAACACGCCGTTCTCCTCCGCCAGCCTGCGGTAGGTGATCCCGGAGTAGTCCGCGGGCCCGCCCGCGCTGGCCCGGCGCAGCTCCTCGAAGACCTCCTCGGGATCGGTCGGGAACCCCTTCTCCGGTTCCCGCCCGCCGCCCAGCCGCGCGGCCAGCTCGTGCAGGACCTCCAGGTCGCTGCGGACGCCCTCCGGCGGGGTGATCGCACGCCGCCGCAGCAGCACCCGCCCCTCCAGGTTCGTCGTCGTGCCCGTCTCCTCCGCCCACTGCGTCACCGGCAGGACGACATCGGCGAGCGCGGCCGTCTCCGACAGGACCACGTCGCACACCGCCAGGAAGTCCAGCGAGCGGATCCGCTCCTCGACGTGCGCGGCACGCGGCGCCGACACCACCGGGTTGGAGCCCATCAGCAGCAGCGAGCGGATGTCCGTACCGAGCGCGTCCAGCAGCTCGTAGGCGCTGCGTCCGGGTCCGGGCAGGCTGTCCGGGTCCACGCCCCACACGCCGGCGACGTGCGCGCGCGCCGCCGGGTCGGTCAGCTTGCGGTATCCGGGCAACTGGTCGGCCTTCTGCCCGTGTTCGCGCCCGCCCTGCCCGTTGCCCTGCCCGGTCAGGCACCCGTACCCCGACAGCGGCCGGCCCGCCCGGCCCGTCGCCAGGCATAGGTTGATCCACGCGCCCACCGTGTCGGTGCCCTTGGAGTGCTGCTCGGGGCCGCGCGCGGTCAGCACCATCGCGGCCTCCGGCTCGCAGAACATCCGCACCGCCTCCCGCAGCCGGGGCACGGACACGCCCGTGACGCGCTCCACGTACTCCGGCCAGTGCGCCATCGCCGCGGCCCGGGTCTCCTCCCAGCCGTCCGTGCGCTCCCGGATGTACGCCTCGTCGGTGCGCCCCTCGGCGACGACGAGGTGCAGCAGCCCCAGCGCCAGCGCGAGATCCGTGCCGGGGCGCGGTGCCAGATGCAGGTCGGCCTGCTCGGCGGTCCTCGTGCGGCGCGGGTCGACGACGATCAGCGTGCCGCCGTTCTCCTTCAGCTCGGTGAAGTACCGCATCGAGGGCGGCATGGTCTCCGCCGGGTTCGACCCGACCAGGATCACGCAGCCGGTCCTCGGGATGTCCTCCAGCGGGAACGGCAGCCCGCGGTCCAGTCCGAACGCCCTGCCCCCCGCGGCGGCCGCCGACGACATGCAGAAGCGCCCGTTGTAGTCGATCTGGGAGGTGCCCAGCACCACCCGCGCGAACTTCCCGAGGGAGTAGGCCTTCTCGTTGGTCAGCCCGCCCCCGCCGAACACCCCGACCGCGTCCGCCCCGTACACCGCGCGCGTGTGCCCCAGCTCCCCGGCGATCCGCTCCAGCGCCTCCCCCCAGGAGGCCGGCACCAGCGCGCCGTCCCCGGACCGCACCAACGGCGAGGTCAGCCGCACCCGCGACGACAGCACCCGCGGCGCCGTACGCCCCTTCCCGCACAGCGCGCCCCGGTTCACCGGGAAGTCCGCGCGCTCGCTCACCTCGACGGTCCCGTCCGCGGCGGGCGTCAGATTCATCCCGCACTGCAGGGCGCAGTAGGGGCAGTGCGTGGGCGTCACGGTGTTCTGCATGCGGTTCACCCTGCGCCGCCGGTGTTACGCGGCGCGCCGGCCCCTGTTACACGCCCGGTACGGCGGCCTCCCCGCCCCGCACACCCCGCGGTGAGGGGGGCCCGGCCGCGGTCACTCGCCCCCCGGCGCGGACGCGTCCGCCAGGGCCCGCTCCACCCCCGGCTCCTGCGGTCCCAGGAAGCGCGGGTCCGGGCGGAGGGCCGCGTCCAGGGCCGCCTTGCCCGCCGCGAACAGCTCCCGCACGCCCCCGTGGTACCAGGTGGCGTCGTGCCGCTCGTCGACCCCGACGCCGTACGGGGCGACCCCGGCCGCCCGGCACAGGGCCACCGCGCGGCGGATGTGGAAGCCCTGGCTGATCAGCACCGCGCGGTCCACGCCGAAGACCTTCTTCGCGCGCACGCAGGAGTCCCAGGTGTCGAAGCCCGCGTAGTCGCTGACGATCCGCGCGCCGGGGACGCCGTGCCGGACGAGGTAGGCGCGCATCGCGTCCGGCTCGTCGTAGTCCTCGCGGCTGTTGTCGCCGGTGACCAGGACCACCTCGATCCGCCCCGCGCGGTACAGCGCGGCCGCCGCGTCCAGCCGGTGCGCGAGGTACGGCGACGGCTCCCCGTCCCACAGACCGGCGCCGAAGACGACGGCGACGTCGGCGCGCGGCACGTCGGCGGTGGTGCGCAGCCGGTCGCCCGTCGTCGTGTGCAGCCAGGTCGCCGGCAGCAGCGCCAGCACGCATCCCGCGACCACCGCCCGCACCAGCCGCCGCCGCCCCGCGCGGGTACGCGGCAGCCGCGGTCGTCGGATCCTGAAACGGCGCATCGGACGGGCCCCTCCCCGGTGGTTCCCCGACCGTGCAAGACGCCCCGCAGCGCCTCCCGGTTCGCCGGGCCCCCTGTGACCGGCTTCACGGCACCGGACGGGACCACGGGCCGAACGGCCTCACACCCACCGGGGGCCGCACCGTGAACCGCCGGAAAACACCCGTGATGCCCGCGCAACGGGGAGGCAACGTCCCGCGGTGACGATCGGTGCATGACGGCGTATCCCGAGAACCGCGCCGGCCGGCACCACCCGGCCGCCCCGCCCCCCGCCCTCGTCGTCGTGGCCCACGGCAGCCGCGACCCGCGCACGCCGGGCACCGTACGGCAGCTCCTGGACCGCGTCCGCGCGCTGCGCCCGGGCCTGCCCGTGCACCTGGGCCACATCGAGCTGAACGCGCCGCTGCTCCCCGGCACCCTCGCCGCGCTGGACGCGCGCGGCACCGGGGCCGCGGTCCTGGTACCGCTGCTGCTCGCCCGCGGCCACCACGTCAAGCGGGACATCCCCGAGATGGCCGCCGCGGCGCGGCTGCACACGCGGGTGGCCGCCCCGCTCGGACCGCACCCCCTGCTCGAGGACGCCCTGCACGCCCGCCTCACCGAGGCCGGCTGGCGCACCCCGGCGGACGGGGCGGTCCGCCGCGCGAGCGGCGTCGTGCTGGCCGCCGCCGGCTCCCGGGACCCCGATTCGCGCGCCGACACCGCCCGCACCGCCGAGCGCCTCGCCGCCCGGCTCGGCGTGCCCGTCGTCCCCGCCTACGCCTCCGCCGCCGCCCCCACCGTGCCCGACGCCGTGCGCGCGCTGGCCGCCCGGGGCCGCCACCGCGTCGCCGTCGCCTCCTGCTTCACCGCCCCCGGCCGCTTCGCCACCGAGTGCGCGGCGGCGGCACCCGGCATCGTGTCCGCCCCCCTGGGTACCCACCCCGCGATGGCCCGCCTCCTCCTGCACCGCTACGACCAGGCCCTGACGACGTCCGCGGCGATCACCGAACCGGTCCTCGCGCCGGCGTGAAGCGGCCACCCGCACTCCGGATGCCGGTGGCTGCGTCTACTGTCGGTGCATGGAAGGCATCACGTCCGTCACCCCCGCGCCCGGCGCACCGCAGTTCGAGAACCACGTCCCGCCCGCCGGATACGCCCCCTCGGCCGTCGAGCGATGGGCCCCCGAACCCGACAAACGTCCCGGCCGCACCGCCTTCCAGCGCGACCGCGCGCGCGTGCTGCACTCCGCCGCCCTGCGCCGTCTGGCCGGCAAGACCCAGGTCGTCACCCCGGGGGAGGGCAATCCGGTCTGGGACGCCAGTCCCCGCACCCGCCTCACCCACTCCCTCGAATGCGCGCAGGTCGGCCGGGAACTCGGCGCCGCCCTCGGCTGCGACCCCGACCTCGTGGAGGCCGCCTGCCTCTCCCACGACCTGGGACATCCGCCCTTCGGGCACAACGGCGAACAGGCGCTGAACGAGTTCGCCCAGGACTGCGGCGGCTTCGAGGGCAACGCCCAGTCGCTGCGCCTGCTCACCCGCATCGAGCCCAAGCGGTTCACCCCCGAGGGCTCCGTCGGCCTCAACCTCACCCGCGCCGCCCTCGACGCCGCCACCAAGTACCCGTGGCCGCGCGGCGCCCACCCCACCGACCCGGTCTCGCCGAAGTTCGGCGTCTACGACGACGACCGTCCCGTCTTCGACTGGCTCCGCGAGGGCGCCCCCTCCACCCGCACCTGCTTCGAGGCCCAGGTCATGGACTGGTCCGACGACGTCGCCTACTCGGTGCACGACGTGGAGGACGGCCTGCACGCCGGCCACATCGACCCGAACTGCCTGCACGCCGAACCGGAACGGCAGGCGGTCTTCGCCGTCGCCGTCGGCCGCTACGTCCCCGCGGACACCGACCCGGCCGAGCTCGCCGAGGCCCTCGACCGCCTCCTCGCCCAGGAGTGGTGGCCGCACGGCTACGACGGCACCGCCGTCGCCCAGGCCCGCCTCAAGGACGCCACCAGCCAGCTCATCGGCCGCTTCTGCCTCGCCGCCGAGGGCGCCACCCGCCGGGCCTGGGGGAGCGGGCGCCTCACCGGATACGGCGCCGAGCTGGTCGTACCGCGCGGCACCCGCATGGAGTGCGCCGTGCTCAAGGCGGTCGCCGACCGGTACGTCATGCAGCGCGCCGAGCAGGAGCGGCTCCGCGTCGACCAGCGGATCGTCGTCGCCGAACTGGCCGGGGCGCTCACCGCCCGCGCCCCCGAAGGGCTGGACCCCCAGTTCCGCGCCCTGTTCGACCGGGCCCCCGACGACCGGGCCCGCAAGCGGGTGATCGTCGACCAGATCGCGTCCCTCACGGACGCCTCGGCCCGTTCGCTGCACGCCCGTCTCACGGGGCGGGCATGACCCCCGTGGCCTGATCGGGTCACTCCCCCTTCCGGCAGCACCGCGCGTGCGGGAGGCTCGCAGGTGGCGGCAACCTTACGAGGAGGCATCGACGTGGTCGACGCGGATCAGACATTCGTCATCGTCGGAGGCGGCCTGGCCGGCGCCAAGGCGGCCGAGACGCTGAGAGCGGAGGGCTTCACCGGCCGGGTGATACTGATCTGCGACGAACGCGACCACCCCTACGAGCGCCCGCCCCTGTCCAAGGGCTATCTGCTCGGCAAGGAGGAACGCGACAGCGTCTTCGTGCACGAGCCCGCCTGGTACGCGCGCCACGACGTCGAACTGCACCTCGGCCAGACCGTCGACGCCGTCGACCGCGCCGCGAAGACCGTCCGCTTCGGCGAGGACGGCACCACCGTCCGCTACGACAAACTGCTGCTGGCCACCGGCGCGGAGCCCCGCCGCCTCGACATCCCGGGCACGGACCTGGCCGGCGTCCACCACCTGCGCCGCCTCGCCCACGCCGAACGCCTCAGGGGCGTCCTGGCCTCCCTCGGCCGGGACAACGGCCATCTGGTGATCGCCGGCGCCGGCTGGATCGGCCTGGAGATCGCGGCGGCGGCCCGCCAGTACGGCGCCGAGGTCACCGTCGTCCACCGGGGACCGACCCCGCTGCACTCGGTGCTCGGCCCCGAGGTGGGCCAGCTCTTCGCCGAACTGCACCGCGAGCGCGGCGTCCGCTTCCACTTCGGCGCCACCCTCACCGAGATCACCGGCCAGGACGGCATGGTCCTCGCCGTCCGCACCGACGACGGCGAGGAGCACCCCGCGCACGCCGTCCTCGCGGCGATCGGCGCGGCCCCGCGCACCTCCCTCGCCCAGGCGGCGGGCCTGGAGCTCGCCGACCGCGCGGACGGCGGCGGCGTCCTCGTCGACGCACGGCTGCGCACCTCCGACCCCGACATCCACGCGGCCGGCGACGTCGCCTCCTTCCCGCACACCCTCTTCGGCACCCGGCTGCGGGTGGAGCACTGGGCCAACGCCCTCAACGGCGGCCCGGCGGCGGCCCGCGCGATGCTCGGCCGGGACGTCACGTACGACCGCGTGCCCTACTTCTTCACCGACCAGTACGACCTGGGCATGGAGTACTCCGGGTGGGCGCCGCCCGGGTCCTACGACCAGGTGGTGATCCGGGGCGACGCGGGGAGGCGGGAGTTCATCGCGTTCTGGGTGAGGGACGGGCACGTGCTGGCGGGGATGAACGTGAACGTGTGGAACGTCACGGATCCGGTCCAGGGGTTGGTCCGGTCCCGCACGCGGGTGGACACGGAGGCGTTGGCGAACCCGCGGGTACCCCTGGAGAGCCTCGTCGCCTAGGGTCCTTCCTCCGGACCGGACCCCGCGAGCCCGGCACGATCCGGGGGAGAGGCCCTGGGCGCCCGCCGGGTCCTTCCGCACCGCGGGCGCGGGGCTCCGCGCTCGGGCGCGCCCACGCGGCGGAGCCGCACAGATCACGGCCCCGCGCCCCCGAGGGGGGATGCGGCGGCCCCGGGACGCCGCTCGGCCCCCGTAGAATCCACGCGTGGCCGGACGGATCAACGACGAGGACGTGAAGGCGGTACGGGACGCGGTCCCGATCGACGCCGTGGTGTCCGAGTACCTCCAGCTGCGCGGCGCGGGCGGCGGCAACCTCAAGGGCCTGTGCCCCTTCCACGACGAGAAGTCGCCGTCCTTCCAGGTCAGCCCGAGCAAGGGACTCTTCCACTGCTTCGGCTGCCAGGAGGGCGGCGACACCATCACGTTCGTGATGAAGATCGACCACCTCTCCTTCTCGGAGGCGGTCGAGCGCCTCGCCGGACAGGCCGGCATCACCCTGCGCTACGAGGAGGGCGGGTACAACCCCACCCACCAGCGCGGCGAACGCATCCGCCTGGTCGAGGCCCACAAGATCGCCGCCGAGTGGTACGCGGAACAGCTCGCGACCTCCGCCGAGGCGGACACCGGCCGGGTCTTCCTCGCCGAGCGCGGCTTCGACCAGGCCGCCGCCGTCCACTTCGGCGTCGGCTACAGCCCCCAGGGCTGGGACCACCTGACCCGTTTCCTGCGCGGCAAGGGCTTCAGCGACAAGGAACTGCTCCTGTCCGGCCTCGCCCAGGAGGGCCGCCGGGGCCCCATCGACCGCTTCCGCGGCCGGCTGATGTGGCCCATCCGCGACATCGGCGGAGAGGTCGTCGGCTTCGGCGCCCGCAAGCTCCACGAGGCCGACAACGGCCCCAAGTACCTCAACACCCCCGATACGCCGATCTACCGGAAGTCCCAGGTCCTCTACGGCATCGACCTGGCGAAGAAGGACATCGCGAAGTCCTCCCGCGCGGTCGTCGTCGAGGGCTACACCGACGTCATGGCCTGCCACCTCGCCGGTGTGACGACCGCGATCGCCACCTGCGGCACCGCCTTCGGCGGCGACCACATCAAGATCCTGCGCCGGCTGCTCATGGACAACGGCAGCGCGCGCGTGATCTTCACCTTCGACGGCGACGCGGCCGGGCAGAAGGCGGCCCTGCGCGCCTTCGAGGACGACCAGAAGTTCGCCGCCGAGACCTACATCGCCATCGCCCCCGACGGCATGGACCCCTGCGACCTGCGCCTGGCCAAGGGCGACGACGCGGTGGCCGACCTGGTCGAACCCCGCACCCCCCTCTTCGAGTTCGCCCTCCGCCAGGTCGTGCGCCGCTACGACCTCGACACCCCGGCCGGCCGCGCCGCCGCCCTCGACGAGGCGGCCCCGATCGTCGCCCGCATCAAGAACAGCGGCGCCCAGCACGAGGTGGCCGTCCAGCTCGCCGGCATGCTCGGCATCCTCGACACCCAGTTCGTCGTCAAACGGGTCGCCCAGCTCGCCCGCTGGGCCCGCGACCGCGGCGGCAAGGGCCCCGCCCCCGACCGGCAGCAGCGCGGCGGCGGCCCGCAGCAGTACGCCGCCGCCCCGGCCCGGCCGGCCTCCCGCGGCCCCGCCCTCAACCTGCGCAACCCCGTCTTCGCCACCGAGCGCGAACTCCTCAAGCTCGCCCTCCAGCGCCCCGAACTGGTCTCCCCGGCCTTCGACGCGTACGGCGGCGACGAGTTCACCGCCCCGCCCTACGCGGCCGTACGCCAGGCGATCATGGACGCGGGCGGCGCGGAGTACGGCGTCCAGGACCCGCAGGAGTACCTGGTCCGGGTCCGTGAGGCCGCCCCCGACGACACCGTCCGCGCGATGGTCACCGAACTCGCCGTCGAGGCGATCATGCTGCACCGGGGCGTCAAGGGGGTCGACGAGACCTACGCCGGCGCCCAGCTGGTCACCGTCCGCCGCCGCGCCGTCGAGCGCCGCATCCGCGACATCACCAGCCGCCTCACCCGCCTCGCCACCCACGGCGACCCGACCGAGCTGGCCGCCGTGCAGAACGAACTCTGGGTCCTCCAGCAGTACGACCAGGCCCTGCGGGAACACGGCGCCGCGGCGCTGTGACGGCGGCCGGCGCCGCGGCGCCGGCCCGGGTCACCGCCCCGTCACGGACCGGACGCAAAAAGTCACCGCACGCCCCTCGTGGGGACGATGTGTCGTACCCCACACTGGGTGGCGGTGCCTGAGTCCTCGGAGCGCGGCCCATCCGTCCTCGACGGGTCCCGGACATCCGCGGTTCCGCTCATCGCGTACGGGACGGCCGGCGGCGAGGCCGCCGACTCCGCCCCCGAAGTACCGCTGCCGCACTCCTTGGCAGCGATCATCCTGGAGGTCGCCCCCGTGCAGACCCAGATCCAGACGCAGACCCTCACCCAGCCCGGCGCCGACGTCCTCGTCGCCCTGCCCGCGCAGAGCCGCGCCGCGCACCACCCCGAGGCGCCCCCCGAACCGGCCGAACTCCCGGCGGCGGCCCCGGAAGCCGCCGAACCGCCCGCGGAGCCCCCGGCCGGCCCCGCCGAGCCGGCCGCACCCGTGCGTCCCGAGACCGGCGGTCCCTCCGCGGACCTGTTCCGCCAGTATCTGCGCGAGATCGGCCGCATCCCCCTGCTGACCGCCGCCGAGGAGGTCGAACTCGCCCGCGGTGTCGAGGCCGGGCTGTTCGCCGAGGAGAAGCTGCGTCTGACCCCCGACCTGGACAGCCGGCTCGCCCTCGACCTGGACCGGCTCGTCGTCATGGGCCGGATGGCCAAGCGCCGGCTGATCGAGGCGAACCTGCGGCTGGTGGTGTCCGTCGCCAAGCGGTACGTGGGCCGGGGCCTGACCATGCTCGACCTGGTCCAGGAGGGCAACCTCGGTCTGATCCGGGCGGTGGAGAAGTTCGACTACACCCGGGGCTACAAGTTCTCCACGTACGCCACCTGGTGGATCCGCCAGGCCATGTCCCGCGCGCTGGCCGACCAGGCCCGCACGATCCGCGTGCCCGTCCACGTGGTCGAACTCATCAACCGCGTGGTGAGCGCGCAGCGGCGCATCCTCCAGGAGCGCGGGTACGAACCGACCGCGGACGAGGTCGCCGCCCACCTGGACCTGACGCCCGAGCGGGTCGGTGAGGTGCTGCGGCTCGCGCAGGAACCGGTCTCCCTGCACGCCCCCGTGGGCGAGGAGGACGACATGGCCCTCGGCGACCTCATCGAGGACGGCGATGCGGCGAGTCCCGTGGAGTCGGCGGCGTTCCTGCTGCTGCGGGAGCATCTGGAGGCGGTGCTGTCGACGCTGGGTGAGCGGGAGCGGAAGGTGGTGCAGCTGCGGTACGGCCTCGTCGACGGGCGCCCCCGCACCCTGGAGGAGATAGGCCGCATCTTCGGCGTCACCCGCGAACGCATACGCCAGATCGAGTCCAAGACGCTGAACAAGCTCCGCGACCACACCTTCGCCGACCAACTGCGCGGCTACCTGGACTGAAGTTCCCCCGCCCCGGACGCCGGAGGGGCTCGAACAGCCCTCTCCGGCGTCCGGGGAGTGAGGTCCGGGGCGGAAGCCCCGGGGACGGGACGGGCGGCGGCGGAGGGGCGGGGAAGACCTGGTACTCCACCAGTACCTCGTGGCTCGGGCCGGGCAGACGTGGAGGCGCGCGTCAGCCGACGGCACACCCGGACCGACGACCGCCCGATCCGAACGGAACCGCCTAGTCGACCTCGACCACCGCCTGCGCGAACTGGGCCTTGTACAGGCGCGCGTACGCGCCGTCCGCCGCCAGCAGCTCCTCGTGCGCGCCCTGTTCGACGATGGCCCCGTTCTCCATGACCAGGATCGTGTCCGCGTCCCGGATCGTCGACAACCGGTGCGCGATCACGAACGACGTACGCCCGTTCGCCAGCCGCGCCATCGCCTTCTGGATCAGCACCTCCGTCCGCGTGTCCACGGAACTCGTCGCCTCGTCCAGCACCAGGATCACCGGATCGGACAGGAACGCCCGCGCGATGGTGATCAGCTGCTTCTCACCCGCGCTGACCCCGCCGCCCTCGTCGTCGATCACCGTGTCGTACCCGTCGGGCAGCGTGCGGACGAACCGGTCCGCGTGGGCCGCCCGCGCCGCCTCCTCGATCTCCGCCCGGGTGACCTCGCGCGCCGCGCCGTAGGCGATGTTCTCCGCGATGGTGCCGCCGAACAGCCAGGCGTCCTGGAGCACCATGCCGATGCCCGCCCGCAGTTCGTCCCGGGACATGCGCGCGATGTCCGTGCCGTCGAGGGTGATGCGTCCGCCGGACACCTCGTAGAACCGCATCAGCAGGTTCACCAGCGTCGTCTTGCCGGCGCCGGTCGGGCCGACGACGGCCACCGTCCGGCCCGGCTCGACCGTCAGCGACAGGTCCTCGATCAGCGGCTTCTCGGGGTCGTACCGGAACGACACGTGCTCCAGCACCACCCGCCCGCGCAGTTCCCCGGGCCTCTCGGCCGGCTCGTGGTCGGCCTCCTGCTCCTCGGCGTCCAGCACGTCGAAGACCCGCTCGGCGGAGGCGATACCGGACTGCACCAGGTTCGCCATCGAGGCGAGCTGCGTCAGCGGCATCGAGAACTGCCGCGAGTACTGGATGAACGCCTGCACGTCACCGATGGACAGCGAGCCGGACGCCACCCTGAGGCCCCCGACGACCGCCACCAGCACGTAGTTGACGTTCGACACGAAGAACATCAGCGGCTGCATGACACCGCTGTTGAACTGCGCCTTGAACCCGGCCTCGTACAGCGCCTCGTTCTCCTCGGCGAACCGCCGCGCCGACTCCTCCTGCCGCCCGAACACCTTCACCAGCGCGTGCCCGGTGTACATCTCCTCGATGTGCGCGTTGAGCCGGCCGGTGGTGCGCCACTGCTGCACGAAGTGCGGCTGCGACCGCTTGCCCACGCGCGTGGCGACGACGAACGACAGCGGCACCGTCACCAGGGCGACCAGCGCGAGGATCCACGAGACGTAGAACATCATCGCGAGCACACCGATGACGGTGAGCAGCGAGTTGATCAGCTGGCCCATCGACTGCTGGAGCGTCTGCCCGATGTTGTCGATGTCGTTGGTGGCGCGGCTGAGCACCTCACCGCGCTGCCGCGTGTCGAAGTACGACAGCGGCAGCCGCGACAGCTTCGTCTGCACGTCCTCCCGCATCCGGAACACGGTGCGGTTCACGGCCCGGTTCACCAGCCGGGTCGCCACCGCCATCAGCAGACCGGCGACCGTGAACACCGCCAGCGCGACCAGCAGGACGTTGCCCACCGCCGTGAAGTCGATGCCCTCGCCGGGGGTGAAGTCGGTGCTGCGGAGCATGTCGGCGACATCGCCCTCGCCCCGCTCCCGCATCGAGTCGAGCACCTGTTCCTTGCTCGCGCCGGCCGGCATCTCGCGCCCGACGATGCCCGCGAAGACCAGGTCGGTCGCCTTGCCGAGGATCTTCGGCCCGATCACGCTGAGCGCCACGCTCAGCACGACACAGGCCAGCAGCCCGTACATGGTCAGGCGTTCCGGGCGGAACCGGGCGAGCAGTCGTCTGCTCGACGCCTTGAAGTCGATCGAGCGCTGGTCGGGGCCGCCCCCGGCCATCATCCGGCCTCCGGGCCCCGCCATCAGGCCGCCTCCGCTTCCGTCAGCTGGGAGAGCACGATCTCCCGGTAGGTCTCGTTGTCCGCCATCAGTTCGTGGTGCCGGCCGGTGCCGACGACGCGGCCCTCGTCCAGGACCACGATCCGGTCGGCGTCGCGGATGGTCGCCACCCGCTGGGCGACGATCACCACGGTCGCCTCGGCCGTCTCCCGCGCGAGAGCCGCCCGCAGGGCCGCGTCGGTGGCGTAGTCGAGCGCGGAGAAGGAGTCGTCGAAGAGGTAGATCTCCGGGCGCCGCACCAGCGTCCGCGCGATCGCGAGGCGCTGGCGCTGACCGCCGGAGACGTTCGTCCCGCCCTGCGCGATCGGCGCGTCGAGGCCGCCCTCCAGCCGTTCCACGAAGTCCTTGCCCTGCGCCACCTCCAGCGCGTGCCACAGCTCCGCGTCGGTGGCGTCGGGGTTGCCGTAGCGGAGGTTGGTCGCCACCGTGCCCGCGAACAGGTACGGCTTCTGCGGCACCAGTCCGACCGTCCTCGCCAGCAGCGCCGGATCGATGTCCGCCACCGGCACGCCGTCCACCAGCACCTGGCCGTCGGTCGCGTCGAACAGCCGGGGAACCAGCCCGAGCAGCGTGGACTTGCCGCTGCCGGTCGACCCGATCACGGCGGTGACCTCGCCCGGCCGTGCCACCAGGCCGACCGACTTCAGCACCGGCTCCTCGGCCCCCGGGTAGCAGAAGCCCGCGCCCCGGATCTCCAGATGCCCGTGCCGGCGCAGCTCGGTGACGGGCGCGACGGGCGGGACGACGCTCGACGAGGTGTCCAGCACCTCCTGGACGCGCTCGGCGCACACCTCGGCGCGCGGCACCATCATGAACATGAAGGTGGCCATCATCACGGCCATGACGATCTGCATCAGATAGGCGAGGAACGCGGTCAGGTCGCCGATCTGCATCCCGCCGTCGTCGATGCGGTGCGCGCCGAACCACACCACCGCGATCGACGACAGGTTCACCACCGTCATGACCACCGGGAACATCAGCGCGAGCAGATGGCCGGCGGCCAGCGAGACGTCGGTCAGCTCGGTGTTGGACCTCCGGAACCGCCGCTGCTCGTACTCGTCCCGCACGAAGGCGCGGATCACCCGGTTCCCGGTGATCTGCTCGCGCAGCACCCGGTTCACCGTGTCGAGCCGCTCCTGCATGGTCCGGAACAGCGGACGCAGCTTCCGTATGATCAGCGTCACACAGACGGCCAGCACCGGCACCACCGCGACCAGCACCCCGGACAGCGGGACGTCCAGCCCGAGCGCCATCACGATGCCGCCCACACACATGATCGGCGCCGAGACCATCAGGGTGAACGTCATCAGCACCAGCGTCTGTACCTGCTGGACGTCGTTCGTCGTACGGGTGATCAGTGAGGGCGCACCGAAGTGACCCACCTCACGCGCCGAGAACGACTGCACCCGGTCGAACACGGCGGCCCGCACGTCCCGCCCCAGCGCGGCGGCGGTCCGGGCGCCGTAGTACACGGCACCGACGTTGCACACGACCTGCGCCAGCGAGATGCCGATCATCAGGGCGCCGTAGCGCAGGATGCGGTCCGTGTCCCCCTCGACGACGCCGCTGTCGATGATGTCCGCGTTGAGCGTGGGCAGGTAGAGCGTGGCGCAGGTCTGCAGGAGCTGCAGCAGCACCAGTAAGGCGATGGGTCTCTGGTAGGGCCTGAGGTGGGTACGCAGGAGTCGTATGAGCACGCTGAATCTCTCGGAGTGGACGGCGGGGGCGTCGGTCGCCCCTGGCCCCTATCGTCGAACACTCCACCCGCGTTACCTCAAGCGGATTGATCCGCCGGCCCCCTACTGGCGGAACGCCCCCGGATGCGTCTGCTCGCGCACCGACACGTACTGCTGGCGTACCGCCTGCCCCACCGCCAACTCCTCGCCGGGATCCAGCACCTGCGCCACCGGGCCCTGCCAGACCGGCGGGTTGCGCGGATCGAGCGCCCCCTGCGACACGCCGACCGCCCAGGCGGCCTGCCGGGCCGCGCCGATCGCCGCGTAGTCCGCGGGCTGCGGCACCACCACCTGGGCCCCGAGCAGCGAGGGCGCCGCCGCCTGCACGGCGGGCAGTTCGGCCGCCGGACCCAGCAGGAAGACGCGCCGCACCTCCACGCCCCGGCCACGCAGCACGTCCAGCGCGTCCGCGAGCCCGCACAGCATTCCCTCGAACGCGGCCCGCGCCAGGTGCTCCGGCCTCATCGACTCCCGCCTCAGCCCCGCCAGCGTCCCGGCGGTGTGCGGCAGATTCGGCGTGCGCTCACCCTCCAGATACGGCAGCAGCACCAGCCCGTGCGCCCCCGGCGTCGACTTCATCGCCAGCTCCGACAGGCTCTCCAGATCGGGCACCCCGAGCAGTTCGGCCGTTCCGCGCAGGGCGCGTACGGCGTTCAGGGTGGTGACCACGGGCAGATGCATGCCGGTCGCGTCGGCCAGGGAGGTGATCATCCCGTACTGGTCGACGAGCGCCTCGGGGTGCACGGCCATCACGGACCCGGACGCGCCCAGCGACACCACCGCGTCGCCCAGACCGATCCCGAGCCCGAACGCCGCCGCCATCGTCTCGCCCGTACCGGCGGAGATCAGCAGTCCCTCCGGGGTCGTACCGGCCGCGTCCGCGGGGCCGATCACCTCGGGCAGCATCGCCTGGTGACCGAGCGCCAGCTCGACCAGATCGGGCCGGTACCCCCCGGTGGCCGCCGCCCAGTAGCCGGTGCCGGAGGCGCCGCCCCGGTCGGTGGTGCGCCGCGCCGGCCGGCCGAGCAGCTGCCACACCAGCCAGTCGTGCGCCTGGAGCAGTACGGCGGTGCGCGCGGCGTTCTCCGGTTCGCTGCGGGCCATCCAGCGCAGCTTGGTCACCGGCTGCGCGGCCCCCGGAACACAGCCCACGGCCTGTGCCCAGGCCTCGCGCCCGCCGAGCGCGTCGATCAGGTCGGCCGCCGCGACCTGCGCCCGCTTGTCCCCGCCGACCATGGCGGGCCGTACCGTGTTGCCGTGCGAGTCCAGCGGCACCAGCGCGTTCTGCTGGGCGGAGACCCCGATGGCCTGCACGCCCTCCAGCAGTCCGCCGCCGGCCGCCTCGCCCAGCGACAGCAGCCAGGCCTGCGGATCGACGTCGGAGGAGCGGGCGCCGCCGTCGGAGCTCGCCGGATGGCGGGCATACCCCTGCCTGAGCACGGCTCCGCTGTCCGTGTCACAGACCACGATGCGAGTGAGATCGGGTGCACTGTCCAGCCCGGCGACTATCCCCATGGGTGGAATTCTGCCGCATGCTCCGCTTTGGTTGGGCCGTGGGCGCCACCGGGGCGCGTCGCCGGGCCCCGGGCGTGCGTCGGCCCCGCGGGTCGCGGGAACCGCGCGACCCGCGGGGCCGACGACCCGCCCGGCGCTCTCACGTCCCGCCGCTAGGTGTTGCTGGTGCCCCAGTCGTCCTCGGCCGGGCCGTGGGCGGTGCGCTCGCGCAGGGTGCGCACCCGCTGGGCGACCGAGTCGGGCATGCGGTCGCCGACCTTGTCGCTCACCACGTGGTAGGCCTTGTCCGCGAACTCGCGGCCCTGCTGCGCCGCGCTCTCCGCGGTGTTGCGGACCGCGGGGTTCTGCGCGAACTGCTGCGCGGACCTCTTCAACTGCTCGTAGCGCTCGCGCCCGGCTTTCGTGCCCAGCACGTATCCCACGACGACTCCGGCGACGAACGTGAGCCGGTAACGCATGGCGGCCACCACCCTTCCCGTTGTTCCAGTCTGCTTAGGTCTCCGGTGCGGCGACAGCGCCGGGGAGTACTGATTGGCGGAGCACCCCCCTGCTTGCGCTAATGTATGTGTCGCAGCGACCGCGCGCCCCCTGGCGGATACCCAGGGAGATGCGTTCGATGCAACGAGGCATTCCTCCGTAGCTCAATTGGCAGAGCAGCCGGCTGTTAACCGGCAGGTTACTGGTTCGAGTCCAGTCGGGGGAGCTCAATCCTCCGTAGCTCAATTGGCAGAGCAGCCGGCTGTTAACCGGCAGGTTACTGGTTCGAGTCCAGTCGGGGGAGCATGCTGAACGAGGACCCCTCAGGGGTCCTTTTTCATGTGCGGGGGAACCGTGCGAGGCCCGGTGGAGTCTCCATGGTCACGAGGGCCGCGGGCAGCCGACCAGCCGGAGCAGGAGATCGTATGAGCGGCTATGCTGCGGCAGACGGCGCGCACACATGTACGCGACACGCCGCTATGGGGCGGTAGCTCAGCCGGTTAGAGCAGCGGACTCATAATCCGTCGGCCGTGGGTTCGAGTCCCACCCGCCCCACCACTCGCTACCTGCGCAGAAGCGTTTCTACCCGCGGAACCGTGAGGACGGGGAGCGCCGTGCCGGTGCGACGGCCCCCGTCCACTCTCCCGGGTCAAGGTTCAGGGGACACGCAGGGGCGGCAGGAGCTGGCGTCCGCGGCGCTCAGGCGCAGGCCGTCCGGCCGGACGGCGCGGTACCTGATGGAACGTCTGGTCGAGGCGGGGGGAGACGTCGACGCGCTGGTCGCCCTGCACGCGCAGGACCTCGACCCGTCCGGCGCCACGCATCTGCGCATCGCCGAGGAACTGGAATCGGCGGGCCGCGCGGACGAGGCGCTCGCCCGGGCGGAGCGCGGACTGCAGGACCGCGCCGCCGGACGCACGTCGACGGCCGTCTGGTCGACTACGTGTGCGTCCGGTACGCGAAGGCGGGACGGGCGGCCGACGCGGTCGCGGTGCGCCGGGACCGGTTCCGGGTGGAGCGGTCCCCGGCCGCCTACCGGCAGTTGCGCTCCGCCGCCCGGACGGCGGACTGCTGGGAGGCGGAGCGCGCGGCGGCGCTGGCCACCTTGAGGGAGGACGCCCGCCGGGAGCGCGGCGGCCGGCAGTGGGAGCGGCTTGCCGACCTGGCGCGTGAGACGCACCCGGGCGAGGCGCTCGACGTGTACGCGCGGCCGGTCGAGCGGTCGAGGCGACCGACCGGGGACCGCGCCCACGAGCGCCTGGCGCGGCTGCTGCTGGGTGTCCGTGACTGCCGTCGTGCGCTGGGGGCCGAGGACGCGTTCACCGTGTACCTCACCGGTCTGCGGACGGAACTGAAACGCAGGCGGAAGCTGATGAGCGTCCTCGAGCGGTACGGGCTGTGAGAGTGGTCGTGCCTGACGCCCGCTCACTGCGTGCCGGCCGGCGTCTCTCAGTCCTTGAGATCGATCATCCGTACTGGCTGTCCGGTCGTACGGGCGATCGTCTCGACGTCGCGGTCGTAGTGGAGCAGCGTCAGCCCCGCCTCTTCCGCCGCAGCGGCGACCAGCAGGTCGACAGGGCCCGCACTGCGATGCTCGCCCTTGGCGGTGAGCAGTTCCTGGACGACGCGAGCGCGTCGATGGATGCCGTCGGGCATGGGGCACCAGGTGTAGTGGGCGTTCAGCGTGCGCTTCACGCGCTCCCGGTCCGCCGCCGAGCGTGCGGAGTAGAGGACTTCCAGTTCGGTGACATCGCACAGGGCGACGAGCCCCGCGCCGATCCTGTCGTCCCACTCGGCCGTGGTCCGGCCGAGGAGGACGCGGGCGACGGCGGAGGTGTCGATCAGGTAGTCGGCGACGGTCACTCATCCGCTCCTGCGTCGCGGGCGCCGTCCGGCTCGCCGGTGGACCGGTACATGCTCTTGTCGAGGAGGAGGCCGATGTCCAGGGCGCCTTCGGCGGCCAGTTCGCGGGCTTCTCCGAGAGCGCGCAGTCGCCGGTAGCGGGCGGTGACCTCCCGCAGGGCGGTGTTGACGGTCTCGCGCTTGGTCGCGGTGCCGAGTTCCCTGGCGGCGGCCTCCAGCGCCTCGTCGTCGAGATCGATCACGGTGCGACTCATGGCGCCCCCTTGTGTATACGGCGTTGTATATCAATATGCACGGGCCGGTGTATCCGAAAGGCGGATGGTGCTTGCTCCGGGGTGCCTGCGTGGGGTGACCCGGCGCAATGATGTGGGCAAGGGGCGGGCATCCGTATCGATCTCACGCCGATCGACTCGGTCGTCCGCCGGCCGTGACCGCGGACGCTCACGCACCACGGCGCCCGCCCGTGTCCCGACGGACACGGGCGGGCGCCACTCGTTCCTTCGGGAACGGGTGCCCGCGCGTTGGCTGTGCGCGAGGTCGGCCTCTCTCGGCGCGGTGATGTGTTCACCGGCCGGGGAGGCGGAGGGGTTCAGCCGCCCACGGCGTCGTCGTCCGCCGGGGTGGGAGCCTGTGCCGGGTCGCGTTCGCCCTCGGCCTGGGAGGGGGTCGTGTGCGGTATGTCGGGGGTGGTCCACTCGGTGTCGTCCCGGTCGCCCTCGGCCTGGGACGGAGTGTGCTCGCTCATCGTGCTTTCTCCCTGATCGCGGGGTCTCGTCCGCCGGGTACCCCGCAGGGCCGGGGTCACCGTGACGAGCGGCGGGCGAGGGCCCGGGCCAGCGCCGTGCGGACCTCCGCGGGCGGGGGAGTGCCCTCCGCCTGCGCGGAGGCCGTGAGGGCTGCGGCGACCGCGCGGAGCTTGGTGTTGGACGTCTGCGAGGCCTCCCGGAGGATGTGCCAGGCCTCGTCCGAGGTGCAGCCGTGGGTGGCCATCAGGATGCCGCGGGCCTGGTCGATGACCGGGCGGGAGGCGATCGCCTGCCGGAGCTGCTCGACCTCCTCCTGCAGCAGGTGCAGCCGCTCCTCCCGCTCCAGGGCCACCGCCGAGGACGCCGACGGCGGCCCACCGTCCGGCGCCGGGGAGCGCAGCGGGTCCGTGCTGTCGAGGCCGGCGAGTTCCAGGATGCGGCGCGGCTGGCCGTTCCACTGGGTGGCCGTGACCGGCACCGACCGCCGGTGGCCGTGGTCGCGCAGTACCTCCAGGAAGTCCAGACCCGCCGTGTCCATGAAGTGCACACCGCTCATGTCCAGGTCGACCCGGGCCGTGCCGGCGGGCAGCTGTGCCAGCTTCACGGCCAGGGCCTGCGCGCACCCGCGCACCAGCTCGCCGCGCGGCGTGAGCAGGGCCCGGTCCGCGTCCACGCGAGCGTCGATGACCAGGGGATGGCGCCCGTCCGGGAGGGGGAACGATGCCGCGGAGGTCATGTCACCGCCTTGTCGCTGCTCGGAAGGCCCACGGGGGCGTTCGGTATTTCGGGGGAACTCGGCCGCCATCGGCGTCGGGGAGGTAGGCTGCTACGGTCCCGGCCGCGCTGCGGGTGCGTCTGCCCATCCCGCGGCGTACTACACACGGTGCCGGGCATTGGCCGGGAACCGACGGGGACGTACGGTCCCGGGAGTGTGAGGAGACGGGTGTCGGACACTCGGCATCAGGCACCGGACGGGTCGGGGAGCCCACGGCCGTCGTTGACGGTGTGCCCTTTGGAAGGACGCAGGGGTGTCCGCGCGGCCGGGGAGGTCGCCCTGGCCACCCACATGATCTGGGAACGCGCGCTGGAGCAGGCGGTGCGCGGAGGTGAGGCCGTGTACTACCTGGAGCTGTCCGAGGTGACGTTCGTGGACGTCGCCGGCGCCGGTGCGCTCGCGGCGGCCGCCGGACAGCTCGGTGACGGCCGCCGCTTCGTGGTGCACCAGCCGCCGCTCGCCCTGCGCCGGGTACTGGACACGTTCTGGCCCGACCTGCCGGCGATTGAGGTGACCACGTCATGAGCGTCGCGGCAGAGCCCCTGGAACAGGTCCGGGATCCCTTCGTCCACCCCGCCCTCTTCTACCGGGACGACCAGGAGTACCTCGACGGCACCGTGTCCTTCGTGCGCGAGGGGCTCGCGGCCGGTGAGCCCGTGGCGGTCGCCGTGCCCGGCGACCGGCTGCGGCTGCTCGGGGACGCGCTCGGCGACGACGCCGGGGCCGTCCGGCTCCTCGACATGCGGGAGGCCGGCCGCAACCCGGGCCGGATCATCCCCGGTGTGCTGCGGGCCTTCGCCGACACCTGCCCGGCGGGACGGCGGGCGCGGATCATCGGCGAGCCGATCTGGGCCGACCGGTCCACGACCGAGTACCCCGCCTGCGTCCAGCACGAGGCGCTGATCAACGCCGCCTTCCGGGGCCGCCCGGTGACCATCCTGTGCCCCTACGACGCCGTACGCCTGCCCGGGCACGTCCTCGCCGACGCGTACGCCACCCACCCCACCGTCATCCCCGCCGGCTCCCGCGTGGCGCGGGACAGCGAGGCGTACGCCCCCGACACGGTCGTCTCCCGCTACAACGAGCCGTTGCCGCTCGTTGCGGACGCCATGAGCTTCCCCTTCGTGGCCGAGTCGCTGAGCCTGGCCCGGCACGCCGCCGTCAACGAGGGGCGGCGGCTCGGCCTCACCGGCGTCACCCTGGAGGACCTGGCCCTCACCACCGCCGAGCTGACCACGAACAGCGTGCTGCACGGCGGGGGTTCGGGCGTGCTGCGGATCTGGGGCGAGGACGGGTACGTGCTGTGCGAGGTGCGCGACGGGGGCCGGTTCACCGATCCGCTCGCGGGACGCCGGCCCGCGAGCCGCGACCAGCGCGGCGGGCGGGGGCTGCTGATGGTCAACCTGATCGCCGACCTGGTGCGTGTGCACGCCGGGGACGAGGGCACGACGGTCAGGTGCTGGTTCACCCGCCGGTGACCGCCCACGGAACCCGGTCACCGAGCCCGTCCGCCGGTGGCCCGCCCGCCGGGGGTCCGGCGGGGGCTCAGGCGCCCAGGGGGTCCAGCACCATCGGCGCGATCCTGCCCTCCAGCATGGCGCCCAGCCCCTGCACGGCGCACACGTCCGGCCGTTCCGCGATGTGCACCGGCATGCCCGTCGCCTGACGCAGCATCTGGTCGAGGCCCGGCAGCAGGGCGCTCCCGCCGACCATCATGATCCCGCGGTCGGCGAGGTCGGCGACCAGATCGGGCGGGCACTCCCGCAGCACCTTGCCGATGCCGTCGAGGACGGTGGTGAGCGGTGTCTGGATGGCCCGCCGCACGGCCGCCGTGTCGACCCGCACGGAACGGGCCAGTCCGGTGGCGACGTCCCGGCCGTGGATCTCCGTCGAGTCCGGGCCCTGCGGGGTGAGCCCGTTACCGTGCAGGGCGAGCTGCAGGGGCCGGACGGACTGGCTGGGCAGCATCAGCTGGTGCTGGTGGCGCAGGTGCTGCACGATCGCGTTGTCCACGGCCTCACCGCCGACGGGGACGCGTTGCGCCGTCACGATCGAGCCGAGCGAGAGCACGGCCACCTGCGTGGCCGCCGCCCCGCACACCATGATCATGGTGGCCTCGGGCCGCTCCACCGGCAGACCGCAGCCGACGGCGGCGGCGATGAGCGTGTCGACCAGTTCCACCCGGCGGGCCCCGAGACCCACCAGGGTCTCGATCGCGGCGCGCTGGGCGAGCGGGTCGGCGTCGTGCGGGGTGCAGGCCGCGGCGCGCAGCCGGGGCCTGCGGCGCAGGGCGCGGCGGATCCGGTCGCCGAGCAGCTGCCGCAGCATGCGCTGCGCCATCTCGATGTCGACGACCGTGCCGCCGGTCACGGGCCGCACGACGCGGATGTAATCGGGCGTACGGCCCGTCATCCGCTCGGCGAACTCACCGACCGCGATCAGCGCGCCGTTGCGGGTGTTCACGGCGGCCACGGACGGCTGGTCGACGACGAGTCCGGCGCCCTTGACGTACACCCGGGTGCGGGCCGCCCCCAGGTCGACGGCGAAGTGGCAGCGGCGCAACTGCTCCAGACTTGCGGTCACGGCGGTTCCTCCCGAGTGCGCGCCCAGCGGCCCGCCGGGCGGCGGACCTCTCAGGCATCGTGTGCGCCGGGCGGGGGCGGGCGCCCGTCCTGGGGGGCCGGGTGGGGGGCCGCCGAACGGGGGGCCCGCGTCCCGGTCCGCCCGGCCGGGACAGGGCGTGAACGGTGTCCGGCGGGGGATCCAGGGGGCCGACGGCGAGGTCGCGGCCCGCCTCGCGCAGGCTGCGCCGGTCGCACCTCTCGGCCGGCCGCCGGACACGTCTCTCGGCCGGCCGGCCCACCGTGGTGCGCGGCTTCGGTGAACTCCCCCGTCGCGGAAGGCGCGTGCCGCGTCACCGGGTCAACCGTCCGGGTGCCCCTCCCGGCGGTCCGCCGGTCCGACGACCCCCCGGATCACCCCCAGCTGCACCAGGTCCTGCGGCCGGACACGGAGCTGGTCCGCCGTCGTCTCCACCTCCTCCGGAGGGCGCTTGAGGATGGCCGCCGCGAGTTCCGGGGCGATCACCGAGAAGTAACTGTCCGGAGTGGCCCAGGTGTTGCCGGGAGCCGCCAGGGCCAGCGCGCCGCCGGAGCCGCCCTCGCCGACGACCAGCGTGGTGAGCGGTGTCCGGGCGGCGGCCACGGCGCCGAACAGGTCGGCGATGGCGGCTCCCGCACCCTGCCGTTCGGCCTCCGCGTCGTTCGCCGCGCCCGGGGTGTCCACCAGGGTCAGTACCGGGATGCCCAGCCGGTCCGCGAGCCGGACCAGCCGGGCGGCGGTGCGGTAGCCGGCGGGACGGGTGGCCGCCCCGGTCTGCGCCGCGTAGGCGACCGTACGGCCCTCGTGCTCACCGAAGCCGCAGAGCATGCCGCCGGGATCGGTGCCGCCGCAGCGGTCGCCGCCCACGGTGACGCGGTGGGTGAAGTAGGCGTCCAGGTAGGCCGTGGCGCGCGGACGTCCGGGCGAGCGGGCGCGTCGCACGGCGTCCCAGCCGGTGGCCGGGAGGTCCGGCGCGCCCAGCGGGAGGGGCGGCGGGGCCGGTGCGGTGGAGGGGCGGGTCAGCAGGCGCAGCCAGCGGCCCAGGGTCTCCCGCAGCTCCTCCGGGCGGACCAGCGCGTCCGCCGAGCCCGCCGCCACCTGGGCGTGAGCGGTGTACGCCGCCGGGTCGGCGCCGGCCGGCCGGACCCGTGAGCCGGCGAAGCCGACCTGGGCGCCGGGCAGTGCCAGCACCACGTCGGCGCCCGCACCCAGGGTGGCCCAGCCGCCGCCGGTCGTCGGATCGCGCAGTACCGCGACCTGCGGCAGCCCGGCCTGCCGGGTGAGCGCCGACGCGCGGGCCACCCGCTGGAGCTGGGTGAGCGCGAGCATGCCCTCCTGCATCCGGCTGCCGCCGGTGGCGACCAACGGCACCACCGGCAGCCGGTGCGCGCGGGCATGGGCGTACGCCGCCTCCAGGCGGTCGCCGGTGCGTTCGCCGAGGGAGCCGCCGAGGAAGCCGAACTCGAACACGAGGAGGACGGCCCGGGTGCCCTCGACGTCGCCCGTGCCGCAGACCACGGACTCCCGCTCGCCGGTGCGCTCGGCGGCCCGGGCGCGGGCGGCGTCGTAGCCGGGCCAGCCGAGCGGGCCGTCCTCCGCCGACTCCCGGTCCGGGTGGGGCAGTTCGGTGAAGTCGTCGGTGACGAGGGCGACGGTCTCACGGGCGGAGAGGCGGTCAGTCATGGTGCAGCGCCCGCTTCATGATCTTGCCCATGTCGTTGCGGGGGAGGGCGTCGAGGTGGTGGACGACGCGCGGCCGCTTGTGCGGGGCGAGGCGCCCGGCGACGTGGTCGGCCAACTCGGCCGGGGCGGGCGGGGACTGCGGGTCCGCCGGTACCACCCACGCCACGATCCGCTCGCCCAGATCCGCGTCCGGCTCCCCGGTCACCGCGGCCTCCCGCACCCCCGGGTGCTCCAGCAGCGCGTTCTCGATCTCCCCCGCGCCGATCTTGTAACCCCCGCTCTTGATCAGGTCGGTGGCCTTGCGGCCGACGATCCGTACGTAGCCGTCCGGGTCGCGCACCGCCATGTCCCCGGTGCGGAACCAGCCGTCGGCGGTGAACGCGGCGGCCGTGGCGTCCGGCCGGTTGAGGTACTCGGTGAACAGGTTCGGCCCGCGCACCTGGATCTCGCCGACCGTCTCCCCGTCGTACGCCCCCACCGGGGACCCGTCCTCCTCCACCAGCCGCAGTTCCACGCCCGGCAGCGGCACGCCCACCGTGCCGGGGCGGGCCTCGCCGTCCGCGCGGACGCTGGTGTTCATCAGCGTCTCCGTCATGCCGTACCGCTCGATGACGCGGCGCCCGGTCGCCGCCGCGATCCGCTCGTGGTCGTGCACCGGCAGCGCGGCCGATCCCGACACCAGCAGCCGGGCCCCGGCCAGTGCCTCGGCCAGCTCCGGCGCGGTGGGCAGTGCCTCCGCGAGGCGGTGGTACATCGTCGGCACGCCGAACAGCATGGTCGCGCCGTCGTTCAGTTCGCGCGCCACGCCCTCGGTGGTGAACCTGCCCAGGTGGCGCACGGAGCCGCCGCGGCGCAGCGGGCCGAGGGTGCCGAGGACGAGGCCGTGCACATGGAACAGCGGGAGCCCGTGCACCAGCACGTCGTCGCCGGTCCACTGCCAGGCGTCGGCGAGCGCGTCCAGCGTCGTGGCGATCGCGCGGCGGGGGAGGACGGCGCCCTTGGGCGGGCCGGTGGTGCCGGAGGTGTAGACGATCAGCGCGGGGTCGCCCCCGTCCCGCGCGCGGTCGTCGGGGAGCGCCCCGGGCGCTCCGGCCGCCGGGTCCACGTCGACGCGCGGCAGGTCGTCCAGCGGGGCGGGGAGCTGCGTGCCGGGCGCGGTGAGCACCAGGGCGGGGGCGCTGTCGGACAGGATGTGGCCGAGTTCCTTCTCGCCGGACCGGGGGTTGAGCGGCACCACGGTCACCCCGGCGAGCAGCGCCGCGGTGACCGCGACCGCGGTCTCCATCGTCGGTGTGGCCCACATGGCGACCCGGCGCACCCGCGCCAGCTCCCCGGCCACCGCCCCGGCCGCCGCGGCGAGTTCCCCGTACGTCAGGGAGCGCTCGCCGAAGCGCAGGGCGGGCCGGCCGGCCGGGCCGTCGGTCAGGGCGGGGAAGAGAGAGGACACGCGTCGTACTCCTTGACTAGCTGTCGTTCGAAGGCTGCCAGGTGCTCGTTCCGTCCGGGACCTACCCCCACCCGGGCACGACCATCACCAGCCACACCACCGCCGGGACCGCCGTGACCACGATCCCGCCGTACGCCATCAACTGCCGGAAGAAACGCTCGCGGTCGACGTCCGGCGCGGCGGCCAGGACCAGCGCGCCGTTGGTGGAGAACGGGCTCACGTCCACCACCGTCGCCGACACCGCGAGCGCGGCCACCATGCCGACGGCCCCGATCTCGCCCTGGGCGAGGAACGGCACGGCCAGCGGGATCAGCGCGCCCATGATGCCGACGGAGGAGGCGAACGCCGACACGATCGCGCCGATGTAGCAGAGCAGCACCGCGGCGAGCAGCGGGACACCGATGCCGCCGACGCCCTCACCGGCCCAGGTGATCGTGCCCATCTCGTCCAGGACGCCGACGTAGGTGAGCACACCGCAGATCAGCAGGACCGTGGGCCAGGCGATCTCGGAGACCGCCTTGCGGCTGTCGTCCGGCCAGGCGGTGCTCAGCACGACGGCGAGGGTGATCGCGGTCAGTCCGGCGTCCAGGTCGAAGCCGAGGACGGCGACGACGAGGGCGACCAGCGAGACGAGGGTGGCGACGACGGGGACGGTGAGCGGGACGACCGCGGGGGCGTCGGGGCGAGTGGCCACGGCGGTGGGGGAGGGGACGGTACGGGTGCCGGTGCCGGTGCCGGTGCCGTTCCCCGGGCCCGCGGCGCCGGAGCCGCCGTCACCGCCCGTGCCGCCCGTGCCGCCCGTGTCCTTCGCCTCCGCCGCCTCCGTTCCGGTGTCGGTCACGGCCCCCCGGCTCCACAGCTTCAGCCCGCCGCAGACGACGAACACCACCCCGGCGATGACGAGGTTCGCCAGCAGCGAGGCGAGGAACAGGGTGATCCCGCTGCCGGGCAGCTTCTCGCGCTCGACGATGCCGTTGACGATCGAGCCGTAGATGCTGATCGGCGAGAACCCGCCGGCCTGGGCGCCGTGCACCACCATCGCACCCATCAGCAGCGGGCTGATCCGGTACCGGGCGGCGAAGCTCAGCGCGATCGGCGCGACGATCGCGACCGCGGCCGGGCTGACCGCGCCGATCGCGGTGAGCGCGCCGGTGAGGGCGAACATCACCCAGGGGATCAGCGCGACCCGCCCCCGCACGAGCCGGACGGCGGCGTGCACCAGCCAGTCGGTGGTGCCGTTGGCCCGGGCGATGGCGAAGAGATAGGTGACGCCGACCAGCACGACGAACAGATCGCCGGGGAAGCCGGCGAAGACGCCGTCCGCGTCGAGGCCGGCGACGAGCGTGCCGACCCCGAAGGCGGCGGCGAAGGCCAGCGCGCCCATGTTGACGGAGCGGGTGGTGGCGATGACGAACACCACCGCCAGGACGAGGATCGAGACGAGTTCGGGGGACATGCGGGCTCCCGTCGTTGGGTCCCTGCGGAGCGGAGGAGTCGGGTGGCGGGGAAAGGAAGGGGAAGAGGAGGGGAAGGGGAGGGGGGAGGTAGGGGGAGGTAGGGGGAGGAGAGGAGCCGGGTGGGTCGAGTGGCTGAGTGGCTGAGCCACTCGGCGCGCGCTCGTGGTGCACGCCTGGCTGGAAAGGGTGAGCCCCGCGGGAAGGGACGTCAAGGGGTCGCGCAGGAATTGGCTCAGCCACTCGGCCACCGGGAGGAGCCCGGTGCTAGTCTCGCGACGAGAGGGGGACCCCGTGACCGACGCCCTGCGCCCCGTGTCGAGACCGCGCCTGTACGAACAGGTGCTGGACCGGTTGCGCCAGTACGTCACCGAGGGCGGCCTGCGGGCCGGCGACCGCCTCCCGCCCGAACGGGACCTGGCCGCGCGGCTCGGGGTCAGCCGCGCCTCGGTGAAGCAGGCGATCGTGGTCCTGGAGGTCCAGGGCCTGGTCGAGGCACGGCACGGCGGCGGCACCTACCTCGTACGCGACAGCCTCGACGTCGAGCCCGTCGAGCGGATGGTGGAACGCCGCCGGCGCCTCCCCGACGTACTGGAGGCCCGGGAGGCGCTGGAGACCAAGCTCGCCGAACTGGCCGCCGAGCGGCGCACGGACGACGACCTGGCCGCGCTGCGGTCCGCGCTCGCGCACATGGCCGAGGAGATCGAGGCGGGCGGCCACGGCGTGGAGGGCGACCGCCTGTTCCACGCGGCGGTGACGACGGCCGCCCACAGCGGTCTGCTCGCGGAGTTCATGCGCTCCATCGCCGGGCAGATCGCCGAGAGCCGCACGGAGTCCCTCCGCCAGCCCGGCCGCCCCCACCGCTCCCTGGCCCAGCACCGGGCCATCCTCGACGCCGTCGCCGACGGCGACCCCCGCCGGGCGGCCACCGCGATGCGCCGCCACGTCCGCACGGTGGCCAAGGTCCGCCTGCTGGACTGGGACCCGGAGGCGGACCGCTGACCGCCTCCTGAGGGCCGGGTGTCCTCCCGGCGGTCAGGCCGCCCTGCGCACCACGTCCGCCACCACGCAGCTGATGTTGTCCGGGCCGCCGGCCCCGTTGGCCGCGGTGATCAGGGTGCCGACCGCCTCGTCCGGAGTCGGGGCGGTGGCGAGGAGGTGCCGGACGGTGTCGTCGTCGACCACCGCCGGCAGTCCGTCGGAGCAGAGCAGATAGCGGTCGCCGGGGTGGGCGTCGTGCAGGCGCAGGTCGGGGGAGGCGGCCGCCCCGGTGCCCGTGAGGGCCTTCAGGAGCAGCGTGCGCTGCGGATGGGACACCGCCTCCTCCGGGGTCAGCCGGCCCTCGTCGAGCATCGACTGGACCACGGTGTGGTCGTGGGTGATGCGGAACAGTTCACCGTCGCGGAGGAGGTACGCGCGGGAGTCCCCGATGTGGACCAGCGCCAGGCGCGATCCCGTCCACAGCGCGGCGGTCAGCGTGGTGCCCACCCCCTCCGTGCCGTCCGCCGCGTCCCGCACCGCCTGTGCCGCGCTCCGCACCGCGTCCTCCAGCAGGTTGAGGACCCCGCCCGCCGGGACCTCCTCCGTGTCCAGCAGCCGCAGCGCCTGCACCGCCGCGCCGCTCGCCGTCCCGCCCGCCGCACCGAAGCCGTCGGCGACGGCCAGCAGCCGTCCGCCCGCGTACGCCGTGTCCTGGTTGGACGGGCGGACCAGGCCCCGGTCGGAGTGGGCGCGGTAGCGCAGTTCCAGCGTGCCGTCGGTCATGGTGGTGTCCCTTCTCGATCCTTGCGTCAGGTGATCGACCAGGAACGCGGCGAGGTCCCGTCGTACGGCCGTCTCCGCCTCCACCCGCGCCCAGTGGGCGCGTACCTCCCCGGCGGCGGCCCCGGCGTCCAGCGAGCAGACGTGACGGATCTCGGCCAGCGGCATGCCCAGCCGCCGCAGCCACGCCACCAGCCGGGCCCGCTCCAGCTGCCCGGTCGCGTAGTAGCGGTAACCGGTGTCCGGGTCCACCCGGGCGGGCCGCAGCAGATCCAGCTCGTCGTACAGGCGCAGCGCCTTGGGGGACAGCCGGCACGCCTTCGCGAACGCGCCGATCGTCAGCATCTCCATCCCGGCCTCCATGACCCTGCGCGCACCTCGTCCGTCGGTGCTCCGCGTTCCGCCACCGATGCTGGGGCTTCACCGAAGGGGAAGGTCAAGCGGGGGCCGTCAGCCGTGCGGAGGGGAGGACGCGGAAGGTGGCGCCCGCGCCCGGGGCGGTGCGGAGTCCGTCCCGGCCGTGGTGGGCCGTCGCCGGGGACCCGGCGACCGCGAGGCCCCGGCCCGCGCCCCCGTCGCCGACACGGCCCCGCCCCGCCTCCGACGCAGGCTCCTCGCCGGATCTCCTGGACGTCTTCAACTGACGGCGGGAAGTGGTGCGACCGGAACCGCTTCCCGGATCCGTGGTCGAGACGGCGTGCCCCGCCCTGGGCGCGGCGGGGCGGGCGCGATCACCCGGTCCGGTCAGGACTCCAGGGCCGGGAGCCCGAGCGCCCGCCTGATCTGCTCTCCGAGTCCGGTCGCCAGCTGCTGGTCGACGGCCAGGGCGGCCTGTGCGCAGTAGAGCGCTGGAAGCTCGATCCTCGCCATCAGGCCGGGCGTGTCCGGAAGGAGCCTGGCCCATTCCGTCATCACTTCCGTGAAGGCGAAGGTCTGGTCGGCGATCCCGTCGGGCGTCTCGACCACGAACCGGATCGTCGGTCCCGTGGCCGTGACGGATCCCCCCAGGACGTCGACGACCCGGAGGACACTCGCCGGCAGCACGCCGGCCGTTTTCAGACCGGCGGTGAGGACCGCCTCGCCGACGGCGTCGAGGATCGCCTGGCCGCAGACATCGACGGCTTCCCCGAATCGGACCCTCGGCAGCTCCGGTGTGAGGTCGGGCGTCGTGGCCGGCGCACACGTGGCCCCGGGAACGGTGAGGACCCGGCCGGGGAAGATCCAGTGTCCACGGTTGCTCGTTCCGGACACCGGCGGTCCGGGGTGCTCGCGCGCAGCCGCCTCGATCGACGCCCGGCCGGCGGCGTAGATCCCGGGGTGCCCGGCCGCGTCACCCAGGTACCTGAGAGCGATCGCCGACAGCGTGTCACCGCGCACGATCGTGTGGGTACACGTCGGCCCGGCGGGGGGCGTCGGCCCGTCCGGGGGCGTGGCGCGGGTGCCGGACGGCGTGGGGGCGGGCGACCCGGTGGTGTGGGTGCCGGGCGGTGCAGGCGCCGGCCGGGCGACGGCCGCACCGCCCGACGAGAGGACGACGGAGCCCGCGACCAGGCTGCTGACGGCCGCCAGGGCTATTCGGCGGACGGGGCGTGTTCGAGGACGTGTCGGTTTCTGCAGCGGCTTCTCGTGCACGGTCGGCCTCCCGGGGGTGACACGGAACGTCATCGATGGGTGACGCTATGTGCCCCGACCGGGGGGAGGCCTTCTGTGTTAGCCCGGACGAATTAACGTCGGTGGACCCCGCATCACCGTGACCGGGGCCTCCGGGCCGGTCCGTGCGCATGCGGGCGTCCCATGGGGAACACGGGCAGGGGACGCGGGAAAACCGCAGGTCACGGCAGGGGGAAGGCGCGGAATCCATACGGAACGCCCGGAAACGAGCTGTTAGCCTGCCGGTCGACCGGCTGTTCGCATGAGGAGGGATCCGCCGTGCCCCGTATCGCGCTCGTGACCTGCCGGCCCGGCCCCGAGGTGGCCGAGGACCGGGACCTGCCGGGGCTCGTGCGCGCGCTGCGGGAGGCCGGTGCCGAGGCCTCCGCCGAGGTGTGGGACGACGGCGACGTGGACTGGGGCGGTTTCGACCTCGCCGTGATCCGCTCGACCTGGGACTACAGCTGGCGGGCGGCGGAGTTCACCGCGTGGGCCGAGCGCTGCGGCACGCTCACCCGGCTGGCCAACCCGGCGGACGTGGTGCGCTGGAACACCGACAAGCGGTACCTGGGGGAGCTCGCCGCGGCCGGGGTGCCGGTGGTGGACACCCGCTACCTGGCACCCGGGGACGCCGTCGACCTCCCGGACGCCCACGAGTACGTCGTCAAGCCGGCCTCCGGCGCCGGCGCCCGGTTCGCCGCCCGCTACACGCCCGGGGAGCACGACACGGCCGTACGGCACGTGCGGCGGATGCACGAGGAGGGGTTCACCGCGATGGTGCAGCCCTACGTGCGCAGCATCGACACCGCCGGTGAGCGGGCGCTGCAGTTCTTCGGCGGAAGCCTGCTGCACGCCGGCCGCAAGGGGGCGGTGCTCGCCCCGGGTACGCCCTACGACCGGCGCAAGGTGGCCCACCCCGGGCTGACCGCCTGGACCCCGACCCCCGCCGAACTCGACGTCGCCGGGCGGGCCCTGGCCGCCGTGCCCCTGTCCGGGGCGCCGGAACTGCTGTACGCGCGCGTCGACCTCGTGGACGGCGAGGACGGCCGCCCCCGGGTGATGGAGCTGGAGCTGGTCGAACCGAACCTGTTCCTGTGGCTGCACCCCGGGTCGGTGCCGCGCGTCGTGGAGCACGTGCTCGACGCCGCGGGCCGCCGGCCGCCGTACGCCGCAACAGCCCCCGGGTGAACTCCGCGACCGCGTCACGGAGTGCGCCCCGCCCGTCCGGAGCGGTGCACGCGAGGCCCCGGCGGGTGGGCGCCGAGCACCGGGCGGTACCGGGCCGGGGTCGTGATCGGCCGTGCGGCGCAGCGGCAGGAGCCGGACGTCGAGCGGGGTGAACGGGCTAGCGGGGCGTCGTCCGGTGGGCACGGGACCCGTCGTCGCTCACCGGGCCCGCCCCGGGACGGCGGCCGTCCGGGAGGAACAGCACCGAGTTGACGTAGCGCGGGCCCCGGAGCGGACCGCAGGGCAGCACGCGGCGGAGCAGGCCGTGGGAGGCGACGTACGCGGTGCGCGCCTGGTGCGCCTCCAGGGGGAAGCGGGACAGCGGGACCCAGGTGCCGGCGGGCAGCACCCAGCCGCCGTAGCCGAGGCGGGACAGATACGTCACCACCGGCGCGATCGGCTGGATGCGCGACTCCAGCTCCACGAACAGCGCCGGGCGGTCGCGGGCCAGGACACCGGCCGCCCCGCGCAGCACCGCCGGCTCGTTGCCGTCCACGTCGATCTTGATGAAGCCGACGTCGCGCAGGCCGAGTCCGTCCAGTGCGACGCAGGTGACGTCGAGGGCGTGGCCGTGGATGTCCCGGCGGACCAGCGAGGACACCCCCCGGTCGCCGCCGTCGCCCGGGGGCAGCCACAGGCGGGCGGTGCCGGGACGGTCCGAGGCGGCCGCGCGGATCACCCGGACGTTCGGCGGGGCGGCCGCGGTGAGCAGCCGGGCCAGCCGGGGGACCGGTTCCAGGGTCACCACCCGCCGGGCGCGCCGGGCCAGCCGGTGGGTCCAGGGGCCGTACCAGCCGCCGACGTCCACCGCCGTGCCGCAGCCCGCCGGGCACAGCTCCGCCAGCCGGGCCAGTTCGGGTTCGAAGCGGGGGTAGACCGCCCTGGCCGTCGCGGCCACCAGACGGGTGGGCAGGAAGGACGCCACCCGGGCGGCCGGGGTGCGGCGCGCCGTCATGGCGTGGTCCCGGGGGTCTCGGACGTACGCGTCAGCAGCTGTTCGTGCTCGGCCTGCGACACCTGCTCCCCGGAGGCCGGCAGCAGTTGCGGGATGCCGTCGACGATCGGGTAGCGCAGGCGCAGGCGCGGGTTGTACAGCGCCTCGTCCTCCTCGCCGTCGGCCGCGAGCAGACGCAGCGGCCCCTTGTCGAGCGGGCAGGCCAGGATCCTCAGCAGCGGGTCGTCGGGTGTCACGGGCGCGTCAGCTCCTTCTCGGCGGTGTCCGTGGGCGGTCGCGGTGCGGCGTCGTGCTTCGGCATGGCCAGCAGCACGGCGACCGCGAGCACCGTGCCCGCCACCCGCAGGGCCAGCCGCAGCGGCTCGTCCGGCAGTTCCTCGCCGAACACCGGCGTGCCGAGCACCGCCGTGAACAGGCAGGTCACGGTCGTGCACACCGGCACGACCAGCGAGGCCCGGCAGCGCTGGAGCGCCGCCTGCGACATCACCAGGCCGAACACGCCGGTGAACAGCAGCAGATAGGGGTACGGCGAGCCCAGCAGACCGAGCACCGCGTCGCCGGGGCCGTCGCCCGTCAGCCGGCCCGACACCCCCTTGACGGCGAGTGAGCTGACGCCGTAGAGCAGGCCGACGGCCACCCCGTACGCGACACCCGTCGTGGGCGGCCGGTGCCGGCGGCGGGCGGTGCGCTCGGCGGAACCGTAGAGCCACACCCCGGCCGCCAGCGACGGCACGCACACCAGCAGGATCAGCGGGTACGGCGCCTCCCGGCCCACGGTGTCGGCGCCCGCGCCGCCCTCCCGCAGCGACAGCACCACCATCAGCAGGGCGAGCAGGACGGCGCCCAGCGCGCGGCGCTCCCGGCCGCTGGTCTCCTCGCCCAGCAGCCGGGACGACAACAGCACCAGCAGCACCAGACCGGAGACGAAGATGCCCTGCGCGGCGGCGATCGGCAGCGTGCGGTACACCACGAGCTGGGCGGCGAAACCGGCCGCGAGCGCCAGCGAGCCGCCGATCCACAGCGGACTGCCCAGCACCAGCCGCAGCAGCCGCGCCGGCCGGCGGACCGTCACCTCGGGCAGGGCGGCGAGCGCCCGCTTCTCCAGCACGAACCCGCAGCTGTACAGGACGTTCGCCAACAGGGCCGCGGCCACTCCCCACCACATGGTCCCCGGGCCCCCTCACGTCCGCCGTGCGTGCAGCAGCAGGATCGAGGCGAGCGACGGCCTGGCGCAGGCCAGCCGGTCCAGCGGGCGCAGCGGACGCGGTACGCCGTGGAAGGGGGCCCCTTCGAGGCGTACGACGGTGAAACCGGACGCGGTGACGAACTCCCGCAGTGCGCGGGCCGTGTACAGCCGCAGGTGCCCCACCACCTCCGTGCCCGGCCGCCCGTGGACACCGCGCAGGCTCACCTCGGAGAACACCGGCTGCACCCCGGCGAGCAGCAGCGCGCGGTTGTACCAGGCGGCCAGGTTCGGGGTGGACAGCATCAGATGGCCCCCGGGGCGCAGCACCCGGCGGAGCTCGTCGAGCGCCGCGTCCGGGTCGACGAGGTGCTCGAGCACCTCGCTGAACAGCACCGCGTCCGCCGATCCGGCGGCGAACGGCAGCCCGTCGCCGGTGAGTTCACCGCGCACCGCGTACGGCAGCCGGGTGCGGGCGCGGGTCAGGGCGTCCTGGGACCAGTCGACGCCGACGACGCGGTGGCCGCGCAGGAAGGGCGCGGCGGTGGCGGCGGCCGTCCCGTCGCCGCAGCCGACGTCGAGGACGGTGCGCGGCCCGGTCCTGCCGGCCGGTCCCAGCGCGCGGGCCAGCGTGCGGGCCTGGCGGCGGCTGCGGGAGGGGCCCGAGGCCACCGGGACGTCGGGGTTCTCGTAGAAGTCGCGCAGCTCGCGGGGCGGGGGTGCGGTGGTCGTCACTCGGTCGCCTCCGTGGTGTGCAGATAGTGCGCGAACAGCTCGCGCAGGCGGGCGCCGTCGCCGTGGCCGAGCAGGGAGCGGGACCAGCGCAGGGCCAGATGGAGCCGGCCCGCGGTGGAGGCGGTGGTGACGGTGAGGCCCCGGGGCATCCGGGCGGGCGCCGAGAACCACACCGCCCCGGCCCGGCCCGCCTCCTCGCCGAAGTCCAGCGGGTACGGGATCCGGCCGATGTTGCTGAGCAGCGTGGTCGACGTCCACGGCGCCGCCGCCCTGCGCAGCGCCCGGGTGAACGCGGCACGGCAGCCGACCGGGGCCCAGGGCGCGGTGAGCAGGGCGGCGCCACGGCCGAGCTGCGGGCGCGGCAGGGACTTCAGGGCGCGGGTGCGCGACGCCGTGCGGCGCAGCAGCGGCGTCATCCCGGCGGGGTCCAGCTCCCGCGGCGCGAAGGGCACCTCGACCAGCCGGGTGCCGTTGCCGATGGGCATCGTGGCGTCCCGGGGGCGGTCGTCGACGGGCATGGTGATGCGCAGGGGCCGGCGGGGCGCGCCGTGTTCCCGGTTCCAGTGGGCGATGGTCAGCGCGGTGGCGACCATCAGCTGGTCGTTGACCGTGTACGCGGCGCCCCGGGGACGGCGCGGCAGCGGGAGTTCGGTGACGAGGAGGCCGTTGCCGGGCGAGGGTCCGGGCGTGCCGGGGGCCACCCGGGCCGGCGGGGACCAGGGGGAGGGGGCGTCCGGCGGGTCCTGCGGCGTCCCGGGCGGACGTACGGGCGGGGCGGTGGGGGAGTTGTCCCGGCCGCCGTAGAGCTCGGCCGCGGTGGCCAGCACGCGGAGGCAGGCGGGGCCGTCCAGGGCGGTGTGGTTGACGGTGAGCAGCAGGACGGTCCCCCGCCCGGCCGCCGCCACCACCTCCAGCCGGACCGGCGGGGACGCGGTGAGCGGGGGCGCCTGGGCCAGCGCCCGGGTGCGGGCGTCCTCCAGGGCGTCCTGTCCCGGGGCCGGGAAGCTCACCACCTCCACGTCCGGCTCCCCGGTCAGCTCCCACTCGTAGCGGCGCCGGTACCAGGGGCCCGGGGCCTCGCGCACCAGGACGCGCGGATGCCGCCGCAGGGCCTGCGTGAACGCCCTGCGCATCCGCGCCGGGTCCAGTCCCCCGGGCAGGTGCACCTCGATGTGCACCGTCTCCGGTTCCTCGTCCTGCAGACAGTGCCGGGCGACCTCGTCGACGAGGGGGAAGGGGATCCGCGGGGGCGCGCTCATACGCCGCCCCCGTCCCGCACCGGGCCCCGCGGCCGCGGCACACCCGGCGCGGGGGCGGGTGGCGGGGCCGGGGCGCGTGGTCCGGTGGGCGGTGGTGGTACGGGCGCCGGGGGCGGGACCGTCGTGGCGTCCGGGCCGTCCGGGCCGTCCGGGCCGTCCGGATGGGTGCCCGGCGCGGGCTCCCGGCCCCGGGACCCGCCGAGGGTCACCAGTGCCGCGAACAGACCGAGCAGGGCCAGCGGCTGGGCCACGTGGCCGAAGGCTCCCGAGCCCGAGCCCACCGGTTCGCCCGCCCCGGCCGCCGCCACGAGACCCGCCGCCGCGAGCGCGGTGAACGCGATCGGAACCAGCAGGGCGGCCCGGCGCCGCGCGAGCACCGCCAGCGCGGGAACCAGCAGCGCCCACCAGCCCGCGACGACCACGCCGACCAGCGTCGGCGCCACCGCGCCGAGCCACGTCCCGGGCCCCGGCGCGACCGGCTGCGGCGCGTCGGGGCCGGCGGCCCGACGGCGCCACAGCACCAGCCCGACCAGCACCGCGATCCCCGCGCCGCTGCCGGCCAGCCCGGCCTCGTACGTCGTCGCCGGCCCGTAGGACAGCTTCACCGTGCCGCCCGCGCCCGCCGGGACCAGCCAGCCCTGCTGCCAGCCGTCCAGCCGCAGCGGTGTCAGCTCCTCGCCGTCCAGGGTGGCCGTCCAGCCCTCGTTGTGGTTCTCGTACGTGGTCAGGTACGAGGCCGCCCCCGGGCCGACGCCCACCTCGCGGCGGTCGCCCAGCCAGTCCCGTACCCGCAGCTCACGGCCCGAGGCGGCGGTCTCCGGCACGGTCCCGCGGGTCAGGGTCACGTCGGTCACCGCCAGCGGGCCCGCGTCACCGGCCTCAACCCGGTGCGCCCCCGCCGGCAGCCGCAACTCCCGCTCCACCCGTCCTCCCTGACACGGTGTCACCTCGACCCGGCGCCGTTCCACCAGGTCCCGTACCGTCCCGCGCACGCTCGTCTCGTACAGTTCGCCGTCCACCGCCAGCAGCGGGCCCCTGCCGCACTCCAGCGCGACCTCCCGGGTGCCGGACGGCTGCGGGGTCCGGTACCGGTCGAGGGCGGGGACGTACGCCTCGGTCAGGCCGACCGGCAGTTGCAGGTCCTCGTCGACCACCGGGTTGTGCAGGGTGAGCGGGGCCGTCCCGGTGACCGTGATGTCGAGGCGGTCGGTGGTGATCGGCGGGAAGCGGACCATGCCGTTCTCGTCGACGCCGGCGATCGCCGCGCCGTCCGGGGAGCTGATGTGCACCTCGGCGGCCCGCGCGGAGAGCCCGCCGGCCGGTGCCAGCACCACTTCCCCGACCGGCTGCTTCCCGGTCCAGCTCAGGCGGACGGTCGGCCGGTCGCCCGCGATCCACGCCGTGGTCAGGTCGCCGTCGGTGAGATTGCGCGCGGACAGTCCCGCCCCCAGGTGTGCCGTGGAGTCGGCGGTGGCGACGATCCGGTTCCGCTGCCCGGGCGCCACCTCGTACAGCAGCCGGTCCAGGGCCTCGCCCGGCACCGCCACCGCGCTCGCCCGCACCCGGTACGTCCCCGCCGTCCCCGTGTCGAACCGCCGGTGCAGCCCCGCCTCGGTGCCCGTGGCGGACAGCCCGGTGGGGTCGGCGGCCCGGTGCAGGGAGACGACCCGGGCGCCGGCGGTGGAGTCCGCCGCGTCGGTGGGCAGCCGCAGCAGCCTCGTCACCCGCACGCCGGGCAGGTCGATCTCGGAGAAACCGGCGCCGGTGAGCCCCGGGCGCTCGGCCGTCGAGTCGACGATCGTCAGCTTCATCCAGTCCGTCGGACCCGCGGGCGCCTCGATCCGCTGCTTGCCGCCGCCCGCCCGGAGGAGGGCGGTGTGCGAGCCGTTCTCCGTCTCCACCCGCACCCGGGTCGCCGCCGCCCGCACCCCGTCCCGGGGGAGCGGGGTGAGACCGAGGGAGTCCGGCATGTCGTAGCGGCCGGAGAAGGCGATGCGCAGCCACTGTCCGTCCGGGGAGTCCGCGGAACCCTCCGCCCACGCCGTCCCCGGGTCGCCGTCGAAGGCGTTCACCGGGTCGAACCGCGGCAGGTGGAACAGCCAGTTGCCGTAGGAGGACGCCGTCACCGAGCGGGCGCCGCGCAGTTCGGCCACCGTCTGGTGCTCCTGCCCCCGTACCGGCAGGATCTGCCGCGGCGGCTCACCCGCGTCCTGCGCGGCGTCCGGCGCGTTGCGCTCGCCGCGCGTGTACGTGTACGACGTGTTCGCGTTGACCAGTCCGAACCGGGTGTCCGCGCGCCGCAGCCCGTCGCCGGTCACCTGCACCGGCGCGGTGCCGAGCCCGGGACGGCGGTCACCGGTCAGCACGGCCGGCCGGCCGCGCAGGTCGCCCGCCACAGGCAGCAGCGCCTCGGGCCCGCCCGACACCACGGCCGTGTCGGCGACCGGCGCCAGCCCGGCCTGCCCCGGACGCGGCACGTCCGCGCCCGCCGGGCGGTAGATCTCCACCGCCCGCTGCCGCGGATACAGGCCCTCGACCTGGAGCGGGGTGCCGTGCGCGATCACCCCGCCGGTCGTCACCGGGCCGAGTCCGGTCACCCGCTCGTACCCGGACTGCTCCAGGGCGCGCTTGACCGTCGTCGTCGGCACGTGCCCGATCCGATCGGGGTCGAGATCGTTGCGGACGACGACGTGGAAGACCCCCGCGCGGCTCAGGTAGTCGGCGAGGCCCGGTACTTCGCCGCCGGTCAGCAGGGCCTGCTCGACCGCGTCCATGGCGCGCCGGTTGCCGGGGGTGCCGAAGGGCACGTAGTCGCGCTGCGCCCAGCGGGAGTCGGCGACCGCGTCCAGCGGCTGGTCGATGGTCGATCCCCAGGTGTGGACGCCGTGCGCGGTCGCCGGGACCACCAGGGCGCGCGAGTCCGGGGAGTGCTTCTCCAGCCAGTCGGCCGTGGCCCGCCAGTACGCGGGGATCTCCCGGAACGAACCCGGTGCCAGGATCGAGCCGTTGAGGTACGGCCACATCAGTCCGGGCAGGATCACGGCGGCGGCGAGCAGCGGCGCGAACCGCCGGCCGCGCACCCGGTGCGCCCCGCGCGGCCCCGCCGCCGTGCCCGTCAGATGCGCGAGTCCCAGCACCAGTGCCAGCGCGAGACCCGTCTGGAACTTGTAGACGTTGCGGAACGGCGACAGCCACCCGTCCAGCCAGCCCCGCACCACCGGGTGGAACGGCGCCCCGAACGCGCCGCCGTACCCGGCGAGCAGCACCAGCGCCGCCACCAGCACGGTCAGCACCAGCCAGCGCCGCTCCGGCATGTCCCGGCGGGCCAGCCCCGCGAGCCCCGTTCCGGCCGCGAGCGCCGAGCAGACGATCACCACCGCCGAGGACGCCACGGCCCAGCCGGCCGGCAGCCACGCCTCACCGAAGTGCAGGTACGCCACCCAGTTCCCGGCGCCGCGCAGCGCCTCCGTCGCCGCCATGGTGTCGGTCGTGGTCCGCGCGGTCTCGATGTAGGGGAGGAAGTTCTCGCCGTGGAAGCCGAGCAGCAGCAGCGGGATCCACCACCACGCCGTCGCCACGATCACCGCCGGCGCCCACCAGGCGATCAGCTTGCGCCGCCGGGGGCCGGGCGGCCGGGACAGCAGGTACAGGCCGACGGGAAGCAGGGACGCCAGGGTCGAGGCCGCGTTGACCCCGCCCATGAACGGCACGAGCAGCGCCGAACGCAGCGCCGCGATCCGGGCCGCGTACCGCTCGTCCGTCAGCGGCAGCAGCACCCACGGCAGGAACGCGCCCGGCAGCGCGGCGGCCGACGTCGAACCGACGACGGTGGTGAACACCGGCCACAGCGCGTACGCCGCCGCCGCGAGCAGCCGGGACGCCCCGCCGCCCACGCGCAGCCGCTCCGCCAGCCGCAGCGCGCCCCAGAACGCGACCGACACGATCAGCGACAGCCACAGCCGCTCCGCCAGCCACACCGGAAGGCGCACCAGGTCGCACAGCCGGTAGTACGGCAGCATCGGCCAGAGATAGCCGGCGTACTGGTCGGAGATCCCGCCGAACGAGCCCCGGTCCTGCCACAGCCGGCCCAGGTCGGCGAGGAACCGCCCCGGGTCGACGGTGACGCCGAGCTTGGTGTCGAAGGTCTGCCGGCCCGGCCGCACCGCCAGGAACAGGACGAACACCACGGCCCAGAAGCCGAGCAGCCAGCGGCGCGACCGCGGGCCCTCCGGGGGGCCCGCGGTGGTCGCGCGCGGGGGGACGGCTGCCGGAGGGGGAGCCTGGACCGTGGTCGTCATTCGGGACACCGCCGGAGGATGAGGAGGAGGTTCCAGGTGGCGAACTCGCGCAGGCCGGGCACCTTGACCACGGCCCGGGTGAGGAACGGCCAGTAGCGGGAGCGCGCCGCGACGATCCGCACGTCGTCACGGGACCGCACCTGACGCAGGGTGGTGCCGATGTGCACGCGGAAGAGGTTCTCGCCGAGCGTGTGCTTGGCGGGCCTGCCGGTACGGCGCCGGTAGCGGGCGCGGGCCCGCTCGGCGCCCAGGTAGTGCCAGGGCGCCCACTCGTGACCGCCCCACGGCGAGAGCCAGTTGGTGAACGACACGTAGATCAGCCCGCCCGGACGGGTCACCCGCGCCAGCTCGCTGAGGAAGGTCCCCGGGTCCGCCACGTGCTCCAGCACGTTGGAGGTGAACGTGACGTCGGCGGCCCCGTCGGCCAGCGGCAGCAGATAACCGTCGGCGATCACGGTCCCGCGGGGCGGCTTCCCGGCCAGCTCCCGCGCGTCCGGCTCGAACAGGTAGGCGTGTGCGCCGCGCCGGCGGAACTCCTCGGTGAAGTACCCGCCGCCGCCCCCGACGTCCACCACGACCCGCCCGGCCACGGGACCGCCGTACGCCTCGACCTGGTCGGCGGCGTCCCGCGCGAGCAGCGGGTAACAGACGTCGGGTTCCTCCTGCTCCCGCAGGAAGGCCCGGAAGAGGGCGAGGGAGCGCCGGAACGACGGATCCCGCACCCGGTCGCGCGGCGCGGCGCCCCCGCCCCCTCGCGGGGCCGCGCCCGTGTGCGGCTCCGCCGCGGGGCGCGACCGGGCCCGCCCCGCCCGCAGCCGCGCGACGAGCCCGCCGCCACGGCGCGGGCGCGTCATCGCACCGCCTCGAGGGCCACTGCCCGGAACTGCCGCACCGTGTGCTCCCAGCGGTAGCGCGCCGCATGGTCCCGGGCGGCCGCGCCCATCGACTCCCGCCGGTGCGGCGACAGCGCGAGCGCGCACCACGCCGCCGCGAACGACGACTCCCCGCGCGCGAGCACACCGGTGACGCCGTCCCGTACGGAGTCCCGCAGCCCGGGCACGTCGAAGGCGACGGCCGGGGTGCGGCGCGCGGCGGCCTCGGTGACCACCAGGCCCCAGCCCTCCATGGCGGAGGGGTGCAGCAACAGCCAGGCCGCGCACAGCAGCCGGTGCTTCTCCGCCTCGGGGACGTGGCCGGTGAACTCGACTCCCGGGCCCGCCAGACGCTCCAGTCGTCGCCGTTCCGGTCCGTCGCCGACGACGACCAGCCGGCCGCCGGTGACCGGCCGCACCCGTTCCCACAGCCGCAGCAGCAGGTCGATCCGCTTGTACTCGACGAGCCGGCCCACCGCCACGAACAGCGGCCGCGGGGACCGCTCGGCGCTCGGCTCCGGCTCCGCCACGCCGTTGTGCACGACCCGGATCCGCTCCCGCGGTACGCCGATACCCCGCAGGGCGTGTGCCGTCGACGAGGACACGGCGACCAGCAGTCCGCGCCGGTGCGCACCGGTGAGCGCCCAGTGCTCCAGCTTCCGCCCGATCCGCGCGGCCGGGGCCAGCGGACCGCCGAACCGCATCCGCCACAGATCGGTGTGCACGTGGTTGACCAGGCACAGCGTGGGTCCGCTGTGCCACAGCGGCGCCAGATAGGGCACGCCGTTGCACACCTCGACCAGCAGGTCGCAGTCGCCGACCCGACGGGCGAAGGCGGAACGGGCGCGCAGGTAGTGGCCGTACGTGCCGCCCGCCGACACCACCCGGTAGGCGCGGAAGGCCGCGGGGCCCCCGCACAGCAGGGTGACCTGGTGGCCCAGACGGGTCAGGCCGTCGGCGAGCCGGTCGACCAGCAGCTCGGAGCCGCCGGCCGACGGATTGCCCAGGTCGCGGTGGGCGAGGAAGACGATCCGGCGGGGATGCGGGGGGAGCGCCGGGGTGTGCCGCGGTGTGCTCGGGAGCGCGGTGTGAGGGGGGTGCGGGTGCCCCCGCTCGGACGGGGCCGGGCGCGGGGCAGGGGATGGCACGTGCTGGGGCATCGTCGCTCCAACTCGTCTCGGGTGCGGAACGCGGTGTGGGGACGGCCGGCCGGGGGTGGGGAGCCGGCTGTGGTGGCTCCGGGGGTTCCTGAGGGGGGTGTGGACGGGCTGTGCTCGGGTGGGGATGGGACAGTTTTCGCCCAGCCGTTCCGCACGGCTACTCACGGACGTGACAATTTCCGGCTTTGTTGGATCTGACGTCACGTCATTTCGTGAAGGACGGCCGGGGCGTACCGGACGTATCCGTGCTTTCCTCCCGCTTCCGCCCGCGCGCCACCAGAACACCGCCGATCGCCGCGAGCGCGGCTCCCGCCGCGGCCGCTCCGGCGGGCAGCGTCTCGCCCAGCAGCCGCAGCCGGTCGCCGTCGCGCTTCGCCTGGCGCACGGCCTCCCGCTGGGTCTCCGGCGTGAACACGATCTTCTCGGCGTCCAGCAGCACCGCCGCGTCCTTCGTCCCGCCCGGCGCCCGCAGGGTCTGCCGGGGGCCGGTCCGCGCGCGGATCACCCGGCCGGTGCGCTGGTCCACGATCAGCTCCACGCCGTGGTTGGAGTACCACTCCTCGGCCAGCACCTGCGGCCGGTCCGGCCGGTCCACGAGGCTGCCCGGCACCAGCCGGGTGCCGGCCTTCGTCGGCGGCACCGAGCCGGTGAACCGGTAGCCGGTGTGGCCCTGGACCTTCTCCGTCCCCCGGTAGCGCAGCACCACCGTGTCGCCGAGGGTGTTGTCCCACCACCGGTAGGAGCGTTTCTGCACGTCGAACGGGAACTTCAGATAGGCCTCGCCCTCGATGCGCGGCGTCTCCGCGCAGCAGTGCACCGGCTCGGTGGTCCTGCGGTCCAGCACCCAGCGGTGCGGGGTGAAGTCCAGTGCGTCGTGCGGGTCGGCGGCCGGCAGCGACGCGTCGGTGTCGACCGAGGTCGCCACGTCCCACACCGCGTGCCCGCTGCGCTCGCTGTCCTCGACGTCGCCGCGCACCCGCTGGGTGACGGTGATCCTCCGGCCGGGCACCGTCTCGATCCGTTCGAGGTCGAAGACGCTGCCCCGGCCGGTGTAGACGGCGGTGGTGTCGATGTCGATCGGGTTCACCGCGGCACGCGGCTGCACGTACCACGCCAGCAGGGGCGCGAGCACCAGCAGAAAGGTGCCGAGACCCAGCAGGACCAGGGAAAAGGGGGAAGCTGTACGGCGCATCCGGTCACTCCAGGGATCGGGACGGCGCGGCACGGTCGGGCCGGGCCGTGCGGGACAGTGCGCGTGCGGGAGTTCCCCACCCCCATGGGCCGGGAACCGTAAGCGCCTCTTGACGGAGTGTCAATGTCGCGCCGACACTGAGGACACGACACGCGGGGGTGGCCGGGCGCGGTGCGGGGGTGGGGAACCTCCCGACAGAGAGGCTGACCCTGCGATGTCCAGACTGCTCGCCGCCGCCCTGACGGTCGTACTCGCCGCCGCCCTCGCGGTGGGCGCCGCGCTCGGTGTGGTGGCCCTGCTCGAAGCCCGGCCCGACCAGCCCGACACCCCGCTGATCACCTACGAGCAGGCCGGCCGGGGGAGTTGAGCCGTGACGGCGTCCCGAACCCGCACGGCCCGCTCGGCCTGGCACGACGTGCCGCGCCACCAGGTGCGCCGGTTCGCCGAGACCGCCCTGGCCGAGGCGCCCGCGCTCGCCGAGCAGATCATGAGCGAGATCCGGCGCGAGTACCCGCAGCTGCCCTTCGTCCTCGACGACTCCGGCGAGCCCATGGCCCTGATCGGCATCCGCCGCGCCATCGAGGCCTTCGTCCGGCACCTGGCGCAGGCGGAGTACCCGGCGGGCGGTCCCACCGTGCCGCCGGACGTCTTCCAGGACTTCGGACGCGGCGAGGGCCTGAACGGCCGGTCGCTGGACTCGCTCCAGGCGATCTACCGCATGGGCGTCCGCCTCGCCTGGCGCCGCTTCGCCGACATCGGCCAGCGCGTCGACATCCCGCCGCCCGCCATGTACGAACTCGTCGACGCCGGCTACGGGTACCTGGACGGCCTGGTCGACCAGTCGGTGCGCGGATACGCCGAGGCCGCCGCCCGCCAGGCCGGTGAACGGCTGCGGCTGCAACGCCGGCTGATGGAGCTGCTGTTCGCCGAGCAGCACCGGGGCGACCCGGCCGACGCGCTCGCCGAGCGGGCCGCCCGGATCGGTTGGCCGCTGCCCGCGCGGGTCGCGGTGGGCGTGCTGCTGCGCCCCGCGCGCGAGGCCGTGGCGCCCGCGGTGGGGCAGGGGGTGCTGCTCGACATGGAGTACGAGCGGCCCCGCATGGTCGTGCCCGAACCGGACGCGGCCGGCCGCCCCGAACTCCTGCACCGCGCGCTCACCGGCTGGTCCGGGGCGATCGGACCGCCGGTGCCGCTCACCGGCGCGGCGAAGTCGCTGCGCTGGGCGGAGGCGGCGGTCCGCCTGATGGAGCGCGGGCTGCTGCCCTCCGGTGGGGTGCTGCACTGCACCGAGCACACCGAGGCGCTGGTGCTGCTCCAGCCGGAGGAACTGATCGACGACCTCGCGCTGCGCTGCCTGGCCCCGCTGGCCCACTGCGGCCCGACCCACGGCCGGCGGCTCGCGGAGACGTTACTGGCCTGGCTGGAGACCCGGGGCGGGGCGCCCGAGGTGGCGGCACGGCTCGGCGTCCACCCGCAGACCGTCCGCTACCGTCTGCGCCAGATCCGCGAGCTGTGGGGCGACGGCATCGACGACCCGGACCGCCGCTTCGAACTGGAACTGGTCCTGCGGGCCCGGCGTCTCCGCGGCGAACTGGGGGATCCCCGCGCCCGGCGGTGACGGGGGGCCATTGCCCGGTACGGCCCGTATGGCTAGCCTGTGTGTTCGCCATTCCGATCGCCTGTTGAAATCTCGAACGACCGCAGGCGCCTGAGACACATAGGGAGGGGGCCGGTCGTGGGACGACTCGTACCAGCCGTGACCCGGGCTCTCGACATACTCGAGCTCTTCCTCGACGGGGACGGGACACTCTCCGCCCCCGACATCGTGCGCCGGCTGCAGCTGCCGCGCACCACCGTCCACGAGCTGGTGACCACGCTCGCCGCCCGGAAGTACATCGTCCCGGTGGCCGGCCGGCCCGGACGCTACCGGCTCGGCGTACGCCCGTACCAGCTCGGCGCCCGCTACGCCGAGCACCTGGACCTCGCCGCCGAGGGCCAGCAGGTGGCCCGGTCCGTCGCCGAGACCTGCGACGAGACGGTGCACGTGGCGATCCTGGAGGACACCGACGTCATCTACATCGCCAAGGTCGACTCCACCCACGCGGTGCGCATGGTGTCGGCGGCCGGCCGCAGGCTGCCCGCCCACTGCACCTCCGTCGGCAAGATGCTGCTGGCCTCCCTTCCCGAGCCGGAACTCACCGCGCGCATCCCCGACGACGCGCGGCTGGTCGCGATGACCCCCAACAGCATCACCGACCCGGCCGCCCTGCGCGAGACCCTGGCGGGGATCCGCGCGCGCGGCGTCGCGGTGGAGAGCCGGGAGTCCAATCCGGACGTCAGCTGCGTCGCCGCCCCGGTACGCGACCGCACGGGGCAGGTCGTCGCCGCGCTGTCCATCTCCGTACCGATGATCCGCTGGAGTGAGGAGCGGCGGGCGGAGCTGGAACGGCTCGCCGTCGAGGGCGCCGCCGAACTGTCCGAGCACCTGGGCCACCGGAGCATCGCATGACGAACACGTTCGAGGTCGCCGTCCGCGCGGAGGCGACCCTGGGGGAGGGCCCCACCTGGGACCCGGCGACGGGCCGCCTGCTGTGGATCGACGTCCTCGGCTCCCGCGTCCACACCTACGACCCCGCGACCGGCCGGCGCACCCTGCGCCGCACCGGCCAGCACGTGGGGGCCGTCAAGCCGCGCGCGGGCGGCGGCCTCGTCCTCAACCTGCGCGACGGGATCGGCCTGCTCGACGCCGACGACACCTTCCGCTGGCTGCACCGGGAGGCCGTCCCCGGCCGCCGCGCCAACGACGCCGCCGTCGCCCCCGACGGCAGCCTCTGGGCGGGCACCATGCGCTACGACGAGGCGCCGTGCGGCGGCACGCTCTCCCGCGTCACCGGCGACGGCACGGTCCGGGTCCTCCTCGACGACGTGACGGTGAGCAACGGCACCGGCTGGAGCCCCGACGGCCGGCTGATGTACTACGTCGACTCACCGACCCGCCGCGTCGACGTCTTCGACGTGGGCGAGGCGGACGGCAGGATCACCGGCCGCCGCTCCCTGGTCACCCTCGAGGAGGGCGCCGGCTTCCCCGACGGCCTCACCGTCGACGCCGACGGCTGCGTCTGGGTCGCCCTGTGGGACGGCGGCGCGGTACGCCGCTACACCCCGGCGGGCGTCCTGGACCGCGTGATCGATCTCCCCGTCCCCCGCGTCACGGCCTGCGCCTTCGGCGGCCCCGGCCTGACCGACCTCTACCTCACCACGGCCCGCGTCGGCCTGTCCGCCCCGCACCCCCTCGCGGGCTCGCTCCTGGTGATCCCGGAAGCGGGCGAGGGCCTGCCCCAGCCGGCCTTCGCGGGCTGACCCGCCCCACCCCGGCGGCCGGGCCGGCCGCCGGGGTGGGCGTGGACGCCGTCCGTGCGGGCGGTCACACCCCCGTACGGTCCAGGCCCCGCAGGAGGGTGCGTTCGTCCGGGGTCAGCGGGGGCTCGGTCGACGGGGGGAGCGGGGAGCCGGCCAGGGCCGCCAGGACCGCGTCCGGGCGGAACATGCGGGTCGGGGAGGTGCGCAGACTGGTGACGTCCCAGATCGCCGAGGCCGCCGCGTAGGAGCCCGTGGCCGCCCTCATCATGCGGCGGGTGTAGGCCGTGACGACGCGGTCGCCCGCGCTGGGGCGGCCGCCGCGCACCCCCGGGTAGAGGACGTCCTGGCTGACGGCCATCGACCACGCCGGGTCCGCCGAGCGCGCCACGCCCCGCAGCACCCGCCGGGCGAGACCGGGCGCGGTGGGGCCGCCGGCCCGCTCCAGCTCCCGGGCGAGGACCCGCGCGCCGAACGCGGCCACCGACATGCCGTGCCCGTACGCCGGATTGAACGTGGCCAGCGCGTCCCCGAGCACCACGAACCCCTCCGGCCAGTGCGGCAGCTTCTCCAGATGGCGCCGCACATTGCTGGTCGACCGGCTCAGATGCACGTCGGTCAGCGGCTGGGCGCCGGAGATCAGCCGCCCCACGATCGGGTCCGGCAGCTGAAGCGTGTACCGCAGGAACCCCGCCGGATCCGCCGGCGGTTCCCCGCCGCGCGAGCCGCCGCAGCTCACCAGCCAGCGGCCGCCCTCGATCGGCATGACCATCGCGCTCCGGCCCGGCCGGCAGACGTACGGATCGGCCTGCACGATCGTCAGCGGGAACCGTTCCGCGCCGTCCGGCACCCGGTACACCCGCGACGCGTTGACCAGCCCGGTGTCCACGGCCCGCTCCCGGACGCCGGACACCCCGAGCCCGCCCAGCCAGCCGACGACCCGGGTCCCGCGTCCGCTGGCGTCGACGACCAGGTCCGCCTCGAGGCCGGTCTCCCCGCCGGGCGCCGTGATCCGCACCCCCCGCACCCGCCCCGCGGAGCCCGTCAGCCCCACCACCGCCGCCCTGCGGATCTCCACCGGCGCCCGTTCCCGTACCGCCGTGCGCACCACCCAGTCCAGCAGTGCCCGGCTGCACGTCACCATGGCCGGTCCCGTGCGCCGCCACCGCCGCAGCCAGCCCTCCGGTGTGCGGGCCAGCATGCCGGAGCTGAGCGATATCTCGTGCGCCCCGGCGGCGAGCAGCCGCTCGCGCAGGCCCGCGCCCGGCAGCAGTTCCTCCATGGCGTCCATGCCGCCGGTCATCAGCAGGTGCGCGTGCCGCCCCTGCGGCAGACCCCTGCGGTGCTCCGGCCCCTCCGGCAGCTCGTCCCGGTCCAGCACGATCACCTCGTCCACACCCGCGCCGGACAGCACGGCCGCGGCCAGCATGCCGGCCAGGCCGGCACCGATGACGACAGCTCTACGCGACATGGGGCTCCTCGGGTTCGGCCAGGGAAGACGGCAGCGCGTCGCCGGTCGCGGCGGTCGCGGCGGGCGGACGGTGCAGCGCCTGGGCCAGTTCCACCAGCCCGCCGGTGCCGGACACCTCGGTGGCGTGCAGCCGGTAGGCGCCGGCGGTCTCGGGCGGTTCCTCGCGGGCGGCGGCCCGCCGCGCCGCGTCGGCGAGCATGGCCGCCTCCGCCGCGAGCCGGGCCTGGTGGGGGGTGCGGCCCGCGCGCAGGGCCGCGTCCCGCACCCGCTCGCGGACCCGGTGGTCGAAGTAGGGCGCCAGCGTCAGCAGCGCGTCGTGGATGGACACCTCACGCCACTGCAGCCGCACCCGGGGCAGCTGCCACCAGCCGGTCGGCGGCTTGGGCGCGGTGGACACCGACCTCACCAGGGACCACAGCGGATCCAGCCGCCGGTAGTCGTCGAGCCCCCGCCACTGGGCGAGGGCGGACGGCAGCAGCCTCGGCAGCACGAACCCCGCCGAACACAGCAGCGCGGCCAGCGACGCCATCGGCGGGGCGAGCGTGGTGGACAGGAAGTCGAGGTCGTGCCCCGACCAGCGCGCCATGACCGCGGTGTACTTGGCGAGCTGGAACCCCACCACGTCCAGCAGCGAGCCCACCAGGATCAGCCGCAGCCCGGTCCGCAGCAGCCCGCCGACCTCGCGCCCCCACTTGACGCAGACGGCGCACATCACCAGCATCGCCGCGCTGTGCCCGAGCAGGTACAGCAGGATCATCTCCCGCATGAAGGGGGTGTTGGCGTAGTACGTGTCCAGGTCCCTCAGCCGCTCGGTGTCCGCGTCGGAGAGCGCGAACAGCACGACGATGGCGACCACCAGCAGACCGTAGGCGGCCACGCTGCGCAGCACCAGGCGGCGCACCCGCTCGCGCGGACCGCCCCGCCAGTTGATCAGCAGCACGAGTACCGCGCAGCTGTAGGCGGAGAGCATGCCGTAGGTCAGCGGTGCCCCGAAGTTGGGCACGCCGGTGAGCCGGTTGACGGTGGACAGGGTGGCCGGGGCGGCGCAGACGAAGACCAGCGCGCCGAGCACGATCGCCGCACAGGTGGACAGGGTCAGCGGGTTCCGCATGGCGCTGCGCGGCCGGCGGAACAGCAGCACGGACGTCAGCCCGAACACCAGGGCCGCCAGGTACACGACGAGACTCATACGGACCCCGCCGTGGTCGTACCGCTCGGCACGGCGGAGACCTCCGGCAACGGGACGGTCTCCGCCAGCGCGTCGGCGATCCGGGCGAGGGTGCCCGGGTCCGGCACCCGGCCGGGGAGCCGGCCGGTGCCGACGGGCCGCGCGGTGTCACGCGCCGGGTCCGCCTCGTCCCGTACCGCCGCGGTGATCACCGCGGCCCAGGCGGCGGCCTCGGCCCGCTCCGGGTCCCCCGTCGTCTCCAGCGCACCGGCGCGGGTCCGGTCGTACAGCTCCCGGTCGAAGTAGACGTCCAGGTGGCTCAGCGCGTTGTGGATGCTGGTCTGGCGCCACATCAGCCGGGTGGTGGAGGAGGCGAACCGGGGCCGGGGCAGCCGCAGCGTCCGGCGGGTGAGCAGGTCCTCCAGCGCCCGCTCCAGGGGTTCCAGCCGGGCGTACGTGCGCCGGGCGCGCCGGCACTCGGTCACCCGGGGCGTCGCCAGCGGGACCAGCACCCCGACGACCGTCAGCAGGGCACCGAGACCGGCGGCGGCCGGGGAGACGGTGGTGCCGAGCGCCGACCAGTCCCGTCCGGACCAGCGGGCGCCCACCGCGACCAGCTTGGTCACGCTGTACCCGGCGCCGCACAGCGCACCGGCCCCGAGCAGGACCAGCCCCGTCCGCAGCCCGCCGCGCACCCGGCGCGCCCAGCGCAGCGACGACACCGTGGTGACGGTCACCGTGATGAGGTGCGCGAGCAGGTACAGCACGATCATCTGGGCGATGAACGGTGTGGTGGCGTAGTAGGTGTCGAGGTCGGTGCGGCGCTCCACCGGTGCCTCGCCGAGGGTGAAGGTCACGGCGATGGCGAGGACGACCACGGCGTAGGCGGTCATCCAGCGGCGGGCGGTGCGGTGCACCCGGGGTCCTCCGCGCCAGTGCACGATGAGGACCTGCGAGGCGGCGCAGTAGCCGGTGATCGCCACATAGGTGACCGGCGCCGCGAGGTTCGGCACCCCGCCGATCCGGTTGACCGCGCCGACCGTGGGCGGTGCCCCGAGGAAGAAGCACAGCCCGGCCGTTCCCAGCACCGCGCAGATGGCCCGCAGGTAGGGGTCGTGCCGGTGCCGCAGCAGATCGGGGGCCTTCACCAGCAGCCCCAGCCACAGCACCCCGCAGCTGACGTAGTTGATCAGGCCGCTCATCCCTTCGTCCCGCGGTAGTTGAGCGCGGCCCCGATGCGTCCGGCGAGGTCCTGGGGGTTTCCGTGGGCGCCGCCCTCGGCGGCGAACACCGAGTCGGTGGAGGCCTCCAGCCAGACGCGCAGCCTGCGGCCCATCAGCATGCCGAAGCGGTCCGCGTCCTGTTCCTCGGCCAGGCTGAAGTCGGTGCGCGCGGCGACCGGCCGGGGCCGGTCACCGGTGCCGGCCTCCGCCTGCCGGCGGCTCATGTGCCACACCTCGTGGCAGAGGATCACGATCTGGTGCCACACGGCCGCCCGTTCGTCCACCACCACGTCGTCGTGGCCCTCGCGCTCCAGCCACAGTCCGCTCGCGGTGTGCGGCGGGAACGACGCGCGGTGCACGACCACGTCGCGCCCCCGCCAGGCGCTGACGGACGCGACGAGCGCCTCGAACAGGACCTCGGGATCGGCCGGGACCGGCACCCGGATGGGGTCGATGAGGGCGTCAGCGAGACGACGCATCTCCTTCCTGGTACGCACCGCTGTCTCCCTGTTCCCCTGGGTGTCGCTCGGTCACCTGTGCAATATGCCAAGTCGGTCGCCGCCCCGGCCAGTTCCGTGTGCGGGGCGGTCACTCGGTGACCGCCACGGTGTCCCCGGGTGCCAGGGCGCGGGCGCGGACCTCCCGGATCGCCTCGGGGTGGCGCAGCGCGCGCGAGACGGCCCCGATCTCGCGGAGCAGCTCCGTGGTGTCGGGGTCGTGGGCGCCGTCGCCGTTCCCCGGGCGCTCTCCGGCCCCGACCGCGTCGAGGATCACCACGGCCGCGGCCAGTGCCCTCGCCCGCTCCGGGGGGAATCCCAGGCCGAGGGCGGCGGCCAGGGACCGCTCGCGCAGCCGCTCGTCGGTGCGCCGGGCCAGCGGCAGCAGGACGTCCCGGATGAAGGTCTCGCGGCGGGTCAGGCGCAGTTCGGGGCTGGCCCGCAGCACCAGCGGCACGCCGGAGCCGTGCACGGTCCGCATCAGCAGGTACAGCGGCCGCAGCCGGCGGTGGGCGCGGCGGATCCGCCAGCGCTCGTGCAGATACTGGCCGGCGTGCGGCAGGATGAAGCCGACCGCGATCGACACCGCCGACAGGCACGCCAGCGCCGGGGCCACGTTCAGACTGAGCCAGTCCAGGTCGTTCCCGGTCCAACGGGCCGCCACGGCGGTGATTTTGGCGGCGTCGAAGGCCAGGTTCAGCGCGTAGCCGACGCCCAGGAACTTCAGTCCCCAGCGCAGCCAGGCGTCCAGTCCGTCGGTGCGGATCCAGTTCCAGATCAGCTTCGAGGTGATGAGGGCGGCGGTGGTGTGCGCGAGGAGGTACAGCAGGATCACCTCGCGCATGAACGGCGTGCCGGCGTAGTAGGTGTCCAGGTCCCGGGTCCGCTCCACCGGCACGTCCGCGAGGGCGAACAGCACCCACAGCAGGGCGATCACGCCGCCGTAGGCGCGGACGACCAGGCCGGTGGCCCGGCGGGTCGAGGCGGAGTGCTCGGGCGGACCGTCGCGCCAGGCGATGATCAGCACCAGGCAGGATCCGCAGAACGCGGTCAGCAGCGAGTACACCCAGGGCGCCGAGATGTTCGGCACGCCGGTGACCCGGTTGAGCCAGACGATCGTCGAGGGCGCGACGAACACGAACACGGCGCAGGCGAGCAGCAGCAGCCCGCCGACCGCGCGCAGCAGCGGATCCGTCCAGAGCCGGATGATCGTCGGCAGCTTGATCGCCAGGGCGGCGGCCAGGACGGCGGCCGGGATCCACCAGAAGGACGTGTAGAACCCGCTGAGGAACGAGGCCGGCCCCGTGGCCGCGTCCGCGAACCCCATCGCGTCCCCTCGCTCTCACTCACCGCCGTACTCGAGGCCGTTCGAGCCTACGCGGACGCACGTGCCCGCGTCAGGCGATCCGATGACCGTTCTACCGCCGCACGTGACCGGATCGCACCCGCCCTCGCCCGGTCCGGTGCCCGAGGGGTCCTGCTCCGGGTTCCTGTCCGAAGCATTGACGCGCCGGCACATCACCCCTACGGTCCGTTCGAAGTTACGAGCGATATTCGATATCTCGAACCTTCCATGGACGGATGGGGCAGGGCATGGGACGACCTGACCTGAATCGCAGACAACTCCTGGCCGGACTCGGCGGATCGGCGGTCGCCGGAAGCTTCGGCTTCGCGGCGCTCGGGACGGGAGCCGACGCGCTCGCCTCCGGAGCGGACACCCGGGTGCGCTACTGGAACCTCTTCAGCGGCGGCGACGGATACAACATGATCGCGATGCTGGACTCCTTCCGCGCGGAGAACCCCGGCATCGACGTGAAGGACTCGACCCTCCAGTGGGGCAGCCCCTTCTACACCAAGCTCGCCATGGCGGCCGCCGGCAACCGCGCCCCGGACCTCGGCGTCATGCACCTGGGCCGCGTCACCGGCTTCTCACCCGGCCGCCTCCTGGACCCCTGGGACATCGACCTGCTCGCCGAGTACGGCGTCAGGGAGGGCGACTTCAACCCCGACCTGTGGAAGCGCGCCGTCATCGACGGCAAGCTCTACGCCCTCCCCCTCGACATCCACGTCCAGCTCTGCTTCTACCGCAAGGACGTACTGAGGAAGGCGGGCCTGCTCGGCGCCGACGGGCGCATGGTGCCCGTGACGTCGGACGACGAGTGGTTCGACGTGCTGAAGGAGGCCAGGCGGGCCACCGGGAAGGGGCTGCAGACCATCGGCCTGTGGCACAACGACCAGAACTTCCAGTGGTGGTTCTTCGTCGCTTTCTACACCCAGCTCGGCGGCACCTGGTTCGACGACGCCCACACCGGGGTCACCTTCGACACCGACAAGGCCACCCGGGTCCTGGAGTTCCTGCGCCGGCACGTCGCCGACGGCTACGCCGACCCCGGCTTCGGCGGTGGCGCGGGCGCCGAACAGTTCGTCAACGGCGCCCCCTTCGTCTGGGAGGGCAACTGGTCCGTGCCGGTCTTCGACGGCGCGGGGATCGACTACGGCGCCACCCCGCTGCCGCCCGTCTTCGGCAGGCAGGCCACCCACGCCGAGTCGCACGCCTTCGTCCTGCCGCACCAGTCCGGCCGCGGCGGCGCCACCGACGAGGCCGCGCACCGGCTCGCCGCCTACATCGTCCAGCACGCCCGGGCGTGGGCGGGCGGCGGCCACATCCCCGCCCACACACCGACCCTGTCCACCGACGCGTACCGGCGGCTCGAGCCGCAGAGCGAGTACGTCTCGGCGATGGACCACCAGGCCACCGAACCCAAGGTGTGGTTCGCCGGCTCCACCGGCATCCTCGCCCAGCGCGTCGGCCCGGTCGTCGTCTCCTGCACCACGGGCTCCGCCGAGCCGGACGCCGTCGCCCGCCGCATGAGGAGCATCCTCGGCGAACTGCTCGCCACCGAGAACCCGATGGACGGCCGGACCGCCGCGCAGGGAGGTGCGGTCGCATGACGACGACCAGCGCGGGGACCGTCATCCGCCCGGCACGCGCCGGGACCGCCGCCGGCACCGCCACCGTCCGCCGCAAGCAGGGCCTCCAGCACGGCGGCTGGTTCGTCGCCCCGTTCCTCGCACTGTTCGCGCTGTTCGTCGTCTGGCCGCTGCTGCGCGGCCTCCACCTCAGCCTCACCGACGCCAACATCTCCGGCGAGGGCGCGCGCTTCGTCGGCCTCGACAACTACCGCGAGGCCCTGAAGGACCCGCTGATGTGGGACGCCCTCGGCCACAGCGCGTACTTCACCCTGCTGGTCGTGCCCTGCATCACCGTCATGGCCTTCCTCCTCGCGATGCTCGCCCACCACACCGAGCGCGGCACGCGGCTGTGGCGGCTGTGCTTCTTCCTGCCGTTCCTGCTGCCGTCCACCGTCGCCGCCAACCTGTGGCAGTGGCTGTTCAACCCGGGCACCGGCATGGTCGACCACGTCCTCGGCACCGAGACGCCCTGGCTGACCGACAAGTCGTACGCCATGCTCGCCGTGGTCGTCACCACCCTGTGGTGGACGGCCGGCTTCAGCTTCCTGCTCTACCTCGCCGCCCTCCAGGGCATCCCCGCGCACCTCTACGAGGCCGCCGAACTGGACGGCGCGAACGCCTGGCACCGGATGGCCCACGTCACCCTGCCGATGCTGCGCAACATCACCGGTCTCGTCGTCGCCCTGCAGATCCTCGCCTCGCTCCAGGTCTTCGACCAGGCCGTCGTGATGATGGACTTCGGACCGGGCCCCGAGGAGTCGACCCGCACCCTCGTGCAGTACACCCTCGAACAGGGCTTCACCAGCTACCGCGTGGGCTACGCCTCCGCGATCTCCATCATCTTCTTCGTGATCATCGCGGCCGTCGCCCTGGCGCGGATGTGGCTGCTGCGCAACCGTGAGGAGGGCGGCCGATGACCACCGCCGCACAGCGGATCCGGCGGGGGCCCCGCAGGACCTGGACGCCGAGCCAGATCGTACTCACCCTGCTCGCCACGGCCGTCTCCGCGGTGTTCCTCTCGCCGCTGGCCTGGGCGCTGTTCACCTCGCTGAAGTCGGAGACCGAGGCCGTCGAGGTGCCGCCGCACTGGCTGCCGGAGGACTGGACGGGCCAGGCCTGGACGGCGGTCCTCGAGACCGGCGACATCACCGGCTGGTTCGTGAACTCGCTGGCCGTCTCGGTGTGCGTGACCGCCGTCGTGCTGGTGGTGGCCGCGCTCGCCGGATACGGCTTCGCCCGCACCGAGTTCCGCGGCAGGAACGCCCTGCTGGGCCTGGTCATGGCCGGCCTGATGGTCTCGCCCGCCGTCCTCGGCGTCCCGCTGTTCACCACCGTCCAGCAGATGGGCATGGTCGACACCTACTGGGGCATGATCCTGCCGCAGTGCGCCCCCGCCGCGATGGTCTACATCCTCTACAAGTTCTTCCAGGGCGTCCCCCGCGGACTGGAGGAGGCCGCCTTCATCGACGGCGCGGGCCGCTGGCGCGTCTTCTTCACGATCGTCCTGCCGCTGTCGCGCCCGTCGCTCGCGGCGGTCGGCATCTTCACCTTCATCAGCTCGTGGAACAACTTCCTGTGGCCCTACACGGTCACCAACGACCCCGACCTGATGACCATGCCGAACGGCATCGCGACCGTCATGAACTCCTACGGCATCCAGTGGGCCCAGCTCATGGCGGGCGGCCTCATGGCGGGCTTGCCGCTGATCGTCGTCTTCGTCTTCTTCCAGCGCCAGATCGTGGCGGGCGTCGCCCACACCGGTCTGGCCGGCCAGTGACCGCCGCCCACGACCCGCAGCCGCAACGCGACGCGAACCCCCTGATCCGAAAGGCGCCCATGCGAACCGCCCGCTTCACCCTCGACCCCGCCTTCACCGTCGGCGACGTCAGCCCCCGCCTCTTCGGCTCCTTCGTGGAACACCTCGGCCGCTGCGTCTACACCGGCATCTTCGAACCCGGCCACCCCACCGCCGACGCGGCCGGCCTCCGCCAGGACGTCCTGGACCTGGTCCGGGAACTCGGCGTCACCACCATCCGCTACCCCGGCGGCAACTTCGTCTCCGGCTACAGGTGGGAGGACTCCGTCGGCCCGGTGGAGGACCGCCCCCGCCGCCTGGACCTCGCCTGGCGCTCCACGGAGACCAACCGCTTCGGCCTCTCCGAGTACATCGCCTTCCTCAGGAGGATCGGCCCCCAGGCCGAACCGATGATGGCGGTCAACCTCGGCACCCGGGGCGTCGCCGAGGCACTGGAACTCCAGGAGTACGCCAACCACCCCTCCGGCACCGCCCTGTCCGACCTGCGTGCCGAGCACGGTGACAAGGACCCGTTCGGCATCCGCGTGTGGTGTCTCGGCAACGAGATGGACGGCCCCTGGCAGACCGGTCACAAGACCGCCGAGGAGTACGGCCGCGTCGCCGCCGAGACCGCCCGGGCCATGCGCCAGATCGACCCGGACGTCGAACTCGTCGCCTGCGGCTCCTCCGGCCAGTCCATGGAGACCTTCGCCGAGTGGGAGGCGACGGTCCTGAAGGAGACGTACGACCTCGTCGACTACATCTCCCTGCACGCCTACTACGAGCCGCTCGACGGCGACGTCGACTCCTTCCTCGCCTCCGCCGTGGACATGGAGTCGTTCATCGAGAACGTGGTCGCCACCTGTGACCACGTCGGCGCCCGCCTCAAGTCCAGGAAGAGGATCGACCTCTCCTTCGACGAGTGGAACGTCTGGTACCTCTCCCGTACCGAGGCCCAGGTCGGCGCGCTGGACTGGCCCGAGGCGCCCCGCCTGCTGGAGGACAACTACAGCGTCACCGACGCCGTCGTCTTCGGCTCGCTGCTGATCGCGCTGCTGAGGCACGCCGACCGGGTGACCGTGGCCTGCCTCGCCCAGCTCGTCAACGTCATCGCCCCGATCATGACCGAGCCGGGCGGTCCGGCCTGGCGGCAGACCACGTTCTTCCCGTTCGCCCAGGCCTCGCAGTACGGCCGGGGCGAGGTGCTCGACGTCCGCGTGGACTCGCCGACGTACGAGACGAGGAAGTACGGCGAGACCGACCTGCTGCACGCGACCGCCGTCCGCGCCGGGGACGGCACGGTCACCGTGTTCGCCGTCAACCGCGGCCGCACCGCGCCGCTGCCCCTCGAAGTCGCCCTCGGCGGCCTCGCGGTCTCCTCGGTCGTCGAGCACAGCGTCCTGTCGGACGCCGACCCCGACGCCCGCAACACCCTCGCCGAGCCCGAGCGGGTCGCCCCGCACGCGGCCGAGGGCACGACCCTGGACGGCGGACGCCTCCGTGCCGTCCTGGAGCCGCTGTCCTGGAACGTGATCCGCCTGGCGTGATCCGGCGGCGGCGACGGCGGTGACGGCGGCGGTGGACTCACCTTCCCGGCGGGTCCACCGCCTCCACCGCGACCCCGCCCCGCGCCGCTCCCAGCGTCGTCAGCCGTACCTCGCGCGGGCCCGCGGGTGTGGTCCCGTCGGACAGCACCGCCAGGGCCAGTGTGTTGGCCCCCCGGGTGCGCAGGATGCCGTTCGGCAGGACGAAGGTGTGCTGGGGGCCCACATCGTTGATGTACTGGCCCAGGTTCCAGCCGTTGAGGAAGATCTGGACGCGGTAGGCGCGTTCCGGATCGTCCTCCAGCGTGAGCCCGATCGACGCGTCCACGTCCGGGGCGACGTCCAGCCGGAAGCCCGTCCGGTACCAGGTCACGCCCTGTCGCCGGTCCTCGCGCGGGAAGTCCGCGGCCTGCCACTCCCGGTCGTCGTGTCCCGGCAGGTGCCAGCCCTTCCGCTCCCCGTACAGCCCGCCGTTGTTCAGCGGCCCGCGCACCCGGTCCGCTGCCGCGGCCCCCTGGATCCGCCAGTCCACGTCCCGCGGGCCGCCCTCGAACTCCACGGACACCAGCCCGCGCGCGGCCTTGTGCGTGTCCTTGCCCTGCCCGTCCCCGTCGTGCTGCATCCGCCGTACGAGCACGGACAGCACGTGCCGTCCCCGCTCGCGCAGTTCCTCCGGCACGTCGAAGGTGGCCGTCGCCGTCCAGGTGCCCTTCTCCGCCGTGTCCCGGTCCGGCACCGGCATGCGGTGCGTCCCGATGGGCCGCCCGTCCAGCCAGGCCATCAGCAGCCCCTGCGTGCCGGTGCTGTAGGACAGCGACACCGACTCGACGCCGCGGGCGTCCTCGAACCGCCCCCGGTACCAGACGTCGCCGTAGTGGAAGCCGTAGTCGTCCGCGAAGAGGACGGGCCCGCCCTCCGGCACGCGCGTGGTGCTGTGGGACGAGGTGCGGTCGGCCGCCGTCCACGCCGAGTCGTCGAAGTCCGGCTCGGACTCCGGGTTCTCGCCGCGCCGCCGCCAGTCGTCCAGCGCGGGCAGCGGCACCGCCGGCGCGCCCGGCATCAGCCCTTCCATGAGCAGGCTCCCGGCCCGGCTGAGCTGGGTGCGCACCGGCTGTCCGTTCCAGGTCACGGCGGTGATGCCGCGCGGCCCCCACACCTCGAGGCCGGTCTGGCCCACGACGTCGCCGACGAGGTGCACGGTGGAGCCGCGCAGGGTGGCCGAGCGCAGCAGTGCCGGGCCGTAGACCAGCAGTGAGCCGGAGGGCGTCTCGTAGGGCCACAGCCGCAGCGCGGTCGCGTCGTCGGCGAACAGCAGCACCATGGGCGTCTCGGAGTCCCCGCCCTCGATCAGCACCCGGCTCAGCCCGCCCGGGCCCAGCGGCACCACGATGTTGAGCCTGCCCCGGTCGTAGGACCACGCGGGCTCGTCGTCCAGCCGGTTGGTGACCGGCTGGGTCCCGCAGTCCAGCGCGATCTGCGCGGTCTCGCCGCCGCGGCCCGCGAACACGGCGATGTCCTGCCGGCCGGCGGTCATGCTCAGCATGGGCTGCGCGGTGGTGTACGCCAGTCTCCGCCGGCCCAGTTCCAGTCCGGTGGTGAGCAGTTTGGCGTCGTGCGGTCCCACGGTGACCGGTACGTCGATGCCGCTGCCCGGCAGCATCGAGGCGACCGGCTCGGCGGAGTCGTTGCGCACGACGTACACCTGGGCGCCGGTGTCGGGGTTGGCCAGGTGGCGCACCGTCAGCCGCTCGTCCTCCGCCCGCACCGCACGCGCCCGCTCCAGCCGGGCGAGGTCCGGCACGGTCCGCACCAGGTGCCCGAGCTGCTGGAGCGGGGCGAGCTTCGGCGTCGGCCGGCGGCCCTCGCCGATCGCGGCCCCGTAGTTGTACGAGGTGTAGACCCCCGGCGAGGGCAGCCAGCCCCACGAGGTCCCGCCGACGGCCATGCGGACGTTGTGCACGGTGACGCCGTCGGCCAGGTGGGTGAGGCAGTCACGCCGCATCCGGGCCGCGTCGTGCGCCTGCCGCACCTGCGCGTATCCCTTGCCGCCGGAGGTCGCCCCGCCCCACGGGTCGGCCGCCCCGCCGGCCACCCCGGTCCGGACACCGGGCGTGCGCGGGCCGGCCCGGCGCTCGCCGAGGTGACCGTCCGCGTGGAACAGCGGCACGTCGATGCGGTCGGCGCGCGCCTTGTCGTACAGGTGGGCCAGGTAGGCCCGCCGGGCCGGGTCGTCCCCGGGGACGTCCGAGCCGTCCTCGAACTGGTACAGCAGCACGGTGCCGCCCCCCGCCGTGAACAGGTGGCGGACGGCGATGGCGTCGACCGCGCCCAGCCACTCGTCGACGTGCCGCAGGTACTCCGGGTCGGCGGTCCGCGCGGTGCCCCGGGCGGCTGTCAGCCACCCGGGGAACCCGCCGGCATCGACGTCCGCGCCGATGTACGGTCCCGGGCGCAGGATGACGTACAGCCGTTCCTCGGCGGCCATGCCCAGGAACAGGTCCAGATCCCGCACCCCGGTGAAGTCGTACGTCCCGGGCGCGGGGGAGTGGTAGTTCCACGGCACGGGGACGCTGACCGCGTTGTGCCCGTGGGCGCGCAGCTTCTGCAGTGCGTCCCGCCACAGGGACGGGCTCGGCAGCCGGAAGGGGTGGAACTCGCCGGACCACAGCACCAGGCGCCGGCCGTCGACCAGCAGCGAGTACCGGTCGAAACCGACCTCGTGCCGCCTGCCGTCCGCGCTCGGCGGCGGGGGCGGCGGGCCCGTGGGCACGCCGCGCGGCCCGTGCGCGCCGGTCGCCGCCCCGCCGCTGCCGGCCAGCACCAGACCGAGCGCCGCCGTACCGGTCAGGGCGGTGAAGGTACGCCTGCTGAGCTCCAAGGGAGCGCCTCCTGTTGTGGTGCCACAAGCGGTGCTGGTGGGCCATTGTCCACGAGCCGGCACCACTGCGTTCACACGAGGGTCCCGTTACGTCCTCTTCGTCCCCTCGTGGTGTGACGGACGCGGAGGACCGGAGTTCACTCCGGCCGCGGCTGCCGCGGCTCCGTGCCAGGCGGGCGCTCCCGGCCCTCACCGCGCCTTCACGCCTCCCCCGGCGGAGGCCCACCGGGGGAGGCGCGTGCGTGCAGTTCTGTCATGCGCATGACATTTCCGTCGCGTCGTGATGCGCGTGAGGACGCCGGCTGGGGGCGGGAGGAGAGGGGGCGGCTTCCCGGCAGCCGTTTCCGGAGTCACGCGCCGGCCGTCGTGCGACGGGGCCGCGGCAGGCCGCCGCGGATCACTCCCCGCAGCCGTGACCGCGCAGGTGGAGCGAGCGCAGGGCCACCTCGAGGGCGAAGCGGCGGTCGGGGTCGGTGAGCCGGTCACCCAGGTGGGTGTCCAGGTTCCGCAGGCGGTAGCGGACGGTCTGGGCGTGTACGCCCAGCATCTCGCCGACCTGCTCGGCCGGTGCCCGGGTGGAGACGTGGACCCGGAGCGTCTCGACGAGCCGATGGCGCCGGCCGGCGGGCAGCCCGTCGAGCGGGGCCAGTTCGCGGGCCGCGAGGTGGTCGACGAGGGCGGGGTCGGACAGCAGCCACAGCGTGATCAGGTGGTCCTCGCAGCGGACCAGCGGGGCGTCGGGCACCACACCGTCGTCGACGAACTGGAGCACCCGGCGTGCCCAGCGGACGGAGTCGGCGGCCTGCCCGAGCGGCACGGTCAGGCCCACCGCGGCACGGGTGCCGGCCAGAGCCGTGCCGAGCATCGCGAGGCGTTGCGGGGTGAGGTCCCCGGGGACGAGCAGGTGCGGCTGCGGGATGTCGAGGTCGGCGAGGACGTCGCCGTCGAGAGCCGCCTGGATGTGGTCCGGCACCGGGGGACGGAGGGCGACGAGGGTGCACGTGCGGGGCAGTTCCCAGGCGGCGGCCTCGCACAGTTCGGAGACGGTCGTCCGGGGCAGCGGCGACGAGGCCAGGATCAGGTGCAGCAACCGTCTTCGCACCGCGGACACCTCGGACGCGGCCCGCTCGCGCACCTCCGCGTACCCCTCGCGGGTGACCGCCTCTAGTTCCCCGACGTACGCGAAGAGGGCGTCCGCGAAGGCGAGGATGAGGGTGGGGGAGAGGTTGTACTGCCGCCCCACCGTCCTGGCACGGCGCAGCGCGATGCGGGCACCGAGCCGGTAGGCGCTCTGCAGCGTCTCCAGGTCGCGCCCCTCGTAGGCCTCCACCCGGCCGAACCTGCGCAGCAGCTCGTCCCGCAGTTCCGAGCTCCTGCCCGGGTCGGCCACCCGGTCCACGAAGGCGACCAGCGTCTGTTCCACGCCCTGGCGGATCGCGTCCCCGTCGGGGCCGTTGAGCAGCCGGCCGTACACCGGGTAGGCGCGGGTGACCTCGGTCCGTATCTCGTTCAGCAGCCCCGGCAGTTCCGGCCGTATGAAGGCCGCGAACTTCCTGGGTAAGGGCTCGAGCGGTTCACCGGCCTCCGGGGACCGTGTGATCGAGGGCATCAGCCACCCCTTGCTCTCCGACGTGTCCGGCGGGGTGGCCGGGCGGGCGTCGTCCGGCCGGGTGGCGGACGGCGCCCGGACCGGTCCACCGGGTCGTGCCGGTCTGAAAAGCTGAAGCTAAATCAACTTCCTTACCCTGTACACCGTTTGAGCGGAATCGCTTCACCGGCGCACGGGCCGGCCGCCGTAACGGCCGGGAACCGCTGCTGCGTGGCCGTTACCTGACGGCGGAGTGCCAGTTCTCCGCGAGCACCCTGCCGGCTCCGGGGGCGACGGTGCCTGGCGCGTTGAGGCCGGTGAGGTGGGTCCGGGTGTCGTCGAGGGTGAGGCTGTTGTTCCCGGCGGCGGAGGGCAGCCCGGTCTTCGCGTTGACCGCGGCGTTGATCAGACCGACGTTCAGGCCGCAGCCGGTGGCTCCGGGGACCGCGAAGGCGCTGTCGTTCTGGGTGGCGCCGGTGAGGTTGACCCGGCTCATCTCGCCGGACGCGTCGGCGGTGCCGTCGCCCTTGAAGAAGCTCATCCCGAACTCGGGGTAGTCGAGGTTCTTCGGGCGCAGCAGGATCGGTTGGGACCTCGATCCGATGTAGCAGTTGCCGCCCAGGAGCGGGTTCTCCAGGTGGATGCGGACCGGCAGGGCGACGATGGGCATGCCCGTGAGGACGCCCGCGGTCTGGTCGAAGGCGTAGGGCGCGCCGACGGACTCCATGGTGGCGGTGATCTTGTTGAAGGTGGAGTCGTCGAGCGTCTCGCAGATGGCCGTGATCACCGGCACGTCGCTCGGACACATCAGGCCGAGCAGACCGCCGGGCACGGTGGCGGAGTCGGCGACGAGCGCGCCGGAGGGCGGGGCGACGACGCTGCTGGTGCCGTCCGCGTTCTGGACGACGCCGATCTGGAGATCGGTCCTCCCCGTGACCACGGTGGTCCTGCCCAGTTTGATGGAGCCGCCGTCGGAGGTGGAGACCACGCACTGCGGGGTCTTGTCGAAGCCGTCGGCGGCCAGCATCGCCGGGGCGTCCACGGGGCAGCGGGTGAAGGGGGCCCACTCGCCGTTCAGCGCGGGCTCGGCGGCGGTCGCGGTGCCCAGGGAGGCGAGGGCGCCGAGCGCGGTCAGGGCGGAGACGGTCGCGATCCTGGCGCGGGTGGTGAGCAGGGGCATGGGTGACGGCCTTCCGTGGAGGAGGGAGGGGAGGAACGGCTCAGCGCTCGGGGACGGGGATCTTGAGGGGCTGCAGGTCCTCGGTGCACTCGTCGGCGTTGAAGACCTGCACCGCGCACGTCTGGCCCTGTATCTGCTTGATGTAGTTGCCGGGGCCGGAGACGGAGGCGGTGAGGAGGCGGTCGAGGTTCTCGCCACCGGTTCCGCAGCCGGTGAAGGCGGGGACGGTCACCTCGCCGGTCAGGGGACCGCCGGAACTGAGCAGGTAGCCGACGGGCATGCCGGGTGGGTGATGCGTACTGCTCCCGGACAGCACCACGTGGTCGCCCGGGTACTTCGAGGGCTCGGGTTCGGGGGAGCGCAGGGGCCTCTCCGTCCTGCAGCCGGGCCCGACGTCCAGAGGGGTGCCGTTGACCTCGAGAGCGGTCACCCGGAGTACCAACGGGACCCGGGCGTGGCTCTCGAAGGTGGTGTATCCGGTCTCGAACACGGTCTCGCCGGCGACGTCCAGGGTGAGGGGGCCGGTCTGCTCCAGCACCATCGTGGCCCTCGTCGGCACGAAGCCGAAGGTCAGGAAGTCGGCCTGGAACGGAGGGGTCCGCTCGCGCCCCTGATGGTGGAGCCTGCCCTCCGAGTGCTGTTTCAGGTAGGCGCCGGTGAAGTCCGGGAAGAAGTCGACGATGTCCAGAGGACCTTGTTCGACCAGGAGGCAGGACAAGGGGATGAGCGAGGCCCCCCGCAGCTTCCTCACGTTCGAGTAGCCGGTGATGTAGGCGTTCAGCGACGCCGAGGTGGACGGATTCCCGTCGTCGTAGCGGCAGGGCGGTGCGTCGCGCCCCGCGGTACCGCCGGGCGGGTCCTGCGCCCCCTTCGGCGCCCGGTTCCCCTGCCCGTCCTCCGGCGTCCCGGAGGGCGGGCCCGGCGTCGCGGGGGAGGATCCGGACGCGGACGGCGAACCGCCCGGCTCCGGCGTGTCCGTGCCGACCGGCACGCTGACCAGCAGCCCGTCCTCCGGCGCGTCCCCGGCAGGGGAGCAGTCGAGGGCCGGCGCGCCGGGGCCGGCAGCGGTCCCGTCCGCCGTGCCGAGCGCCAGGTCGACGGCGAGGTTCCCGGCGGAGAACGTCAGGTCGCCGTCGCCCCGTCCGGTCACCGAGGGGACGTCGCCTGTCGTGGTCAGCGTCAGCGGTCCGGAACCGGGAAGGGGGACCGGCTCCGCGGTGCCGCGCCAGATCGCCTCGGCGGCGGCCTCGTTCTGGGTGACGCCGACGGTGAGGCGGGTGGCGGCCCGGACCGTGGCGGCCTCGGGCGCGGTGAGGTCCGCGACCGCCTCCGCCGGGAGTTCCACGGTGGTGGTGACGCCGGTGGGTGAGAACGCCTCGCCCGGCTCCGCCCGGTCCGGGAACACCGCCGAGACCCGGACCGTCACGGGCTGCCGTCCGGACGGCAGCGCGCAGACGTAGGGGAGTTCGGAGTCCACCTCCTGGGTGCCCGCGGCGGACGCCGCAGCCGGGATCGTGGCGGCGAGCACGACGAACGCACCGATCGCCGCCCTTCCGGCACGGACACGGGGCGGCCGCGGCGCGGCGGCACGATGGCCTCTCATACAGCTCCACTCGGGTCGTGAAAGCGGGTTCCGGAGGGCTTGGCCGGGCAGTCCGCGTCCGCCCGGCCGGGAAGGCCGGCCGGGCGGACACGAGCGGGTGGCGCCTTACGGGTTGGAGCCGACGATCCGCGGGATGGCGCCGCTCGACGCCTTGATGGCGTAGTTGCCCTTGAAGAGGGGCTTGGTGGCGGTCGTGACCACCGAGCCGCAGTTGACGGGAGCGGGGCTGGAGCTGACGGCCAGGTCACCGGAGACGCTGCTGACGGCCAGGATGCCGGTGGAGTTGGTGTAGGTGGCCGAGGCCTTGCCGGCCACCGTGAACTTACAGGCGCCGGCGGTGACGTTGGCCTTGACGTTGCCGACGTAGCCCTTGGTGACGCCGGTCGAGGCGGTGTAGTCCTGCGCGACGACGGTCCAGGGGGTGACCGCCACGGTGGTGACGTTGCCCAGGACGCTGGTGCACGGTGAGGCGGAGGTGCCGAAGTTGATGGCGTTGATGGCGGCGACCGTGGCAGGGTTGCCCGTGGCGCTCGCCATGGTGCCCGAGGCGCCCGAGGTCGTGCACGTCATCGGGATGGTGGCGGTCAGCACGATGTTGCCGCTGTTCGTCGCCGTGTAGCTGCCCGTCGGGGTGACGGTCCACACCGTGGAGGGCACTGCCGAAGCGGGCGCGACGGCGAGACCGAAGGCGGCCGCGGCCGCACCCGCCGCGACGGTGAACCGTCTCGTGTTCTTCTTCATGACTCCAGGACTCTCCTTGTGGATTGGCCGGCAGAAGTGGGCCGTGGCCGAAGTGCTCGAGGGAAGGCCGGGCGGCCCGCGGCTCGGTGGTCCCTGTCCGCGGACAACGACGTTACTTGCGGGAAACTTAGTCGAACAATGGCACTGTTCATGATTCTTTGAAAAGGGAAACCATCTGTTCCCCGGGTGAGCGGCGCACGGGCCGACTTAGTCACCTGCTGTCAATGTCGTCGTTTTCGCCCGGTGGCGCGAGGACTTCCGGCCGCCGCTCCGCATCGGGCCGTGATGCTCACTCGGTGACAATTTCGCGACCGTCTTTTGTCTGCTCCCTGACAGGTTCCGGATGGCTGGACCCGGTGTCCTGGAAAACTCGTATTCCGCTCTTGCCCGCCGAGGTTACCCGGCCGTAACGTGCCGGTGTGGTGCTCGGTTCCAGGTCGGCGGCCCCGTCGGCCGGAGCCGTGCGGATGCTTTCCGGCCGCGCCCTTTCGCCGGGAGCGGACATCCGCCGGCGGGTCTCGCGGATCCCCGTCCCCCGGAGCCGCGAGACCCTGCCTGTCTCCCCGGAGACAGGTGCGGGTGCGGCGTGTTGTCTGCGCGGTGACAAAGTCGGGAAGAGCGGAGGGGAACCGGCGCCGCACCCGTTGTCAGCGCGTTCCGCACCGACTTGCCGTGCGCCCGCAGTGCGCACTTTGAAACGCGTCCGCTGGAGGTGGTATGGGAATCGAAGTGGTGGTCGAGGGCCTGACCAAGTCCTTCGGTGAGCAGAGCATCTGGCGGGACGTGACACTCACCCTTCCTGCCGGAGAGGTGAGCGTGATGCTGGGTCCGTCCGGCACCGGGAAGACCGTTTTCCTGAAGTCGCTCATAGGATTGCTCAAACCCGAGAAGGGCCGTGTTCTCATCAACGGGGTGGACATGGTGAACAGCCCCGAAAAGGATATATACGAGACCCGGAAACTGTTCGGGCTCATGTTCCAGGACGGGGCCCTCTTCGGGTCCATGTCCCTCTTCGACAACATCGCCTTCCCGCTGCGCGAGCACACCCGCAAGAAGGAGTCCGAGATCCGCCGCACCGTCATGGAGCGGATCGAGGTCGTCGGGCTGCTGGGTTCGGAGGGCAAGCTCCCGGGCGAGATCAGCGGCGGCATGCGCAAACGGGCCGGCCTGGCCCGCGCGCTCGTGCTGGACCCGCAGATCATCCTGTGCGACGAACCGGACTCCGGGCTCGACCCGGTCCGCACCGCCTACCTCTCCCAGCTGCTGATCGACCTGAACGCGCAGATCGACGCGACGATGCTGATCGTCACCCACAACCTCGACATCGCCGCCACCGTGCCCGACAACATGGGGATGCTCTTCCGGCGCGAGCTGGTCGCCTTCGGCCCGCGCGAGGTGCTGCTCACCAGCGAGGAGCCGGTCGTGGTCCAGTTCCTCGACGGCCGGCGCGAAGGCCCCATCGGGATGTCCGAGGAGAAGGACGCGGCCACCCTCGCCGCCGAGGCGGACGCCGGCGCCGCCATGGCTCCGCCCCGGACGATCGTCCCGCAGCTGGAGCCGTCACCCGGCCTCCCGCCGCGCCGGGCCGTCGCCCGGCGGCGCGAGCGTGTCATGCGCATGATCGACCAGTTGCCGCCCGCCGCGAGCTCCGCCATCCGCAGGACCTACGCGGAGAACGCCGGGGCGCCCGTCCTGCCGGTGCCCGCCGCCGGGAGCGACGCATGATCGTCGGCGCGCTCCGGCAGACCGGCCGGCTCTTCGCGCTCGCCGCGGAAGTGAGCCGCGCCGTCTTCCGAAGACCCTTCCAGTTCCGCGAGTTCGTCGAGCAGTTCTGGTTCGTCGCGGGCGTCACCATCCTGCCCGCCGCCCTCGTCTCGATCCCCTTCGGCGCCGTCATCGCGCTCCAGGTCGGCTCCCTGACCCAGCAGTTGGGAGCCCAGTCGTTCACCGGAGGCGCCAGCGTCCTCGCCGTCGTCCAGCAGGCGAGCCCGCTCATCGTCGCCCTGCTGATCGCCGGCGCCGGCGGCTCCGCCATCTGCGCCGACCTCGGCTCCCGCACGATCCGCGAGGAACTCGACGCCATGGAGGTCATGGGCGTCTCGCCCGTGCAGCGCCTGGTCGTGCCCCGGGTCCTGGCCACCATGGGTGTGGCCGTCCTGCTCAACGGTCTGGTCTCCGTCGTCGGCATCCTCGGCGGCTACTTCTTCAACGTCATCCTGCAGGGCGGCACCCCCGGCGCCTACCTGTCCAGCTTCTCCGCCCTCGCCCAGCCGGCCGACCTGTACATCAGCGAACTCAAGGCGCTGGTCTTCGGTTTCATCGCGGGCGTCGTCGCCGCCCACCGGGGCCTCAACCCACGCGGCGGCCCCAAGGGCGTCGGCGACGCCGTCAACCAGTCCGTCGTCATCACCTTCCTCCTGCTCTTCTTCGTGAACATGGTGATGACGGGCCTCTACCTCCAGATCGTCCCGCCGAAGGGAGGCTGAGGCCCGGTGACCCCCCCGCTCGCCCTGCTCGACCGCTCCGGCGACCACCTGTTCTTCTACGCCCGGGCGCTGCTGTGGATCCCGCGCACCCTGCACCGCTACCTCAAGGAGGTGCAGCGCCTCCTCGCCGAGGTCGCCTTCGGCTCCGGCGGCCTCGGCGTCATCGGCGGCACGATCGGCGTGATGGCCGCGATGACGCTCTTCACCGGGACCGTCGTCGGACTCCAGGGCCATGCGGCCCTCGACCAGATCGGCACGGCCGCGTTCACCGGATTCGTCTCCGCCTACTTCAACACCCGCGAGATCGCCCCCCTCGTCGCCGGCCTCGCCCTCTCGGCGACCGTCGGCGCCGGCTTCACCGCCCAGCTCGGCGCCATGCGCATCAACGAGGAGGTCGACGCCCTCGAGGGGATGGGGATCCGCTCCATGCCCTACCTGGTCACCACGCGCATCATCGCCGGGGTCGTCGCCATCGTCCCGCTCTACGCGATCGGGCTGCTCTCCTCCTACCTGGCCTCCCGCTACGTGACCGTCCTGTTCAACGGCCAGTCTCGGGGCACGTACGACCACTACTTCAACCTCTTCCTCTCCCCGACGGACGTCCTGCTCTCGGTGCTGAAAGTGCTGATCTTCAGCGTGATGGTGATCCTCGCCCACTGCTACTACGGCTATCGCGCCACGGGCGGCCCCGCCGGCGTCGGCGTGGCCGTCGGCCGGTCCGTGCGCAACGCCATCGTGCTGATCAGCGTCACCGACTTCTTCCTGTCGCTCGCCCTGTGGGGCGCGACCACGACCGTGAAGGTGGCGGGGTGAGATGAGCGGAACACGAGGCGAGACGCTGCGCCACCGGTCCGCCGGGCTGGTGTTCCTGCTGGTGCCCGTCCTGCTGGTCCGGCTGGCCGTTGCCGTCTACGACAAGGAGTTCACCGACTCCGACCCGGTGGTCGTCGAGACCGGCAGCGCCGGCAACGAGATGCACCCGGGCGCCGAGGTCAAACTGCGCGGCGTCGTGGTCGGCGAGGTCCGCGCCATCGACGCCACCGGCGACGGGGCCCGGCTCACCCTCGCCATGAAACCCGGCGCCCTCGACGACGTACCCTCCGACGTCCGCGCGCAGATGCTGCCGACCACCCTGTTCGGCGAGCGGTTCGTGGCCCTCGTGCCGCCGAAGGCCCCCTCGGACCGGCCGCTGGCCGCCGGAGCCGTCATCCCCCAGGACCGCTCCGAGAACGCCGTCGAACTCCAGCAGGTCCTCGACGACGTCCTGCCGATGCTCACCGCGGTCCAGCCGCAGAAGCTGTCCGCGACCCTGTCGGCCGTCTCGCGGGCCCTGGCGGGACGCGGTGACCGGATCGGCGACACGCTCGTCCGGCTGGACGCGCACCTCAAGGAGTTCAACCCCCACCTGCCCACCCTGAACCGGGACCTCAAGCAGCTCGTGAAGGTCGGCCACGTCTACGCGGACGCCGCGCCCGACATCATCACGGCGCTCACCGACTTCACCACCACCAGCGGCACCCTCGCCGAGGAGGAGGCCGCCTACGCCCGTACCCTCGGCGCCACCACCCGGACGGCCGAGGACATGACGGCCTTCCTGCGGAAGAACGAGGCCAACATCATCCGGCTCGCCGCCACCGGCAGGCCCACCCTGGAACTGCTCGCCGAGTACTCCCCCGCCTTCCCCTGCACCCTGCGCACCCTCGCCGAGTTCGTGCCCGCCATGGACAAGGCGCTCGGCAAGGGCACCGACCGGCCCGGCATCCACGTCGACGTCACCACCGTGCCCTCGCGCGGCGCCTACCTCCCCGGCCGCGACACCCCGGTGTACGACGCCGGCGGCGGTCCCCGCTGCCCCTCCGTGCCCTACCTCGGCTCACTCGCCCGGCCCGCCGCGCAGGCCTCCGCGGCGGCCGGCCAGGACCTCGGACCCGCCAACTCCCCGCAGGAGAACGACCTCGTCAACGAACTGCTCGCACCCGCCACCGGCCGGCCGCCCGGTGACCTGCCCGACTGGAGCAGCCTGCTCGCCGGCCCGGCCTACCGCGGCACGGAGGTGACCCTCGGATGACCGCCCCGGACAACGCGCACACCCGCCGCCGCCCGCTGACCGGGCCGCTGCTCAAGTCCCTCGCCTTCGTGGTGATCACCGGCATCGCCACGGCCGTGCTCGGCCTCAGTGTCGCCAGCACCGGCGTCAGCACCGGCACCAGCACCTACCGGGCCCTGTTCACCGACGTCACCGGACTCGTCGACGGCGACAGCGTACGGATCTCCGGGGTGGAGGTCGGCGAGGTGACCGACGTCCGCGTCGTACGACGGCGCACCGCGCAGGTCACCTTCACCGTCCGCGACGACCGCCGGCTGCCCCGCTCGGCCACCGCCGCCGTGAAGTACCTCAACATGGTCGGCCAGCGCTACGTCGCCCTCGACCGCGGCACCGGCGACCTCACCGGCACGCTCCAGGCGGGCGACACCATCCCCCTCGACCGCACCACGCCCGCCCTCGACCTGACCCTGCTCTTCAACGGGTTCAAGCCGCTGTTCGAAGGACTGTCCCCGAAGGACGTCAACGAACTCGCCGGTTCGATCGTGCGGGTGCTCCAGGGGGAGGGCGCCACCGTCGGCAGCCTGATCCGCCACGTCGGCTCGCTCAGCACGACCGTCGCCGCCAAGGACGAGGTGATCGGCCGGGTCGTCGAGAACCTCACCACCGTCCTGGACACCCTCAACGACCGCGAGGACGGCTTCGACGACCTCGTCGTCACCCTGCAGGACCTCGTCACCGGCTTCGACGACGACCGCGAACCCCTCGGCGAGGCGGTCGAGGCCATGGGCGACCTGACCACCGTCACCGCGGGGCTCCTCGAGGACGGTCGCGCGCCCCTGAAGCGGGACATCCGCGAACTGGGCCGGCTCTCCACGGGCCTGGGCGAACACGTTCCGCGGATCGAGGACTTCCTCGACCGGACCCCCGCCAAGATGACCGCCCTGGCCCGGCTGTCCTCCTACGGATCGTGGTTCAACCTCTACCTCTGCGAGGCACGCGTGAGCGGAGTGACCACCTCCGACGGCTCCGAACCGCCGACCGGCATCGCGATCACCGAATCGAGGTGCCGCGCATGAGGCTCACCGCACGGCGCGGCCGGACCGACGGGACCGACGGGACCGAGGGGGCGGAGACCGGGAGGGCGGCCGGGCTCCGGCGTCCGCGCATCCGGCCGGTCAAGGAACGCGACCCCGTCGCCGTCGCCGTCGTCGCTCTGCTCGCCCTGGCTCTGCTCACCGCCCTCGTCCACCAGGTGGACCGGCTGCCGTTCGGCGGCGGTACGCACTACAGCGCCGACTTCTCCGAGGCCGCCGGTCTCGACGAGGGCGACGAGGTGCGCATCGCCGGCGTCAAGGCCGGGGAGGTCACCGGCGTCGCCCTCGACGGAGCCGGGGTGAAGGTCTCCTTCGAGGTCGAGGACGCCTGGATCGGCGACCGGACGACCGCCGCCATCGCCATCAAGACCCTCCTCGGAGACAAGTACCTGGCGCTCGACCCGCTCGGCTCCGGCCGGCAGGACCCCGGCAGCCGCATCCCGCTGTCCCGCACCACCTCCCCCTACGACGTGACGCAGGCGTTCCAGGACCTCGGCTCCACCGTCGGGGACATCGACACCCGGCGGCTCGCGGAGAGCTTCGCGACCATCTCCGACACCTTCGAGAACTCCCCGCCCCATGTGCGCAAGGCCGCCGACGGCCTGTCGGCCCTGTCGAAGTCGGTTTCCGGGCGCGACGCGGAACTCTCCGAACTCCTCCGGGGCAGCGCCCGGTTCACCAAGACGCTGCGGAACAGGAAGTCCAGCTTCGAGACCCTCCTGGAGGACGGCGGCTCCCTGCTCGGCGAACTCCGGGACCGCCGCGACGCCATCCGCGCCCTGCTCAGGGGCAGCAGGAAACTCGGTACCGAACTCGGCGGTCTCGTCGACGACAACGACAAGCAGCTCGGCCCCACCCTCAAGGCCCTCGGCCGGATCACCGGCGTCCTGGAGAGGAACAGCGCCCAGCTCGGCAAGACCCTCGCGCTGGTCGGCCCGTACTACCGCCTCGTCGGCAACACCCTGGGCAACGGCCGCTGGTTCGACAGCTACCTGTGCGGCGTCGTCCCCCGCGACTACCTGCCCGAGGCGTCCCTGCCCGAGACCGGCTGCCTGCCGCCGAAACGGACGGCCGCCCAGGGGAACGGTGAGCGATGAGCAGACGCAGAAGAGTCCTCACCGGCGTGCTCGCCCTCGCGGTGCTCGTCGCCGGCGGCCTGACCACCGTCCGCATCCTCGACTCCGGCGGCACCCGCCTCACCGCCTACTTCGACCGCACCGTCGGTGTCTACGCCGGGTCCGACCTGCGCGTCCTCGGTGTACGGGTCGGCGAGGTGGAGTCGGTGCGGCCCCAGGGAACGACGGTACGCGTCGGACTCCTCCTGGACGAGGGCGTGCAGGTCCCCGAGGGCGCGCGGGCCGTCGTCGTCGCGCCCAGCGTCGTCGCCGACCGCTATGTGCAGCTCACCCCCGCCTACAGCTCGGGCCCCACCCTCGCCGAGGGCGCCGTCCTGCCCGCCGCGCGCAACCGCACCCCCGTCGAGATCGACCAGCTCTACGACTCGATCACCGAACTCGGCGAGGCACTCGGCCCGCACGGCGCCAACGCCGGCGGCGCCCTGTCCGGACTGCTGAGCACCGGCGCCGCCAACCTCGACGGCAACGGCGAGGCCATCGGCGACGGCATCGAGGAGTTCGGCAAGGCGGCCAGGACCCTCGACGGCAGCAGCGGCGACCTGTTCGACACGCTGCGCAGGCTCCAGACCTTCACCACCATGCTGAAGGAGAAGGACACCGACGTGCGCACCGCGCAGGAACGCCTGGACGAGGTCGTCGGCTTCTTCGCCGACAACAAGGACGACCTCACCGGCGCGCTCGAGGAACTCGGCACCGCCCTCGGCCGGGTCAAGACCTTCATCGAGGACAACCGGGGCGAGCTGAGGGAGAACGTCGACCGGCTCGTCCCCCTCACCCGGACCCTCGTCGAGCAGCGGACCTCGCTGGCCGAGGCGCTGGACGTGGCGCCGCTGGCCGCGGGCAACGTGGTGGACGCCTACAACCCCGACACCCGCACCCTCGACGGCCGCGCCGACCTCAACGAGATCAGCATGGGCGGACCGCTGCTGCCGCTGCCCGCGACGGGCGGCTCCTCCGCGGGCGGCGCCGGGCCCGCGGCCACCGGGAAGGGGGAGCGATGAGGCGCGGCACACGGCCCTCGGGCCCGAGGGCCGCGGCGGTGAAGCGCGGCGCGCTCACCACGGGCGGCGCCGCCGGCCTCACCCTGGGCGCACTCCTCGCCCTCGGCCTCGGCTTCACCCTGGCCCTCGGCGCGGTCACCGTCGAGCCGCCGCGCTTCGACGGCATCGAGGACCTGCCGCTGCCCGGCGGCGCCGACCTCGGCGAGCGCCCCTACACCGTCACCGCGGAACTCCGGGACGTGCTCAGCCTGGTCCCGCAGTCCGCGGTGAAGGTCAACGACGTCGCCGTCGGCCGGGTCACCGCCGTCGAACTCGGCCGCGACGACTGGTCGGCCCGCGTCACCATGGAGATCAACGGCGATGTGCGGCTGCCCGCCGACGCCGCCGCCCGGCTCGAACAGTCCAGCCTGCTGGGCGAGAAGTACGTCCAGCTCGTCGCGCCCGAGCGGGCGGCCGGAGCCGGGAGACTGGAGGACGACAGCGTCATCCCGGCCTCCCGCACCAGCCGCAACACCGAGGTCGAGGAGGTGTTCGGCGCGCTGTCCCTGCTCCTCAACGGCGGCGGGGTCAATCAGCTCAAGACCATCACCCGGGAACTCGACGCGGCGCTCGGCGGCCGCGAACCCGAGGTCCGCTCCGTGCTGAAACGGGTCGACACCCTGGTGACCGACCTCGACGACCACCGGGGCGACATCACCGACGCCCTCGACGCCGTCAACCGGCTCTCCACGACCCTCGCCACCCGCAAGGACGACGTCGGCACCGTTCTCACCGGCCTCTCGCCCGGACTGAAGACGCTCGAGAAGCAGCGCGGCTCACTGCTGACCATGCTGCGCTCCCTCGACACGCTCTCCGGCGTCGCCGTCTCCACCGTCGAGGCGAGCAAGGACGACATGATCGCCGACCTCAAGGCCGTCGCGCCGACCCTGAAGGCGCTCGCGGACGCGGGCACGGACCTGCCCGGCTCGCTCGAGGTGCTGCTGACGTACCCGTTCACCGACGAGGTGCTGCGCGGGGTGAAGGGCGACTACCTCAACGTGTACCTGGACCTGGTCGCCGTGCCCGGGACCCGGGTGATCCCGCCGCTGGTGCCCCGGAGCACCGCCTCGCCGCCCGCCCCGGCGGACGGCGGGCCGGACGCGGCCGGCCGGGGGCGGTCCGCGGGAAGGGACGGCGGGGAAGGCGAGTCCGGCCCGCCGCCGGAGGCCCCGTCGCGGCGGCCCCCACCGACGCCGTCCTCCCCTCTGCCCCTGCCCTCCGTTCCCGTCACCGGGACGGCGGCGGACCCGGCGGCCACGCGGGGAGGTGAGCCGGGTTGATCACCCCCGCCGTACGGCTGAAGAACCTCGCCTTCCTCCTCATCGCCGTCCTCGCCCTCTCCTTCCTCGGCATCCGCTACGCCGACCTGGGGCGGTACGTCGGCATCGCCGACTACTACACGGTCGACGTGCGACTCCCCCGCACCGGTGGTCTGTTCACCCACTCCGACGTCACCTACCGGGGTGTCTCCGTGGGACGCGTCGGCCCGATCGGCCTCACCGCCGACGGCGTCGTCGCCGAACTCCGCATCAAGAAGTCCGCCCCGCGCATCCCCGCCGACACCCGCGCCGTGGTCGCCGGCCTCTCCGCCGTGGGCGAGCAGTACATCGACCTGCGGCCCGAGAGCGGCGGCGGCCCCTACCTCGCCGAGGGCTCCCGCATCGAACAGACCGACACCCAGGTGCCCGCACCCGTCACCGACGTGCTGGCCAGCGTCGACGACCTCGTCGGCTCCGTCCCGCTCGACGATCTGCGCACGGTCGTGGACGAGTTCGGCAAGGTGTTCGAAGGCCACGGTGACGACCTCCAGGTCCTGCTCGACAGCGGCAGCGGTTTCGTGGAGGCCGCCGACCGCGCCCTGCCGTCCACCGTCCGGCTCATCACCGACGGCGAGACCGTCCTGCGCACCCAGGCCGAGGAGGAGCAGGCCATCCGCGACTTCGCCGTCGGGGCGAAGGAACTGGCCCGCGCCCTCAAGGGCTCCGACGCCGACCTGCGCCGCCTGCTCGCCGTCACGCCCGAGGCCGCCACCCAGGTCAGCGGCGTCCTGCGGGACCTCGACCCGAGCCTCGGCGTCGTCCTCGCCAATCTGCTCACCACCTCGGAGATCGCCGTCACCCGACAGCGCGGCATGGAGGAACTCCTCGTGAAGTACCCGGCGGCCGTCGCCGCCGGCGCCACCGCCGTCGACGGAGGGAAGCTGAACCTCGGCATGGCCGTCACCTTCTTCAAGCCGCTGCCCTGCACCGCCGGATACGGTGCCACGCGCTACCGCAACGGGCTCGACCTCGGCACCACGCCCGCCCTCAACACCGGCGCCGCCTGCACCGCCTCCGCCGCGCGGGGGTTCAACGTGCGCGGCGCGGCGAACGCCCCGAAGGGCGGCGCGGTGCCCGAGCCGGCCAGGCCCGGGACCCTGCCCTCCGGCAGCGGCGGGGCACGGACGGGCGGACCGGCCGCGCTCCCCGGCGCCCTCGCCCTGCCCGGCCAGGACGGCGAGGCACCGGGGGACATGGCGGGACTCCTCGCCCCGGCCGGCGGGAGCACGCGATGAGGCGGGCCCGGATACTCACCGGCGCGGCGCTCGCCCTGGCACTCGGCTGCTGCGGCACCGGCGCGTGGACGTACGCGCAGGCACGCACCGACGACGCGCTCGCCCACGGCCGGGAGCGCGACCGGGCGCTCGCCGACGGACGGGCGGGCATCGCCGTGCTCACCACGCTGGACGCCTCCACCCGGCAGCGGGCGGAGAAGGGCATCCGGGCCTGGCGCGACGCCTCCACCGGGCCGCTGCGCGAGGAGCTGGGCCGCACCGAGGCCAAGGCGGGCGCCTCGGCGCGCGGCACGGTCACGGAGGCCGCCGTCACCGCGCTCGACACGCGGGCCGGTACGGCCAAGCTCATCACCACCGTCCGCGTCGAGGTCACGCCCGCCGGGACGAAGGAGCCGGCCACCGGCCGCAAACGCCTGGAGGCGGTCCTGGCCCGCACGGGCGAGGGGGAGTGGAAGGTGCGGGCGCTGAGCGCGGTACCGCTCTCGGGGGAGAGGGAGGACGGGGACCGATGACACCGGCACGGCTGCCGCGCGGGGGCAGGACGCGGGATTCCGCGCGGGCCCCCGACCCGGTCCCGGTCCCGGTCCCGGTCCCGGTGCCCGCGCGGGACGCGGCCCCGGGAGCGGGCCCCGAACCGCCCCCGGCCTCCGGGACGCGATCCGCGGACGCGTCCGCCGCGGGCGGGATGCCCGCGGGCGGCCGTCCGCGACGGGCCGCCCTCGCCGCCCTCGCCGCGGTGCTCGTCCTCGGCGGCTGCGGCTTCCTCCACGGCGCCCACCAGCTCAGGTCGGCCGAGTCCGCCCGGAACCGCGCGCTCACCGACACCGAGGCCACCGACCGCGTCGCGGGCGAGGTCGGCGACGCCCTCGCCCGTGTCTTCTCCTACACACCGGACGGCACCGCGGCCGCCGAGCGCTCCGCGCGCTCCGTCCTCGGCGGTCGCGCCGCCCGCCAGTACCGGGACCTCTTCGGCCGGGTCCGCGAGGACCTCGTCGGGCAGCGCGTCACCCTGAGCACCCGTGCCGTCCGCACCGGGGTGATCGAACTCGACGGCGAAAGGGCACGCCTGCTGGTCTTCCTCGACCAGACCTCCCGCCGCGGCGAGGGTGAGGCCACCACCGCGGCGGCCCAGCTCACCGTCACGGCCCGGCTGGAGAACGACCGTTGGCGGATCGTCGACCTCAAGGCCCGCTAGACGTGCGCGGGAGACTGGAGCACCCCATGAAACGAGCGGTCCGCGCCCTCACCGCACACCGCCCCCGTCCGCTGCCGTCGCTGGCCGTCGCCCTCACGCTCGCCGCGGGCGGCTTCGCGGCCTGGACGGGGCAGGACTGGTACGGCGCGGCCCACGACGACCGGGCCGCGTACGCCGCGCAACGGGACGAGGCGCTCGCCGCCGGGGAGCAGGCCGTACAGAACCTCAACACGCTCGACCACCGGGACCTGAACCAGGGTCTCGACCTGTGGGAGTCGTCGACCACCGGTGAACTGCACGAACAACTGGCGTCGGGGCGTGAGGAGTTCGCCGAGCAGGTGAAGGCGGCGAAGACGGTCACCACGGCCCGGGTGCTGTCGGGCGCCGTCACCGAACTCGACGACCGCGCGGGGCGCGCCCGGGTGCTGGTCGCCCTGCGCGTCACCGTCAGGGCGTCCGACGGCGCGCGGACGGACAAGGACAGCCGCATGCTCGGCGAACTCACCCGCACCGAGGGCCGGTGGAGGCTGAGCGCCCTGGGACAGGCCCCCGTGGGCGGCGCACCGGCCGGCTGACCCGGTTCCGTACCGCGCAAGCCGCCGTACCGAGAGGAGAGCACGATGTCGACGACCCGCCACCACATCAACCGCCAGCGGCGCCGCCAGGCCCGCGGGACCCGGTCCACCACCGCCGGGTCCCCGGGAAGCGCCGGAAGCCGGATCCGCACGGGCGGCACGGCCCTCCTGCCTCCTCCCGGCCCCTCGCCCTCGGCCTCCGCGCGGACGGCCGGGACGGCCGGGACGGCCGGGGAGGGGAAGGCGTCCGGGACCGGGAACGGGAAGGCGGACCGGAAGGCATCCGGGGACACGGCCGGCGAGGGGACCGCCCGGGCCCGGTCGCGCCGCCCGCGGGGTCTGGTGGCGCTCTGCGCGCTGACCGTGCTCCTCGGCGGCTTCGCCGGCTGGGCGCACGCGGAGGCCGAAGCGCTCCGGGACGACCCCGCGCGGCGCAACACCGCCCTGACCGACCCCGCCCGCACCGGCGACGTCAAGGGGCAGACGTCCAGGGCCGTCGGCCTGCTCTTCTCCTACGATCACACCGATCCCGGCGCCCTTGAGGAAGCCGCGCGGAACATCCTCACGGGAAAGGCCGTCGACCAGCACCGCGCCCTGCTCGCCGACGTCCGGAAGCGGGCCGACGAGCAGAAATCGGTGATCACCACGACGGTCACCGAGAGCGCGGTCGAGCGGATCGACGGCCACCGGGCCCGGGTTCTCCTCTACGCCGACCAGAGCAGCGTCGGCACCGCCGGGGACAAGGCCGCCACGGGCGGGGCGGGCGCGAACGGGAGAGCCGCGAAGGACGAGGGCGTGTACGCGGGCGCCATGCTCGCCGTCGACGTCGTGCACCGCGACGGACGGTGGCTGGTCTCCGGCATCGACACCTTCGGCCGTTGAGGGCCGCGCGACCGACGGAACCCCGGGCGCACCCGCCCCCGCATCCGACAGGAGTGACAGCCATGCCCGTACGCCGCGCACGACGGCCGCGCACCCGGACCCGCAGGGGACTGCGGACGACCGCCATCACCGTGGCGGCCATGGCGGCCCTCACCGCCTCCCGGGCGCCCGGACTCACCGGGGACGCGGACGCCCGCACCGCCCCGCCCGCCGACGGCGCACGCGGGACGGCGGCAGGCGGTCCGTACCCGGCTTCCGCTCCGCCGGGCGACGGTTCCTACCACACCGAACTCCCGCCCCTGACGGCCCCGGACGCCGCGCCGGCCTCCCCGGCGCTCACGCGGGACCTCCGCTCCCGGTCCGGTATCCCGGCCACCGTGCTGCGTGCCTACCGCGCCGCCGAGACGTCAGTGGGCAGGACGGATCCCGGCTGCCGGCTGCCCTGGGAGTTGCTCGCGGCGATCGGCAAGGTCGAGTCCGGCCAGGCGCGCGGCGGCGCGGTCGACCGGAACGGCACCACACGGGGACGGATCACCGGGCCACCGCTCGACGGCCGGGGGTTCGCGCTGATCCGGGACACGGACGGGGGCGCCCACGACGGCGACACGGTCTACGACCGCGCGGTGGGACCGATGCAGTTCCTGCCGTCCACGTGGGCCCGCTGGGGTGCGGACGGCAACGGCGACGGCCGCGCCGACCCGGACAACGTCTTCGACGCGGCCCTGGCGGCCGGGCACTACCTGTGCGCGGGCGACCGGGACCTGAGCCGGGCCGCGGACCTGGACCGGGCGATCCTCGGCTACAACCACTCGCGCCCCTACCTGAGGCTGGTCAGGTACTGGCTGGAGTTCTACAGCCGGGGGGTCCACGCCGTCCCCGACGGCGAGGGCGTCCTCCCGGAGAGCCCCGGCGCGGGCGGCGGCACCCCGGCGGCCGGGCCCGTGGACAAGGGCAGCGGCGGGGACCGGAACGACGGCGGCGGCATCATCATCGGCCCGGACCCGAGCACTCCGGGCCACCCCGGGCCGTCCCCGGGCCCCTCCTCGCCCACTCCGGAGCCCCCCTCCCCGTCTCCCGGCCCCAGCACCTCCCCGACGGCGCCTCCGACGAGCCAGGAGCCCTCGGAGCCGCCCGGCGAGTCCCCCACGCACACCCCGTCGCCGGACCCGACCGACCCGGGCCCCTCGCCCACCGACCCGGACGACTGCTCCACCGGGTCCGAGGCCCCGTCCCCCGACCCCACCGCCTCGCCGGCCGCCTCGCCCTGCCCGGCTCCGTCGGCCGCCCCGTCCGGGTAAGGGGGCTACGGAGAGCCGTGAACACCTCGTCGCCGGGTGTTCACGGTTTTCCGCGGGCCGGCCCGGACTGACCGCACTCGTCCCCCGGCTGTTCTCTCCTCCCGCGCAGTTCGCCTGACCAGGGAATCCTTCCGCAGGAACCGCGTCCGCCGCTCCGTCATGTCCGCGCTCGTGGCGGGCGGCGGGGACGCGGCCGGCCCGGAGCCCGGGACGGTGGGGCGATCCCCCTGCGCTCGCCGGCCGGTGGGAGGTGAGGGGACGGCGCGCCGCCCGCCGGGACGGTCCGTGCCGAGGCCGGTGCCGCAGCGGACCTCGACCGGGCCTGCGCGGGCCATTGACGCGCAAGGGGTTCGATTCTACGGTCCGTTCGAACTTGCGATCGCTGTTCGAGATGTCGAACGCATGGTCACCCCCACCGCAAGGAGAACCCGTATGAGCCGCACGCTCCGCAAGCGCACCGCCCTGCTCGCCCTCCCCACCGCCGCCCTCCTGGCGCTCATGCCGACCACCGCCTCGGCGTACCCCAACCCCGGTCGCGTCACCGGGTCCGTCGTCACGCACGACCCGTCGATGATCCGGACCTCCTCCGGGCAGTACCTGCTCTACGCCACCGGCGGCGGCATCGCCAACAAGACCTCCGGCGACCGCACCGCCTTCTCGGCGGGCGCCGACGCGTTCTCGTCCCGGCCGAGCTGGTGGCGCACCTACTCGTCCGTGCCCGAGGCCTGGGCGCCGGACATCTCGTACCACGGCGGCAAGTACCTGATGTACTACTCCGTCTCGAAGTTCGGCTCGAACACCTCCGCCATCGGGCTGGCCACCTCCAGCACCGGGCAGCCGGGCAGCTGGACCGACCAGGGCACCGTCCACACCTCCGGCTCCTCCAGCGACTTCAACGCGATCGACCCCAACCTCTTCGTCGACGACGACGGCAAGTGGTGGCTGTCCTTCGGCAGTTGGTGGACCGGGATCAAGATGATCCAGATCAACCCGTCCACCGGGAAGCAGCTCTCCTCCAACACCACCCGCTACTCGCTCGCCTCCCGCCCCTCCGGGACCAAGGCCGTCGAGGCGCCGTTCATCGTCAAGCGGAACGGCTACTACTACCTCTTCGCGTCCTACGACACCTGCTGCGCCGGCACCAGCTCGACCTACAAGGTCAAGGTCGGCCGCGCCTCCGCCGTCACCGGGCCGTACCGCGACCGGAACGGCGTCTCGATGACGAGCAACGGCGGGACGCCCGTGCTCGAGTCGCACGGCAGCGTCATCGGCCCCGGCGGCCAGTCGATCATGAACGACGTCGACGGGGACCTGATCGTCTACCACTACTACGACGGGAACGACAACGGCACGCCCAAGCTCGGCATCAACCTCCTGGACTGGAGCAGCGGATGGCCCGTCGCCTACTGACCCTGCTGGCCGCGCTGCTGCTCGCCCTCTCGTTCGGGCAGTCGTCCGCGCAGGCGGCCTCGTTCGGCAACCCCGTCAAGGCGCAGAAGGGCGCGGATCCCTGGATCGTCCGCCACGACGGCGACTACTACCTGATCAGCACGTCCTGGACCGACGTCATCACCATCCGCAAGTCGCCCACCCTCGGCGGTCTCGCCACCGCCCCCAGCGTGCAGGTCTGGCAGGGTGACGCGGCCTCCCGGTGCTGCAACATCTGGGCACCGGAGCTGCACCACCTCAACGGGCGCTGGTACCTGTACTACGTGGCCGGGCAGAACGTCGCCGACTACAACCCCACCCAGCGCAGCCACGTGCTGGAGAGCGCGGGCTCCGATCCCATGGGTCCGTACACCTACCGGGGGCAGCTCAACTCCTCCTGGATGCTGGACCCGACGATCGCCACCATCAACGGGCAGCTGTACCTCTTCGGCAGCACCCACAACGGGACGCAGAACGTCGTCGCGGCCCGGATGGCCAACCCGTACACGGTGAGTTCGTCGTTCTCGACCGTCTCCACGCCCACGTACGACTGGGAGCGGCAGGGCGGGACCGTCAACGAGGGGCCGGAGATACTGCAGCGGGGCGGGCGGACCTTCCTGGTCTACTCGGCGAGCGGCTGCTGGACCCCCGACTACAAGCTCGGACAGCTCACCCTCACCGGGCCGGATCCGCTCTCCGCGTCCTCCTGGACGAAGAAGTCCACGCCGGTCTTCCAGCGCAGTGACGGGAACGGTGTCTACGGGCCCGGGCACAACGGTTTCTTCACCTCGCCGGACGGCAGCGAGAACTGGATCGTCTACCACGCCAACGACTCCGCGTCCGAGGGGTGCGACAACGGGCGCACGGCACGGGCCCAGAAGTTCACCTGGAACAGCGACGGTTCCCCGGACTTCGGTACGCCCGTGCGGCTCGGGGCGAGCCGGGCCGGGCCCTCGGGGGAGCCGTCGGCCGTCTCCACCACCTACACCGTCACCAACCGCAACAGCGGCAAGTGCCTGGAGGTGGCGGGGGGTTCGTCGGCCGACGGCGGCAATGTGCAGCAGTACTCCTGCAACGGCGGGACCCACCAGCGGTGGCGGCTGGAGGATCTCGGGGACGACACCCACCGGCTGGTGAACGTGGCCTCCGGCAAGGTGCTGGACACCGAGAACTGCTCGTCGGCCGACGGGGCGGGGCTGCGGCAGTGGTCGTGGCTGAACAACACCTGCCAGCGGTTCCGGTTCGTGGCGACCGGCAGCGGCTGGGTCCGCGTCGTCAACCAGGCCACCGGCAAGGTCGCCGACGTCGCCGGCTGCTCCACGGCGGACGGCGCCGACGTACGGCAGTGGACCTGGCTGAACAACGGCTGCCAGCAGTGGCGGCTCGAACCCGCCTGACGGCCGGGTGACGGGCCGCTCAGCCCACCTGCCCCATGCCCGCCGCGTTCGGCCGGCTCTGCGGTCCCGGCCAGCCCGTCGCCGGGGCCGCGGAGAGGCCGTCGGTGCCCCTGACCTGCGCGGCCGTGAGTCCGCCGCGGGCGGGGACACCGGGCGGGGTGGGGCCTGCGGGCGGCGGCACCGGAGCCGGTGCGGGCGCGGCGAAGGCTGCGGCTGCGGCTGCGGGCATCGGCGCCGGTGTCCGGGGGGCGGGGGGCATGGGAGTCATGGGAACCGCGGGTGCCATGGGTGCCGCGGGCGCCGCGGGGGGCATGGAAGCCGCCGGTGCCAGGGGCTGTGGCATCGGCTCGGGTGCCGGCCCGGGCAGCTGCTGCGGCATCGGCTGCCGCGGTACGGACTGCCGCACCCCCACCGGGACCGCCGCCGGCAGCGGCACGCCGGCCCCGTTGGTCCGGCTCACCAGCCGGTCGACCGCCGGCGTGCCCGAGCTGTAGCCGGTCCCTGCCGCGGGCTCGGGCCCGGCGGATCCCCTCCTGGACGTCCCGTACAGGACCTGTTCCAGGCCGGTCACCAGGCGGCGCACGTCCACCTGGGGACGTACCACGAGACGCAGGAAGCGGCTGGAGGAACCGATCTTGTTGCCGCACTCGCGGACCAGGATCCGGTGCTCGGTGAGCATCCGGTCGCGGACCACGGTGCCCTCGGCGCCCACGGGGAGACGCACGAAGAGGAAGTTGCCCTGGGAGGGGTAGACCGTCAGCCCGGGCAGCGAGGAGAGCTGGCCGGACATGTCCATGCGGTCGCGGCGGATCTGGTGCAGGCTCCGGGCGTACTCGGCGCCGTGCTCCTTCAGCATGAACACCACGTGTTCGGCGAAGGAGTTGAGGTTCCACTTGGGGAGCATGCTCCTCACCCGCCCGGCCAGGGCCGGGTTGGCGACCAGGTAGCCGAAACGGATGCCGTGCAGGCCGAAGTTCTTGCCGAGGCTGCGCAGCACGATCACGTTGGGCCGCAGCATCGCCTCCTGGACCACGGACGGTTCGGCCTCCGCGTCGGCGAACTCCAGGAAGGACTCGTCGACCACCACCAGGTCGAGGTCGGCCATCGCGTCCATGAACTGCACGACCGCGTGCTTGTGCAGGAAGCCGCCGTCGGGGTTGTTGGGGTTGCAGACGACCGCCACCCGGGTGCCCCGCGCGCGGATGAACTCGGCGTACTGCGCGAGGTCGAGGACGAAACCGCTGGACTCCTGGAGCGGGTACATGTCGACCCGCTTGCCGGTCTCCATGGGCTGGTCGGTCCAGCGGCCGAAGGTGGGCACGGGGACGGCGAGGGACTCGCGGACCAGCAAGTGGTCGATCCAGGTGATGAGTTCCGTCGAGCCGTTGCCCATCGCCACGCACTGCGGCGGCAGCCGGAGCAGGCTGCACAGCTCGGCCGTGATGGTGTCGGCGCTGCTCGGGTAGTACGTGATGATGTCACGCAGCCGGACCGCCATCTCCTCGAACATGGCGGGGGTGGGGAAGTACGGGTTGCAGGGGATGCAGAAGTCCACCGGGCCGGCCCCGTCGCTCTCCCGTGCCAGCGCCGCCATCGACGGACTGTGCGCCGCGGTGCTGCGGAACAGCGAGGTGACGTTGTCGGCCAAGGGAGGACCTCCGTGTGCGGCGGGCCCGCGGGGACGTTCGGGCACCGTCATGCCTGGGTGGCCCGCGCGGGGGAACGCGGGCCACCCAGGGGTACGGAGCGCGGCACGGGGCCGTTCAGCTCATGTGAGGAAAATGTGACCGCCGGAAGCGGCCGGGGCTCATGAGCCGAACGAGTGGACCGTCGTCGTCCGGTAGGTCTGCCCGGGCCGCAGCACGGTCGACGGGAACGACGGCTGGTTGGGCGAGTCCGGGAAGTGCTGGGTCTCCAGGCACAGCCCGTCGCCCTGCCGGTAGACCCGGCCGGAGGTGCCGGTCAGGGTGCCGTCGAGGAAGTTGCCGGAGTAGAACTGCAGGCCCGGCTCGCTGGTGGCGATGCGCAGGGTGCGGCCGGAGGACGGGTCGCGCAGGGTGGCGACGTGCTCGGGACGGGCGGTGACGCCCTTGTCGAGGACCCAGTTGTGGTCGAAGCCCTGGGCGGCGATCAGCTGCGGGTGGGCGGCCCGGATGTCCCGGCCGATCGGCTTGGCCCGCCGGAAGTCGAAGGGGGTGCCGGCCACCCGCGCCCGCTCGCCGGTGGGGATCAGGCCCGCGTCGGTGGGCGTGTAGCGGGACGCGGCGATCGACAGCTCGTGGTCCTCGATGCCGCCGCTGCCCTCGCCGGCCAGGTTCCAGTAGACGTGGCTGGTGAGGTTGACGACGGTGGCCCTGTCGGTGGTGGCCGCGTAGTCGACGCGCCAGTCGCCGTCGCGGGTGAGGGTGTAGGTCACCTCCGTGCGCAGGGTGCCGGGGTAGCCCATCTCGCCGTCGACGGCCGTGTAGTACAGCCGCAGCCCGACGTCGGAGCCCGCGGTGAACGGCTCGACGTCCCAGACCCGCTTGTCGAAGCCCCGCGCGCCGCCGTGCAGGCTGTTCTCCCCGTCGTTGACGGAGAGCTGGTGGGTCGTGCCGTCGAGGGTGAAGCGGCCCTTGCCGATGCGGTTGCCGTACCGGCCGATCAGGGCGCCGAAGTACGGGCTGGAGGCGACGTAGTCCTCCAGGTTGTCGAAGCCGAGGGAGACGTTGGCGGGCCGGCCGCGGCGGTCGGGGATCTCCAGGGACCGGACGATGCCGCCGTAGGACAGGACCGTCATCCGGGTCCCGCCGTTCTCCAGCGACCAGCTGTGGACCCTGGTGCCGTCCGCGAGCGTGCCGAACAGCGTCTTCACCGGCTTCCCCCTGCCTCCCGAGGCGTGTGCCGTCCCGCCGGCCGCGGCGGCGGCTCCGGCCGCTGCGGCTCCTGCGATGACCGTGCGTCTGTCCAGTTCCATGTACGGCTCCCGAAAGAGGAAGGGCCCCGCCTTCCGGCGGGGCCCGAGTCGACCTACGAACCGACCTTGCGCTTGTTCCACACGTCGAAGCCGACCGCCGCCAGCAGGACCAGGCCCTTGATGACCTGCTGCCAGTCGGTGCCGATGCCGACGAGGTTCATGCCGTTGTTCAGCACGCCCAGGACCAGGCCGCCGATGATCGCGCCGAGCACGGTGCCGACACCGCCGCTCATCGACGCGCCGCCGATGAACGAGGCCGCGATCGCCTCCAGCTCGAAGTTCAGGCCCGCCTTGGGCGAGGCCGCGTTGAAGCGGGCGGCGAAGACCAGACCCGCCAGGGCCGCGAGCATGCCCATGTTCAGGAAGACCAGGAAGGTGACCTTCTTGTCCCGCACGCCCGACAGCTTCGCCGCGGGCAGGTTGCCGCCGATGGCGTAGATGTGGCGGCCGATGACGGCGTTGCGCATCACGTAGCCGAAGCCGACGAGCAGCGCGCCGAGGATCAGCAGCACGATCGGGGCGCCCTTGTAGCTGGCCAGCAGCATCGTCACCACGAGGATGGCGGAGCCGAGCGCGACGAGCTTCAGCAGGAACAGCTTGGCGGGCAGGACCTCGAGGGCGAACTCCTTCTGGCGCCGGCGGTCGCGGACCTCCTGGAGGACGACGAGCCCGATCAGCGCGAGGCCGAGGAGCAGGGTGAGGTTGTGGTAGTTGGTCTCCGGACCGACCTCGGGCATGAAGCCGTTGGCGACCTTCTGCAGCCCTTTCGGGAACGGGCCGAGGGTCTGGCCCTCCAGGAAGATCTCCGTCAGACCGCGGAAGGTCAGCATGCCCGCGAGGGTCACGATGAACGACGGTATGCCGCCGTAGGCGATGAACCACCCCTGTATCGCGCCCGCCAGGGCGCCCACGGCCAGGCACAGCAGCACCGCGACCGGCCACGGCATGTCGTTCCTGACCATGAAGACGGCGGCCATCGAGCCGACGAACGCCGTCAGCGAGCCGACCGACAGGTCGATGTGGCCCGCGATGATGACCAGCATCATGCCGATCGCCAGGATCAGGATGTAGCTGTTCTGCAGCACCAGGTTGGAGACGTTGCGCGGCAGCAGCAGGTCGCCGCCGGTCCACACCGCGAACAGCGCCACGATCAGGCCCAGCGCGATCAGCATGCCGTACTGCCGCATGTTGCGGCGCATGCCGTCCAGCATCAGCTGGAGCAGGCCGTCACCGCCGCCCGCCCCGTTCCTGCCCGGCGGCGCGGCGGCCGGGGTCTTGTCGGTGGCTTCCGTGCTCATCGGGATACCTCTTTGTCCTTCGTCATCTGGCGCATCAGCGATTCCTGTGAGGCCTCGGCCCGTGAGAACTCACCGGTCAGCCGCCCGGCGGCCATCGTGTAGATGCGGTCGCACATGCCGAGCAGTTCGGGCAGCTCGGAGGAGATGAAGACGACCGCCTTGCCCTGGGCGGCCAGCTGGTCGATGACCGTGTAGATCTCGTACTTGGCGCCGACGTCGATGCCGCGCGTCGGTTCGTCCAGGACGAGCACATCGGGACCGGCGAAGATCCACTTGCTGAGGACGACCTTCTGCTGGTTGCCGCCGGACAGCTTGCCCACCGGCTCGAAGACCGTCGGCGCCTTGATGTTCATGGACGTGCGGAAGCCCTCGGCGACCTGCCGCTCCTCGTGCTCGTCCACCACACCGCGCCTGGCGACCTTCTTCAGGGCGCTGAGCGAGATGTTGCGGTTGATGGTGTCGATGAGGTTCAGCCCGTAGTGCTTGCGGTCCTCGGTGACGTACGCGATCCCGTGCGCGACCGCCTCCGGGACGGTCCTGGTGCGGATCTCGGTGCCGTCCTTGAGGACGGTGCCGCCCGCGTACCGGCCGTAGGTGCGGCCGAAGACGCTCATCGCGAGTTCGGTGCGGCCGGCGCCCATCAGCCCGGCGATGCCGACGATCTCGCCGCGCCGGACCTCGAGCGACACGTCGTCGACGACCTTGCGCTGCTGGTCGATCGGGTGGTGCACGGTCCAGTTGCGGACCTCCAGGGCCGGGGCGACGCCCTCCTCCGGCCGGTGCGGGGTGCGCTCCGGGAAGCGGTGCTCCAGGTCGCGGCCGACCATCCCGGAGATGATCCGGTCCTCGCTGGTCCCCGCGGCCTTCACGTCGAGTGTCTCGATCGTCCGCCCGTCCCGCAGGATCGTCACCGAGTCGGCGACCTTGCGGATCTCGTTCAGCTTGTGGGAGATGATGATCGAGGTGATGCCCTGTTCCTTCAACTGCAGGATCAGGTCGAGGAGTTTGCCGCTGTCCTCGTCGTTGAGCGCCGCGGTCGGCTCGTCGAGGATGAGCAGCTTCACCTTCTTCGACAGCGCCTTGGCGATCTCCACCAGCTGCTGCTTGCCCACGCCGATGTCGGCGACGCGGGTCTCGGGGTGCTCGTCGAGCCCGACCCGGCGCAGCAGTTCGGCGGCGTGCCTGAGGGTCTCGTTCCAGTCGATGAACCCGCGCGTGGCGTGTTCGTTGCCGAGGAAGATGTTCTCCGCGATCGACAGGTAGGGCACCAGGGCCAGTTCCTGGTGGATGATCACGATGCCGTGCTCTTCGCTGGCCCGGATGTCCTTGAACCGGCAGACCTCTTCCTCGAAGAGGACGTCCCCTTCGTAGGTGCCGTGCGGGTGGACGCCGGAGAGGACCTTCATGAGGGTCGACTTGCCGGCGCCGTTCTCGCCGCAGATGGCGTGGACCTCGCCCTGCCGGACGGTCAGGGTGACGTCCGACAGCGCCTTGACGCCGGGAAAGGTCTTGACGATCGAGCGCATTTCCAGGACGGGTCCCGCCATGGTCGTGCCTTCCAATCCGTGGTGTGCCGGCGGTTACTTGAGGTCGCTTTCCTTGATGTAACCGGAGTCGACGACGGTCTCCTGGTAGTTGGCCTTGTCCACGGCGACCGGCTCGAGCAGGTAGGCCGGCACGACCTTCGCCCCGTTGTCGTAGGTCTTGGTGTCGTTGACCTCGGGCTTCTTGTCGTCGAGCAGCGCGTCGACCATGTTGGAGGCCACCTTGGCGAGTTCGCGGGTGTCCTTGTAGACGGTCATCGCCTGCTCGTCCGAGATGATCGACTTCACCGAGGCGACCTCGGCGTCCTGGCCGGTGACGATCGGCAGCGGCTTGCTCCCCGAGCCGTAGTCGTCCGACTTCAGCGCCGACAGGATGCCGATGGAGATGCCGTCGTAGGGGGAGAGGACGGCGTCGACCCGGGCGCTCTTGTAGGCGGAGGTGAGGATGTCGTCCATGCGCTTCTGCGCGGTGCCGCCGTCCCAGCGCAGGGTGGTGACCTGGTTCAGCCCGGTCTGCTCGGAGCGGACGACGAGCTGCTTCTTGTCGATGTACGGCTGCAGGACGTTCATCGCGCCCTGGAAGAAGTAACGGGTGTTGTTGTCGTCGTTGGAGCCGGCGAACAGCTCGATGTTGAAGGGGCCCTTCTTGCTGCCGTCCTTCAGGCCGAGCTTGTCGACGATGTAGGTGCCCTGGAGTTCGCCCACCTTCTCGTTGTCGAAGGAGGCGTAGTAGTCGACGTTCTCGGTGCCGAGGATGAGGCGGTCGTAGGAGATGACCGGGATGTCGGCGTCCTTGGCCTGCTGCAGCACGTTGTTCATCGACTTGTTGTCGATGGCGGCGACGATCAGGGCGTCCACGCCCTGCGTGATCAGGTTCTCGATCTGCGAGACCTGCTGGTCCGGGTCGTCCTCGCCGTAGACCAGCCTGGTCTCGTAGCCCTTGGACTCCAGGTCCTTCTTGACGTAGTTGCCGTCGGCGATCCAGCGCTCGGAGGACTTGGTCGGCATCGCGATGCCGATGGTGGCTCCGTCCGAGCCCTTCTTGGCGTCCTCGCTGCCGCCCTCGCTGTTCTGGCCGCAGGCGGTCAGGGTCAGGGCGAGGGAGGCGGCTCCGGCTATGGCGGCGAGGGAGGCTCTGCGAATACGCATGATCATCATCCTTGATGTGTGTGCGGGGCCGGGCTGGTCGGGCGAGGGTGCTCCCGGAGTGGGACCAGGAGGGACCGGCAAGAGGTGTGTGCGATTGTGCGCGGCTGTGTCTGCTTCTGTGAAGCCGAGTTTCCGGAACGTTATGACGAAATTTCGAACCGGCTCAGATCGCCCGGAAGGCGCGAACCGAGCGGTGCCATCTCGCCGTCCGCGCCGTGCCGGGCCAGCAGGTCCAGGGCCAGCCGTCCGCGCCGCACGCGCTCCTTCGCGGTCGCCAGGGTCAGCTCCCGCATGTGGTGTCCGTACGGGTAGATCCCGGGTGCCTTGGACAGACCGAACTTCAGGTACAGCGGCGCGCCGCGCCGGATGAGTTCGGCGACCTCGTACATCCGCACGTAGCCGCCGAGGTCGTCGGGCGCCTCGATGTACATGTCCATCGGGGTGGCCGAAACTCGCCGTATCTCGGTGAGGTGGTCGAGGGTCAGATCGCTGGGAACGTTGATCGAGTCCGCGCCGAGCCGCTCGTAGACCGCGTACGAGGCCGGGTTGACCGGTCCGATGAGCGCCGAGACCTTCAGCGTGGTGTCGGCGGGCAGGATGCCGGCCGCGCGCGCCCGGTGCAGCGTCCACAGCACGCCCTCGTCGGCGACGAGCAGGCACTTCACGCCCAGCTCCGTGGCGCGCACGGCGTCCTCGACACAGCCGGCCACCGCGTCGTGGCCCCGGGCGCGCAGTCCGGCGCCGCGCGAGTCGGTGCGGGTCGAGCCGCCGATGTCCCAGGTGCCGCGGGGGCCGGTGAACAGGCAGAGCTCGATGTCCCGGTCCGCGGTGGCCTCGGCCATCTCGGTGATCTCGGCGTCCGTCAGCATCCAGACACCGCTGCCCTGGCTGATCCGGTGGATCGGCACGTCGAGGCGCGAGGCCTCCTTCAGCACCACCGCCAGCGCCTCCGGGCCCTCGCACGAGGGGATCTCGGTGCGCCAGCGGCCACCGCCGGGGAAGGAGTGCGGCGAGGCGTCGGCCGGGTCGAGGGCGGGCGCGCCCAGGCCGAGCGCGGTGAGCGCCTGCTCACCGGGCCTGCGGGGCGCCTTGGTGGAAGCGTCGGTCACAAGGTGTCCTTAGTGTTCGAAATATCGGACGAAGTTCGCCGCTCGGGTGCGGGCCGGGCGGGTGCGGACCGGGCGGGCCCGGGGCGGGGGCGAGGACCGGGTGTACGCCGGTACGGGGGCCGTCAGGTCGCCCCCGTACCGGCGTACGTCTAGGGCCGCAGCAGGACCTTGCCCACCTTCGGATCGCCGGACCCCACCAGCTCGATGGCCTCCGGGAACTCGGCGAGCGGCAGCTCATGGGTGACCAGCGGCGCCGGATCGAGCAGCCCGGCGGCGAAGACCCGCACGGTGTGCGCCCAGGCGTCCGGCGGCGCGCCGAAGACGGTGTGCACCTCCAGCTGCCGCACCACCAGGTCCGTGGGGTCGAGGCCGTCGGCTCCCGGTGCCGGGATCCCGGTCAGGACCAGCCGCCCGCCGCGCCGCAGCAGGGCGGCGGACGTGCGGGCCGCGTCGGCCGACCCGGCGGTCTCGATGACGACGTCGAAGCCGCCGGGGAGGTCCTGGTCCTTGGTGCGGAAGCCGGTGGCGCCGTACCGCCGGGACAGTGCCTCGCGATCGCGCCGGGTGCCCACCACCAGCAGCTCGGAGGGCGAGTTCGCCCTGAGGAACTGCACGGCGAACATGCCCAGGGTGCCGGTGCCGACCACGGCCACCCGCTCGCCGGGCACGGCGTTCGCCTTCAGCGCGGCGGCGGCGACGCAGGCGGCCGGCTCCAGCAGCGCGGCGGCGCTCAGGTCGGCGTCGTCGGGCAGGACGTGCAGGAGGCGGGCGGGCAGGGTCAGCGTGGCGGCCATGGCGCCCGGCTGGGTGAACCCGGTCTCCTCGTACCCGGCCGAGCACAGCGTCGTCTCACCGGCGTGACAGCGGTCGCAGACCTGGCAGTTGCGGAACCCCTCGCCGACGACCTTGCGGCCGACGAGCGGGGCGGGCACCCCCGCGCCCACCCGCAGCACGGTCCCGGACCACTCGTGGCCCGGCGTCAGCGGGTACCGCACGTACCCCTCGGGCCGGTTGCCCTGGTACACCTCGCGGTCGCTGCCGCAGATGCCGGCGGCGTGCACCCCGATCAGGGCCTCGCCCGGGCCCGGTTCGCGCGGCTCGTGCGGGACGAGGCGGTGCTCGCCGGGCGCCTCGACGACGACGGCGGTGCTCATGGTCCCTCCCCGGGACGCCGGTGGCCCGCGGCGGTCACTTGGTGCCCTTGGGCTTGCGCTGCTCCCAGCCCTCGGCCCACAGGTCGAACCGGGCCTGCTGCTGCGGGAACTCGGCCGCCGCGTCGACGTCCAGCTCCACGCCGAGACCGGGGGCGTCGGAGAGGTGGAAGCAGCCGTCCTCCGGGTTCACCTGGGGCGCGCCCTTGACGACCTTCTTGATCTCCGCGTCCGCGAAGTCGTTGAAGTGCTCCAGGATCTTGAAGTTCGGGGAGGTGAAGCCGACCTGGAGGGACGCGGCGGTCAGGACGGGACCGCCGACGTTGTGCGGGGCGACCAGCATGTAGTGGGTCTCGGCGGTCGCGGCGAGCTTGCGGGTCTCCCAGATGCCGCCGATGTGGCCGACGTCCGGCTGGAGGATGTCGACCGCCTGGCTCTCGAACAGCTCGCGGAACTCGATGCGGTCGTGGATGCGCTCACCCGTCGCGACCGGCATGTCGACCTTCGCGGCGACCTTCTCCAGCGCCTTGAGGTTCTCCGGCGGCACCGGCTCCTCCAGCCAGGCCGGCTTGAACGGCGCGAGCTCATGGGCCAGGCGGACGGCGGTGGCGGGGGAGAAGCGGCCGTGCATCTCCAGCATCAGCTCCGCCTCGGGGCCGATCGCGTCGCGCACCGCCTCGATCAGCGAGACGGCGTACAGGGTCTCCCGGTGGTCGAGCTCGAAGTGACCGGTGCCGAAGGGGTCGATCTTCAGCGCCCGGTAGCCGCGCTCCATGACCGTCCGCGCGGCCTTGTGGTACGCCTCCGGGGTGCGCTCGGTGGTGTACCAGCCGTTGGCGTACGCCTTGACCTTGTCGGTGACCTTGCCGCCGAGCAGCTGCCAGACGGGGACGCCGAGGGCCTTGCCCTTGATGTCCCAGCAGGCCATCTCGACGACGGCGATACCGGACATCACGATCTCACCCGCGCGGCCGTAGTCGCCGTACTTCATCCGGCGCACGAGGTCCTCGACGGCGAACGGGTCGGAGCCGAGAACGTGGTTGACCTCGGCCTCCTTCAGATAGCCCAGCAGGGCGTCGGTGTGGCCCAGCATCCGGGTCTCGCCGACTCCGGTGATCCCCTCGTCGGTGTGCACCTGGACGTACGTCAGGTTGCGCCACGGCGTCCCGACCACGTGTGTGCTGATTCCGGTGATGCGCACGGCGGTTGCCCCTCGCTGCGGTTGTGGACCCTGTCATCGGTGTCTGCGGTTCGACGTGTTCGATATTTCGTCACACGTTCGAAATGCTGGCGTGACAGTAAGGACGGGTCGGTGGGGGTGTCAATGGGTCACGCGCATAACGGTTTCGGCACTTTCGAAACCAATGAGTGCCGGTCCGCACCAAACCTTCACAGCAAGGTCTATGAAGCGGACCCGAACGGAACCTACCCTTCCCGCGTCATGGACTTCTGTCACCCGTGCCGACGGCACCTCAACGGCGCCCTCGCCTGTCCTGGCTGCGGCACGCCCGCAGGGGCGCTCCACGCCCATGCGGAGCAGCCCGTCGCGCCGTCGGGGTACGGGGACGCCACGGTGGGGCCACCGGGGGCCGCGGGGGCCGGGGAGTCCGCCGCGGCCGAGGACGACGACGAGGGCCCGGGGCACCGGTACGGCACGGCGGCCGGTCACGCGCACGGTGGCGCGCGGGGAGACGCCTACGGCGGCGCCTACGCCACGGAACCCGGTCACGCGTACGACGGCGGGCGTGGCGACGGCTACGACGGCGGGCCCGGCGACGGCTGTGAGGGTGGGCTCGACGGCGATCGCGGCCCCGCTCGCGACCGCGGCCCCGATGACGACCGGGGCGACGAGGGGCCGCAGGAGCCGCAGGGGCGGCGGGCGGCCCGTCGCGGGCGCGAGCCGGGCGGCGAGGGCCGTGGGGCGGCTGGGGGCCGCCGGGACCGCAAGGCCGCGGCTCACCGCCGAAGACGGCGCCGCACGCTGCTGATCACGGCGGGCTTCCTCCTCGCGGCGGGCGGGCTGAGCCTCGCGGAGCTCGGACTGGACGCGCCCGGATCGGCGCCGAAGCCGTCGGCGGCGGGGGAGGAGTCGACGGACGGCGGCGGGGCGGAGCTGGAGCCGGGCGAGTCCCCGGGCGGTGTCGCGGAAGCGGTCGCGCCCGGGGAGTCCCCCAGTGCGGAGGTGTCCGGCTCCCCGTCGGCCTCCAAGTCCCCCAAGTCCCCCAAGGACGAGAAGAAGTCGAAGGAGACGGAGGACGAGTCCGCGGAGGCGGACGCCTCCTCGGACTCCGCGGACACCCCCTCGGCCGATCCGACGGCGCCCCCGGAGGAGGTCCCGCAGGACCCGGAGGCGCCCGCCGAACCGGGCAGCCCGGCCCCGGAGCCGACCACGCAGGAGCCCGAACCGGAGCCCGAGCCGACGGAGGAGTGCGACCAGTTCCTGTGGTGGTGCACGTAACGGCCGGCTGACCCGTCCCGGCCCCGGCACCCCGCCCGTTTCCGCCCGGCCCCGCCTTCGCTCCGCGCTCGGTCCGGCCCGGCTCCGCCCTCGGTCCGCCCCGGCTCCGCCCTCAGCCCGCGCTCAGCATCCTCCGCAGGGCATCGCGCAGGGCCACCCGCTCCCCCTCCGAGAGCCCCGCCAGCGGCTCGCGCGCGAACCGCAGGGAGTCCTGCAGGTTCCCGGCCACCCGCCGCCCCTCGGCCGTCGCCGCCGCCAGCTTCACGCGCCGGTCCGCCGGGTCCGGGCGGCGCTCCACCAGCCCCCGGGCCTCCAGCCGGTCGACGATGCCGGTGACGTTCGACGGCTCGCACTTCAGCCGCTGCGCCAGCTTCCGCATGGGCAGCGGCTCCAGGGACAGCAGGCTCAGCAGCCGCGCCTGGGCGCCGGTCAGCGCGTGACCGGCGGCCGCCTCCTCGTACTCCTCGTGGTAGCGGGCCACCACCGAGCCGATGAGTTCGACGACCTCCCGGGTGAGCGCGTCGGGACGGCGGGCGGGGGTACGCGGTGTGGCCATGCTCTCCAGGGTACCCAACTGCTTGACATCCTGAAATATTCACCCGCATGGTTGTTTCAGTTGATGAACTATTTCGGAACGCCGAGGAAAGGTGCCAGGTCATGTCCGACGTCCCCACACCCCCCGCCACCGGCCGCGAGTGGCATCTGCTGAGCCGCCCCGTCGGCTGGCCGAAGCCCGAGGACTTCGCGCTCGTCGAGGCGGAGGTCCCGGCCCCCGGTGAGGGCCGGGTGCTGGTGCGGAACAAGTACCTCTCCGTCGACCCGTACATGCGCGGCCGGATGAGCTCCGCCAAGTCCTACGTCGCCCCCTTCGAGCTGGGCAAGGTCATGCAGGGCGGTGCCGTCGGCGAGGTCGTCGCGTCGAACGCCGAGGGGATCGCCGTCGGCGACCACGTCCTGCACTTCCTCGGCTGGCGCGAGTACGCCGTCGTGGACGCGAAGAACGCCGTCGGGGTGGACCCGGAGGCGGCGCCCCTCCCGGCGTACCTGGGCGTGCTCGGCATGACCGGGCTCACCGCCTACGCCGGCCTGCTGCGCACCGCCGCCTTCAAGGAGGGGGACTCCGTCTTCGTGTCCGGCGCCGCGGGTGCGGTCGGCGGCCAGGTCGGGCAGATCGCGAAGCTGAAGGGCGCGTCACGGGTGATCGGGTCCGCCGGGTCCGACGAGAAGGTCCGGCTGCTCGTCGAGGAGTACGGGTTCGACGCCGCGTTCAACTACAAGAAGGGCCCCGTGCGCGACCAGCTGCGCGCCGCCGCCCCGGACGGGATCGACGTCTACTTCGACAACGTGGGCGGCGACCACCTGGAGGCGGCCATCGGGTCGCTCAACCGGGACGGCCGGATCGCCGTCTGCGGGATGATCTCCGTCTACAACGACACCGCGCCCGCGCCCGGGCCGCGGAACCTCGCCCGGCTCATCCAGACCCGGGGCCGCATCGAGGGCTTCCTCGTCGGCGACCACTACGACCTCCAGCCGCAGTTCGTCCAGGAGGTCGGCCCCTGGGTGCGCTCGGGAGCGCTGAAGTACCGCGAGACCGTCGTCGAGGGCATCGAGAACAACCTCGAGGCGTTCCTCGGGGTCCTGCGCGGCGACAACACCGGCAAGATGATCGTCAAGCTCTGACGGCGACTCACGGCGACTCACGGCGACCTTCCCGTGACGTCGGCCCGGTCACGGTCGTTGGTTACGACGGGGCCGCACCCTTGGACGTGGGGTGCGGCCCTTGCCCTTGCCCTTGCCCTTGCCCGCGGCCGCCGGTGCTCGGATCCCGTACGCGTGAGCCGGAACTGCGTGGTGGTCATGTGCCCCCCTGACCGATGCGGGGTGAGGTCATCCGGCCGGCCCTCGGTATGGTTCGGTCATGCGCGATCTCGGGGTGGGCTTCCGGTACCTGCTGAAGGGCCAGCGGTGGGTGGCCCGGCACGGCAAGCAGTACGGGTTCGGGCTGCTGCCCGGGCTGATCACTCTGGTGCTGTACGCGGCGGCGCTCGTCGCGCTGGCCCTGTGGGGCGAGGACTTCGTCACGTGGGCGACGCCGTTCGCCGACGACTGGTCCGGCTTCTGGGCCGGTCTGTTCCGCGGCTTCCTCACCGCCGTCCTGTTCGCGCTCGGACTGCTGCTGTCCGTGCTCACCTTCACGGCGATGACCCTGCTCGTCGGACAGCCCTTCTACGAGAGCCTCTCCGAGAAGGTGGACCGGGACGTGTCCCCCGACGGCACCGCTCCGGAGTCCGGGCTGCCGCTGTGGCGGGAACTGTGGATCTCCGGCCGGGACAGTCTCCGTATCGTCGCCCGCGCCCTGGTGTGGGGCGTGCTGCTGTTCGCGCTGGGCTTCGTCCCCGTCCTCGGGCAGACCGTCGTACCGGTGATCGGCTTCCTCGTCACCGGGTTCTTCCTCACCGAGGAGCTCACCGCCGTCGCGCTCCAGCGGCGCGGGGTCGAACTGCGCGACCGGCTCCGCCTGCTGCGGCGGCGCAAGACGCTCGTCTGGGGCTTCGGCACACCCCTGGCGGTGTCCTTCCTCATTCCGTTCGTCGCGGTGTTCCTGATGCCCGGCGTGGTCGCCGGCGCCACCCTCATGGCGCGTGACCTGCTCGGCGAGGAGACCGCCGGGGACGGCTCGGACGACTCGGAGGAGGCCGGTCCGGAGGGCGTCACCTCGTGACCGAGGTGCTCGCGGTCGCCGTCATCACCGTCCTGGCCGTGATCGCCCCGCGCCGACTTCGCCATGGTGGTCCGCAACAGCTACCTCTACGGCCGCCGCACCGGACTGCTCGGCGCGCTCGGGGTCGCCGCCGGCGTCCTGGTGCACGTCACCTACACCATGCTCGGCGTGGGGCTGCTGATCGCCTCGTCCACCTTCCTGTTCACGGTCGTCAAACTGGTCGGCGCGGCCTACCTGGTGTACGTCGGCGTCCGCACGTTCCGCACGCGGGCCGAGGTCACCGTCGACCTGGGCGACAGGACCGGCCTGACCCCGTTCGCGGCCCTGCGCACCGGCTTCCTGACCAACGTCCTCAACCCGAAGACGACCCTCTTCGTCGTCTCCACCTTCGCCCAGGTCGTCAGCCCCGGCACCCCGGTCCTCCAGCAGGTGGGCTACGGCCTGTTCATGTCGCTGGCCCACCTGCTGTGGTTCGGCGTCGTCGCGGTGTTCTTCTCCCACGACCGCATGCGCGCCCTGATGCTGCGCGGCCAGAAGGTCCTCAACAAGGTGATCGGATCCGTCCTGGCCGGCCTCGGCGTCAGCCTCGCGTTCGCTCCGTCGCACTGACCGCCGCGGTGACGATCGCCCGCACCTGGTCGATGATGTCCAGCCGGTTGCGTACGAACTCCGGGTCGGTGACCTCGGTGGTGTTCCCGGCACCGAACTGCAGGACAGGCGTGTGCACATGCCCGCCCGGCAGCCGGTCCCGCAGCCCGAGCCGGTCCCGCAGCAGCGTCGCCCGGTAGGCGATCTCGTTGGAGAGGTAGTCCCCGCCGCCTCCGGCCCGCGCCGTCGAGCCGGGCGTCGGACCCTCCGGCCGGACGACCGGCCCGGTGCCTCCCGCCGGGATCTCCGTCACGCCCGTGTTGTCGTACACCGGGAACCGCCCGGTGTCCGCGGCGACGATCTCCGCGTACGGCAGCGTGGTGGACGTCCACTGCGGCTGGGAGGCCGGGTCGGTCACCGGGACCGTCTCCGTGCGGCCGATGTTCTCGTTGTCCCCGAAGCCGCCCCGCCAGGCCCCGTTGGTCCGCTCGATGTCGAACCGGCCCACCCGGCCCTGGCTCACGGTGGCGAACAGGTCGACCTCCGGCAGATACGGCCGCAGCGCCCGCTCCACCGCCCCCTGCGTGAAGTCCCGCCAGCGCACCGGGAAGACGGCCGTCTCGACGCGCGCCGGGCCGTCCGCCGTCTGGATCACCGTGCCGTCGAGGGCGAGCGCGGTGGCGCCGGACGGGTTGGAGATACGGATGTCCCGGTCCAGGGTGAACGGGTCGAAACCGGTCACCAGGATCCGCTTCACGTCCTCGCCGCGCGGGACGGGGGTCCCCCCGCTCGAGCGAAGCCGGGAGTGGAGGAGGATCGTGGTCTGCCCGCGCGAGGTCCGCTCCAACTCGTCCAGCAGCCACGCCCGCTGCTGCTCGCTCACCGGGAACCCCGGCTCCCAGGAACGCAGTTCGCGGGTCATCCCGAGGCGCGCCCAGTACAGCGGGCGGTCGTCGTCCCGGCTGAGGTCACCACCCGCCGGGCCGCGCCCCTGCGCCCGGTCGACGGCCCTGCGCCACAGCTCCGTCCCCTCGCGCGCGACGGCACGGCGGGCCTGCGCGTAGGAGCGGGCCCGGTCGAGGACGCGGACGAAGTCCGGTGCGACGGTGTCGAATCCGGACCGGCGCAGTATCTCCTGCGGGGCGGCCGCGTCCAGGCGGCGTTCCTCGACGGTGGGGGCCGTCTCCTCGGCGGCGGTCGCGGTCGTGGGGACGGTGAGACCGGTCAGCAGGGCCAGACCGAGGACACCGATGCGTGCGCGTAGGGATCTCAAGGGGGGTGCGCCTTCCGTCGTCGTCGTGGGGTACGGGGATGCCGGAGGCCGCAGTATCGCGTGACCGCAGTGGTCCACGCCATGGGGACCCCGGCCGGTGCCGCCGCGGACCCGGAACGGGGCGGGGACCGCCGCCGCGGCACAGGGGGCCGGACTCCCCGGCCGCCCGGCGCGCCTGCCGGCCGGATTCGCCTCCGCCGGGGCCGGCCCCGGCGAACGGGCCGAGGTCACGGTCGAGCCGCCGCGCCGCGCGTCCGGGGTCCGGGACGAGGCGGCCGCGGCGCGGTCGTTTGTGAAGGGTTCGTACGGGATCCAGGCGGGGCGCCCGATCGCGGACCGCAGGAACACCGCAGCGGTTAACGTCTGGTCCGGACGGCGACCACATGAGCAGCCCCGGCCCGGGACCCTGACCCCGGACCGGGGCTCATGTGCGTCGGGGGGCCGGCGGGCCGGTGCTGCCCGCGGGCCGGTGTCCGCCGTGGCCGGCCGGTGGGCTACCGCGTGCCGAAGCCGTACACCGTCCCGGAGCGGAACACCTCGCCCGGACGCAGGACCGTGCTCGGGAAGTCCGGCCGGTTCGGCGAGTCGGGGAAGTGCTGGGTCTCCAGCGCGATGCCGTCCCCGGGCGCGAACGGCTCCCCGAGGTGGTCCGCGGTGTACAGCTGCATTCCCGGCTCGGTGGTCGCCACCGTCAGCACCCGGCCCGACGCCGGGTCGTACAGCTCGGCGACCTCCACCGGCGTCGCCGTCACGCCCTTGTCGAGGACGAAGTTGTCGTCGTACCCGCTGCCCGTCTTGCGCGCCTCGCGGAAGTCGAAGCGGGTGCCGGTGACGTCCGCGAGCTCACCGCTCGGGATCAGGTCCGCGTCGGACGGGGTGTAGCGGGAGGCCGCGAGCCGCAGTTCGTGCCCGGTCGCGCTGCCGGAGCCGGCCAGGTTCCAGTACGAGTGATTCGTCAGGTTCACCTGCGTGGGGGCGTCCGTCACCGCCTCGTACGCGATTCCCAGCGCGCCCCGCTCGTCCAGCGTGTACGTCACCGAGACCTCCAGCCGGCCCGGGAAGCCCTCCTCGCCGTCCGGGCTGACCAGGGAGAGCCGCAGACCGTGCTCGACCTCGGTCACGTCCCACACGCGCTTGTCGAAGCCCCGCGCACCGCCGTGCAGCGAGTTCGGCCCGTCGTTCGGTTCGAGCGCGTGGACGGACCCGTCCAGAACGAAGCGGGCGCCCGCGATCCGGTTGGCGTACCGGCCGATCAGGGCCCCCAGGAAGGGTTCCGGGTGCCGGAGGTAACCGTCCAGCTCCGAGAACCCCAGCACCACGTTCCCGGGCCGCCCGTCCCGGTCCGGCACCTCGACGTCCTGCACGATCCCGCCGTACGACAGGACCCGTACCCGGACGCCCGCCCGCCGCAGGGTCCAACGGTGCACCGGGGTTCCGTCGGAAAGCGTGCCGAAGAGTTCGTTCATGTGCGGAACAATAGGTCACGGGCGCTCGGCCGTGACCGTCCGGTGGGCGATCCGGGCCAGCTCGGCCTGCCCGCCGACACTGGGGTGGAACCAGTCCCAGTGGCTCAGCTCCCCGGTGCCGAAGCGGTACTCGTACACCGCGCCGCCGTCGTGGCGGCAGCGGCGGTCCCCGGCGCAGACCTCCGCCAGCACCTCGTTGTAGTCCTCCACCCGCTTCCGCACCGTCTCGCGCCGCAGCGTCGCCGCGGCGTCCAGCGCGTCCGCGTCGCCCAGCATCGACGGGCAGATGCCCAGCTTCCACACCTGTCTGCCCAGCGCACTGGTCCGCCCCTGCGACCACAGCCGCTTCAGGTCCGGCACGCTCGCCACGTACACCTGGGTCTTGGGCAGCGCCGCGCGCAGCGTGCGCATCGCCTCCTCGAAGCCGGCGCGGAAGTCGGCCACCGACGTCATCGCCGACGTGGTCTCCCGGCAGGCGTCGTTCGCCCCGGTCAGCACGGCCACCAGCTCCGGGCGGTGCCGGGCCGCCCGCTCCATCTGCCCGGGCAGATCCGCCATCCGGGACCCGGACACCGCGTGGTTCCAGCTCCGCTCGGCCGCCCCCGCCCGCCCGAGCAGCCGTACGGCGAGACTGTCCACCTTCTCGCTGCCGCCCGTCGCCCACGACACCTCGGGACAGTCCGTCAGCACCGCACAGGCGTCGAAGCCGCGCGTGATGGAGTCCCCGACGGCGGCGACCGAGTCCGGCCCGGTGTCCCACACGGGCGTCGGTGACGGGGACGGCCGGCTCCTCTCCGCCCCCGTGCCGGACGGGCCGGCGGAGTCACCGCCGACGGCGTCGCAGCCGGCCACGCCCAGCACGGCGGCCGTCACCACGGCGAGCACGGTCCGTGAACGGGGGATCCGCCTCCGCGTCGCCTGCCTCATCCGTCGCCTCCCCGCGCGTCGTGGTGTGCCGTGGTGTGCCGTGTGGTGTGTCCGTATGGGTGTGTCCGTCCCTCACCCTCGACAACGCACGAGGGTTCCCGCCCGTCCGGAGGCCCCGCCCGGGGGTCCGGCCGGAGGGCCGCGCCGCAGGCCCGTCCGAAGGTGCCCCACCCGTACAGGCGTCCTGCCGGGTGAATGACGGAGGTTTCCCGGCAGCGGGACCGACAGTACGTCACACTCCTTGCCCCGTCGCACGGTAGCCTCGCCATCAACGCGGCCTGCCCTGGCCGTGACCGTTCCGCCCGTCCCAAGACGACCCGCTCAGCCCGGAGGTTCCGGTGACGACGACCCGTGGAGTCCTGTACGTGCACTCCGCGCCGCGCGCGCTGTGCCCGCACGTCGAGTGGGCCGTCGCCGGGGTGCTCGGCACGCGCGTCGGCCTGGACTGGATCCGCCAGCCCGCCGCCCCCGGCACCTGGCGCTCGGAGTTCTCCTGGCGAGGCCAGGCCGGCACCGCCTCCAAGCTCGCCTCCGCGCTGCGCGGCTGGCAGATGCTGCGCTTCGAGGTCACCGCCGAGCCCTGCCCCACCGCCGAGGGCGAGCGCTACAGCTGCACCCCCGACCTCGGCATCTTCCACGCCGTCACCGGCATCCACGGCGACATCCTCATCCCCGAGGACCGTCTGCGCGCCGCCCTGGCCCGTTCCCGGACCGGCGAGACCGACCTGGAAGCCGACATCGCCAAGCTCCTGGGCAAGCCCTGGGACGACGAGTTGGAGCCCTTCAGACACGCGGGAGAGGGCGCCCCGGTGCGCTGGCTCCACCAGGTGGTGTAGCGAGCGCCCCGAGGACGGCGCCCCGAAAGGGGCGCGGGGAACCGCGCGACACGCCACCACGGCCCCGCACCCGGCCGACCTTCCCCTGGTTCGGTTCGAAGGGGCGAAGCCCCTGAAGGACGGGACAGGCAGGACAGGACGGGGCGGCGGGGGCGGAGAAACTCCCCGGACACCCCGCGGCGCCGCACGGCGAAGGGCTCCCACCCCGGCAGGGGTGGGAGCCCTTCGTATCGCCGGCGGCGGTCGGTCACACCGACCGGAACGCCAGCACCACGTTGTGCCCACCGAACCCGAACGAGTCGTTCAGCGCCGCGATCCGCCCGTCGACGGGCAGCTTCCGCGCCTCGCCCCGGACGACGTCCGCGTTCGCCTCGGCCTCCGGGTCCAGGTTGTCCACGTTGATGGTCGGCGGAGCCAGCCGGTGGTACAGCGCCAGCACCGTCGCCACCGACTCCACACCGCCCGCGCCGCCCAGCAGGTGACCGGTCATCGACTTGGTCGCGGAGACCGCCATGTGGTCCGCGTCGTCCCCGAACACCTTGCGCAGGGCCTTCAGCTCGGCGATGTCACCGGCCGGCGTCGAGGTGGCGTGCGCGTTGACGTGCACGATCTCCGCCGGGTCCAGGTCGGTGCGGTCCAGCAGGTGCCGCAGGGCGACCGAGATGCCGCGGCCCTCCGGTTCCGGCTGCACGATGTCGTGCGAGTCGGCCGAGATGCCCTGGCCGACCGCCTCCGCGTAGACGCGGGCGCCACGCGCCGCGGCGTGCTCGGCGGACTCCAGGACGATCACGCCCGCCCCCTCGCCCATGACGAACCCGTCACGCGCGACGTCGTAGGGACGCGAGGCGCCCTCGGGGTCGTCGTTGTTCTTGGACATCGCCATCATGTTGCCGAACGCGGCGATCGGCAGCGGGTGGATCGCCGCCTCCGTGCCGCCCGCGACGACGACGTCGGCACGGCCGGTGCGGATCATCTCGATGGCGTAGCCGATGGCCTCCGCGCCCGAGGCGCAGGCCGAGACCGGGGTGTGCACGCCCGCGCGGGCGCCCACGGCCAGGCCCACGTTGGCCGAGGGACTGTTCGGCATCAGCATGGGGACGGTGTGCGGGGAGACGCGGCGGACGCCCTTCTCCTTCAGCACGTCGTACTGGTCCAGCAGGGTCGTCACGCCGCCGATGCCGGAGGCGATGACCGCGCCGAGCCGGTCCGGATCCACGTTCGGGTCCTCGCCGGCCCTGGCCTCGAACCCGGCGTCCGCCCACGCCTCCTTGGCCGCGACCAGCGCGAACTGCGCCGAGCGGTCCAGGCGACGGGCCTGTGGCCGGGGGATGACCTCGGTGGGCTCCACGGCGATCTGTGCCGCGATGCGGACCGCCTGCTCGGCGGCCCACTCCTGCTCCAGGGGCTTGACGCCGGAACGCCCGGCGACCAGGCCCTCCCAGGTAGAGGCTGCGTCGCCACCCAGCGGTGTGGTTGCGCCGATACCGGTGACGACCACGGTGCGATTGGTCGAGCTCATCGGAATTCTTTCTCCAACGGATTAAGAGGATGCATACGGCGCCACCGCCGGGTGGCGGGGCCGGGACCCCCCGGCCCAAGCAGTGCTCAGGCCTGGTGCTTGAGGATGTAGTCGGTCGCGTCGCCGACGGTCTTGAGGTTCTTGACGTCGTCGTCCGGGATCTTGACGTCGAAGCGCTCCTCGGCGGCGACGACGACCTCGACCATGGACAGCGAGTCGACGTCCAGGTCGTCGGTGAAGGACTTGTCCAGCTGGACGTCCTCAACCGGGATGCCGGCGATCTCGTTCACGATCTCCGCGAGACCGGCGACGATCTCTTCCTGAGTGGCGGCCATGATGGCGCTCCTTCTTTGTGATTCCAGAGGATGTGGCGCCCGCCGCGTCAACGGCGGGTTGTGCGGTGCCCGTCCCGGACCGGCCGGTCCGGCACGGAGTGCCTAGGGGAGGGTAACGACCGTAGCGGCGTAGACGAGACCCGCCCCGAAGCCGATGACGAGCGCGGTGTCGCCGCTCTTCGCCTCGCCGGTCGCCAGAAGCCGCTCCATGGCGAGCGGAATCGAGGCGGCCGAGGTGTTGCCGGTGGTGCGGATGTCACGGGCGACCGTGACGTGCTCCGGCAGTTTCAGGGTCTTCACCATCGAGTCGATGATCCGCACGTTGGCCTGGTGCGGGATGAAGACGTCCAGTTCGTCCGCGCTGATGCCGGCCGCGTCCAGCGCCTGCTGGGCGACCTTCGCCATCTCGAACACGGCCCAGCGGAACACCGCCTGGCCCTCCTGCGTGAGCGCGGGGAACTTCTCGACCGTCCCGTCGCGGTAGTCCGTCCACGGCACGGTCTGCTTGATGGTCTCGGACTTGTCGCCCTCCGAGCCCCACACGGTCGGGCCGATCGCGGGCTCCCGGGAGGGGCCGACGATCACCGCGCCCGCGCCGTCACCGAACAGGAAGGCCGTGGCCCGGTCCTCCAGGTCGGTCAGCTCGCTCAGCCGCTCCACGCCGATGACGAGGACGTACTCCGCCGAGCCCTCGACGACCATGCCCTTGGCCAGGGTGAGGCCGTAGCCGAAGCCCGCGCAGCCGGCCGAGATGTCGAAGGCGGCGGCCTTGTCCGTGCCCAGCCTGTCGGCGATCTCGGTGGCGATGGCCGGGGTCTGGCTGAAGTGGGACACGGTCGACACGACCACGGCGCCGATCTGCGCGGGGTCGATCCCGGCGTCCGCGATCGCCTTGCCCGAGGCCTCGATCGACATCGCCGCGACGGTCTCCTCGGGCGACGCCCAGTGCCGGGTCTCGATACCGGAGCGCGAGCGGATCCACTCGTCGGACGAGTCGATCGTCTCCAGGATCACCTCGTTCGGCACGACCCGGGTGGGACGGTAGCCGCCCACGCCGAGGATGCGCGCGTACGGGGCGCCCCTGCTGGGCTTGATCTTCGCCATGCGGTCGGCTCCTTAAGGGCGTCAGGCGCCCGCTGCGGCGGCAGCAGGATCGGATGCGGCGGTGATGAACTCGCGGGCCGCGTCGAGGTCGGCGGGGGTCTTCAGGGCCAGCGTCCTGACACCGGGCAGGGCGCGCTTGGCGAGGCCGGTCAGGGTGCCGCCGGGGCAGACCTCGAGGAGGGCGGTGACGCCGAGTTCCTTGAACGTCTCCATGCACAGGTCCCAGCGGACCGGGTTGGCGACCTGGCCGACCAGGCGCTCGAGCACCTCGGCCCCGGTCGCGACGGCCCGGCCGTCCTTGTTCGACACGTAGGTGACCTCCGGGTCGCCCGGCGTCAGGTCCGCGGCGGCCTGCGCCAGCGTCTCGACCGCGGGGCCCATGTGGTGGGTGTGGAAGGCACCGGCCACCTTGAGCGCGACGACCTTGCGCACGCCCTCGGGCTTGTCCGCCTCCAGCGCGGCGAGCTGCTCCCTGGTGCCGGCCGCGACGACCTGGCCCGCGCCGTTGATGTTCGCCGGGGTCAGACCCAGCTTCTCCAGGTGCTCCAGGGTCACCCCGGGGTCGCCGCCGAGCAGCGCCGCCATGCCGGTCTCGGTGACCGCGGCGGCGTCGGCCATGGCCAGACCCCGCTTGCGGACCAGGGAGAGCGCGGCGGTGTCGTCGAGGACACCGGCGAAGGCGGCGGCGGTGATCTCACCGACGCTGTGACCGGCCACCGCACCCGGAACGATGTCACCGAGTGCCGTGGCGGACAGCAGCCCGGCCGCGACCAGCAGCGGCTGGGCGACGGCCGTGTCGCGGATCGCGTCCGCGTCGGCCTTCGTGCCGTAGTGGACGAGGTCGAGTCCGATGGCGTCGGACCACGCGGCGACGCGGTCCGCGGCACCGGGGAGGTCGAGCCATTCGGTCAGAAAGCCGGGCGTCTGGGCACCCTGGCCGGGAGCGACGAGTACGAGCACTCTCACACTCTCTCTTGGAGACGGCCACGGCCGCCGGTGGGGACAGGGACGAAGAACAGGAGGGGGTTTTGTGGGGGCCCGACAAAAAGCTAGGCGTGAGGATCGCCATTGGCCAGACGCCCCAGGATCAGCGCGATCCTCAGTGTGAACGCCGAGCGTACATCGGAGGGTGACCAACCGGTGACATCAGTCACACGTCGGAGCCGGTAGCGAACGGTGTTGGGATGCACGAACAGCATCCGCGCCGCGCCCTCGAGACTGCTCGCCTGTTCGAGATACACACTGAGCGTCTCCAGCAGAGCCGCTCCCGCTTCCTCCAGCGGTCTGTAGATCTCCTCCACCAACTGCTGGCGGGCGGACGGGTCTCCGGCGATCGCCCGCTCCGGGAGCAGGTCGTCCGCCAGGACCGGACGCGGGGCGTCCTGCCAGGCGGAACACGCCTTCAGGCCGGCCGCGGCGGCCTGCGCGGACCGGGTCGCCGCCAGCAGGTCCGGCACCACCGGACCCGCCACCACCGGCCCCGCCGCATACGGCCCGATCAGCGACTTCGCCACGGCCAGCGGGTTGTCGCTGCCCCCCGCGATCACCACGAGCCGGTTCCCGAGCACCCCGGTCAGCACCTGCAGCTTGGCGTGCCGGGCGGCCCGCCGGATGGCCTCCACGGTCAGCTCGGAATCACCGTCGGGCGCGGTACCCAGCACCACGCACACGTGCTCGGGCGAGTTCCAGCCGAGCGCGGCGGCCCGCGACACGGCCCCCTCGTCGGCCTCACCGCTGAGCACGGCGTTCACCACCAGCGACTCCAGCCGGGCGTCCCAGGCACCCCGTGCCTCGGCGGCCTGCGCGTACACCTGGGCGGTGGCGAAGGCGATCTCCCGCGCGTAGACGAGCAGCGCCTCGCGCAGCACGTTCTCGTCGCCCGGGGCCGCGACCTCGTCGATCGCGCTCTCCATGACCTCGATGGTGGTGCGCACCATCTCCACGGTCTGCCGCAGTGTGATCGCCCGGGTCAGCTCGCGCGGCGCGGTGCCGAAGACGTCGGTGGAGATGGCCTGCGGGGCGTCGGGACGCCGGAACCACTCGGTGAAGGCGGCGATGCCCGCCTGGGCGACCAGTCCGATCCAGGAACGGTTCTCCGGCGGCATGGCCCGGTACCAGGGCAGCGTCTCGTCCATCCGCGCGATCGCCTGGGCGGCCAGGCTGCCGGACGACTTCTCCAGCCGCTTCAGCGTCGCGACATGGGGGTGGGCGGGCCGTGCTGCGGCTGCGATGGTGCTGATTTCTGGTTCGGGCACGGGGACAAGACTGCCTTATAGGGACGGGAGGGCATGCCGCAGGGCCTACGGTGGACGCCGTGATGGACGTACGACGCGCGCGGGAGCGCTACCGGGGCGGCGATCCGGCGGCCGGGATCGACACCCGGCACGCCTTCTCCTTCGGCCCCCACTACGACCCGGACAACCTGGGCTTCGGCGCGGTGATCGCCTGCAACGAGGAGCGGCTGGCCCCGGGCGCCGGTTTCGGCGAACACCCGCACAGCCACACCGAGATCGTGACCTGGGTGGTGGAGGGCGAGCTGACCCACCGCGACTCGACGGGCCGGGAGACGGTGATCCGCCCCGGCGACGTACAGCGCCTGAGCGCCGCCTCCGGCGTCCGCCACGTGGAACGCAACGCGGGCTCCACCCCGCTGACCTTCCTCCAGATGTGGCTGACCCCGCTCGCTCCCGGCGGCGACCCGTACTACGAGGTCGTCCCCGGCCTGGCGGACTCCACCCCGTACGCCCTCCCGGAGGCGGGCGCGACGCTCCACGTCCGCCGGCCGGCGGCGGGCGAGCGGGCGGCGGTGCCGGACGCCCCGTACGTGTACGCCCACGTGGTCCGCGGCGGCATCCGCCTGGCCGGCGAGGAACTGGGACCGGGCGACGCGGCCCGCATCACGGACGCCGAGGACGTCGAGGCGGTCGCCGTGAGCCCGACGGCCGAACTCCTCCTGTGGGAGATGCACCCCGCCTGACCCACCCCCTCCCCTCCGACGCCACGACCGCAACGGACACCGGGGCCATCCCCGCGGGCGCGGGGAGCAGAACGCCCGGGAGGGCTCCGGGAAGTCGGTCAGGGGATCATCCCCGCGGGTGCGGGGAGTAGGGGAGGCTGAACTCCAGGGCGAAACCGCTGCCGGGACCATCCCCGCGGATGCGGGGAGCAGCAACTCCGAAACCATCAAAGAGGCCGCGCTCCGGGACCATCCCCGCGGGTGCGGGGAGCAGTAGCGCGCCGCGTTTCGGCGGCGGCCCGCTCCGGGACCATCCCCGCGGGTGCGGGGAGCAGGTCTGAGGGTCCATCCTCAGCAGCGCGTCTGTGGGACCATCCCCGCGGGTGCGGGGAGCAGGCCCTGGACGTCGCGTCGGGGGTCGGTGGGGCGGGACCATCCTCGCGGGTGCGGGGAGCAGACCGTCTTCCTCGCCAAGCTGGAGAGCGGGGAGGGACCATCCCCGCGGGTGCGGGGAGCAGCGCAGCTCCTGCACCGCGTCGTCGAGGGCCTCGGGACCATCCCCGCGGGTGCGGGGAGCAGGCACCCACCAGCCACGGCTCACCCGGCGTGCAGGGACCATCCTCGCGGGTGCGGGGAGCAGTCCACATCGCCCGGCGCCACCCAGACGGGCGGGGGACCATCCCCGCGGGTGCGGGGAGCAGTGCACGGTCACGTTGCGCACGCTCAGCCGGTAGGGACCATCCCCGCGGGTGCGGGGAGCAGCGGATGGACGCCGCAGTGCATGCCCTCACCGAGGGACCATCCCCGCGGGTGCGGGGAGCAGCGAGTCGTCTCGGCCATTCCCGGTGAATTTGGGGGACCATCCCCGCGGGTGCGGGGAGCAGAGGCCCGGAATCGGGAGCCGGTCCGCCGCGAGGGGACCATCCCCGCGGGTGCGGGGAGCAGGGCAAGGGTTTCCTCATGGATATCTCGCGGCAGGGACCATCCCCGCGGGTGCGGGGAGCAGTCTGGAACAGCTTCGGTCCCAGGGCGTGGATGGGGACCATCCCCGCGGGTGCGGGGAGCAGCACGCTGTCCCCCTTCCTAGCGCTTTCTGTACGGGACCATCCCCGCGGGTGCGGGGAGCAGACCCTTGACAGTGACCCCGTATAGCGCTAGCTGGGACCATCCCCGCGGGTGCGGGGAGCAGTGATCGGCCGTAATACGCCCTTGCGTGTTTCCGGGACCATCCCCGCGGGTGCGGGGAGCAGGAGGTCGATCCGACGGTGCAGGAGTTCCAGGAGGGACCATCCCCGCGGGTGCGGGGAGCAGACTGGGTGACCTGCGGTTTTACTGGCGCCGGGGGCGGTTTTCGAGCACTTTCTCCGATTCCGGTGAATGGGGCATAGGGGGCGCGATGTGCATCAGCCGCTTCCGAAGCGTCGGCGTTTGGCGGCCTTGCTCCAGCCGGATGGCGGGCCATGCTGAGACGTTGGGCCGGTAGCGGGTGCGGTCGGGTCCGGACGGCGGATCAAGGTGACACCCTCGTGGTCGGTCGGGTGCCAGGCGTGGTCGTAGGTGCGGAAGGTGAAGCCCTGCTCGTTGTTCGTGGTGTGGGCCAGCAGGGCGCGGCCCTGGCCCGCGTACTGCTGAACTTCTTCCCAGAGCACGTCGCGGATTCGGGCCGAGGGGTTACCCACGAACACGCCGGCGGAGATCTCCAGTAACCAGCGCGTGAGGAAGCCGCGTAGTCCGGCCGGGCAGTTGGTGAGGACGATGACGGTCACCAGAGCTCGTCTCCGTAGTCCTCAGGCCCGTCGTGGTTGACGCCGGAGGCGACCTGGTGGCCGTGGTCGCTCTGGAGCATGACGACGTCCCGGTCGCCGCCGGGGTCGGTGGAGTCGGCCGTTTCCGGCAGCAGGAGACGCTTGATGTCGTCGACGCATCGGTCCAGCAAGGCCGTTTCGCTGATGCGGTCCCGCAGGGCGCGACGGGTGCGCGGGCCCACGTCCTCCTCGCCCTGTGCGGCGGTGTCGAAGGCCACCGGGATGCCGATCTCGGTCTTGTAGAGGTCGGCGACGTCCAGGACGAACGACAGTTCGTGGCCGGAGTGGACGAAGCCGAGGGCCGGACTGCACCCGAGGGAAGTGACGACGGCATGGGCGATGCCGTACATGCACTGGGCGGCGGCGGTGACGGCCTGGTTGACGGCGTCCCCGCTGGTGAAGTCGCCGGGAATGTAGCGGCGGCCTCGCCAGGGGACACCCGCGCGGGCGGCCTCGGCCCGGTAGCAGTCCTTGACCCGTCTCCCCTCACGGCCGAGGAGTTCGTGCCGGGTGAGGTCGGCCGGGTCCTCGTCCGGGAAACGCAGCCGGTACATCGCGCGTGCCACGGCGAGGCGGCTGCGCGGGTTGGCCCACTGCCTGGCCTGGGCCTCCATGAGGGCGGAGGAGCGGCTGAGGGCGCGGCCGGACGCGTAGTAGCGCACGCCCTGTTCACCGACCCAGCAGACCGCCGCGCCGGTCTCGCCCAGCACGCTCATGGCCTGGTGGGTCACGCGTGTTCCGGGACCGAGGAGGAGGGTGCCGATGGTCGCCGAGGGGATGTGGGTGGTGCCCTCCGCGTCCTGGGCCGTGATGGCGTTGGCGTCGCGGTGCACCGTGCAGCGTTCCAGGTAGACGAAGGAGAGCCGTTCGCCGGTGCGGGTGAGCTGTCTCGGGGTGAGTGCCGGGCGCCGGGAGACCGTGCTCATGGTGTGGGCCGCGCCGGTCGAGTGACGGGTGCCAGGGTGAGGAGGCCGCAGCCGTAGGCACGGGCCCGGCCGATGCCCTGGGTGAGGGCGCGGCGCAGGGCCTCGGGGTCGGTGACCTCCAGCCGCCCTTCGAAGGTGACGGTGACGACGGTGACCGGCTTGTCCCGGCGGCCGCCGGAGCCGCGGGACTTGTCGAAGGAGAGGGACCGGGTGTCCCGTACGGCCAGCTCGTACCGGTCGCCGGGGTGGGGCCGCTTGTGGTGGGTGGTTCCTTCGGGCAGGAGCCGTCGGTCCGCGGGCTTCTCGCAGACGCGGAAGCCGAGGCGCTGTTGGCGTTCCTCGTCGAGCAGCCAGCCCATCTGGTGGATGGGCGTCAGGTGCGCGGTGAGCTTGCGGGGTTCGCCCTCCTTACGGCGAATGGTGTGCACGGGGTTCGCGGTCAGGCGGAACGCCCAGTGGTCACCGGCGGCCAGCCCGTCGAGGAGCGGGGCGTAGGGCCGGGTCTGCCAGCCGGGATTCCCGGGGTCGGCGACGGCGGGCCATCCGGCCTGCTCGACCAGATGGGTCATATCGGGACGGTCGGGGCTGACGACGTACAGCAGGACCTCGGCGCGGGCCCGCTGGTCCAGACGCCACAGCACGCGCGGCGCGTCGGGCGCCGGACTGTCCGAGGGCAGGATGTGAGGAAAGGACGACATGACGGCCGCGTGCATGGCCTGAGGCGAGGACAGGAGGCGGCGGGCACCGGGCCGCGCGGTGTTGACGCGGAAGCGGGAGAGGAACATCAGAAGCTCTCATCCTCCAGGGCGTCGAGGGCGGCGAACGGATCGTGCACGTCCTGCGGACCGCCGCCTGACGGGATCGGAGCCGGAACGGGGACGGTGACCACGGTGCGCAGCGCGTGCCGCCGGTGGGCGGCGTCGAAACTGACCGGCTGGTCGCGCAGTACGTCCGCCGCCCCGGCGGACTCGTCGGCGGCCGTCTCGCGCAGCACGGTCAGGGTCTGCGGGGCCCGGTGGCGTCTGCGGTACCAGGCGGAGGCCTGCCACGGCACGTTCGCCAGTACGTCCTCCAAGCGGGCGTCCTCGTGGAGCCCGAGGACGACCGGCTCGGAGGGCGGGCACGAGCGGCGACCGAGGTAGGGCGGGTACGCCGGGGTGCGCAGGGCCTCGTGCAGGCCGGCGAGCAGGGCGTGGTCGCCCTCGACCGCGGCCACGAAGACGGCGTCGGCGAGGTAGAACCGCTCGGACAGCGGCATGGATGCGCCGGTGATGCCGTGGTGGGCGGTGTGGAAGTCCCGTACGCGGGTGCCCGGCTGGTCGATGCGGGTGCCGAACCTGAGTGCCGCCAAGGGGGCGAGGCCCGCGTCGTCGCCGCGTTCGAGGCCGGCCGCCGCGGCGAGCAGGCCGACGACGCCGCTCTTGGTCGGGGCCGATTCGGTGGTGCGGCGGGTGAAGCGGGACGACGCTCCCCAGGACTGCAGGGGACCCGCGAGGCGGAGTGCGAGCACGCTCGTGCGGTCCACGCGGCTCATGCGGGCTTTTCCAGGCGCTCCGTGACGGCTCGGCCGACGGCGTCGGCGAGTTCGCGCAGCGTGCCGGCCTCGGTGCCGAGATCGGCGAGCTTCTGCGTGGCGGTGCCGACCCGCAGGACCCACGTGAGGGTGGTCTCGGGATCGCCGTAGGCACGCTCGACGTCCAAGGCGTAGGCGGCGAGCCGGTCGGCGGCCTCGCGCAGGTGCCCGCCGCCGTCGCTGCGGACCGGGTCCTCGAAGGCGGCGACATAGCTGATCGGCCGGGTCGTGCGAAGCCTGACGAGCACGGCATCGGGCTCGGTGTGGTGACCGAAGGTGTTGATCTTCCCGGTGGGCAGGGAGGAGACGAAGGCGTGCACGAACGCCTCGACGGCGCGACGCACCGGCTCGGTGCGCGGTTCGTCCTCGCGCAGGCCCTGACCGAGGTTGGCGGCGAGCTGGTGCACGCCGAGGGCGGCGTAGCGGTAGAGGGTCGCGGAGTTGAAGTCGACGGTGCCGATCATTCCGGCGCCGGTCTCCTCGTCGGTGTTCTCATCATCGACGGCGGTGTAGTAGTCGGACTCGTTGTCGACACGGTGGACGCCGAGGGCGTGTGCGACCTGCACGGCGGCGTCGACGTTGATGTCGGCGACATCGGCGACCATGCGACCGAAGAGGGCGATGTCCACGGAGTGACGGGTGTCCGCGAGCTCCCTGGCCCGGGCCTTGTTCTCCTTGGTCTTCAGGAACGCCGCGATGTCGGTGGCGCCCTCCAGGGCGAGACGGGCCAGGCCGTCGAGCTGCCGGGAGCTGAGGAAGACCAGGTACTTGCTCTCGGGGGCCGGAGCGGGTTCCCCGTCCCTCTTCGCCTGATCGGCCTTCCGCTTGGGGACCTCGGTCTTGAAGCCCGCGGCCTTCACCGTCTCATCGGCGAGCTTCAGTGCCGTCTCCCGTTCGACGGACGGGTCGGACGTCGCGATCCGGTCGGCCAGCAGCTCCACCACCTTCTTGGTCCGCACGCCCAGCTCGGCGGGGTCGAGCAGGTGCTCCTCCTTGAAGTAGGTGCGGATGGCCCGCTTCCATGCCTGGCTGGAAACACGGGCGCGGGGGACTCCGCCGTAGACGGCCGTCTTGGGTGCGCCCGTGTCGTCCCGGTTGAGGTTGCTGGGCGGGACGGTCTGCAGGGCGTGCACGTCCAGGAAGATGCGGTTCACGAGGCGTCCTTGTCGTCCGTATCAATGTCTGGGGTGGTGTTCTCGTCGTTGGCCGGCCGGGCCCGCCGCTGCTCGTGGAAGGAGCGGCCCCACCGGCGGCGGACGGCGGCGGGGCCGTCGGGCCACTGCCAGAGGTAGAGCTGGCCGGCGAGGAGGGCGTAGTCGAGCGGGATGTCGTCGCGACGCAGCAGGGCGACGATGTCGCGCAGCCGCTGGGCGAGGGTGACGAGGTCGGGGGCGGTACCCGCGCGGACCAGACGCTTGCGGACGGGTTCGTCGACGCCGTCGGCCGGCATCAGGCGCCGGACCGCCGCGCCCAGGCCACCCGGTCGCTCACGGGTGTGCCGGCGGTGCACGGGGACGCCCCGGGACTGCTGGTGGAACGCCCACAGGGTGAGGGCCGCGTGCAGCGCGTTCTCGGCGCGGACCAGCTCCTGCTCGCTCAGCGATCGCGTCCCCTCGGCCGAAGTGTGGAGCGGATCGGTGTCGATCAGGCTCCACAGGTCGGGCACCTCGCCCGCCTCACGGCCCGCGCCGCGGCGCAGGCGGGCGAGAGCGGCGACCGCCGGGGACCGGTCCTTGAGGTAACCCTCCTGCCAGGGGGCGATGTGCGCGGCGGCGAGCTCCGCGACCCGCTGGTGAACCGGGAGTTCGACGGGCGGGGCGGGTGTGGATGCGGTGGTCATACGTGCACCTCCGGGTCGGTCGCGGCGTGATCGGTTTCCGGCAAGCCGGTGGGCCCCGGCCCGGACGGACCGTCGCCGGCCGGGGCGGCGGCACCTCCGCCACTGCTTCCAGGGCCGGGGGAGCCGGGGTCTCCCAGTGCTCTGGCCAGCCGCCCCCGGAACCACACGTCGGCCAGACCCGCGTTCAGCCAGTGGGTGCCGCCCTTGTCGTCGGTGTGGATCCGCCCCTCCCATGCCGCGTCGCCCACGGCGGCGATGAGACGGTCACCGAGGCGGCCCACCCTCTCCCGCACCTGCCGCTGCCAGACGTGCCGGTGCTCGAAGGGATCGGGCTCGTCCACCATGTCGGACAGCCACCCGCGGTACGGATGCTCCAGCGCGTCGAACCCCTCGGCGCGGGCCGCGGACCTGGGCCCTTCCTGCTCGGCGCCGGTAGTCCGAGCGAGGTCAGCAGCGAGGTCTCCCAAGGCTCGCACCGCCCGGTCGGCGTCCTCGGCCGCGCCGATGGCCTGTTGGGCGTACGTGGGGTCTTCCCGATGGAGCAGGACGACGGGCATCGGCAGGCGGTCGTCGACGACCTCGTTGATCACGGACTGCTGGGTTCCGTAAGTGACACCCACGACCCGGGCGCGGACGAGGGAACGGCGGGGAAGGGGGCCCTCGGTCACCAGACGGGCGATCCACTCCAGGATCCGCGGCCGCAAACGCGATGCGGCCTCGGTGCTGCCCCCGCTCTCCGACCGGTCGGCGACGAGCGAGGCGATACCGCGCCAGGCGGAGCGGGCCGGCTCGTGTTCGAGGGGCAGATACACCGGTGTCTGCCCGAGCTTCTTCTCCTGCGCGGGACTGCGCCGCCACGGGGTCATCGGCTCGCGGCGGTGCATGTTCCGGGAGACGAGCGGATCGCCGTACCCGAGGACGACACCGTGGACGCCGTCCACGTCGTGGTGCAGACGCACCCGGCGCGACTGCCAGGTGTACAGGTCACGGGGACCGGTCGCGGAACGCCCGTCGGAACCCGCCCCGCAGGGCTCACGGCGCCAGGCCGGCCGGTCGTCGGGAGAGAACTCGAGCCCTTCCGTGTCCGCCGCCACCAGGTTGAGCAGCAGGGTCTCGCGCAGGGTCTTGCCCTCCACGAAGACGCCGCCCAACCCGCCCGCCCAGCCCGTACCGAGCGGATACACCTTGCCGCCCTTGACCCGGCCGTCGCCGACCATGCCGGTCTTGATGCCGGAGGTGTCGTAGGCGTGGACGTGGACGACCCAGCGGGCGGCCTCGGCGAAGGTCAGCCGTTCCACGTCCGGCATCCGCGCGCTGAAGAACGGCTCCCCGGCAGGGACGTCGGCCACGACCCGGTTGAGGGAGAAGACCTCGTCCCTCGCCGAGCGCAGCCCGGCGGTCTGCAGGAATGGTGTGAGCGGGTGAAGAAGGTCGAACCGCTCCCTCTGCTCCTCAAGATATGCCTGAACGGGGGCGAAACAGTCAGGATCCGCCCACAGCTCCGCCCACTCCTCGATGTCGCCGGGGCCGTCCAGCGCGTCGTGCGCGACGGCCAGGAGGAGACGAATCAGAGCGAACTCCTGAGTGGGCAGCTCACCCACGATGCGTCGAAGTTTCCCGGCATGGGCAAAGACCTGACGGAGCGACAGCTCGTCCTGGGAGCCGTTGCACCGCAGCACTCCGATCCACGGCCGGCTGGTCAGGTCGAAGGACCGCGCTTGACCGGCACCGGCACCGGGGGATTCAGTCGGCAGCATCACGCGTCACCTCAAGACCGTCGGTCGGGCTGTAGCGGAGTGAGAAGCCTGCCAGGTGGGTCTGACAGTTCTCGTCAAGGGCGAGAATCAACTGGTCGGAGAGCCAAGGGCTCTCTTTGCCCTGCCAGTTGGGCAGATACAGCTGTTCCAGTTCCTCGATGGCCCGGTCCATGACTGCGCCGGAGAACTGCAGGGGCAGCCGCAGTCCGCAACTTGCGGCCGTACGGGCCGCGAACCGTGTCGGCGTCGCGTCCTGCGGCAGCTCGACGCCCGCACGCTGCCGCTTCTTGCTGTCCGGCCTGAGCCACGGCAGGGTGGCGAGGCTTCCGTCACCGCGGCGCTGCACGACAACGACCTCCAGGCTGTCCCGGCTGTCGCGGACCTGAGCACGCCCGGTGGGGGTGTCGTCCGTGTCCCCCACACCGGCGGCGACCCAGCCGAACAGCGGACGCCCCGGCTTGCCGACGTCTCCCAGACGGAACACGGCGGCGCGCTCGGCCTGGTCGTCGCGGTGCCGCTCGAACTGCTCGCGTGCCCTCTTCGTCGCGTCCTGCCAATGGTCCGGCCCGACCGTGTCTTCTCCGTATGCGCTCTGCACGAGCGGGCTGATGTCCGCCGGGAGCCGCACCGGTTGCCGGGAACCGCCCTCGAGGTGGGGAAGGAGTACCGCGGCTGACCGCAGCAGGGTGTACCGCCCGTACACGGCGACCGACCCCCGCACCGGGGCGGGCACGTCCGCCGTCCAGTCGGCTCCCGTCACCAGGCAGCGCGCCGCCCGCAGGTGCTCGGGCCGCTCCCTCTGGTCCTGTCCGCGCTGGTGGCGGTGCAGGCGGCCCATGCGCTGCAGGAGCAGGTCGACGGGACACAGATCGCTGACCAGCAGGTCGAAGTCGACATCGAGGGACTGCTCGGCTACCTGGCTGGCCACCACGATGTGCCGACCCGTGGGCCTGGCGTCCGTCTTTTCCGGAGGCCCGAAGAGACGGAGCAGCGTGCTGTCCTTGTCCGCCCGGTCGAGGTCGACGAAGCACGAATGGGCGACGGTCACGTTCTCGGCGCCGAACCTGTCGCGCAGCACCCGAGCCGTCTCCAGTACCCGCTTGACCGTGTTCCGGATCACCAACACGCACCCGCCGTCGGCCAGTTCGCTCTCCAGCCGGTCGGCGAGGACGTCCAGGTCGTCGGCGAGGCGCTCCACCTGTACGGTCGTCGACCGGGCCGACGCCTGCGGGCGGCGGGCCATCGGGGCGCCGCCCGGAACGACGGCGGTCAGCAGCGGGTACGTGTCCGATGCGGTCGTGTCCCCAGGGGTGACCGCGTGGGACCGGCCGGAGTACGCCGCGGCGAGTTCGCGCCTGCGTGTGGCAGGCAGGGTCGCGGACAGCACCACCACCGGGACCCGGTACGCACCCAGCCACGACAGCACCCGGTCCAGGTACACGCTCATGTACGTGTCGTAGGCGTGAGCCTCGTCGATGACGACGACCTTCCCGGCAACGGCGAGATGACGCAGCGCCAGGTGCCGGCTCTTCAGCCCGGCGAACAGCAACTGGTCGATGGTGCCCGCCACGAACGAGGCCAGCATGGCCTTCTTACGCCCACGCAGCCAGGCATGCGCCACGAGTTCGGCGCTCGCGCGACGCCGTTGGTCCTGCCGCTGCCGGGATGAGCTCACCGCCGCGTCAACGTCGACGGCCGTGACCTGTCCCGCACGGGCCATCAGACCGGCGAAGTCCTCGTTGAGAGCCGCCTTTGAATGCGCCAGGTGCACCGAACGGCGTGAGCCCGCCACCCCCGGCAACCGGCCCAACCAGTCGAGCAGGCGAGGGAACATGGCATTCCCCGTGGCCATGGTGGGAAGGGCGAAGAACACCCCTCCCGCGCCCGAGCGCGCCGCGAAGATTTCGGCCACGGCGAGCGCCGCCTCGGTTTTGCCCTCGCCCATCGGCGCCTCGACGATCATGAGCCCGGGCGTCTCCATCTCCCGCGCCAGATCCACGGCGGCTTCTTGGACAGGGCGTACCTTCGCCCCCTCCGGCAGCCTGAACCGCGAGGCGAACAACTCCTGTGCGCTCTGGCCAGGTTCTCCGGCCCGCCAGGGTTCTGGCAGGTCCAACCCCCGCCAGGCCGCGGTCAGACGCTCCTCGTCACCGTGGGACGCCGCGTCCGGGAAGTACGGGAAGAGGTCCGGATTGCTGGCAATCCAGTCGGAGACGATGACCAGTGCGGTGAGCAGCACCTGCACCGGCTGCGGCAACTTCACCGTTCGCCACTGCACCAGCCGTTCCGTCACGCCGAAGCGATCGGCGCAAGCCTCAAGCAGTTCGGTCTGCACTTGCCGCCAGGCACGGCTGCTCGCACCAGGAGTGCGCAGCAACTCCTCGTGGTCGTACAGAGCCTTGATCTGCCCGTGCTCGGGCGGCACACCATGATGTCCGCCCACGACCACGGCGAACTGCCCGGCCCGAGTGGACGCCCACCCGTGCCGCTCCTCCAACCACTCGCCCAGCAGCACTTGCCCGGCCAGACCGTGCGGCGCGATCCGTCGATCCGGCCCCATGGCCTTTGCCGAGCGCATCTCCAGCCCTTGGCCGCGCATGGTGTCGGCAAGCTGATCGACCTGGCAGGCGAACGCGGGAGTGGCTTTGCCGATGTCATGCACACCGGCGAGCCATACGACGAGGGCACGCGCGTCCGACTCACCCTGTGGCAAGGCCTCGTACACCAGCCTCCGCACCCCCGCGGGCAGCCACTGGTCCCATAACAGGCCGGCCACCGCGGCGCTGTCCTCCATGTGCCGCCACAACGGCAGCCAGCCGTCAGTGTCACGGTCATGCTTGGCCCACACCGACCGCGCCGGCCCCCCGAGCCGACGCAACATGCCGGAACGGGCGCTTCCCCCATCGCTCATGAAGGATTGATACAGGGCGAGCCTGGCCCTGCACGTAGAAATGAGCGAAGGAGGAGAATCTCAAGGAAAGCAAGCCCTTCGAAGCCTATGATGATCGGCTCACGGTCCATCCGTTGCAGCCCTCTACGGAACCCGGTTCCCTTATGTGCCATTTGACGGAATCTGCGAAAGTTGCCAAAACGATGCCTGCACGGCAATAAACTCGCAGGTCAGCCAGTCTGCTCCCCGCACCCCCGGGGATGGTCCCGGCGGGGAGCTGTCGGGCGTCGACCGCACCCGCTGCTCCCCGCACCCGCGGGGATGGTCCCTCAAGCCTGGCCCTCACCCACCAGCACAAGCACTGCTCCCCGCACCCGCGGGGATGGTCCCCGCTCTGGAGTGCTGCGACCGTCTGCGCCTGCCTGCTCCCCGCACCCGCGGGGATGGTCCCACCCGCAAGCGGATCCAGGCCGGACTGGACCGCTGCTCCCCGCACCCGCGGGGATGGTCCCCGCCGGTCAGGCCGGCTCCGGATGCGGTCAGGCTGCTCCCCGCACCCGCGGGGATGGTCCCTGGTCGCGCAGATCCTTGTCGATCGTCAGCGCCTGCTCCCCGCACCCGCGGGGATGGTCCCGGCCGGCCGGTGACCATCAAGACGCTGCAGGACTGCTCCCCGCACCCGCGGGGATGGTCCCGCGGCCCCGTTGCCGGTGGAGTCGATGGCGCCCTGCTCCCCGCACCCGCGGGGATGGTCCCCACGAGACAGGACCACCATCATGGCCTTCCGCCTGCTCCCCGCACCCGCGGGGATGGTCCCCTCGTGACGGCGCGCTCCAGGTCCTCGAGCGTCTGCTCCCCGCACCCGCGGGGATGGTCCCCGCTCCGCTAAGCCTCGAGAGGAGTCTGTGCCCTGCTCCCCGCACCCGCGGGGATGGTCCCCAAGGCCGAGCGCGCCCGGCTCGAAGAGGCCGACTGCTCCCCGCACCCGCGGGGATGGTCCCTGCGGCAGCGGCAGCGGCAGCGGCAGCGGCAGCATCGGCAAGGCGAGGCTCTGCTCCCCGCACCCGCGGGGATGATCCCGTCGTCCCGTACCTCCGCTCACGGTGGTAGATCTGCTCCCCGCACCCGCGGGGATGGTCCCCCCAACCGAAACGACGGCCGACCGGTTTGCTTCTGCTCCCCGCACCCGCGGGGATGGTCCCTGCCGTTTGGCGTCGATCTCGCGCAGCACCCGCTGCTCCCCGCACCCGCGGGGATGGTCCCTACAGCGCCCGCTACCCCCAGCACGACGTGGCCTGCTCCCCGCAACCGCGGGGATGGTCCCGAGTCTGTCCCAGACTCCCCTGTGGCCTCCGCCTGCTCCCCGCACCCGCGGGGATGGTCCCAGCCAGTCCGTCTTGTCGTTGACGTGGGTGTACTGCTCCCCGCACCCGCGGGGATGGTCCCCAAGGCGGGGACCGGCCTCTACAACTGACCAGCTGCTCCCCGCACCCGCGGGGATGGTCCCAAGTTCACGAACGTGGGCGCAGCCGCCGGGGGCTGCTCCCCGCACCCGCGGGGATGGTCCCGTCTGAGACCTACTCCGCGGCGTAAGGCTGGTCTGCTCCCCGCACCCGCGGGGATGGTCCACAGGGCGCGGCGCGGGCCCAAGACCGGTCAGGCTGCTCCCCGCACCCGCGGGGATGGTCCCGATCCGCAGTACCGCCTCACGGCCGGCCGGTGCTGCTCCCCGCACCCGCGGGGATGGTCCCTGGAGCAGTTCGAGGAGGTGCAGGGAGGCCCGCTGCTCCCCGCACCCGCGGGGATGGTCCCGGCGGGGACGGGTTCCCGCCCGGCGTAGACGGCTGCTCCCCGCACCCGCGGGGATGGTCCCTGTCAGCGGAGAGTTACAACGACCCGGCACCACTGCTCCCCGCACCCGCGGGGATGGTCCCCACGCCGTCACCGGCCGCGTTCAGGGCGCCGGCTGCTCCCCGCACCCGCAGGGATGGTCCCGGCGCCGGGCCCGGCTCGTCAAAGCCGAGGCCTTGCTGCCCGCACCCGCGGGGATGGTCCGATCCCGTGTGAGGATCCGGTCGAGGTCCGCTGCTGCTCCTCGCACCTGCGGGGATGGTCCCGCCCGCACTTCCGGCAGATGCCCCGGAGTGCCTGCTCCCCGCACCCGCGGGGATGGTCCCCACTCGCCGTTTCTCGGGCTTTCCATCTGTTCCTGCTCCCCACACTTGTGAGGATGTTCGCCGCATTCGCCTCCGCTGCGCACGGAGGGGTACGTATTAGGGGCGGTGTCGGCTACCGCAGACCGTCGAGGAATACCTGCCAGGCGTTGGCGCCGACGGTGATGACCGGGCCGGACGGGGTTTTGCTGTCACGCACGGGAACGGCTCCGGAGGAGCAGCCGTCGGCAACCTCGACGCATTCGCCGCCGTTGCTTCCGCTGTAACTGGACTTACGCCACTGTGCGTTGCTCAGGCCGGAGCTGGTCTCCATAGCGTTCCTCCATCACGCGGGCGATCAGTGCCGCCGAGTCCTCGGGGGAGAGGGCTGAGGCTTGAAGCCGAGCGTAACCGACCGAGCGCTCCTTGATCACGTGTGGATTGGTCGTCATGTGCCCCTGGTCGTAGCCGTCCATGTAGAACAGGTCAGGGTCGTCATCGAACCTCAGCAGGGTGAAGGTTCCCATCATGCCTGTGTGCTGGCCCGTGGCAAACGGGAGGATCTGGACGTTCACCCAAGGGTTCTCCTGGAGGCTCAACAGGTGAAGAAGTTGCCGACGCATGACGTCGCGTCCGCCGATCTCAAGCAGCAGCGCGGCTTCGCTCAGGACGACCCAGAGGGCGGGCGGTTGATCGCGGCGGAGGATGCGCTGCCGCTCCATCCGGGCTGCCACCATCTCGTCGGGCTTGCTGTGGCGCTCCACGCTGAGGACTGCTCGTGCGTACTCCTCCGTCTGCAGCAGGCCGTATACCAACTGCGCCTGGTAGGTCGAGATGTAGGCGGCCTTCGCCTCCATCTCCGCGTACGGCTGGAACCACGTGGGCAGTTGGCTGCGCAGGACCAGGCCGATCAGGCGGGAGAAGAGGCCGTCCGTGCCGAGGGCCGCGTCGACGCGTTCGGAGAAGTCGCGGGTGGGGACCTTCTTCGTGGTCTCGATCTGGCCGATCAGCGAGCCCGTGCAGAAGATGATTTCGCCGAGCTGACCCTGTTTGAGGCCGTGCGCCTCGCGTTGGCGGCGTAGTTCCCAGCCGTAGTAGTCGAGCGGGGAGGCGGTGGGGTCGAGTGACTGGATGTTGACCACGGCAGTACCTCACTTCGGGCTGCGCCCTTCAACGCCGCACAGCGTCCGTTTCTTTGCGTGGTCGAGCGTAAGCGCAGCGTTGCATCATCGTGGCGTGAATCAAGCAACCGGTCCGCAGGCGGCGGACATCCACAGCGAGTACCACGCCGATTTCGCCGTGGGGGAGCACTCGGCCCGGCATCTGCGCCGCATCCTGCGGCTGTACCTCGTCGGCTCGGGGCCGGCCGAGGTGACCGACGCGGCCGAGCCGGCGCTCACCGAGCTGGTAGCCAACGTCGTACGGCACGTGCCCGGTCGCCGCTGTCGCGTCTGCCTCCTGCTCCGGCCGGCGGAGTGCGGGTGGAGGTCGCGGACGACTGCCCGGAGTCGCCCGCGCGGAGCGTCGGCGCAGGGCTCGGCGAGGGCGGGCGCGGGCTGGTGACCGTGGACGCGGTCACCGGCCGGTGGGGCGTTGCCGTCCGCCCCGACGGGCGGGGCGAGACGGTGTGGTCCGAGGCCGGGCTCAGCCGCGCAGTTCCGCCAGCACCGCGTCCGTGAACGGCGGCCACGCCTCGGTCGCCCACGGACCGAAGGCGCGGTCCGCCAGGGCCACGCAGGCCGCGCCCGCGTCCGGGTCGATCCACAGGAACGTGCCCGACTGGCCGAAGTGGCCGAAGGTGCGGGGGGAGGACGAGGCGCCCGTCCAGTGCGGGGACTTGGAGTTGCGGATCTCGAAGCCCAGACCCCAGTCGTTGGGGTTCTGGTGGCCGTAGCCCGGCAGGACGCCCTTGAGGCCCGGGTGCTGCACCGTCATCGCCGCGGCGACCGTGCGGGGGTCGAGGAGGCGGGGGGCCTGCACCTCGGCGGCGAAGCGCAGTAGGTCGTCGACCGTGGAGACGCCGTCCTTGGCGGGGGAGCCCTCCAGGGACGTCGACGTCATGCCCAGCGGCTCCAGCACCGCCTGCCGCAGGTACTCGCCGAACGGGATCTCCGTCGCCTTCGCGAGGTGATCGCCGAGTTGTTCGAAACCGGCGTTGGAGTACAGCCGTCGCTCACCGGGCGCCGAGGTCACCCGGTGCTCGTCGAAGGCGAGGCCCGAGGTGTGGGCGAGCAGGTGCCGGACGGTGGAGCCCTCGGGGCCCGCCGGTTCGTCCAGCTCGATCGCGCCCTCCTCGTACGCCACGAGTGCCGCGTACGCCGCGAGCGGCTTGGTGACCGAGGCCAGCGGGAAGCGGTGGCCGGCCGGTCCGCGGGTGCCCAGGACGGTGCCGTCCGCCCGTACGACACCCGCCGCGGCGGTGGGGACCGGCCAGTTCTCGATCAGTGCGAGGCTCTTCAGCGACATGCCGTGAGCCTAAGCGCTCAGGGCGTCAGCTCCAGCAGGGGGTCGGGCCCGGGCCGGAACCCCATCGAGACGTACAGCGGCTCGGCCCGCGCGGACGCGGTGAGGTTCACCCGCCGGGCCCCGCGCTCACGGAACCAGTCCAGCAGCGCCTCCGTGCAGGCGCGCGCATCCGCGGCGGCGGACGTCGGGATCGGTGGCGACGCCGAACACGCGGTCGTCGGTGCCGTGCGGGTGGTGCGCACCGCCGGTGCGGCGGCCGCCGGGCCTGCCCTTTCCTCATCGGTGTCGCTTGCCTGGAGTGCGCTCCAACGTTCTAGCGTGGGAGTCATGACGGTGATGGAGACCACGGGTGCCCCGACCGACAGCTGCGCCGGACCGCCACAGCGGGACCGGCGGCCGGACGGCGAGGACCAGTACACGATCAGCGAGGTCGCCGCCCTCACCGGGCTGACGGCGCACACCCTGCGCTGGTACGAGCGCATCGGGCTGATGCCGCACATCGACCGTTCCCACACCGGGCAGCGGCGCTACAGCAACCGCGACCTGGACTGGCTGGCCCTCGTCGGCAAGCTCCGGCTGACCGGGATGCCGGTCGCGGACATGGTGCGGTACGCGGAACTGGTCCGCGCGGGCGACCACACCTACACCGAGCGTTTCGACCTGCTCAGGCAGACCCGCGAGGACGTGCTGGCCCGGATCGCCGAACTCCGGGGCACGCTCGCCGTGCTCGACCGGAAGATGGACTTCTACGCGGACGCCGGGCGCGCCCTGGCGTCGGAGAGGACACGATGACCAACGGCAGGATCGGCACGGCGGCCCTGGGCGACGGCGGCCCCGAGGTGGGCGTGCAGGGCCTCGGCTGCATGGGCATGAGCTTCGCCTACGGCCCCGTGGACGCGGACGCCTCCCGGGCGACCCTGGAACGGGCCCTGGAACTGGGCGTCACGCTCTACGACACGGCGGACGCCTACGGCGCGGGGGAGAACGAGCGATTCCTCTCCCCGTTCTTCAAGGCGCACCGGGACGAGGTGGTCGTCGCCACCAAGTTCGCGCTGGCGATCCCGCCGGACGAGCCGGCCCGGCGGATCATCCGCAACGACGCGCCGTACGTCCGCCAGGCCGTCGAGGCGAGCCTGAAGCGCCTGGACGTCGACGTGATCGACCTCTACTACATGCACCGGCGCGATGTGAACGTGCCGATCGAGGAGACCGTCGGCGTCATGGCGGACCTGGTGCGCGAGGGCAAGGTCAGGCAACTGGGCCTGAGCGAGGTCACGGCCGGTGAACTGCGCGCCGCGCACGCCGTGCACCCGATCGCCGCCGTGCAGTCGGAATGGTCGCTGTTCAGCCGTGACATCGAGGCGCGGGTGGTGCCGGCCGCCCGCGAGCTGGGCGTGACCCTCGTGGCGTACTCGCCGCTGGGGCGGGGCTTCCTCACGGGGGCGTTCGTCGACGCCGAGCAGGAGCTGACGGCCGGTGACTTCCGCCGGCAGCAGCCTCGTTTCACCGGCGACAACGCGGCGGCCAACGCGGCCCTGCTGGAGCCGGTCCGCGCCGTCGCCGCCGCCCACGGCGCCACCCCCGGCCAGATCGCCCTGGCCTGGGTGCAGCAGCGGGCGCGGGTGCACGGCCTGCCGGTCGTCCCCATCCCGGGCACCCGCAGGCCGGCCCGGGTGGAGGAGAACACGGCGGCCACCCGCATCACCCTGACGGAGGAGCAAGTGGCCCTCCTGGAGCCCATCGCCGCCAAGGTGGCCGGCACCCGCTATCCGGACATGTCGTTCACTTCCGCGGGCAGGGAGTAGGGCAAGGCCCCCGAAGGGCGCGGGGAACCACGGGCGGGCCGGAGGCCACAGGGCGACCGCAGCCGGCGGACGCTACAGCTCCGCCAGCAACTCCGCCTTCTTGGAGGAGAACTCCTCGTCCGTCACCAGCCCCGCCTGGTGCAGTTCCCCGAGATGCCGGATCCGTTCGGCGATGTCCGCGGGGTCGCGGCGGACCGCCGCCGCGGCCACCGCGGCGACCGGCGTGGACGTCCGCACGGCCGCCAGCACGGCCGCTGCGAACGGCAGTGACTCGTGCACGGGTCCGTAGCCGAGTCCGAACACCACCGCCGCCGGGTCCTGGTCGGCCTGCGCGGGCGGCGCACCCCCGTCCCGCCGCAGCAGCCGCAGGTGCCCTTCGAACACCTCGGGCGACCGCCACTCCACCCCGCTCAGCTCGCCGACGCGGAAACGCTGGTCGCCGGACTTCCACTTCGCCGACGAGGCGCCCGTCCAGAACCACCGGAAGGCCACCGACGTACCGTCGAAGACGGCCTTCCCGTCGTACGCCTTGAACTGCAGCGGTGCTTCGGGCGGCGCCACCAGGTGGCGTTCGGCGGGGCCGGACTCGGTGAGCCGGGCGCGCAGTTCGTCGGCGTAGTACTCGGCGAGCGTCTCGCGCTCGGCGGGCAGCACCAGCCGGTGGGGGTCGCTGCTCTCCTTGAGCTGTCCGGCGGCCGCCTCCATGAGCGGATCTGCGCCGGGCCGGAGTTCGGCGCGCAGGACCACGGTTCCGCGTTTGCCGGGCGTCAGGGTCACGCCCTCGATCGCCTCCAGCGGGACGCGTCGCTCCCCGAGTACCTGGAACAGCTTGGGTGTTCGAATCCCTCGCTCGTAACGGATGAGTACGGAGTCGGACTCGAACTCCCAGGCAGCATGAAATCCGGCCAGTACGTCACCCATGCGGCTCATCGTATGCGGCATGAGCTTCCCCGTCCCCTCCCCGCGCATACCGCAGTATCTCCGCTTCTACGCGCGTCCGATAGCCGTCGTACCGGACAAATTCGCCCGGCAGGTGTCGTTCTCCCGCGCGCAGGAAACCGCGCGGTATGCGCCAACGCCGATCTCGGCGAAGTTCCGCAGGCTGTCCGTGCCCGGTTCGAAGTACCCGGCGTGGCCCCTGGCCTCCCGTGCCGACAGCACCCGCGCCCCGAACCCGGCGGCCACCGGGTCGGCTCCGTGCCCCAGACCGCCGAACTCCAGGTGGGGCACGTCCTGGATCCAGTCGTCGGCGTCCCGCATCGCCCACACCCGTGCGCCGGTGCGCAGTTGCGACGCCTTCTCGACCCGCATGCCGGGGCTGCCGGCCACCGCGATGTCGGCCACCCGCTCCGGCAGCGTGCGCGCGGCGACCCCGCACACCACGGAGCCGTAGCTGTGGCAGAACAGGGAGACCGGAGCCCTGCCGGGCAGTGCGTGCAGCAGCGAGGCCAGCCGCACCGCGCCGTCCTCGGCGCGCATCGCCGTGGCAGCGTCCATGCCCAGCCCGCCGGGGGCGGTGTAGTCGGCCCAGGCGATCACGGCGGTGCGGACCGTGGGGTCGGCGTCGTGCTCGGCCGCGTACAGGGACTCGGCCATGCCGGCGGGGGCCGCGTACTTGCGGTGGGTGCGCTGGAAGGTGAGCAGATCGGTGTCGACGCCGGGGACGACGACCGAGACCCGCTCGGCCGTGCGCAGGTCGCCGAAGACCTCGGCGACCCGGCCGGAGCCCGCCGGATTGAACGCGAGGATGTGCCGCTCCGGGCGCATCAGCGCCTCCAGGCGGTTCATCCGGCGGCCCGCCTGGTGCCGGCCCGACGCCGTGAGGCGGTCGTCGTGCAGTCGTTCCCGTTCGGCCCTGCGGGCCTGTCCCAGCGCGATGCGGTTGGCGAGGTAGCGCAGTTCGACCGGTGCGCCGTTCATGTTGCCGACCGCCAGCGGATAACGGTGGGCGAGACCCGCACGCTGGCCCTCCGTGAGGGAGGCGAAGAACCGGGCCAGCCGCGTGGGCGCCGACTGCGGGTCCGGCAGCCGGTGACCGGCCACCCGGCCGTTCTCCCAGGCGCTGAGCGAGGCCTGGAGGGGGGCGGGGTGCCGCTGGTGGCGCAGTGCCGTCCAGCCGGTGGTCGCCAGCATCACGAAGACGACGGCGAGCGCGAGCAGCGCGCGCCAGGCATTCAGTTGCGGGGAGGTGTCGAAGGAAGTCACTGGAAGGACACACTAGGAGAACGGGGGAGTCTCGCGTGAATCAAGTGATCGGGATCACGTTTCGACGCGTCGAATCGGGGATCAATTCGTACGCCAGTTCCCCACGAGGGCTGGACCCAGCTGGTCCAGATGGGTCGCCAGCAGCTCGCGCATGGCGTCGGCACCGAGGTCGCCCCCGGCCGACCACTGGCGCTCCGTCACCCGCACCACCCCGCCGAAGGCGGCCAGCAGGATCCTCGGCCGGGGGTCGGCGTCCAGGTCGAGCCCCTCGCGGTCGGCGACGATGCGGGCCAGCTCCTCCTCCAGTTCCGCCGCGCGGCGCAGATGGGCGGCGAGCAGGGCGGGCGTCGACTCGATCACCCGGTGGACCCGCAGGTGCAGCTCCAGGGGGACGAGCCGCTCGACGGCCGCGTTGACGCTCTCCCAGCTGTCCAGGACGGCCAGGCGCAGCGCCTCCAGCGGGGCCTCGTCCGGCGGGCGTGCGCGCAGGGCCTCGACGACGTGCGACTCCGCGAGCCGGGGGACGAACAGCGCCACCTCCTCCTTGCTGGCGAAGTAGCGGAAGAAGGTGCGCTGCGAGACGTCGACGGCCTCGGTGATGTCGTCGACGGTCGTCCCGTCGTACCCGCGGGAGGCGATCAGCTCCAGCGCGGTCCGGACCAGCGCGTCCCTGGTGCGCTGCTTCTTGCGCTCCCGCAGTCCCGGCCGCGCCGGGGCGCCCGCGGGAGTCCCGGCCGTCTCCATGGGGCCTCCTCGAACTGTTCCTCCAGTTCAGGCTATAGGCGAGTGTCGTGTCAGTGACCGACCGGTGAACTCGTTTGTCGATTGTCAGCGGCTGACACTAGCCTCGAACACATGACTAGTCAGACCACCATCGACAAGGCGGGGCCGGGGGATCCGACGCCGCCCGCCCCGTCGGGCGCGACACCGGGCAGGGGGCTGCGCGGGCACCCCTGGTTCACCCTCATCACCGTCGCCGTAGGGGTGATGATGGTGGCCCTCGACGGCACCATCGTGGCCATCGCGAACCCGGCCATCGCCAGTGACCTGGGCGCCACCTTCGCCGAGGTGCAGTGGATCACCAACGCCTACTTCCTCGCCCTCGCGGTCGCGCTGATCACCGCGGGCAAGCTCGGTGACCGCTTCGGGCACCGGCAGACCTTCCTCATCGGCGTCGTCGGCTTCGCCGCCGCCTCCGGGGCCATCGGCCTGTCCGACAGCATCGCGCTGGTCATCACCTTCCGCGTGCTGCAGGGCCTGTTCGGCGCGCTGCTGATGCCGGCCGCGCTCGGCCTGCTGCGGGCGACCTTCCCGGCCGAGAAGCTCAACATGGCCATCGGCATCTGGGGCATGGTCATCGGTGCCTCCACCGCGGGCGGCCCGATCCTCGGCGGCGTCCTCGTCGAGCACGTCAACTGGCAGTCGGTGTTCTTCATCAACGTGCCGGTCGGCGTCCTCGCCGTCGCGCTCGGCGCGTGGATCCTGCTCGACCACCGCGCGCAGAACGCCCCGCGCTCCTTCGACCTCCTCGGGATAGGCCTGCTGTCCGGCGCGATGTTCTGCCTGGTCTGGGCCCTGATCAAGGCCCCCGAGTGGGGCTGGGGCGACGGCAAGACGTGGGGCTTCATCGCCGTCTCGGTGGTCGGCTTCGCGCTCTTCGCCGTCTGGGAGACCAAGGTCAAGGAGCCGCTGATCCCGCTGGGGCTGTTCCGCTCCGTCCCGCTGTCGGCGGGTGTCGTGCTGATGGTCCTGATGGCCATCGCCTTCATGGGCGGCCTCTTCTTCGTCACCTTCTACCTGCAGAACGTGCACGGCATGAGCCCGGTCGACGCCGGTCTGCACCTGCTGCCGCTCACCGGCATGATGATCGTCGGTTCCCCGCTCGCGGGCGCGATGATCACCAGGTTCGGGCCGCGCATCCCCCTGGCCGGCGGCATGGCGTGCACCGCGCTCGCGATGTACGGCATGTCGACGCTGGAGACGGACACCGGCAGCGGCCTGATGTCGCTCTGGTTCGCGCTGCTCGGACTGGGCCTCGCCCCCGTCATGGTCGGCGCCACCGAGGTCATCGTCGGCAACGCCCCGATGGAGCTCTCCGGCGTCGCCGGCGGCCTCCAGCAGGCCGCCATGCAGATCGGCGGCAGCCTCGGTACGGCCGTGCTCGGCGCCGTGATGGCCTCCAAGGTCGACAGCGACCTCGCGGGCAACTGGAAGGACGCCGGCCTTCCGCCGCTCACCCCGGAACGGACCGCCCAGGCCAACGAAGCCGTCCAGGTCGGCGTGGCGCCGGTGGCCGAGGGCACGCCCCCGGAGATCGCCGCGAAGATCACCGACGTCGCCCACGACACCTTCATCTCCGGCATGAGCATGGCCTCCCTGACGGCCGCCGCGGTCGCCGCCCTGGCGGTGGTGGTCGCGTTCTTCACCAAGCGCGGTGAGAACGCCGAGGCCGGCGCGGGCGTCGGCCACATCTGAATCTGACGTTCCGCCGGATGCGATGTCGCCCGTCGGAGTGAAGTGACGCGGTGATCCCTCCCCCGCGGGGGACACCGCAGGTCACAGTGGGTCAGGTCCTCCGCAGGACACGGAGGACAGCGGCCGCGGCGCGCCACCGGAGGGGGGTGGCGCGCAGCAGCGCCCCCTCCTTCCTTCCGTACGGCGTGAGTTGCCCGCCGAAGCGGGGGTACCCGCCATCACGACGAACCCCGTACAACCCCAACCGACCGAGGGGTTCGAGGAGTTGATGATGGCGAGCTTCGGACACGGAACGCGCAGGCACCCCCGCTCACGTGGCCGGACGTGGTCACGGACCGGGCCGGATCGCGCGACGCTCGGAATCATCGGAGTCATCTGCGCGGTCGCCGGGTTCTTCGTGCTGGGGATCGTCCTCGGCCCCGTGGCGGTCGTCTGCGGCTGGCTCGCCATGGGCCGCAGCTGGGCGGGCTCCCGCCCGCTCCCGGCCGTGGTCGCCCTCGTCCTGGGCGCCATCGACACGCTCCTGGCCTTCCTCTGGCTGGCCGGAGCGACCCCGGGCCAGGGCATGCTCTGACCCGGGTCCCGGGAGAGGGGCCCCGGTGGGGCGCCGGGGTCCCCCTCCCGTACCGGCCGGCCCGGCCACGTGAAGCCACGTGAGCGGGCCGGCCGGTCAGGTGAGGTCACGTGAGCGGGCCGCCCGGTCAGGTGATGCGGTTGATCCGGCGGCGGCGGCGTCGTCGGCCGTGGCCGTGGCCGCCGTCGCCGGCGGCCCCTTCCGCAGGGCCGCGACCTCCCCGCGCAGCGCCCGCACCTCCTCGGTCAGCGCCTCGATCGCCGCCGTCTGGCGCCGCTCCTCCGCGTCGTCCATCTCGAACCGGGAGATGAACCACGCCGCGATGTTCGCGGTGACCACACCGAGCAGGGCGATCCCCGACAGCATCAGCCCGATCGCCAGCACCCGGCCCAGCCCGGTCGTGGGCGCCATGTCGCCGTACCCGACGGTGGTCATCGTGGTGAACGCCCACCACACCGCGTCCCCCAGCGTGCGGATGGACGCCCCCGGCCTGCCCCGCTCCACCTCCAGCACGGCCAGCGCGCCGAAGACCAGCAGCCCCAGGCAGCAGCCCGCGACGTACGTGGTGACGCGGATCTGCGACGCCAGGCGCGCCCGCTGACCGGCGAGCAGCAGCAACGACACCAGCCGGAGCAGCCGCAGCGGCTGCAGCAGGGGCAGCACGACCGCGAGCAGCGCCAGCGGGTTGCGGCGCACGAAGTCCGTCCGGTCCTCGCTCAGCCACAGACGGACGGCGTAGTCCAGCGCGAACGCGGCCCAGACGCCCCAGTTCACCGCGTGGCAGGCGGTCAGCAGGGCGCCGGGAGCGTCCGGATCCACGATCGGATACGCGTAGGCGATCGCGAAGAGGACGGCCAGGGCCAGCAGTGGTCCCTGGGTGTGCCGCTCCCAGCGGGTCGGGGCAGTCGGTTCGGCCATGTGCGCATCGTAGGAAACGGCGGGAGGCGGCCCCCGGGGGCCACCTCCCGCCGTCCACCGGGCGCGTGCGGAACGCCCTTACCCCTCGCTCACGCGTCGCCGCCCGCCACGCCCGGGTCGGCCGCGGCGACGTCGAGCAGCTGGTAGCGGTCGATGGCCTGCTTCAGCACCGACCGGTCGACCTTGCCCTCCCGGGCCAGCTCCGTCAGCACCGCGACCACGACCGACTGCGCGTCGATGTGGAAGAACCGGCGCGCCGCCCCGCGGGTGTCCGCGAAGCCGAAGCCGTCGGCGCCCAGCGACTGGTACGTCCCCGGCACCCAGCGCGCGATCTGGTCCGGCACCGACCGCATCCAGTCGGACACGGCCACCACCGGCCCCTGCGCCCCGGCGAGCTTCCGCGTCACGTACGGCACCCGCTGCTCCTCCTCCGGACGCAGCAGGTTGTGCTCCTCGCAGGCCACGGCGTCGCGCCGCAGCTCGTTCCAGGAGGTGGCCGACCAGACGTCGGCCCTGACGTCCCACTCCTCGGCGAGGATCCGCTGCGCCTCGATCGCCCACGGCAGCGCGACACCGGACGCCAGGATCTGCGCCGGCAGGGAGCCCGTCGTGCCCTCGCTGAAGCGGTACAGGCCCTTGATGATGCCCTCGGCGTCCACGCCCTCCGGCTCGGCCGGGTGCTGGATCGGCTCGTTGTAGACGGTCAGGTAGTAGAAGACGTCCTCGCCGTTCGGGTGCCGCTCGTCGCCGCCGTACATCCGGCGCAGACCGTCGCGCACGATGTGCGCGATCTCGTAGCCGAAGGCCGGGTCGTAGGCGACGCACCCGGGGTTCGTGGACGCCAGCAGCTGCGAGTGGCCGTCCGCGTGCTGGAGACCCTCGCCGGTCAGCGTCGTACGTCCCGCGGTCGCGCCCAGGACGAAACCGCGCGCCAGCTGGTCGGACATCTGCCAGAACTGGTCACCGGTGCGCTGGAAACCGAACATCGAGTAGAAGACGTACACCGGGATCAGCGGCTCGCCGTGCGTGGCGTACGCCGAGCCCGCTGCGATCAGCGAGGCCGTGCAGCCGGCCTCGGAGATGCCGTCGTGCAGCATCTGCCCGGTCGGCGCCTCCTTGTAGGCGAGCAGCAGCTCGCGGTCCACGGCCTCGTACTGCTGGCCGAGCGGGTTGTAGATCTTCGCGCTCGGGAAGAACGAGTCCATGCCGAACGTGCGGTACTCGTCCGGCGCGATCAGCACGAACCGCCTGCCGATCTCCTTGTCCCGCATGAGGTCCTTGAGGAGCCGGACGAAGGCCATGGTCGTCGCGATGGACTGCTGGCCCGAGCCCTTCTTCACGGTCGCGTACGTCTTGTCCTCGGGCAGTCGCAGCGGTTTCGACCGCACCACCCGCGTCGGCACGTAGCCGCCCAGCGACTTGCGGCGGTCGTGCATGTACTGCATCTCCTCCGTGTCCGGGCCCGGGTGGTAGTAGGGCGGCGGACCGGACTCGAGGTCCTTGTCGGAGATCGGCAGGTGCAGGCGGTCCCGGAAGCGCTTGAGGTCGTCGACCGTCAGCTTCTTCATCTGGTGCGTGGCGTTGCGGCCCTCGAAGTTCGGGCCCAGCGTCCAGCCCTTGACCGTCTTGGCGAGGATCACCGTCGGCTGGCCCTTGTGCTCGACCGCCGCCTTGTACGCCGCGTAGATCTTGCGGTGGTCGTGGCCGCCGCGCCCCAGGTGCAGGATCTGGTCGTCGGTCATGCCCTCGACCATCGCGCGCAGCCGGTGGTCGTCGCCGAAGAAGTGGTCCCGGATGTACGCGCCGGACTCGGTGGCGTACGTCTGGAACTGGCCGTCCGGGGTGGTGTTCATCCGGTCGACCAGGATCCCGTCCCGGTCCTGCGCGAGCAGCGGGTCCCAGGTGCGGTCCCAGATCAGCTTGATCACGTTCCAGCCGGCGCCCCGGAAGACCGACTCCAGCTCCTGGATGATCTTGCCGTTGCCGCGCACCGGGCCGTCGAGCCGCTGCAGGTTGCAGTTGACGACGAAGGTCAGGTTGTCCAGGCCCTCCCGCGCGGCGATGGTCAGCTGGCCCAGCGACTCCGGCTCGTCCATCTCGCCGTCGCCGAGGAACGCCCACACGTGCGAGCGGGAGGTGTCGGCGATCCCGCGCGCGTGCATGTAGCGGTTCATCCGCGCCTGGTAGATCGCGCCGATCGGGCCGAGGCCCATCGACACGGTCGGGAACTCCCAGAAGTCCGGCATCAGCCGCGGGTGCGGGTACGAGGACAGCCCGTACGGCGCCTTGGACTTCTCCTGCCGGAAGCCGTCCAGGTGCTGCTCGCTCAGCCGGTCCAGCAGATACGCGCGGGCGTAGATGCCCGGCGAGGCGTGGCCCTGGAAGAAGACCTGGTCGCCGCCGTCCCCCTCGTCCTTGCCGCGGAAGAAGTGGTTGAAGCCCACGTCGTACAGGGACGCGGAGGAGGCGAAGGTGGCGATGTGGCCGCCGACCCCGATGCCCGGCCGCTGCGCGCGCGAGACCATCACCGCGGCGTTCCAGCGGGTGGCGTTGAGGATCCTGCGCTCGATCTCCTCGTCGCCCGGGAAGAACGGCTCCGCGCGCGTGGGAATCGTGTTCACGTAGTCCGTGCTGCGCATCTCGGGCACGGCCACGCGCTTCTCGCGGGCCCGCTCGATCAGCCGCAGCATCAGGTAGCGGGCCCGCTCCCGGCCGCGCTCGTCGACCGCGGCGTCGAGGGAATCGAGCCACTCCTGCGTTTCCTCGGGATCGAAGTCAGGAACCTGACTCGGAAGGCCGCCAATGATGATCGGGTTGCGATCGGATGCGGAAGCCACGCTGTTCCTTACCTGTCAGAGGGCCGTGAGAGGGCCGCTGTTTCGCCGGGACGGCCGGGTGTGCGCCGCTCCCCATGGTCCACCCCGGGGCCCCGGACGTCATCTCTACCGGGAGGTAATCCGGCGGCGGGAACGGTACGGTGACGCATGGGGCGAACACATTCGAGTCTCGTACCCACAGACGGTTCCCAAACGCCCAAACGGGGCACAAAGGTGTGGTGCGCGTCACTGCGGGCCATGATGGTGTGCCTGGAGTTGCGGTGACCCGGCCAGGATCGTCACTGTTTCGGCGGTCTGGACGGCCGGGTACTTGCGCGATCCGTCCCGCCCGTGTGGACTACGGCCAATGCTTCGCGCACGCGCGTGGCTGAGTTATTTCCCAAGACATGATCAGGAGGCAACCCGTGAGCGCGACCGCGGACCACGCGGAGGAGCGGACGAACCCTGCCGCCAGGCTGGGGTTCCAGCCCGGGCAGGTGGTCCAGGAGATCGGCTACGACGACGACGTCGACCAGGAGCTCCGCGAGGCCATTGAGGGCGTCATCGAGAGCGGCCTCGTCGACGAGGACTACGACGACGTGGCCGACGCCGTTGTGTTGTGGTTCCGCGACGACGACGGCGACCTGACGGATGTGCTGGTGGACGCCACCACGTACATCGAGGAAGGTGGCGCGATCCTGTTGCTCACGCCGAAGACCGGCCGGTCGGGGTACGTGGAGCCGAGCGACATCTCGGAGGCCGCCACCACGGCAGGGCTGACGGCGTCCAAGAGCGTCAGCGTGGGCAAGGACTGGAGCGGCAGCCGCCTGGCGACGCCGAAGGCCGCCAAGTCGAAGCGGTGACCTCCTCCCGCCCGGCGGCCGCCGGCCGAGGGGGCCGGCCCCGGGGGCCGCGCCCCCGGCCCCGCGCCGCCGCCTGAGCGGACTCGTCCACGACCCCCGGACGGGCCGAGCGCACTCGGCCCGTCCGGCGGCCGTCCCGGCCGCTGCGTAGGGTGTCATCGTCCGAACGGCCCAGCGGAGGGATGACACGACGATGGCGATCCAGGTCGGCGAGAAGGCACCCGACTTCGAGCTCAAGGACAACCACGGCCGCACCGTGCGGCTCGCGGACTACCGCGGTGAGAAGAACGTGGTGGTGCTCTTCTACCCGTTCGCCTTCACCGGCGTGTGCACGGGAGAGCTGTGCGAGCTCCGCGACCACCTGCCGCAGTTCTCCGACCGCGACACCCAGGTGCTCGCCGTCTCCAACGACTCCATCCACACCCTGCGCGTCTTCGGCGAGCAGGAGGGACTGGAGTACCCGCTGCTCAGCGACTTCTGGCCGCACGGCAACGTTTCACGCGCGTACGGCGTCTTCGACGAGGACAAGGGGTGCGCCGTGCGCGGGACGTTCATCATCGACAAGGAGGGCGTCGTGCGCTGGACCGTCGTCAACGGTCTGCCGGACGCCCGGGACCTGAACGAGTACGTCAAGGCGCTCGACACCCTGTGATTCCTCGGGTCCAGGGCCTGCGGGCTCCGGGAACCCGTCATTAGGATCGACTCGTTCATCCGACATCCAACGCACTACGGGGCTTCCCGCCCCCGGACACCAATGGAGGACTCGTGGGAGTCAGCCTCAGCAAGGGCGGCAACGTATCGCTGACCAAGGAGGCGCCGGGCCTGACCGCGGTCATCATCGGACTGGGGTGGGACGTCCGCACCACGACCGGCACCGACTTCGACCTGGACGCCAGTGCCCTGCTGCTGAACAACTCGGGCAAGGTCGGCAGCGACGCCAACTTCGTCTTCTTCAACAACCTCAAGAGCCCGGACGGCTCGGTCGAGCACACCGGTGACAACCTCACCGGTGAGGGCGAGGGCGACGACGAGCAGATCAAGGTCGACCTCGCCGGCGTCCCGGCGGACATCGAGAAGATCGTCTTCCCGGTCTCCATCTACGACGCCGAGAACCGCCAGCAGTCCTTCGGCCAGGTGCGCAACGCGTTCATCCGCGTCGTCAACCAGGCCGGCGGCGCCGAGATCGCCCGCTACGACCTGTCGGAGGACGCCTCCACCGAGACCGCGATGGTCTTCGGTGAGCTCTACCGGCACGGCGCGGAGTGGAAGTTCCGCGCCATCGGCCAGGGCTACGCCTCCGGCCTGCGCGGCATCGCGCAGGACTTCGGCGTGAACGTCTGAGACGGCCACGTCCCGGGCGGGCACGCCCGGGCCCGGCCCGTCCCGCACGGCCCGCACCGTCCGGCGCCGCACGGTTTACGTGCGGCGCCGGACGCGCAATACCACCTGAGGAACATCACCGGGCCCGCCTTTCGGGTCAGCCCGGCTCCGAGGCGCCGGAACGATCCGGGGGGCAGGCCCCATGGGGAGGGACCAGCATCATGGGCGTCACGCTCGCCAAGGGAGGCAATGTCTCCCTGTCCAAGGCCGCACCGAACCTCACACAGGTGATGGTCGGGCTCGGCTGGGACGCGCGCTCCACCACCGGAGCCCCCTTCGACCTCGACGCCAGCGCACTGATGTGCTCCGGCGGCCGGGTCATGGGGGACGAGTACTTCGTCTTCTACAACCAGCTCAAGAGCCCGGAGGGCTCGGTGGAGCACACCGGTGACAACCTCACCGGTGAGGGCGACGGCGACGACGAGTCCCTGCTGGTCGACCTCTCCAAGGTGCCGGCCGGGTGCGACAAGATCGTCTTCCCGGTCTCCATCCACCTGGCCGATGAGCGCGGCCAGGCCTTCGGGCAGGTCAGCAACGCCTTCATCCGCGTGGTGAACCAGGCGGACGGTCAGGAGCTCGCCCGCTACGACCTCTCGGAGGACGCCTCCACCGAGACCGCGATGATCTTCGGTGAGCTCTACCGCTATCAGGGCGAGTGGAAGTTCCGTGCAGTCGGACAGGGGTACGCGTCGGGACTGCGGGGCATCGCTCTAGACTTCGGAGTCAACGTTTCGTAAAGCCGACTACGGCAAGCGGGGGAGACCCGTAAAGAGATGATGGGGTAGCCAGTGGTTCTGAAAACCTTCGGCTGGTCGTTCGCGGTCACCGCGCTCGGTCTGGTCGCAGCGGTCCTCTTCGGGGGGTGGACCGCCTTCGGCATCGTGGCGATCCTCTCCATCCTCGAGATCTCGCTGTCCTTCGACAACGCGGTGGTCAACGCCGGCATCCTGAAGAAGATGAATGCCTTCTGGCAGAAGATCTTCCTCACCATCGGCATTCTGATCGCCGTCTTCGGCATGCGGCTGGTCTTCCCCGTCGTGATCGTCGCCGTCAGCGCCCAGCTCGGGCCGATCGAGGCGGTCGACCTCGCGCTCAGCGACAAGGACCGTTACCAGGAGCTGGTCACCGACGCGCATCCGTCGATCGCCGCGTTCGGTGGCATGTTCCTGTTGATGATCTTCCTGGACTTCATCTTCGAGGACCGGGACATCAAGTGGCTGGGCTGGATCGAGCGTCCGCTGGCCAAGCTCGGCAAGGTCGACATGCTGTCGGTGTGCATCGCGCTGATCATCCTGCTGATCTCCGCGATCACCTTCGGCGCCCACGCCCACCAGCACGGCGGCGCGCACGTGGACAAGGCGGAGACGGTCCTGCTGTCCGGCATCGCCGGTCTGATCACCTACATGATCGTGGGCGGGCTGTCCGGGTTCTTCGAGGACAAGCTCGAAGAGGAGGAGGAACGCGAGCACGAGGAGGAGGAGAAGGCCGAGCGCGCGGGCAAGCCCCGCTCCGCGGTCGCGCTGGCCGGCAAGGCCGCGTTCTTCATGTTCCTCTACCTGGAGGTCCTGGACGCGTCCTTCTCCTTCGACGGTGTGATCGGCGCCTTCGCCATCACCAACGACATCGTCCTGATGGCGCTGGGCCTGGGCATCGGCGCCATGTACGTGCGGTCGCTGACGGTCTACCTGGTCCGCCAGGGCACCCTGGACGACTACGTCTACCTGGAGCACGGCGCCCACTACGCGATCGGCGCCCTGGCGATGATCCTGCTGGTCACCATCCAGTACGAGATCAACGAGATCGTCACCGGCCTCGTCGGTGTCGTCCTGATCGGCTGGTCCTTCTGGTCCTCCGTGCGCCGCAACAAGGCACTGGCGGCGGCCGGGGGACAGGCGGGCGAGAAGACCGAGGTCTCCTCCGGGGTGTGACAGCCCCGCGGGTGAGGAACGCTCTCGACGGGGCGGCCACCGAGGACCACTCCTCGGAGCCGCCCCGTCGGCCGTCCGGGACACGTGGTCCCGGCGGTCCGGGCGAGGTTCGGCAACTGGACTTGGGGCGGGGAATGGGATTCCTGGACGGACTGCGGGGCGGACGTGAGAGCGCCTTCGACTCGGGCAACGCGGCCACCAACGCCATCGAACTGACCAAACGGCATGCTCAGGTGTCGTTGACCAAGCAGGGAGCGGCCACCGGCCATCTGCGCATCAACCTGAGCTGGCGGATGCGGACCTCCGACTTCGGCGGTCCCCCGCGCGAGAGCCTGCTGCGCCACCCCTTCAAGGCGCTCAAGCCGCCGGAGGTCGTCGGCCACAGCCAGAGCATGGTCAACGTCGACCTCGACCTGGGCTGCCTGTACGAGCTCCAGGACGGCACCAAGGGCGTGGTCCAGCCCCTCGGCGGCCTCCTCGGCGACGCCAACGCACCGCCGTACGTCAAACTCAGCGGCGACGACCGGTTCGGCTCGGGCTCCGGCGAGACGATCTACGTCAACCTGGACCACCGGGAGAACATCAAGCGCCTGCTGGTCTTCGCCTACATCTACGACCAGACGCCCGCCTTCGACCGTACGCAGGCCATGGTCACGCTGTACCCCAGCAACGGCCCGCGCATCGAGATAGCCCTCGACGAACGGCATCCGCAGGCCCGCTCCTGCGCGGTGGTGATGATCGAGAACATCAAGAACGAGATCTTCGTCCGCCGCGAGGTGAAGTTCGTCTACGGGTTCCAGGGCGAACTGGACCGCCTGTACGGGTGGGGCCTGCAGTGGGGCAGGGGCTTCAAGACCAAGGCCGGGCGATGACGGCACCCCGGTTCCGCACCGGCCCGGATCCCGGGCCGGTGAGCCGGGGCCCGGCGTCCGGGTCACGCCGCGGACGCGGGGCGGTCCGGACGCCGGGGCCTAGCGCCCGATGAACTGCGGCCCCTGCGGCGGCAGCCGGAAATCCGGGTCGGGGGCGGCCGCGGCGGCCGGCGGCGGGAAGCCGTACCCGCCCGGCGCGCCGGGGGCGGCCGTGGCGGGCGCCGGCGGATAGCCGTAGGCGGGCTGGGCGGGCGGCTGCGGGTAGCCGTAGGCCGCCGGCCGGGCGGGCGCGGGCGGCTGCGGCGGGTAGCCGTACGCGGGCTGCGCGGGCACCCCCGCCGGCTGCTCGGGCGGCAGCGGCCGGGACACCTCCGGGGCCGGCGGGACGAGCGGGGCGTGCGGCTGGGTCAGCGCCTGCCCGGATCCCCCCTCGGGGGCCCGGTCCGGGGCGTGCAGCCGCGTCTGCGCCGTGGGGGGCATCTGCTGGGTGACGTCGGCGGGGTCGGGCTCCTGCGCGGCCTCCGACTCGTCCACCGAGATGCCGAAGTCGGTGGCCAGGCCCTTCAGTCCGTTCGAATAGCCCTCGCCGAGCGCCCGGAACTTCCAGCCGTCCCCGCGCCGGTACAGCTCACCGCAGATCAGCGCGGTCTCCTGGCCGGTCTCCGGCTTGACGTCGAAGTACGCCAGCGCGTCCCCGTCGGCGGCCTGCGCGTCGTACAGCAGGATGCGCAGCGACCGCACGCTGTCGAACGTGACGCCGTCCGCCGACGCGACGATCAGAATCCGGCCGACGCCGGACTCGACACCGGCGAGGTCTGTCTGGATCGTGTCGGTCAGGCTCTCGGCGACGCGCTTCTTGCCGAGCCGCCACACCTTTCCGGACGGGTGCCGGGGCTGGTTGTAGAAGACGAAGTCCTCGTCGGAGCGCACGCGACCGTCGAGGCCGAGGAGCAGCGCGGAGGCGTCGACGTCCGGCACCCCCTGCCCGGGCGACCAGCGCAGCACGGCACGTACCGTGGTGGCCTCGAGCGGGACGTTCGATCCCTTCAGCATCGCGTGCGTCATGCGGTCATCCTGCCCTCTCCGTCCTGGTCACGACAACGTGGGGGGTGTGGAGCCGACACAACGGGGTTACCGGAAGTTCACAGCCACGGGGAACCTTCGACATGGACCCCTACGTACTATTACCGGCCAACCTTTCAATCGCAGATCGCCCAGAGGCCACAGGGGAGTTCAATGCGTCATTTCGGGCACATCGCCCCTGCGGTGCGGAAACGTCTCTTCTACCGGGAGCCGGCCGAGTTCACGGCGGATTCCCCGGCCCGGCTGCTCTCCGCGGCCCTGGGCGCCACCCTCTACAGCCCCGCGACCCGGAGCCGGCTCGCCGACGACATCGTCAAGCAGGGCGGACGCGGCGTGGTGTCGATGGTGCTGTGCCTGGAGGACTCCATCGGCGACGCCGAGGTACCCGCCGGCGAGGAGAACCTCGTACACCGGCTCGCCGAGCTGCACGGACGGTCCGAGGCGGATCTGCCGCTGCTGTTCATACGCGTCCGCACCCCCGAGCAGATCCCCGACCTCGTCCGGCGCCTCGGCCCCGCCGCCCGGCTGCTGTCCGGATTCGTCCTTCCGAAGTTCACCGCCGAACGCGGCCTGCCGTTCCTGGAGGCGCTGGCCACCGCCGAGGCCGACAGCGGCCGGCGGCTCTTCGCCATGCCCGTCCTGGAATCGCCCGAGCTGCTCTACCGGGAGACGCGCGTGGAGACCCTGGAGGGCATCTTCGGCGCCGTCGACAAGTACCGCGACCGCGTGCTCGCCCTGCGCCTGGGCGTGACCGACTTCTGCTCCTCCTACGGGCTGCGCAGGGGCCCCGACATGACGGCGTACGACATCCAGGTCGTCGCCTCCGTGATCGCCGACGTCGTGAACATGCTGGGCCGCGCCGACGGCACCGGATTCACCGTGACCGGGCCGGTCTGGGAGTACTTCCGGGTCCAGGAGCGGATGTTCAAGCCGCTGCTGCGGCAGAGCCCCTTCCTCGAGGTGCAGGCCGTGGCGCTGCGCGAGACGCTGATCGAACACGCCATGGACGGTCTGCTGCGCGAGATCTCCCTCGACCAGGCCAACGGCCTGCTCGGCAAGACCTGCATCCACCCCTCCCACGTACTGCCGGTGCACGCGCTGTCCGTCGTCAGTCACGAGGAGTTCAGCGACGCCCAGGACATCCTCCGGCCGGAACGCGGCGGTGGGGGTGTACTGAGGTCGGCCTACACGAACAAGATGAACGAGGTGAAACCGCACCGCGCCTGGGCCGAGCGGACGCTGCTGCGTGCCGAGGCCTTCGGTGTGGCGAACGAGGACGTCGGCTTCGTGGAGCTGCTGGCGGCGGGCCTGGCGGAGTGACCGGACCCGACGCACCGACGGAACCGACCGCACCGACCGCACCGACCGCAGGGAATCCATGGAGAAGGCCGTGAACGAGGGGATGCGCCGCCCGGCGCGCCGCACGACGCCCGCCGGCGAGGACGTCTGGTCCGGCAGCTGGGTCACCGAACGGCTCGGGATCGAGCTGGCCGGGGACGACCGGCTGACCGGACTGCTGGGGCTGGCGCTGCGCCGCAACCCCAAGCGGGCCCACCTGCTGGTGTCCAACGTCCTCGGCAAGCACGTACCCCAGGCGCCGTCCGTCGTGTACGGCCACGGCGTCGCGCTCGGCCGCCGGGTGCGCGAACTGCTCGGCGACGAGGCGGACGGCGCGGTCGTCCTCGGCTACGCCGAGACCGCGACCGGCCTCGGCCACTCGGTCGCCGACGGCCTGGGCGCCGCCCCCTACCTGCACTCCACCCGCCGCCCGGTCGCCGGGGCCGTCACCGCCGGCGGCTTCGAGGAGTCCCACTCCCACGCCACCTCCCACCTGCTGCTCCCCGAGGACCCGCGGCTGCTGGCCGGGGACGGCCCGCTGGTCCTGGTCGACGACGAGTTCTCCACCGGCAACACGGTGCTGAACACCGTCCGGGACCTTCATGCGCGCCATCCGCGGGGGCGGTACGCCGTGGTCGCCCTCGTCGACATGAGGTCGCCCGCCGACGCCGGCCGTCTGGACGGGTTCGCCCGCGAGATCGGGGCGCGCATCGACCTGGTGACGACCGCCTCGGGCACGGTGCGGTTGCCGGACGGCGTCCTGGAGAAGGGACGGAGGCTGGTGGCGCAGTACGAGAGCGCCACGGGGGCCGGCTGGCCGGCCGCGGGTCCGCCGGAGCAGGTCGCGCGGTTCCCCGCGCCCCCGGAGGGTGATGCCGGGGGCACCGCCGCGCGGGCGCGCTCCGCCCAGGACGGCCCGCACCCGGCCGACGGGCCCGGCCGCGTCACGCGGGTGGACCTGCGCTGGCCGGCCGGCCTCCCCGACGGCGGCCGCCACGGCTTCACCCCCGCGCACCGCGCCCGCCTCGAACGCGCGCTCCCCGCCATGGCGGCCCGCCTCGCCGCGGCACTCCCCACCGGCGCGCGCCGCGTCCTGGTCCTCGGCTTCGAGGAACTGATGTACGCCCCGCTCAGGCTCGCCCACGAGCTGGAGCGGATCACGGACGCCGAGGTCCGCTTCTCCACCACCACCCGCTCGCCGGTCCTCGCCGTCGACGACCCCGGCTACGCGATACGCACCCGCCTGGTCTTCCCCGCCCACGACGACCCCGCCGACGGCCCCGGTGAGCGCTACGCCTACAACGTGGCGGGCGGCGGCTTCGACACCGTCGTCGCCGTCGTCGACTCGGTCGCCGACACCCCCGCGCTGCACGCGCCCGACGGCCTGCTCGCCCGGCTCGCCGCGCACACCCCGCAGGTCGTCCTCGCGGTCGTACCGTCGTACGCACCCGCACCCCCGGACGCCCGACCGGACGCCCCCGAAAGGCCCGCCGCCATGCTGCCCGACCCCCTCAGAGGCCCCGCCTTCTCCTCGTACGCGCCCGAGGAGGTCGGCTGGCTGCTCCAGGACCTCTCGGACGTGACGCTGGAGGCGCCGACCGAGGAGCGCGAGGAGGCCATCCAGAGCGGCGGTGCCCACTACGCGGAGTCGCTGCCCGTGGAGTACCAGCCGAGCGAGCAGTACCAGGAGCTGTTCCACACCGCCCTGGACGAATCGGCGGCCCGCCTCGCCCAGGCGGTGGGCGTGGTCACCGAAATGGTGCTCGCCGAGCGCTCCCCCCGCCCGGTGCTCGTCTCCCTGGCCCGCGCGGGCACCCCCGTCGGCATCCTGATGCGCCGCTGGGCGCAGCACCGCCACGGCCTCGACCTCCCCCACTACGCCGTCTCCATCGTCCGCGGCCGGGGCATCGACGCCAACGCGCTGCGCTGGCTGGCCGCCCACCACGACCCCCGGGACGTGGTGTTCGTCGACGGCTGGACCGGCAAGGGCGCCATCACCCGCGAACTCGCGGGCGCCGTCCAGGAGTTCGAGAAGGCCGAGGGCGTCACCGGATTCGACCCGGAGATCGCGGTGCTGGCCGACCCCGGCTCCTGCGTACGCACCTACGGCACCCGCGAGGACTACCTGATCCCCTCCGCCTGCCTCAACTCGACGGTGTCCGGCCTGATCTCACGCACCGTGCTCCGCGCCGACCTGGTCGGACCGCACGACTTCCACGGCGCCAAGTTCTACCGCGAACTCGCCGGCGGGGACCTGTCGGTGGCGTTCCTGGACGCCGTCTCCGCCCGTTTCCCGGAGGTCACCGACGCCGCCTGCGCCCAGGCCAAGGAGCTGCTGGCCACCGACCGCACCCCCACCTGGGAGGGCTGGGCCGCGGTCGAACGCATCAGCGAGGAGTACGGCATCCACGACGTGAACCTCGTCAAGCCCGGCGTCGGCGAGACCACCCGGGTGCTGCTGCGCCGGGTGCCCTGGAAGGTGCTCGCCCGGGCCGGAGCGGGCAGCGACCTCGACCACGTCCGCCTGCTCGCCGGCCAGCGGGGCGTCCCCGTCGAGGAGGTCGACGGGCTCCCCTACACCTGCGTCGGACTGATCCACCCCCGGTACACCCGGGGCGCGACCGGCACCGACGGCAAGGCGGTGGCCCTCTGATGCCCGTCATCGTCGCCAGCGACCTCGACCGCACGCTCCTCTACTCCGCCGCCGCCCTCGCGCTGACCATGCCGGACGCGCGGGCACCCCGCCTGCTGTGCGTGGAGGTCCACGAGAGCAAGCCGCTGTCCTTCATGACGGAGACGGCGGCCCAGCTCCTCACCGACCTCGCCGACGCCGCCGTCTTCGTGCCGACGACGACCCGCACCCGCAAGCAGTACCAGCGCATCAACCTCCCCGGTCCGGCGCCCACTTACGCCATCTGCGCCAACGGCGGCCACCTCCTCGTCGACGGGGTGTCCGACCCGGACTGGCACGCGCGGGTGCTCGCCCGCCTGGCCGACGAGTGCGCCCCGCTGGCGGAGGTGCAGGAGCACCTGCTGCGGACGGCCGACCCGGTCTGGGTCCGCAAGCACCGGGTCGCCGAGGACCTCTTCGCCTACCTCGTCGTCGAGCGTGAGCTGCTGCGCGAGGAGTGGGTGAAGGAACTCGCGGTGTGGGCGGAGAACCGCGGCTGGACGGTGTCCCTCCAGGGCCGCAAGATCTACGCCGTGCCCAAGCCCCTGACCAAGAGCGCGGCCGTGCGTGAGGTCGCCCGCCGCACCGGCGCCGACCTCGTCCTGGCCGCCGGCGACTCCCTCCTCGACGCCGACCTGCTCCTCGCCGCGGACCGGGGCTGGCGCCCCGGCCACGGCGAACTCGCCGACGCGGACTGGACGGCCCCCGCGATCCGGGCACTCCCGGAACGGGGCGTGCTCGCCGGCGAGCGCATCCTGCGCGAGTTCCTGGGGGCGGCGCGCTCACCTCGGTGAGGGCGCCGCCCGGGGAGCTGCGGGACGTACTCGTGCTCGTCGTGCTGTCCTCGCCGTGGCGGGCCCGCTCGGCCCGCACCCGGTTGCGCAGCGTCTCCCGGCCGATCCGCAGATCCCTGCCGATGCCCTCGAAGGTGTGGCTCGGGTCCGACAGGTACAGCGCGACGGCGTCCGCCTTGAACTCGGGCGAGTAGACCTTCATCACCACAGGAGATCCCTCCCGCCCGGCCCCTGCCGGGGCCGGGCTCGGAGGTGTCCACCACTCGGGGACAGGTCCCCGGTACCGGGGCGTTGGCCCGCCCTGTACACATCCTTCGCGCGCAGCCCTGTCCCCGGGATCCCGCGCTGCCGTCCAAGCGCTGCCACGCACTCCGAGGGGAGCGCGAACGACCCGCTCCGCCCACCGGGCCCCGGATGGCGTGTTACGGCCAAGCTGCGAGGGCATGGCCGGGTGGCCGGTCCGCCCCGCATCCCTCAGTCGCTGGAGGCTTCTTCTTGCAGGTTGCCGAGTACGGCTTCCGAGAGGGCCGCCAGGGCATCGAGCTGCCGAGGGCTGGCGACATCGAGGAAGACGCGGCGTACGTGATCGACGTGCAGGGGGGTGGCCTTGCTGATGGCCTCACGTCCCTCAAGGGTGAGGGCCACGTGGTTGCCGCGATTGTCCTCGGAGCAGGGGCGGCGCTCGACGAGTCCCCGCGAGATCATCCGCGAGATTTGATGGGTGACGCGGGTCTTCTCCCAGCGCAGGAGTTCTCTCAGTTCGAACACGCGCAGGGAGCCGTCGGGTTGCTGCGACAGGGCGCTGAGCACGGCGTAGTCCGTCAACGAGAGGCCGGTGTCGCGCAGCAACTGCCTGTTCATGTGGCGGCGGAGGTCCTCCTGCATGGTCAGGAAGCCGTACCACGCGCGCCGCTCGCGCTCGTTCAACTGCTGGGGCTCGTTCACCCCCCAAGGGTACCGAATTAGATGACATATCACCAACATCGGCCGCTTCTTGTGGGGCGCTTGCTTCATCCAGAGCGGTACTTGCCTTCCGTGCAAGGGTGATGCATCATCTAACTAGTAGGTGATGTGTCACCCTTCGTGAGGGCGCTGTGGGTGAGCTCCGCGCCCGTGTGGAGGAGGTCGGAGGCCGTCAGCCTGAGCCGAGGCACTGACTTCGACGGCTGAACCAGGCCGCAAGCAGCCGCAAAAAGCCCGACGAGGCGTTCGTCCCGGACATGTGTTCCGGGCGGGAAGGGAGCTCGCGATGGGGCGAGTGGAGAACAGGACGGCAGTGGTCACCGGTGGTGCGATGGGCATGGGGGCCGCGACGGTCCGCCGGCTCGCCGCCGAGGGTGCCAACGTGGTCGTCGCGGATGTGAACGTTGAGGCCGCGCGGGTCCTCGCCAGGGACCTCGAGGACTCCGTCGTTGTCGAACGGCTCGACGTCCGGTCGGAGCAGGAGTGGGCCGACGTGGTCCGCGGCGCCGAGGAACGCTTCGGGTCCGTGGACATCCTGGTCAACAACGCGGGCATCGCCGACCCGGCTCCCCTGGAGGAGTGGGACACCGCGCGGCTGCAGCGCACCCTGGACGTGAACCTGATCGGCGTCTTCAACGGCATCCAGGCCGTCGTCCCAGCGATGAAGCGGGCCGGCGGCGGCTCCGTCATCAACATCGGCTCTGTAGGTGCCCTGCAAGGAGTGCCGAGAATGTCCGGCTACGTCGTCTCCAAATGGGGCGTACGCGGACTGACCAAGGCTGCTGCCCTGGAGCTGGGAGTGCACGGGATCCGGGTGAACGCGGTGCACCCCGGCCAGACCGACACCCCCATGACCGAAGGCGTCGTGTTCGACACTGGCGACATCGCCCTTGGACGGGTCGGCCAGCCGGATGACATCGCCCGCATCGTTCTGTTCTTCGCAAGCGACGACTCCCGGTTTGTCACCGGCAGCGAAGTGGCTGGCGACGGCGGTCAGAGCGCCGGCCAGGCCAATTACCAGGGTCTGCCCCGATAGAAAATCGGCGGGAACCCGCAACCACACCGACCGGCGGACTCGACCGCGCGAGAAGCGCCGTTTCGGCGCATGCTCTCGTGCCGCACACATCAAGCCCGGCACCCACCTGCTGATGCCGCCATCGGTCCCAGTGGACCAGTGCCCGCGCACAAGCATCAGGAGACAACCGTCATGCGTACTCCCGTCCGGCTCGCCGTCATCACCACTCCTCGACCGGATTCTCCGCCGGGACCGCCAAGGAAATCAGCCAAGCAGCGCAGAAGGCAGGCGCCGACGCACGTCTCCTCAAGGCTGCCGAACTGGCCCCCGATGCGGCCGTCGCATCCGGCGAGGCCTGGGCCGCGCATGCTGCCGCCGGCGCCGGTGTCCCCGTGGCCACGCCAGCCGGTCTGAGGGGGCCGACGCGGTCATTTTCGGCACGCCCACCGTTTCGGGAACATATCTCCTCCCGGCCCGAGCAGTTCATCACAAGGGCTACGACTACGACCACCTGCGGCGATGGCTCCGCAAGCGAGGCATCCGCCACCGCATCGCCCGCAAGGGCATCGAGTCCTCGGCTCGTCCTGGCCGCCACCGCTGGACCACGGGACGCGCGATGTCCTGGCTCGCCGGATGCCGCGGGCTGCACCGCCGCTACGAGCGCAGAGCCGAACACTTCCTGGCCGTCACCAGCATCCCGTCGATCGACCACCTGAGGGCCAGTCCCCAACCTCGGAAACCGGAGTTGCACACCATGACGTTCAATCTCACACTGCCCAGCGAGGACGACCCGGTCTGGACGTCCGCGGATGGCTTCGTCGTCCGCAGCCACGAGGGCACCATCCGGCTGACCGGCGAGGAACGTTTCGCCGTCAAAGTGACGGGCAGGCAGACCGGTGGCCGCCTGGGCATGATGGAGGGCACCATCGCTCCCCGCTTCGGCAACGTCCCGCACACCCACAACAGCCAGGATGAAGGCTTCCTTGTCCTGCAGGGACGCTTCCGGTTCATCAACGGGGACCAGTACATCGACGCCGGCGCCGGCGACTTCGTCTACATCCCGAGCGGCACACGTCACGGCTTCAAGAACCTTCTCGACGTCGAGTCGAGACTGATGGTGTTCTACACGCCTGCTGGTCCGGAGCAGTTCTTCCTCGACTACGGCATGCGAGAGGACAACTACGACCCGGAGTCCTGGGCGCACCGACTGCGGACTGACAGCGCCCTCCAGGAGGCCCTTGCCGGCATGGACGTGACTTTACTGCCAGGGGAGGGCGACTGGGACTAGCCCGACTCTGCCGGGGATCTCGAGGATCCCCGGCGGGGCAGCATGATCAACGGGCATGCTCGGCTCCGTTCGGGGACCGATGCGGTTGTCGAGGTGCCCGTTGTCGCTCCACGCCCGTTCTGGTGGGCAAGTCCCTTCTGCGACCGTGCGGATGGCGTGAGCGCGCAACCCGGGCGGCACGACGGCGATGTGGGTGAGGGACCACCTGGGTGGGCTGTGGCGGGACGAGGACTTCGCCGACCGGTACCCGCGCGACGGCCGCCCGGTCCGTCCGGGTGAGGACCCCGCCCGCCCCAAGACCAGGGTCCTCGCCGCAGGCGGCGACGCCGTCCGGCTGCCGGAGCACGTCGGGGAGCACGGGGCGGGTCGCCTGTCCGGTCCTCGGGTCCGGGCCCTGCGGCGGATCGTGGTGCAGAACCACTACCGCGACGGGGCCGGCCGCCTGCGTTGGCGCACCGCCGAGGAAGGTGGGCTGCCGCCCTCGGCCGCCGCGGTCGTCCCGCCCTGCGACCCGACGGCCCGCTACGCGCGCCGCGGACATGTCACCCGCTGGAAGGGGTTCGTCGCATATCTCACCGAGACCCGTGATCCTGACGGCGTCGACGTGATCACCGATGTGGACATCGCGGACGACACCGAGATCCCCGACGGAGTCGAGCTAGGGGAGGCGCCCCGCCCGGCCGGCGGCGTGGTCGCCCCGGTCGAGGGGGTTCCGCGTGTCCGCGGGGGCCGGCGGGTGTGCGTGGTCCGTGTCCGCCCGTCCGGCCCGCCTCCGGCGGCCGCCCCCCGAGCGCAGGAGACGCAGGACGACGAACACCAGCACCGTCAGGGCGGCCATGCCGAGGACCACCTTCGAGTACGCCGAGACGACGGTCGTCACCTGCTGCCAGTTGTCCCCCAGCGCATAGCCCGCGAGTACGAACACGGTGTTCCAGATCGCGCTGCCCAGCGTGGTCAGCCCGAGGAACAGCGGCAGCCGCATCCGCTCCACACCGGCCGGCACGGAGATGAGACTGCGGAAGACCGGGATCATCCGGCCGAAGAACACCGCCTTCGGCCCGTGCCGCTGGAACCACGCCTCCGTCCGCTCGATGTCCGCGACCTTCACCAGCGGCAGCCGCTCCGCTATCGCCACCGTCCGGTCCCTGCCGAGCAGCGCGCCCACCCCGTACAGCGCGAGAGCGCCGATCACCGAGCCCGCCGTGGTCCACAGCAGCACGGCGAGCAGGCCCATCCGCCCACTGCTCGCGGCGAACCCCGCCATCGGCAGGATCACCTCGCTGGGCAGGGGAGGGAAGAGGTTCTCCAGCGCGATGGCGAGGCCGGCGCCGGGGGCGCCCATGGCGTCCATGAGGTCGTGGACCCACTGCGGTCCCGCGCTCCCGTCCGCGGCCGCCGTGATCAGGTGCGCTGCGATGGCTGTCATGCCGACCACGCTAGAGAACCGGACCTGAAGGAAAGCTGAGGAAATCCGCACGGTGCGCCGCGGCCTGCGGCAACGCCGATCGCGGTGCCGCGCGGCGGGCGCCGTGAGCGGGCGTCAGCCGCAGCAGCCCCCACCGCAGCAGCCGCCGCCACCGCCACCGCCGCCGCGGGGAGCCGGGGCCGGAGCGGAGGCGGTGCCGGCCACCGCGACCGTGGACAGGAGCTTCACCGTGTCGTCGTGACCCGCCGGGCAGGACGCGGGGGCGGAGGACTCCGCCATCGGACGGTTCAGTTCGAAGGTGCCGCCGCAGGTCCGGCAGCGGTACTCGTAACGAGGCATGGGCACAGGTTAACCGGCACGGTGGGCGTCGGTCAGTGGGCGGCGGCGCCCCGTTCCTCCCGGATGCCGGCCACCACACGGCTCACCGCCGCCCGTATCTGCTCCGTCTCCGTCAGAAAGTGCCAGTAGTCGGGGTGGCGGCCCTCCAGGCCGGCGACGGCCCGTCCGAGACGGGCCACGGCGTCGTCCAGGGGGCGCGCATGGCGCGGGTCGGGGGTGTTGCGGCCGGCCATGGCCAGACGCTGGGCGTCGCGGATGGCGAAGCGGGTGCGTTCGATCTCCTGCTCGGGGTCCTTCTGCACCGCGTTCAGCCGCCGCAGCCGGTCACCGGCGGCCGACACGGCCTCGTCGGTGGTGTTCAGCAGCGCCCGCGCGGTCGACAGCAGCGCGGTGGCGTCCGCCCAGCGCTGCTCGTCGCGGGCGGCCCCGGCCTCGGCCAGCCTGGCCTCCGCCCGGCCCAGGTTCTCCGCGGCCACGCCGGGGACGCCCTGCAGGTCCTGCCAGCAGGCGGCGGTGAAGCGGCGGCGCAGTTCGCTCAGCACCGGTTCGACCTGTTCGGAGCGGGTGGTGAGGGCCTGGGCGCGGGTGCGCAGGGAGACCAGGCGGTGGTCGATCTCGGCGGCCCGTTCCGGCAGCCGTTCGGCTTCGACGCGGATCGTCTCGGCCTCGCGTGTGACCCGCTCGGCCCGTTCCAGGGTCTGGGGCACGCCGTGCTGCCCGGCACCCTGGTTCAGTTTGGTCAGTTCCGGGGAGAGCGCGGCGAGCCGGGCGGCGAGGTCGTCGGCCCCCAGCCCGGTGCCGCGTGCGGTGTCGAGGGCGTTCGAGGCGGCGAGCAGCGCCTGCCGGGCACGCTCCACGGCGGGTGCGAGCCGGGCCAGCCGGGTCTCGGCCTTGTCGAGGAGGGGGCCCAGCCCGTCGGTGAACCGGTCCAGCTCCTGCTTGACCCGCCCGAGCTCGTCCTCGGCCCCGGTCAGGTCGGCGCGGGCCCGGGAGGCGGCCGAGGCCTCCAGGTCGTCGCGGTCGAGGTCATGGGCGTCGACGGCGTCGATGTACCGGTGGCTGGCCTCGTCGATCCGCCGGCCCAGCGCCTCGAAGTCGGCGACGGCGCGGCGGGCGGCGGGGGAGTCGTCGACGGCGGCGATCGTCTCGACGGAGATCCGCAGGTCGCGCTGGGCGGTGTCGAGCTCGTAGAACGCGGCCGCGGCGGCGTCCTTGGCGGCCTGGGCCTCGGCCCGCTGGTTCTCCGCCCGCCCGCCGAACCAGCGCCGGGTGCCGCCACCGGCGAACGCGGTGGGCAGCACCAGTGCCGCGACCAGCGGCAGCCCCATGAGGGTGAGCGCGCCGCGCAGCGGGCCGGGAGTCCGGCGCGGGCGCGGCCGCGGGAGGAGGGGAGGCACGGCACGACGCGTGCGCGGCTCCGACGGCGAGCTCGGCTGCGCTGGTGTCGCCGTCACATCCCTCTCCCGTACTGTCGTTCGCCCTGCCCGGTGCCATTCTCCCACCGGTGAAGGACGAACACACGGGTCGGTCAGTTCGCCGTGCGGACGGTGAGTTTGCCGTCGCCGGTGCGGGCGGTCACCACGTGGGGGCTGGAGTCGTCGCGGGGCACGGACACGTCCTCGGCGCCGTCCCCGGTCCCGGTGTCCACCCGGTAGGAGGCCCGGGGCAGCTCGATGGTCAGGGAACCGTCGCCGCTGCGGGAGTCCACCAGGTCGGGTACGGCGCCGAGTTCGAGGCGGACCGAGCCGTCGCCGGTGTGGGTGCGCACCGTGCGGGAGGAGACCTCCGCGCGCACGGACCCGTCCCCGGTGCGCAGCTCCAGGGGGCCGGTGGTGTCCGTGACATGCACCGAGCCATCCGTCGTGCGGATGCTCAGCGCGTCGCGGAACCCCCGGGCCCGCACGCTGCCGTCCTTCTCCTCGACCTCGACGGCGACCCCGCGGGGCACCTCGATGCGGTGCTTGGTGGAGCAGTCGGCGACGACACCGGAGCACTTCTCCCGCAGCACCAGCCGGTCGCCGTCCATGGACCAGGTGACCTCGGGGTCCTCGCCGATGGCGACCGTGCCCTGGAACCACCGGGTGACCTCGATCCTGCCCGGGGGATTCCCCCGCGCGGCCACGATCTCGAGGGAGGAGTCGTCGGAGTCGATGGTGAGGGTGGTGCCGGGCAGGTCGAAGGCGCGGCGGTCGGGGTCGTCGTCGGCGGCGGCCGACGCCCCGCAGGCGGTCAGTCCGGCGACGAGCACCACGCCGGCCCCGGCCAGGACGAGGGCGTGCGTCCGCACCGTACGTGCGGAGCCGATGATGCGGGCGGTACGGGTGGTGCGGGCCATGACGGTCTCCCCCTGGGACGGACGGTGGCGCTCTGGGACGGACGCCGGCGCTCGCCGGTGGTGTCCGAGCGCTCCTCGACCGTACGGACCGGGGGCTCGGCGGGGGATCCGGGCGGCCACCGGATCCGGGGTGGGGACAACCCCCGGTACGCGTTTGCCGGACCGCGGGCCGGGCCATGTAGGCTGTCGACTCGACCTGGGGCGCACGACCCGGGTCCCGGGTGCGTAGCTCAGGGGTAGAGCGCCTGCCTTACAAGCAGGATGTCGGCGGTTCGAAACCGTCCGCGCCCACCGCGGCCCAGGGCCCCCGGAGTGATTCTCCGGGGGCCCTCGTCGTTGTCCCTGCCCTGCCCTGCCTCGCCCCGCCCCCGTCGCCCCGCGCGGGCCCGCCGTCGCCCTACGCGGGCTGCCCCGTGCCGCTCGGCACCTCCTGGTGGACGTGCTTCAGCCGGGAGCGGGCGCGCATCCGGTCGGAGCCGGTGAGTTCGGCCCAGTAGCGGTGGGTGCTGACGAACACCGCGAGCTCGTGCTCGCGCCGTCGCAGCTTCTCGACCTCGGCCTGCTCCTCGTCCGACCAGCCGGGCGAGGCAGGACGCTCGATCTTGCGCCAGCCGCCCTCGTCGCTGAAGCCGTCGAGGGGTACGACCGACCAGGGGAGCCGCTTCAGCAGGGCCGACAGCTCGGCCCGGACCTGATGCAGTTCCTCCTGACCGGCGAGGAGGTCACTCGGAAAATCATAGGTCGCAGACACAGCACAATGATACGCCTGTTCGATTTTGGGTGGCGAGTCGCTCGGGCGTCCGGCCACCGGGTGTCGTGCGTCCTCGCCCGTCCGCGCCGCAGTGCCGTCGGGGACGGGCGAGCGGAGTCCGTCACGCGGTCGTGCCGGCCAACTCCCGGACCACGCCCGCCGTTACGGGAGCCGGTACGCCGTGGCGCCCGGCGGCACGCAGCAACGCGCCGCCGATGGCGTCCAGTTCCAGGGGGCGGCCGGCCTCCGCGTCGCGCTGCATCGACGACTTCATCCGCGGCGGGAAGGTGTCGTAGCGGGCGAGCGCCCGTGCCGGGTCCCCGGGACCGCCGCACGCGCGGCTGATCGCCGCCGTCTCCGTCACCAGGGCCGTCAGCTCCTCGCGGTGGGTGGTGCGCACGACCCCCAGGGGAACGCCGTACCGCGTGGTCAGCAGGGCCATCGGGGCCAGGAACGACAGCTTGGCCCACAGCGCCGCCGTCTCGTCGTCCAGGACCCCGGCCGACGGGCCGGCCGCCTCGAACGCGGCGGCCAGGGCGTCCAGGCGGGCCCTGGGCACGGGATCACCGGTGAGGTCGATCTCCGCGAACGGGCTGCCGTGCTCGACGACACCCGGCGCGACGCGGGTCGACTCGACGCGGATCATGGCGGGGGCCACCCGGTCGGGCCGGAAGCGGGCCCGCAGCGCGGCCGGGTGCTCGACGCCGTTCAGGAACGGGACGACGAGGCCGTCACCCGCGGCCGCCGCGGGGACGCGGGCCAGGGAGGCGTCGAGAGCGGTGTGCTTCACGGCGATCAGGCAGGCGTCGACGGGCTCCCGCAGTTCGGTGTCGGCCTCGACGCGGGCCGTGAAGTCGCCGAACCGCCCGCTGCGGACCCGGACGCCCCTCTCGCGCAGCGTCCTCACCGTCTCGTCGCCCGCCAGGCAGATCACCCGGTGGCCGGCGCGGGACAGCAGCGCGGCGAGCAGTCCGCCCACGCCGCCGGGACCGAGGACGGCCACGGTGAGATCGTTCGCCATGATGACTCCCTCTCCTGGGCCGGCCACTGGACGGTGGCCGCCTGCCGGGATCATCGCAGCCGCCGGTTCCGTGGTCGTCACGCACCCCGCGCGTCACACTGGGGGCATGTGCCGGAGTATCAAGACCCTGCGTCCGCCCGTGCTGCCCGAGGAGGCCACGGAGGAGGACATCCGGGCCGCCGCCCTGCAGTACGTGAGGAAGGTGTCCGGCTTCCGGGCGCCCGCCGCCCACAACCGGGAGGTCTTCGACCGGGCCGTGGACGCGATCGCCGACGCCACCGCCGAACTGCTGGACGGTCTGGAGGTGCGGGGCGCGGTCCCCCGCCGGGCCGCGGGATAGGGACCGGGAGGGCCCGGGGCCTTACGAGGCCCCCGAGGCCCGCGGTCGCCGCCGCATCAGGAAGCCCGCGCCCGCTCCCGCAGCGAACAGCGCGCCCACCGACACCGCCGTCGCCAGCCAGGTCGCGCCCAGCCAGTGGGCGCCGAAGTAGCCGAGGGCCACGCTGTACGCGGCCCAGGACAGCCCGGCCACGGCGGACCAGGGGAGGAAGTCGCGGGCGCGGCGGTGGGCGGCGCCGGCGCCGAGGGAGACCACCGAGCGGCCGGCCGGTGCGAAACGGGCCAGTACGACCAGGGCGCCGCCGCCCCGGACCAGCGCCGCGCCGAGACGTTCCTGCCCGCTCCTCAGCCGCCGGGAATGGGCGAGCGCCCGGTCCAGGCGGGCGCCGCCGCGCCAGGCGAGGCGGTAGGCCACCAGGTCGCCCAGGACGGAGGCGGTGGCGGCGCAGAGCGTGAGCACCAGGATGTCGGGCACGCCGGTCGCCGTGCCGGCGGCGGCCGCCGTGGCCGCCGTGATCACCAGCACTCCGCTGGGCAGGACCGGGAGGAACACGTCGAGCAGGACCGAGAGGGCCACCACCGCGTAGATCCACGGGCTGCCGACAAGCCACCCCACACTCTCCACCCGAACTCCCCGTGATCCCCCATGGGCCAGACCGTGCCGCGATGGCGCGGGGGAACGGCAGGAGTGGCCGGTGACAGCCATACAGCGTACGCCTGAAGTGTGACGGGAGCGTCACGGGGGGTTCGTGTGTTCGTCGCCGGGTGTTCGCCGTCGTGCCCCCCGGGCCCGCGCCCCCCCCCCCGCCCCCCCGCCCCCCCCCCCCCCCCCGGTGGCCCCCCCCCCCCCCCCACCCCCCCCCCCCCGCCCCCGGC